>PHCS01000035.1 GCA_002840845.1 Betaproteobacteria bacterium HGW-Betaproteobacteria-14
GATCCACCAGATGCACCAATGCATGGTGGCGGCGCTGGGCACGGCGATGCAGCGCCAGCGCAATGGCGGCAATCAGCAGGCACAGCAAAACAGCGATGACGAGAGTGTTTGACATGGGTGAAGTCTGCATCACGCCCGGGCAGAGGGCAAACGGGGAAGTTACCACTGCTCTGGTACAACCAGTCCTGATTGCACTCCACCTTGAACTTCGTCAGCCTGATACCGTTCGCGCAGCACAGGTAGATTGCTCAAGCTGAGCAAGTCAGCCCATGGACACGGTTATGGGATACGACATTCCGGAGCAAGGCCAGACATCGCTGTGAGGTCGCGGGGAGACTGGCGAATATCGAAGCGGGTGGGTTGCACGATGTGAGGCCTCGCGATGGGATCGCGCGAGAGCATAATCGAATCGATATGGATCGGGAATGCAGGCGAACGCGGTGTCGGCGAACGCCACAGCCGCTTCACCCGATGGGTGAACGACCAACGAGCCTCAAAGCGAGCTACGATGCTGGGATCGGCTCAGCGGCTCACGGAATCAGGATTTCCACACCTCCGCCCCCAGCGGCAGCTCGTTGAGCTCCGCGCGGGCATCGCGCCATGTAGGGTATTGAGCTTCAAGAATCGCGATGAAGCGGTCGCTGTGCGTCGGTTCGATGAGGTGCGCCATTTCATGCACGATGACGTACTCCAGCAGATCCTTGGGTTTCTTTACCAGTTCAGTGTTCAGGCGGATGTGCCGGGTCGTATGGTTGCAACTGCCCCACTTGGTCTTCATCCGCTGCAGGAAATAGCCCGCGACCCGCACCTTCAAGCGTGGCTCCCATTTGCGAATCAGCGTCGGCACCAAATCGTGTAACAGACTCTTGTGCCACTGGTGCATCACGTCGGCGCGTTTGGCGGCGTCGCTGCCGGGGCGCACGTGCAGAGTGATGCGTTTGTGATCGAGCGACACGTAGGGCTTGCCTTCGTGTGACCGCACTGCCAGCAGGTGGCGGCGCCCCCAGAGGTAGTGGCTTTCGCGCGTGACAAACTGGCGCGGCGTCTCGCGTGCTTGCGTCAGCAGTTTGCTTTGCTGGTCGCGAATCCAGGCGAGCTTGGTGATGGCATAAGCTCGCGCCACTTCCAGGCGCGTGCCGGTGGGCGCAACCAGCGTGATCTGACCGGTCGGAGGGTGCACCGAGAGGTGCACATGTTTGACCGCCTTGCGCGTTACCGTAATCGCGACATCGCCAAGGCGAATGATCTCAGTCACAGGTAGCCCGGCTGGTGCTTGATGAGATCGAACACCGCCTGCGTCAATTCGCGGTTGCGCTCAAGCAGCGGAAACAAGGCATTGAGCACCTGCGCCTCGCGCGCCGGGTCGCCCTTCCAGCCCGCTGGCGCCTGCTCGCGCATCGCCCGGTCGATGCTTAGGGCCAGCGTAGCCCGCTCGTCGTTGTACGTTTCCCTCGCCTCGCGCGTGGCCGTCGCGGGCATCGTTCGACCCAGGATATCGGGCAGGTTCTGGTACAGCACCACCGCTTCGTGTTTGCCGTGCAACACCGCCGGCACGCCGGCAATGGATTGCTTGCCAGCCAGTTGCTTAGCCAATGCCTCGGCCTTGCGCAGAAATTCCTCGTAGGCCTCGGTGTCCTCACGGCTTTGTGCAATCAGGTCATCGAGCAGTGTGGACATGTGCGTATAGAACTTCGGGTCGGTGAGCTGGTCGCGGATGATGGTCTTGCGGACGTTGTTGATGATGCCTTCGGCAACGGCGTTCTTCGAGAGCTTTCCCTTGGCGTTGAGCTTCTGGGCGATGGCGTCATGGATGCCGGTCTTGATGATCAGATCGGTCAGCGACATGTCGGCCAGGTCGCCCAGCTCAGCCGCCGGATCGGCTTGCACGTAGGTATTGATGAGGTGGCGCATGTCCGATTCGTAGGGCTTGATGTCCAGCTCCTCGCCGGAGTGCTTCTTGATCGCCGCCCGAATCTCGGTGTAGTACGCAACCTCGTTGCGCACCGCAGCCGCCTCGGCCTCGGAGTAGCCCGCCGCAACCAGCTCCGCCGCGATCGCTGCGTAAGCGCGGGCGAAGATCGCTACCGCCTTGTAGAGCGCCACTCGCAACGGCTCGGTCTCCAGCAGCGCGTTCGGATTGGCCGCATCGCCGCAGAAATAGTGCAGGAAGTGCTCGATCTCGCGGAAAATCCACGGCCGGCCCTGGGCGGCGCGACCGATCATGACGGCATCCACGCCTGTGGCGTCGAATACCTGCTTGGCCTTCTCCGGCGAAGTGATGTCGCCGTTGGCGATGATGGGAATGCGCGCCTGCGCCTTGACGGCGGCGATGGTGTCGTATTCCGCGTGGCCCGTGTAGCCGCAGGCGCGCGTACGGCCGTGGATGGCCAGCGCGCGGATGCCGGCGCGCTCGGCGATCTTCAGGATGGCCAGCGCGTTCCTGTGCGACTTGTCCCATCCGGTGCGGATCTTCAGCGTGACGGGCACATCGGCGGCTTGCACCACTGCGTCGAGAATCCGCTCGACCAGTGGCTCGTTCTGCAGCAGCGCGGAGCCGGCCATGACGTTGCACACCTTCTTCGCCGGGCAGCCCATGTTGATGTCGATGATCTGCGCGCCCTGGTCGACGTTGTAGCGTGCGGCCTGCGCCATCATGGCGGGATCGGCGCCGGCGATCTGCACGGAGACCGGCTGCACTTCGCCGTCGTGGTTGGCGCGCCGCTTCGTCTTGGCGCTGCCGTAGAGCAGCGAATTGGAGGTGACCATCTCCGAGACTGCGAGTCCGGCGCCCATCTGCTTGCACAGCTGGCGGAAAGGGCGATCGGTGACCCCGGCCATGGGCGCGACGAACAGGTTGTTGCGTAGCGAATAACCGGCGAAGTGCATCGGGTGCTCTGCGGTTCGGGGGTCTTAGGGAAGGCGCGAATTGTAACCCAATTCGCCATGCACCGGCATCAACTGTGGTGAAGTCTGTGAAGCGGAAATTTATGTTACAGAGCTCACCATCTGCGCGCGCCAAATATCATGCGCTGCGCAATAAAGCGCCGCGCCGCGGGTAGAAGATCGAGTGCCAGCAGTCCGGCGCCGCGCGCATGCCCCGCCATGCTGCCTCTCACGCCGAACAAGCGGATCAGTCCGTCCGTGAATCCGATGGCGCCCTGCCGGTCCAGTCGTCGCGCTGCAGCATAGCGGCCGAGCGCTTCGGCGTTGCCGCAATCGGCCGGGTAGTCCCGCAGCAGGCGGGACAGTTGGGAGGCGTCGCGCAGGGCAAGGTTGAATCCCTGGCCGGCTACCGGGTGCAGGGTCTGGGACGCGTTGCCCAGCCAGACCGTGCGATCTCCCACGGGGTGATTGCGGTAGCTCAGGCCGAGCGGGAAGGCCGAGCGCTCGCCCAGTGCGGTGAATGTGAACCGTCCCGAAAACACGCTGCCCAGGCGCGCAAGGAAATCGCGCTCATCGAGTGCCAGCAGGCCGGCCGCCTCGGCGTCGGGCACGGTCCACACCAAAGCGCTGTGGTCGCGAAGCGGCAGCAGCGCGAGCGGGCCGCTTGCCGCGAACCGCTCGTAGGCGATGCCTTCGCCGGGATCGCGCATCTGCAATGTGGCGACAATCGCCTGTTGGCCGTAATCGCGGCGGACGATGCCATCTTCCCCGCTGATCGCGCCTTCGGCCCAGGCGACCAGCCGTGCCGGAATCTCTTCGTTCCCCTGTGAAGTGGCGCAACGCAGCAAGGCGTGATCGGCACCGCACTGCGCACTGGTCGCAAGCACCCCATGACGGACCGGCACGCCTGCAGCCGAGGCGGCTTGCGCCAGCGCAATCCCCAGCGCGCCGGCTTCGACGACATAGCCGAGCGCCGGCACGCCGCATTCCTCTGCGCGCAGGAGGGTGCGGCCGAGGCTGCCTTGCTGGGAGATGTGAATGGCGCCGATGGGTGTGGCGGCAATTGCCTGCCATGCGCCAAGGCGCTCGAGGATCTGGCGCGAGCCGTGGGAGAGGGCGAGCACGCGGCGGTCGAGACTCACGGCGCCGGCTGCTCGCGCATCAAACACCTCGCAATCGATGCCGGCCTGGCGCAGAAGCAGCGCCAGCGCCAGTCCGGCCGGGCCGCCCCCGACGATGGCAACCTGCAGGTCGCCGTCGCCGGCTTTGACGACACGTTGCGAGCCCCCCCTGTCCACCTCCCGGGGATGGGGGCGGCTATTCAGACTCGCCTTGTTCACCGATTGCGCAGCGTGTTCATGCATCGCCGGATTCGCACATCAGCGCTTCGATCTCGCTGATGGTATTGGGCACGGCTGCGGTGAGGATGTCGCAGCCTGCGGTGGTGACAAGCGCGTTGTCCTCGATGCGCACACCGATGTTTCGCAGCGCCGGCGGCACGTCATCGGCGGCGCGGATGTAGCAGCCGGGCTCGACGGTGAGCGTCATGCCGGGTTGCAGGGGACGCCACGCGCCGTCGACCTTGTACTCTCCGGCATCGTGCACATCCATGCCGAGCCAGTGGCCGGTGCGGTGCATGTAGAAGCGACGATAGGCGCCGGATTCGACGACGCCATCGAGACTGCCTGCGAGCAGCTTCAGGTCGAGCATGCCTTGCGCCAGCACGCGCACGGCCGCTTCGTGCGGTGCGTCCCACGCCTTGCCGGGGGCGATCTGCGCGATCGCCGCGCGCTGGGCGGCGAGCACGATTTCGTAGACGTCGCGTTGCGCAGGCGAGAATTTTCCATTCACCGGAAAGGTGCGCGTGATGTCGGCGGCGTAGGAGTCGATCTCGCAGCCGGCGTCGATGAGCAGCAGGTCGCCGTCCCGCAGCGGCTGACTATTGCCGACGTAATGCAGGATGCAGGCATTGGCGCCGCCGGCGACGATGGGCGAGTAGGCAGGCGCCTGCGCGCCGCAGCGGCGGAACTCGTGCATCAGTTCCGCCTCGATTTCGTACTCGAAGCGGCCGGGCGCGGTGGTCAGCATGGCGCGGCGGTGGGCGGCCGCGGAGATGTCGGCGGCGCGGCGCATGTCGTCGATTTCGCGCGCGTCCTTGATCAGGCGCATCTCGTCGAGTTCGACGCGCACGTCGCGGATCTCGGCGGGCGCGTGCGCTCCGTTGCGCACGTTGGCGCGCACGCGGTTGAGCGCGGCAACGAGACGGTCGTCCCAGTCGGCGTCATGGCCCATCGAGTAGTGCAGCACGGGCTGGCCGGCGAGCAGTTCGGCGAGCTTCTCGTCGAGGCAGCCGATCGGCCAGGCGGCATCAAAGCCGAAGGTCTCGCGCGCCGCCTCGGGGCCGTGGCGGAAACCGTCCCAGACTTCCTTGTCGGGATCCTTCTCGCGGCAGAAGAGCAGCGCCTGCGGTGCGTCGCCCGCGACGAGGACGACGGCGGCCTCCGGCTCGGGAAAGCCGGAGAGATAGTAGAAGTAGCTGTCGTGGCGATACGGGTAGTGCGAGTCGCGGTTGCGCACGCGCTCCGGCGCGGTGGGGATCACGGCGATGCCGCGGCCCATGTTGCGGAGCAAGCGCGCGCGGCGCTCGGCGAAGGCCTGGATGTCCACTGGGATAACCGGTCGTTGAGGTTGAAACGATTATAGCGCCGAGAGGATCTTGTCGAGTTCGGCCAGGCGCTCGGGCGTGCCCACGTCCATCCAGCGGCCTGCATGCAGTTCGCCGCTCACCCTGCCTTCGCTTATCGCGGCGCGCAGCAGCGGGGCGAGCTTCGCCTTGGCGCCGCGAACGATGCCGGCGAAGAGCTGCGGATCGTAGAGGCCGATGCCGGAGAAGGTGAGCATCTGCGCATCCAGTTCGATCACCTTGCCATCGCGCAAGGCGAAGTCGCCCTGCGGATGGTGCGGTGGATTGGGCACCAGGACCAAGTGGGCCAGCGCCCCCGCTTCGCGCAGGGCGCCGGCCGCGCGGGGCAGCCGCGCATAATCGAAATCGCTGGCGATGTCGCCGTTGATGACCGCGAACGGCGCGTCGCCCAGCAGCGGCTTCGGCGTCTCGTCGGAGAGCGGCCGCATGCGTTCGCCGCGGCCGGCGGCGAGGATCATGGCGTGCATCAGAAGGAATAGCCCACTTGCGGCGCGTGCTTCTCGAGTTCGTCGAAGAGGTGCGCGAGCGGCTTGAGTTGCGCGTAACGCGTGGCGACGTGGCGCACATAACCCACGAAGCGCGGCGTGTCGGCCAGGTATTTCGGCTTGCCGTCGCGATAGTTGATGCGTGCGAAGATGCCCAGCACCTTCAGGTGCCGCTGCAGGCCCATCCACTCCATGTCGCGGTAGAAGGCGCCGAAGTCGGTGTCGACCGGCAGGCCGGCGCGCCGCGCCTTCTCCCAGTAGCGCACCGCCCAGTCGAGTACGCGCTCCTCCTCCCAGCTGAGGAAGGCGTCGCGGAAGAGCGAGGCCACGTCGTAGGTGATCGGGCCGAGCACTGCGTCCTGGAAATCCAGCACGCCCGGATTGTCCTCGCACACCATCAGGTTGCGCGGCATGTAGTCGCGGTGCACGAATACCTTCGGCTGGGCGAGGATGTTGTGCAGCAGCAGGACATGCATGCGCTCCAGCGTTTCCTGCTGTGAGGGCGTCAGTGGCGTGCCGAGGTGGCGGGAGACGTACCAGTCGGGAAACAGGTTTAGCTCGCGCCGCAGCAGCGCTTCGTCATAGGGCGGCAGCGTGTCCGGCCGGCTGGCGAGTTGCCATTTGACGAGCGCATCGAGCGCATCGCAAAACAGGCTGTCGGCGTTCAACTCGTCGAGCGCATCCAGGTACGTGGTGTCGCCCAGGTCGGTGAGCAGGAGCAGGCCGCGCTCCAGATCCTGCGCCAGGACTTGCGGCGCATGCACGCCGGCGCCATGGAGCAGCCCTGCGACCTGCACGAAGGGCCGGCAGTCCTCGAGTTGGGGGGGCGCGTCCATGACGATGCGCGTGAGTCCATCGTCGAAGGTGGCGCGGAAATAGCGACGGAAGCTGGCATCGGCGGAGGCGGGCGAAATGGCGGGCGTTCTCCCGGGGAACAGCCCGGCCAGCCATTGATGGACCAGTTCGAGGCGCTGCATGGCCTTTTTCGCGGGTTTCAGAAGGGACGCTTGGTGATAAACTACGCGATTCTATCATTGGAGCCGCGGCGTCCTTTTCGGTCGTACTGCGGCAAATAAGAAAAGATACGCAGAAATGCACGCTTCGGCGCGGCTTGCTCTTGCTTTCGCTCTCGGCTTGTCCGGCACCTTGCAGGCTGCCGAGAATTTGCCGCCGCTGCGTGTCGACCCGGCGCTGCTCGGCGCAGGTGTGGTCGCGCCAAAGCCAGAATCCGAGCCGGAGCCCAAGCCGGAGCGCATGGCCGAGAAGCCGGCCGTTGCCGTTCCGGAGCAGCCGGAAAGGAAAGTCGAGCCGCCCGCTCCCGTGGCGCAGGAAACCAAGCCCACGGTCCGTCAGGCGCCTGTAGTGACCGAGGCTGCCGCTTCACCAAAGCCGCCGATTCCTCCCGCTGCAGTTGCAACTCCGAGTGAAGGCGCCGGGCCGATTGTCCCCGCCGCGCCCCCCTCGCCGGCGAGGCAGGCCCAGATCGAACGGCCTCCGCAAGTGGAGGCGCAGCCGGTGCTGCCGCCGCTGTATTCCGCCCACGCGGATGCAGGCCTGGTCCCGGCGCTCAAGCCTTCCGGCCAGCTCCTTCCCCACCAGGTCGACAAGAAAGCTGCCTATCCCACCTTCATCGCCGCATCGCGCATAGATGGCCGCAACGACAACGAAGTGGTTGCGCAGGGCGAAGCCGAGCTGCGCAAGACCAACACTACCCTGACAGCGGATCGTCTGACCTACTGGAAGGTCGAGGACGAGATGGAGGCGGAAGGCAATGTGCGTTATACCAAGGAGTCCGAGTTCATGGCCGGGCCGAAGCTGCGCTTGAACCTGACGGACAACACCGGTTTTTTCGAGCAGCCGAACTACTCGGTGACCCGCTCGGCGAAGGAACAGAAGCCGACCTATTCTCCCACGCAGGGCGCAGCACAGCCGGTGAGGAAGTTGCCGTCATTCCTGCCCCAGGAGAAAAAGCAGAAGTCCCGCATCGCGACCATTGCCGGCGAAGTGGTGGAGGGGGATCAAAAATTGACGACTGCCTCGGGCCATGCGGATCTGATCGAATTCCAGGGCGAGAACCGGATGCGCTTGACGAACGCCACCTACAGCACCTGCTCGGCAGAAGATCCGGACTGGTACGCGAAAGTGGCGGAGCTCAATCTCGATTACGACCGCGAGATTGGCGAGGCCCGCGATGCCACGGTGGTGTTCAAGGATGTCCCGCTGTTCTATACGCCCTGGCTCAGTTTCTCGCTCAACAACAAGCGCAAGTCCGGCCTGCTGACGCCGACCTTCGGCACCAGCTCCAAGTCGGGCATCGAGTTTACCCAGCCTTTCTATTGGGACATTGCGCCCAACATGGATGCGACGATCTCGCCGCGCCTGATGTCGAAGCGCGGCCTGCAGATCAATACGGAGTACCGCTATCTGAATCAGGATTACCAAGGGCGGGCGCAGGTCGAATGGCTGCCGAACGACCGGTTGACGGACAGTAAGCGCTACGGGTATTCGATACTGCATATCCACAACAACTTGGGCAACGGCTTCAGCGGCCTGCTCAATGTCAGCGGCGTTTCGGATGGCACCTATTTCAGGGACCTCAGCACCCGCATCACGCAGGCCTCGCAAGGCAACATGCTGCGCCAGGGGACCCTCACCTACGGCGGCGGCTGGTGGACGGCGTCGGCCAACGTGCAGACCTACCAGACGCTGCAGGATCCCGACCTGCCGCCCGTCTCCAAGCCGTATCAGCGCGTGCCGCAGTTCACGCTGACGGCCAGCCGCCCGGAGTTTCTCGCCGGCACGGCCTTCGCCTTCAATGGCGAATATGTGAACTTCGATCACCCCACCCTGGATACCGGCCGCCGCGTGACCTTCTATCCGCAACTGTCGTTGCCGCTGCTGTCGCCCGCCTGGTACATCACGCCGAAGCTCGGCCTGCATTCAACGCGCTATGACCTCAATCGCAAGACCAGCACCGGTCCCGACACCATCGTTCGCAATTTGCCGATCTTCAGTGTGGACGCCGGCCTGGCGTTCGAGCGCGACCTGTCCTGGTTCGGGAAAACGCTGGCGCAAACGCTGGAGCCAAGGTTGTACTACCTGCTGGTGCCGCAACGCACGCAGAACCAGATTCCCGTCTTCGATTCTGGTCTCGCGGATTTCAATTTCGCCACGATCTTCTCCGACAATACCTATTCCGGCGTCGATCGCATCGCCGACGCCAACCAGGTCACCGCAGCGCTGACCTCCCGCCTGATCGATCCGCAGACGGGAGAGGAGTACGTTCGCGGCATGATCGGGCAGCGCTACTACCTGGCCCGGCAGCACGTCACGCTGCCGGGAGAGCCGGCACGGCCCGGCGGCACCTCCGACTTCCTCGCGGCACTGTCGGGCCGGCTGATGCCGAATACCTATACAGACATTGCCTGGCAATATGACCCGCGCGATGGGGAGACCGAGCGCTTCAGCATCGGCGGACGCTGGCAGCCTGACTTCGCCAAGGTGCTGAACGCCAGCTATCGTTACACGCGCGACCACAGCGGAATCACTGGGGGCACGCCCGGCATCCGCCAGGTCGACTTCTCGGGGCAATGGCCGCTGGGACGCGGCTGGTATGGCGTGGGCCGGTTCAATTACTCGATTCTCGAGAAGAAGATCATCGAAGCCATCGGCGGCCTCGAATACAACGCTGGTTGCTGGGTGGGCCGCATCGTCCTGCAGCGTTACGCCAGTGCTTCGGGGGACACCAATACGGCACTGTTTGCCCAGCTTGAGTTGAACGATTTCTCCAAGATCGGCTCCAATCCGCTCGAACTGCTGGCGCGGAGAATTCCCGGCTATGGGCGGATCAACCAGTCGCCTTCCAATCCCGCGTTCGGCTACGACTGAAGATTAGAGAAAGGTGCGAGGGTGAGCCGCAATTCGTTTTGCGCCGGAGTGTTATTTTCCGCATCGGCTTTGCTTTGCCTGGCTGGCGGCCAGGCACTGGCACAGGGCCGCGCCGCACAAGTGATCGAGGCCGACCGCATCATTGCGGTGGTCAACGACGAGGTCATTACCCTGAATGAGCTGAAAGCGCGGATAGCGGCCGTCGAGCGGCAGCTCAGGCAGCAGGGCACGCAAATGCCGCCTCGCGATGTGCTCGAGAAGCACATCCTCGAGCGACTCATCGTCGATCGCGTGCAGATCCAGTTTGCCAGAGAGACAGGCCTGCGCATCGACGATGCGCAGCTTGACCAGACCCTGGCGCGCATTGCCGAAGGCAACCGCATGGACCTGGCCCAGTTTCGCGCATCGCTGGAACAGGACGGCATACCCTGGGCCAAGTTCCGCGAGGACATTCGCAACGAGATCATCGTCAGCCGGATCAGGGAGCGCGAAGTCGATAGCAAGATCGTGGTATCGGAGGGAGAGATCGACAACTTCCTGGAGAGCGCGGGGGCGGCAGGCAGCGAGGAATACAACCTGGGCCACATTCTTCTGCGCGTTCCGGAGCAGGCAAAGCCGGAGCAACTGGTGCGCCTCAAGGCGCGCGCCGAGGACATCATCTCCCAGCTCAGGGGCGGCGCGGATTTCGCGCAGCTTGCGGCGAGTTACTCCGATGCGCCCGACGGCCTTTCCGGCGGCATGATGGGCTGGCGACCGCTTGAGCGACTGCCCTCGCTTTTCGCCGAAGTTGTACCGAAGCTGAAGCCGGGCGAGGTGGCCGATGCCGTGCGGAGTCCGGCCGGGTATCACATCCTCAAGCTTATCGACCGGCGCGGCGGCGCGATCAAGGCGCAACCTGTGGAGCAGACGCACGCGCGCCACATCCTGATCAAGACCAGCGAGCTGGTCTCGGAATCTGAAGCGAAGCGGCGTTTGGTCGGGCTGAAGGAACGCATTACGCACGGGGCCGAGTTCGCCGAGCTTGCCCGCCTGCACTCGAACGATCTTTCCGCGGCAAAGGGAGGCGACCTGGGCTGGCTGAGTCCCGGCGATACCGTGCCCGAATTCGAGCGGGCCATGAATAGCCTCAAGCCGGGAGAAGTCGGCGAGCCCGTCAAATCCCCCTTCGGCTGGCATCTGATTCAGGTGATCGAGCGTCGCATGGACACCTCCAAGGAGCGGGTTCGCCAAAGCGCACGCTTGGCCTTGCGTGAGCGCAAGGCGGATGAAGCCTATCAGGACTGGCTGCGGCAGATGCGCGATCGGGCCTACGTCGAATACCGGCTGGAAGACAATCGCTAAGGGCGCGTAGCGCACGCATGAGCGGAATGGAGCGCCTTCCCGTCATCGCCATCACCAGCGGCGAGCCGGCCGGCATCGGGCCGGAACTCTGTGCCAGACTCGCAAGCCATTCCTGCAAGGCGCGCCGCGTGATCCTGGGGGATCGCGCGCTGATCGAGGCACGCGCACAGCAGGCCGGCAGCCTGGTGAATCTCGTCGAGTACCAGCCCAGCCGACCCCATCTGCAGGGCGCGCTGGAAATCCTGCATGTCCCTTTAAACGCGCCTTCCCGACCGGGCTGTCTTGATGCGGCCAACGCGCCGTATGTCCTGGCCCTGCTCGATCGCGCGCTCTCCGGGTGCCAGAGGGGCGAGTTTTCCGCCATGGTGACGGCGCCGGTGCACAAGGGCGTGATCAACGAGTCGGGCATCGCGTTTACCGGGCACACCGAATACCTGGCCGAGAAGACCGGCACGCCGCGGGTCGTCATGATGCTGGCCGGCGCTGGCCTGCGCGTTGCCCTGGCAACGACGCATCTGCCGCTGAAGGACGTACCGGGCGCCATCACGCGGCCCGGACTCGAAGCCACGCTTCGCATCCTGCATGCCGACCTGGCGAACAAGTTCGGCATCGCCAGCCCCCGCATCCTGGTTGCCGGACTGAATCCGCACGCGGGCGAAGGCGGCCACATGGGGCGGGAAGAGATCGACGTCATCTCGCCGGTAATTGAGAAAATGCGCGGCGAGGGCATGATACTGGTGGGCCCGCTGCCGGCGGATACGCTTTTCACCCCGGGCGTGCTGGCCGGTTCGGACGCCCAGCTCGCCATGTACCACGATCAGGGACTGGCCGTTCTCAAATACGCGGCCTTCGAAGACGGCATCAACATCACGCTGGGACTGCCCATCGTGCGCACCTCGGTGGACCACGGCACCGCACTCGACCTGGCCGGCACCGGCAAGGCCAGTCCGCGCAGCCTGTTTGCCGCAGTGGCTCTGGCCATGGAACTGGCGCAGCGCGGATGAAGCCCCACGTCGCGCGAAAAAGATTCGGACAGAATTTCCTGGTTTCCCCCGGCGTTGTCGCGAAGATTGTCGACGCGATCCATCCGCTGGCGGATGACACCCTCGTCGAGATCGGCCCGGGCCTGGGTGCCCTGACCGAGCCATTGCTGGCGCGGCTGGATCATTTGCATGTCGTCGAGATCGACCGCGACCTGATTGCGCGGCTGCGCGAACGGTTTCCGCGAGAGCGGCTGACGATTCACGAGGGCGATGCCCTGGCGTTCGACTTCGCCAGCCTCGCGCACGATCTGCGCGTGGTCGGCAACCTGCCCTACAACATTTCCACGCCGCTGCTGTTCCATCTTGCCGCCTGCGCAGACCACGTGCGGGACATGCACTTCATGCTGCAACGGGAAGTGGTCGAACGCATGGTGGCGCCGCCGGGCGGATCGGAATACGGCCGGCTATCCGTAATGTTGCAGTACCGCTTCGCGATGGAACGGTTGTTCCTGGTGCCGCCGGGCGCATTCAATCCGGCGCCCAAGGTCGAGTCGGCCGTGGTGCGCATGACGCCACGACCGCGTGAGGCGCTTGTCGTCGTCGACGAGGCGTTGTTCGCGGAAGTGGTGAAGGAGGCCTTTTCCCAGCGACGAAAAATGCTGCGCAATACGCTGCGCGAACGGCTGGGCGAGGAGGAGTGGGCCGAACTGGAAATCGACCCGAAGCGCCGCGCGGAGGAACTGACGGTCGGCGACTACGTGCGCATCGCCAACCGCCTCAGCCCTCCGTCGGACCGCCCCAGGGAGAGCTGAAACCAGCAAACCGGAAGCCGCACAGCGGCCGAACCACCTTCACCCCTTTCGTGTGAAAGGGGTTGGGGCAAAGATCGTTTTCTCAGGCCCGTTTCTTCGTCGAGCAGGTGCTGATGCCGAAGGGCAGGTAAGCCGGGCACCAGCCGGACGCGCCGGTGGCGACGGGCACGACGCCGATCCAGGCCCAAACCGGGCCGCCCAGCAGCGCCCAGGCGACGAGGCCGAGGCCCACTACGATGCGAAGCGTGCGGTCGATGCCGCCCATATTGGTTTTCATGAGACCTCCTGTTGCGGGTTGGGAATGGGTCGATTAGACCCCCAAAACGGGCCCCTGTCTGTAACCAAGGTTACACAGCTTCGGCGAGGCGCCGCAGGCCGGCCGCGTCGCGGATCTCGATCTGTTCGCGGCCCAGGGCGACCAGGCCTTGTTCGGCAAATCCTTTCAGCAGGCGGCTGATCATTTCGCGCACGCTGCCCAGTTCATCGGCGAGTTGCTGGTGGGTCGCATGCACGATGCGGCCCTTGCCGAGCAGCAGTGCGGCGAGTCTCTGGTCCAGCTTGCGAAAGGCGACTTCCTCGACCAGCCGCATCAGGTCGGCCATGCGCTCCGCGAAAAGATTGAAGATGAAGTTGCGAAACGCGGCCTGCTCAAGCAATTCGATGAATACACCCTGCGGCAGCAGCACCAGAACCGTTTCACCCTCGGTCGTGCCGCGGGCATTGTAGGGCGTATCCCCGAGCAGGCAGCTGGACGTGATGATGCAGGTCTCGCCTGGCGTGACGCGATAGAGCGGCAGCTCGCGGCCCGAGGCGGAGACCTTGGATACGCGGATGGCGCCGGCGAGGACGAAGGGGAAGCCCTGGCAGGGCTGTTGCTCGTCGAAGAGTGTGGTGCCGGAAGGCACGGTAACGGCCTGGGCGGCTGCGGCGATTTCCTGGCGCAGCTTCTGCGGCAGCTCCGCCAGGACCGGATACTGCGCCTCGATATCCGGCAGGGGCATGCTCATGCCAGCGTCGCCAGGACAGGGGCGTGATCGGAGGGCCGCTCGGCCTTGCGCGCCTCCTTGTCCACCGAGCACCCGATGCAATCCCGCGCGAGTGCCTCCGAGAGCAGGATGTGGTCGATGCGCAAGCCGCGGTTGCGCCGGAAGGCCATCATGCGGTAATCCCACCAGGAGTATGTTTTTTCCGGCTGCTCGAAGAGCCGGAAGGCATCCTGCAGGCCCAGTTCGATCAGGTTGCGAAAGGCGCTGCGTTCCGGCTCGGAGAACAGCACCTGGCCCTCCCATGCCGCCGGGTCATGCACGTCGCGCGCCTCCGGGGCGATGTTGTAATCGCCCAGCAACGCCAGCCGCGGATGCCGCGCCACTTCGTTTCGCAGCCAGGTCGTCAGCGCCCCGATCCATCTCAGCTTGTAGGCGTACTTGTCCGAGCCGACGCTTTGCCCGTTGGGAAAATAGGCGCACACGACGCGAACATTGTCGGCGGTCGCGGCGATGAGCCGCTGCTGCGCGTCGTCAAAGCCGGGGATGCCGACGGATACGTCGCTGAGCGGCAGGCGCGACAGGATGGCGACGCCGTTGTACGTCTTCTGTCCGGCGAAAGCAGCCTGGTAGCCCGCGGCCTCAAGCTCCGTTCTCGGGAAGTTCCTGTCCTCGAGCTTGGTTTCCTGCAGGCAGACGACGTCAGGATGCTGGGCGTCTAGCCATTCCAGCACCTGCGGCAGGCGGATCTTGAGGGAATTGACGTTCCAGGTGGCGAGGATCATTTCGCCACGGGGGCGGGGGCGCTGGATGTTGGCGGAGCGGCTTGAGAAATCGCGGTGCGCGGATAACCGGCGGAATCGAGCAGGCCGTGCCAGATGTCGGCTTCGAAGCCGATCTGCTTTTGCGAACCCATGGTCATGGCGGGAAAGAGCAGCTTGTCGGTGCCAAGCGTCTTCTTGAAGCTGTCGCCGTCCTGCGTGGTCACGACCCGGTTTTCGCTGAAGGGGATGCCGCGGCGGGTGAGGAGGTCGCGCGCATTGGCGCACTCGGAAACGCAATCGGGCGTGGTGTAGAGCGTGACGGGAAAGTTCTGCGCAGCCTTCTGGGTTTCATAGCCCGCTCCGCTCGTCTCGATGGTGGACGACCTGAGGCGCGGCTGCTCGACCTGCTTGATCTCTTTCGGTGGCGGCTGGTCGGAGTAGGTCACCTTGCCGTTCTTGTCCACCCAGCGATACAAGGTCTGTGCATCGGCGCCCGTTGCAAACACGGCGAGCGAGAGCAGGCTGATTGCGACAATCCTCATGGCATGCCTCCGAAGATCGGTTACGCGAGAATCATACCATTGTGGCGCAGCAGGGCATCGACGCTGGGCGCGCGGCCGCGGAAAGCCTTGAAGGACTCGAGCGCAGGGCGGCTGCCCCCGACGGCGAGGATCTCGTCGCGGAAGCGGCTGCCCGTGGCCGGGTTCAGCACGCTGTCGTCGCGCCGCTCTTCCTCGAAGGCGGCGAAGGCATCGGCCGAGAGCACCTCGGCCCACTTGTAGCTGTAGTAGCCGGCGGCATAGCCGCCCGAGAAGATGTGTGAGAAGCTGTTGGGGAAGCGATGCCAGGGCGGCGGAAAGATGACCGCGACCTCGCGCCGGATCTCTTCGATCAGGTCGATGACGCCCTTCTGCCCGGCCGGCTCGAAGTCGCTGTGCAGCAGCAGGTCGAACAAGCTGAACTCGAGCTGGCGCACCGTCTGCATGCCGCACTGGAAGTTCTTCGCCGCCACCATGCGATCGTAGAGCGCGCGCGGCAGGGGCGCGCCGCTGACCACATGGGAAGTCATGTTGGATAGCACCTCCCATTCCCAGCAGAAATTTTCCATGAACTGGCTGGGCAACTCGACGGCATCCCATTCGACGCCATGGATGCCGGATACGCCGAGCTCATCTACGCGGGTGAGCAGATGATGCAGGCCGTGGCCTGTCTCGTGGAACAGGGTGATCACCTCGTCATGGGTGAACAAGGCAGGTTTGCCGCCGACCGGTCGCGAAAAGTTGCAAGTGAGGTAAGCCACCGGCGTCTGAATGCCGACCGGGGTGAGCCGGCGCGTGACCGCGTCGTCCATCCACGCACCGCCACGTTTTGTTTCCCGGGCGTATAGGTCGAGGTAGAACTGGCCGAGGAGGCTGCCGTCGGCGTTGTCGATGCGGAAGAAGCGCACGTCCTCGTGCCAGGCCGGCGCCGAGTCGGGCCGGATACGCACGCCGAACAGCGTCTCGACGACATGGAACAGGCCAGCCAGCACCTTGTGCTCGGGAAAATACTGACGCACCTCTTCGTCCGAGAAACTGTAGCGGTCCTGCTTCAGTTTCTCCGACACCCAGCCGATGTCCCAGGGTTCGAGCAAAGTCAGCCCCTGGGAGACGGCGGCGAATTCGCGCAATTCCGCCACATCCCGCTCGGCGAAGGGTTTCGACTTGACGGCAAGTTCGCGCAGGAAGGCCAGGACGTCTGCGGGCGATTCCGCCATCTTCGGCACCAGCGAGACTTCGGCGAAGTTGCCGTAGCCGAGATGCCCGGCTTCTTCCGCGCGCAGTTCGAGGATGCGGCGGATGAGCGGCATGTTGTCCCACTCCGGCTTGCCGCCCATGTCGTGGAACTCGGCGGCACGGGTGGCGTAGCCGCGATAGAGTTTTTCGCGCAGCCGGCGGCTTTCCGCATATTGCATCACCGGCAGGTAGGAGGGCATGTGCAGGGTGAATTTCCAGCCGGCTACGCCTGCCTTCTCCGCGGCGGCGCGTGCTGTCTCGACGGCGTCGTCCGGAATGCCGGCCAGTTCCGCCTCATCGGTGACGATCTCGGCGAAGGCATTGGTGGCGTCGAGCAGATTCTCCGAGAACTTCGCCTGCAGGCCGGCCAGGTCTTCCTGGATGGCCTGGAAGCGCGGCTTGGCGGCTTCAGGCAGTTCGGCGCCGGAGAGGCGGAAGTCGCGGATCTCGTTGTCGATGATCCTGCGCTGCGCAACGGACAGGCCGGCAAATTCAGGTCCGGCCTTGAGCGCCTTGAACTGCGCGAAGAGATGCTGGTTCTGGCCCAGCTCCGCGAAAAAACGCGTTACCTCGGGCAGCATGGCGTTGTAGGCTTCGCGCCAGGCGGGCACATCCATCACCGCATGCAGGTGGCCGACGATGCCCCAGGCGCGGGTCAGCCGCTCGTTGCCGTCGAAGAAAGGCGCGGCGAAGTCCCCCCAAGTGGCCGGGGCCGCCTCCAGTCGCGCCAGCAAGGCGCGGTTTTCGGCGAGCAATTCCGTGATGGCGGGCGTGACGTGTTCCGGCCGAATGGCATCGAAGCGCGGCAGGTCGGAGAAATCGAGCAGGGGATTATTGGCTGTCATGGCGTCAAGTAAAAAAGGGCGCGGTCCGCGCCCTTTGTATGCGGGATGGCGGATTGATCAATCAAGCGACTTGCCGGTCAGCCTTTCGTAAGCTTCGCGGTACTTGGAACTGGTTTTGGCAATGATTTCGAGCGGAAGTTTCGGCCCGGGCGCCTGCTTATTCCAGTCCAGGGTTTCCAGGTAGTCGCGCACGATCTGCTTGTCGAAGCTGGGCGGGCTGATGCCTTCGCAGTATTCATCGGCCGGCCAGAAGCGCGAGGAGTCCGGGGTGAGCGCCTCGTCGATGAGGTGCAGGCGGCCCGCGCCGTCGAGGCCGAACTCGAACTTGGTGTCGGCAATGATGATGCCGCGTGTCAGGGCGTAGTCGGAGGCCTCGCCGTAGAAGCGCAGGGTGACGTCGCGCACCTGCTCGGCGAGCGCCTTGCCGAGCAGCTTCTCGACGGTGGCGAAATCGATGTTTTCGTCGTGGGCGCCCTGCTCGGCCTTGGTTGAGGGCGTAAACAGCGGCTGCGGCAGCTTCTGCGCCATCTTCAGGCCGGCCGGCAGCGGAATGCCGCAGACAGCGCCGGTCTTCTGGTAATCCTTCCAGCCGCTGCCGATGATATAGCCGCGCACCACCGCCTCGACCGGAAGGGGCTTCAGGCGTTTCACCACCACCGAGCGGCCGCGCACCTGGGCGCGTTCGTCCTCGCCCTTCACCACGGATTCCGGATCGATGCCTGTCAGGTGGTTGGGTACGATGTGGGCGAGGCGCTCGAACCAGAAGCTCGACACCGCCGTCAGCACGCGGCCCTTGTCCGGGATCGGGTCGGGCAGGATGACGTCGAACGCGGACAGCCGGTCGCTGGTGACGATCAGCATCTGCTGTTCGCCGATGGCGTAAATGTCGCGCACCTTGCCGCGGGCGATGAGGGGGAGGCTGGAAATGCGGGATTCGTAGACGGTCTGGCTCATGGGGATCCGGTAGTGGAAAACGCAGCGGCTGAAACTTGAAGGCGCAATTATACGGCGGTCGGCGCGCCGGATACCCATTTCTGCATACGGGGCAAGGCAAGGCCATCCAGGTTTTCGAGTACGGCCGTGGCACCGGCGAAATCCTGTCCCCGCGTGTAGTCGCAGGGTGTGACGACGGTGGCGAGTCCCGCGCCCAGTGATGACTTCAGGCCGTTCTCCGAATCCTCGAAGGCGAGGCAGGCGGAGGCGGGCAGGCCGAGGCGCTCAAGCACCCAGAGGTAGATGTCCGGTGCCGGCTTCTTCGACGGCACCACATCGCCGGCGCCAATTATCTCGAACCAGGTCATGGCGTCCGGCCCCAGGGCGGGCACCAGGAGGGCCGATACGTTCTCCGGCGTGGTGGTGGTGGCAACTGCCAGGCGCAGCCCGGCCGCCCGCGCCTCGGCGAGCAGGTGGGCCACGCCGGGCCGCAGGGGAATGGCGCCGCTGGCGGCCAGCCGCGTGTAGTGACGCGTCTTTGCCTTGTGCAGGGCCGCGACGCGCTCGGCGTAGTCCGGCAGCATGGCGAATTCGGGTCTGTGGCGAGCGACAAAATGGGCGATGCGCTCCTTGCCGCCGGTCACCTCAAGCAGCTCGCCGTAGAGCGACTCGTCCCATTCCCAGTCGAGGCCGGCCTCGCGAAAGGCGGCATTGAAGGCCGGGCGGTGGCCGTCGCGCTCGGTGTCGGCCAGCGTGCCGTCGACGTCGAAGATCAGTGCCCCAAGCATGGCTATTCCCTGACGTAGGGTTTTTCGCTCCTGCCTTCCCGGTCTTCGCGATAGGGAAACTTGACGTGGCCGTAGCGGATGATCAGGACGGCAATGGTCAGCAGCAGGATCGAACCGGAGACCGCCAGCATGCGCCATTCGCTCATGTCCTTCTGCTCCAGAATCACGTAGCGTGCGAGCGCCACCATGGCGATGTAAAGGGGAAAGCGCACAGGAAGCTGGCCGGACTTGAAATACTGGCCGATCATGGCGAGGACTTCCAGGTAAAGGAACATCAGCAGCAGGTCGGCGAGGCCGACCTTGCGCGCCTCGACCATGACCATGGCCTCCTGGTAGATGGCGACCGTCGTGGCCAGGGCGATGATCAGCAGGCCGAGGTATTCGACAATGTCCAGACCGCCGTCGAAGAATTTGCGGATGCGGTCGAATGTATGCGAGCGGATGTCCATGTCTGTCTCCAAACGAAGGGAGCCGCGCGAGGGCGGCTCCGCAATCTTTCGCCGTTTTGCCTACTTGACGATCTGGTTCAGTTCGCCCTTCTTGTAGCGCTCGGCCATTTTCTCCAGCGGCAGCGGCTTGATCTTGGCGGCCTGGCCGGCGCAGCCGAAGGCCTCGTAACGCAGCTTGCAGATCTCCTTGGCGGCCTTTTGCGCGTCGGCGAGGAACTTGCGCGGATCGAACTCGGCCGGCTTCTCCGCCATGTGGCGGCGCATGGCGCCGGTCATGGCCAGCCGGATGTCGGTGTCGATGTTCACCTTGCGCACGCCGTGCTTGATGCCGGTGACGATTTCCTCGACCGGCACGCCGTAGGTCTCCTTCATCTGGCCGCCGTACTTGCGGATGATTTCCAGCCACTCCTGCGGCACGCTGGAGGAGCCATGCATCACGAGGTGGGTGTTGGGGATGCGGGCGTGGATTTCCTTGATGCGGCCGATGGCGAGGATGTCGCCGGTCGGCTTGCGCGTGAATTTGTAGGCGCCGTGCGAGGTGCCGATGGCGATGGCCAGCGCATCGCACTGCGTCTTCTGCACGAAATCGGCGGCCTGGTCGGGATCGGTGAGCAACTGCTCGCGCGTCATCTTGCCCTCGGCGCCGTGACCGTCCTCCTTGTCGCCCTGCATGGTCTCGAGCGAGCCGAGCACGCCCAGTTCGGCCTCCACGGTGACGCCGATGGAGTGGGCGATGTCGACGACGCGGCGCGACACCTCGACGTTGTATTCGTAGGAGGAGGGCGTCTTGGCGTCGTCCATGAGCGAGCCGTCCATCATCACGCTGGAGAAGCCGGAGCGGATTGCCGCCACGCATACCGCCGGGCTGGCGCCGTGGTCCTGGTGCATCACCACCGGAATGTGCGGATAGGCCTCGATGGCGGCCTCGATGAGGTGGCGCAGGAAGGCTTCGCCGGCATATTTGCGCGCGCCGGCCGAGCCTTGCATGATGACCGGGCTGCCGGTCTCGTCGGCGGCTTCCATGATGGCGCGCACCTGTTCCAGGTTGTTCACGTTGAAGGCGGGCAGGCCGTAGCCGTTTTCGGCGGCGTGGTCGAGCAGTTGTCGCATGGATACGAGTGGCATGGTATGGGCTCCTTGATTGACGAGTATTAAATGCTTTCGTGGCGCGGTGGCGCAGTGTTCTCGCCGACGCGCACGATCTTCATGGTGTTGGTGCCGCCGGGGGTGCCGATCGGCTCGCCGATGGTGAGCACGATGGTGTCGCCGGGCTCGACGGCGCCGGCCTCGATGAGGATGTGCTCGGCCTCGCGCAGCAGTTCGTCGCGGTCATGGCCGATGTAGCGCATGAGCAGCGGATAGACGTCGCGGTAGAGGCTCATGCGGTAGCGGCTGCGGATCTCCGGCGTGAGGGCGAAGATGGGCACGCCGCAGTGGATGCGCGACATCCACAGGGCGGTGGAGCCGGACTGCGTCAGGGAGGCGATGGCCTTCACCTTGAGGTGGTAGGCGGTAAACAGTGCCGCCATGGCGATCGACTGGTCGATGCGGGTGAACACGCGGTCGAGGAAATGGTGGTCCAGCCCGATCTCCTGGGATTTTTCGGCCTCGAGGCAGATGCGCGCCATGGCCTCGACGGTTTCCACCGGGTACTCGCCGGCAGCGGTTTCGGCCGAGAGCATCACGGCGTCGGTGCCGTCGAGCACGGCGTTGGCGACGTCGGACACTTCCGCGCGCGTCGGCACCGGGCTGGAAATCATCGATTCCATCATTTGCGTGGCGGTAATGGCGACCTTGTTGTGCTCACGGGCCGCACGGATCAGGCGTTTCTGCAGGGCGGGCACTGCGGCATCGCCGACTTCCACGGCCAGGTCGCCGCGCGCCACCATGATGGCGTCCGAGGCGTGCAGGATGTCCTCCAGCGCGTCGATGGCCTCCACCCGCTCTATCTTGGCGACCAGCAGCGCATCCGAGCCGGCGGCGCGCAGCAGTTCGCGCGCCATGCGCATGTCTGCGCCGGATTTCGGGAAGGAGACGGCGACGAAATCGCAATTGAGCTCCGCCGCCGTGCGGATGTCCTCCATGTCCTTCTGCGTCAGGGCCGGCGCCGAGAGGCCGCCGCCCTGCTTGTTGATGCCCTTGTTGTTGGAGAGCGTGCCGCCGATGCGCACGCGGCAGCGCACTTCGCGCTCGATGACCGAGTTCACTTCGAGGACGATGCGGCCGTCGTCGAGCAGCAGCACATTGCCGGGCGACAGGTCGTCGATCAGGTCGGGATAGTCCAGGCCGACACGCCTGACGTCGCCCGGTTCGCTCAACGCGTCGAGAACGAAGCTGTCGCCGGGCTTGAGGACCACCTTGCCGGCAGCGAACTTGCCGACGCGGATCTTGGGCCCCTGCAGGTCGACCATGACGCCGACCGTGCGGCCGACCTTGTTGACTGCCGTGCGCAGCAGACCGACGCGCTGCCGGTGATCGGCGGCGGTGCCGTGGGAGAAATTCAGGCGCACGACATCGACGCCGGCGGCGATCATGCGCGCCAGCACCTCCGGCTCCGAGCTGGCGGGGCCGAGGGTGGCGACGATTTTGGTTGAGCGCTGCATCATGAATTACCGTGTAGGTCGGGCTTCAGCCCGACTCATGCACCCGATCCGAAGGCCGTGTCGGGCTGAAGCCCGACCTGCCGAACATCACCCCTTGGCCCGTTGTTCGAGGATATCCACCGCCGGCAGGGTCTTGCCTTCGAGGAATTCGAGGAAGGCGCCGCCCGCGGTGGAGATGTAGGACACCTTGTCGTAGATGCCGTATTTCTGGATGGCGGCGATGGTGTCGCCGCCGCCGGCCAGGGTGAAGGCTTTCGTCTGGGCGATGGCCGCCGCAATCTTCTTCGTGCCTTCGCCGAACTGGTCGAACTCGAAGACGCCGACGGGCCCGTTCCACACCACGGTGCCGGCCTTCATGATGATGTCGGCAAGTTCCTGCGCGCTCTTCGGGCCGATGTCGAAGATCATGTCGTCGTCGGCCACGGCGCCGGCATCCTTGAGGACGGCCGGCTCGGCGGCATCGAATTTCTTGCCGCAGACGACATCGACGGCGATCGGGATGGTGGCGCCGCGCGCAGTCATTTTTTTCATCAGGGCCTGCGCGGTGGGCACCAGGTCATGCTCGCACAGCGACTTGCCGACCGGCTTGCCGCTGGCCTGGAGGAAGGTGTTGGCGATGCCGCCGCCGACCACCAGTTGGTCGACCTTCTCGGAAAGGGATTCCAGCACCGTCAGCTTGGTCGAAACTTTCGAGCCGCCGACGATGGCGACCATCGGTCGGGCCGGATCGAGCAGGGCCTTGCTCAGGGCCTCCAGTTCCTCGGTCAGCAGCATGCCGGCGCAGGCGCTCGGGGCGAACTTGGCGATGCCGTGGGTGGAGGCTTCGGCGCGGTGCGCGGTGCCGAAGGCGTCCATGACGAAGACGTCGCACAGCGCGGCGTACTGCTTCGCGGTCTCGTCGACATTCTTTTTCTCGCCCTTGTTGAAGCGGCAGTTCTCCAGCAGCACCACCTCGCCGGCGGCGACTTCGAATCCGCCCCCCATCCAGTCCTGGACGACGCGCACCGGCTTGCCGAGCTTGGCGGCCATCACCTCGGCCACCGGCTTGAGCGAGTTCTCCTCGGAGTACTCGCCTTCGGTCGGGCGGCCGAGGTGGGAGGTGACCATCACTTTCGCGCCGGCCTTGAGGCAGTGCTCGATGGTGGGCATGGAGGCCGTGATGCGGGCGTCCGAAGTGACCTTGCCGTCCTTGACCGGCACGTTGAGGTCGGCGCGGATGAACACGCGCTTGCCCTTGAGGTCGAGATCGGTCATGCGGATGAAATGGGGCATGTCAGGCCTCCTGAAGGGCCGCCCCGAAGGAGGCCTGCGCCCCCCCGGGGGGCAGCGAACGAACGTGAGCGTGGGGGTACATCATTTCCTCCTGGAAGATAAGCGGTAGGGGCTGGGCGATCCCAGGCCTTACGACTCATGCTTGAGAGGGGCGTCAGACGGCGGGCCGGGCTGCGGCCCGCCGTCCTCCAGCGGCTGACTTTTACTTCGCGACGTGCTTGACGAAGCGCAGCATGTTGCAGGTGTAGCCGTACTCGTTGTCGTACCAGGAGACGACCTTGACGAAGGTCTTGTCCAGGGCGATGCCGGCCTCGGCGTCGAAGATCGACGGCTGCGAATTGCCGCGGAAGTCGGTGGCGACGACCTTGTCCTCGGTGTAGCCGAGCACGCCCTTGAGCGCGCCCTCGGAGGCGGCCTTCATCGCGGCGCAGATGTCCTTGTAGTCGGCTTCCTTGTTCAGCTCGACCGTGAGGTCGACCACCGAGACGTCGGAGGTCGGCACGCGGAAGGCCATGCCGGTGAGCTTCTTGTTCAGCTCGGGCAGCACCACGCCGACGGCCTTGGCGGCGCCGGTCGAGGACGGGATGATGTTTTCGAGGATGCCGCGGCCGCCGCGCCAGTCCTTGCTGGAAGGGCCGTCCACGGTCTTCTGCGTGGCGGTGGCAGCGTGCACCGTGGTCATCAGGCCGCGCTTGATGCCCCAGTTGTCGTTGAGCACCTTGGCCACCGGCGCCAGGCAGTTGGTGGTGCAGGAGGCGGCGGAGACGATCTTCTCGCCGGCGTACTTCTCGTGGTTTACGCCATAGACGAACATCGGCGTGTCGTCCTTCGAGGGGGCCGACTGCACGACCTTCTTCGCGCCGGCATCGAGGTGCTTCTGGCAGGTGTCCTTGGTGAGGAAGAAGCCGGTGGATTCGATGACGACGTCGGCGCCGACCTCGTTCCACTTCAGGTTGGCGGGATCCTTCTCGGCGGTCAGGCGGATCTTCTTGCCGTTGACGATCAGGTTATTGCCCTCGACGGAGATGCTGCCGTTGAAGCGGCCATGCACGGAATCGTACTGCAGCATGTAGGCCAGGTAGCCGGGCTCGAGCAGGTCGTTGATGGCGACGACTTCGATCTCGGGAAAGTCCTTGGCGATTGCGCGGAATGCCATGCGGCCGATGCGACCGAAACCGTTGATGCCGACTTTGATAGCCATAATTCGTTCTCCAGAAGAAAGTTACAAAACCGATTTCACGGCTTTCGCGACGTTTTCCGCCGTGAAGCCGAATTCCTTGAACAGCACGCCGGCCGGGGCCGATTCGCCGAAGCGGTCGAGGCCGACCACCGCGCCTTCCAGTCCGACATACTTGTACCAGCCGCCGGTAACGCCGGCTTCCACGGCGACGCGCGGCAGGCCCTTGGGCAGCACGCTTGCCTTGTAGGCCGCCTCCTGGCGGTCGAAGGCGCTGGTGTTCGGCATGGAGACGACGCGCACCGCGACGCCCTCCTGCGCCAGCGCCGCCTGCGCCTTGATGGCCAAATCCACTTCCGAGCCGGTGGCGATGATCACCGCCTGGGCCTTGCCGTCTGCTTCCGCGAGGACGTATCCGCCGCGTGCGATGTTCGCCAACTGCGCTGCGTCCCGCTTGACGAAGGGCAGGTTCTGCCGCGACAGGCACAGCGCCGATGGGCCATCGCGCTTTTCCACCGCCTGCGTCCACGCCACCATCGTCTCGACGGTGTCGCAGGGGCGCCAGACGTCCATGTTCGGGATCATGCGCAGCGTGGCGGTCTGCTCGACCGGCTGGTGCGTCGGGCCGTCCTCGCCCAGGCCGATCGAGTCGTGCGTGAAGACATAGATGACGCGCTGCTTCATCAGTGCCGACATGCGCAGGGCGTTGCGGGCGTATTCCGAGAACATGAGGAAGGTGCCGCCGAAAGGCAGGATGCCGCCGTGCAGGGCCATGCCGTTCATGATGTGCGACATGCCGAACTCGCGCACGCCGTAGGAAATATAGTTGCCTGGCGTGCGGCCGGAGACGTGCTTGCAGCCTGTCCAGTTGGTCAGGTTGGATCCGGTCAGGTCGGCCGAGCCGCCAACGAACTCGGGCAGGGCCGGCGCCAGGGCCTTGATGGCGATTTGCGAAGCCTTGCGCGTGGCGACGGTTTCGCCCTTCTCATTGACGGCGGCGATGGCCTTCTGTGCATGCGCGGCCCAGTCGGCCGGCAGCTCACCGGCCATGCGGCGCGTGAATTCGGCCGCCAGATCGGGGTGCGCCTTGGCGTAGCGATCGAACTTGTGCCGCCAGTCGGCTTCGGCGGCGGCGCCTTTCTTCTTCGCGTCCCAGGCTTCATACACTTCCTGCGGGATCTCGAAGGGCGGGAAGACCCAGCCCATGTGCGGGCGGGCGGCGGCGATCTCGGCATCGCCCAGCGGCGCGCCATGCACATCGTGCGTGCCGACCTTGGTGGGCGCGCCCAGGCCGATCCGCGTCTTGCAGCAGATCAGGGTCGGGCGCGAGGTTTCCGCCTTGGCCTTGTTGATCGCGGCGTGAATGGCTTCCGGATCATGGCCGTTCACATTGGCGATGACCTGCCAGCCATAGGCCTCGAAGCGCTTGGGCGTGTCGTCGGTGAACCAGCCTTCGACGTGGCCGTCGATGGAAATGCCGTTGTCGTCCCAGAAGGCCGTCAGCTTGCCCAGGCCCCAGGTGCCGGCCAGCGCGCAGGCTTCGTGCGAGATGCCTTCCATGAGGCAGCCGTCGCCGAGAAAGGTGTAGG
>PHCS01000036.1 GCA_002840845.1 Betaproteobacteria bacterium HGW-Betaproteobacteria-14
TGATGGGCCGCGAGAAGGTAAACAGGGCATCGGTGATGCCATCCTCGAGGCCGGCCATGCGACGCAGCACGCGCTCGTAGCGGTCGAGGTCGGCGCCGAAGGCGACGAACACCAGGCCGCGTTCCTGCGCGCCGGCCCAGGGCATGGAGCGGCGCAGCATGAAGGCCTCCGGTTCGAAGCTCTCCTGCGCGGCGCGTTTGACGTGGGCGGAGGCCGGCGCCTCGTCGAACTCCTCGTTGTCGGCGCGGCGCCGGCCGATGATGTCGTCCTGCTCCGCCTGCGGGTGGCCGCGGAAGTGCTCGAGGTCGTGCACCCAGCGCTGCACGGCGACGTAGCTGGAGCCGGCCATGCCGGTGCCGGATGCGACAAGCGCTGCGGCGACGGCCTCGTCGCCCTGCGGGTTCTCCGTGCCGTCCTCGTAGCCGGTGAGGTCGCGGCCGCCGGCGTAAACGAACACGTCCGTGCCCTCCTCCAAAACGAAGGCGTCGCCGAGCAGGGCCCTGATGCTTTCGCAGCGGTCGAACACCTCGCCGCGCTCCTCGCCGCGCAGGAAGACCCACAGTGCGGCCTGCGTGGAGGGCACGCTGCACCCCGGGCCGGAAAGTGCCGGGAAGGGACGCAGCCCGGGCAGCGCGGCGCCAATGGTTTTCATCAGGGGATCGCCCAGGCCGACCACGCCCCACGCGGGATCGAAGCCCTTGCGCAGGCGGGCCAGCGCCGGCCGCGGATTGGATTCCAGCGCCATGCGGAAGACCAGCGACTGGCCGCAGGGCGGCACCGGGGCAAGGATGTCGGGCTGCACCGGGGGTTTTGTTGTCATGGCGCCATCCATCAATCGTGCTTGAGTTGCGTCACGTCGCGCACCGCGCCGTTGGCGGCAGACGTGGTGAGTGCGGCGTAGGCCTGCAATGCGACCGACACCGGGCGCTGGCGATTGGCCGGCTTCCAGGCCTGCTTGCCTTTCGCTTCCATTTTTTTTCGCCGTGCCGTGAGGACTGACTCTTCCACGGCAAGATGAATGCGCCGGTTGGGGATGTCGATCTCGATGGTGTCGCCTTCTTCGACCAAACCAATGGCGCCGCCCTGCGCCGCCTCGGGCGAGGCATGGCCGATGGACAGGCCCGAGGTGCCGCCGGAGAAACGCCCGTCGGTGAGCAGTGCGCAAACCTTGCCGAGATCCTTGGACTTGATGTACGAGGTCGGATAGAGCATCTCCTGCATGCCCGGGCCGCCCTTCGGCCCTTCGTAGATCACGACGACCACGTCGCCGGCGACGATCTGGTCACCGAGGATTTTCTCCACCGCCTCTTCCTGGCTTTCGCAGACGCGGGCGCGGCCGGTGAACTTCAGGATGCTGTCGTCGACGCCGGCGGTCTTGACGATGCAACCGTCGCGGGCGATGTTGCCGTAGAGCACGGCGAGTCCGCCATCCTTGCTGTAGGCGTTGTCGACCGAGCGGATGCAGCCGCCCTTGCGATCGGTGTCCGCCTTCGGGTAGCGGCGCTCCTGCGAGAAGGCGGTCTGCGAGGGCACGCCGCCGGGCGCGGCGCGGTAGAACTCGGCGACCTTGGAGTCGGCCGTGGTGACGAGGTCCCAGTGACCGAGCGCATCGGCCATCGTCTTGCTGTGCACCGTCGGCACGTCGCGGTTGATGAGGCCGCCGCGGTCCAGCTCGGCGAGGATGCCCATGACGCCGCCGGCGCGGTGCACGTCCTCCATGTGGTACTGCGGCGTGGCTGGCGCCACCTTGCAGATGCAGGGCGTGCCGCGCGAGATGCGGTCGATGTCCTGCATGGTGAAGTCGACGCCGCCCTCGCGCGCGATGGCGAGCAGGTGCAGCACGGTGTTGGTCGAGCCGCCCATGGCGACGTCCAGGCGCATGGCGTTCTCGAAGGCGGCGAAGGAGGCGATCGAGCGCGGCAGCACCGAGGCATCGTCGCGCTCGTACCAGGCGCGCGCCTGCGCGACGATGAGCCGGCCCGCCTCGAGGAACAGGCGCTTGCGGTCGGCGTGGGTGGCGAGCACCGAGCCGTTGCCGGGCAGGGCGAGGCCGAGCGCCTCGGCCAGGCAGTTCATCGAGTTGGCGGTGAACATGCCCGAGCAGGAGCCGCAGGTCGGGCAGGCCGAGCGTTCCATGTCGGCGACGTCGGCATCGGTGTTCTTGCTGTCGCCGGCCTCGATCATGGCGTCGATGAGGTCCACCATGCGGTACTCGCCGTGCCACTTCACCTTGCCGGCCTCCATCGGCCCGCCGGAGACGAACACCGCGGGAATGTTCAGGCGCATCGCCGCCATCAGCATGCCCGGGGTGATCTTGTCGCAGTTGGAGATGCACACCATGGCGTCGGCGGTGTGCGCATTGCACATGTACTCGACGGAATCGGCGATCAGTTCGCGCGAAGGCAGCGAATACAGCATGCCGCCGTGGCCCATGGCGATGCCGTCGTCGACCGCGATGGTGTTGAATTCCTTGGCGACGCCGCCGGCGGCCTCGATCTCGCGCGCCACCAGCTGGCCGAGATCCTTGAGGTGCACATGGCCCGGCACAAACTGGGTGAAGGAATTCACCACGGCGATGATCGGCTTGTCGAAATCACCGTCCTTCATGCCGGTGGCGCGCCACAGCGCGCGCGCGCCGGCCATGTTGCGGCCGTGGGTGGAGGTGTGGGAACGGTATGTGGGCATGGTGCTGCTCCTGGTGAAGCCGGCGCCTGCCGGCCAGTTGCTAGAATGCTGATTTTAGCCGATTGCCCATGCCATGCTGACCTATCCCCACATCGACCCAGTGGCCATTTCACTCGGCCCGCTCTCGGTGCGCTGGTACGGGCTGATGTACCTGGCCGGCTTCGTCGCTTTTGTCGCCCTCGGCCGCTGGCGCATCTCCCGGCGGCCCGACTTGAAGTGGACGGCGAAGGACATCGACGACCTGCTCTTCTACGGCGTGATCGGCGTGGTGATCGGCGGACGGCTGGGGCAGGTGCTGTTCTACGAGCCGGGTTACTACCTTTCCCATCCGCTGGAGATCTTCGCCGTGTGGAAAGGCGGCATGGCCTTCCATGGCGGTTTCCTCGGCGTGCTGGCGGCCATGATGCTGTATGCGCGCAAGCGCGGCCTGACCTGGCTGGCGGTGATGGACTTCATCGCGCCGCTGGTGCCGCCGGGTCTGGGCTTCGGTCGCATCGGCAATTTCATCAATGGCGAGCTGTGGGGGCGCGCCGCCGATCCGTCGCTGCCCTGGGCGATGGTGTTCCCCCACGTCGACAACATCGCGCGCCATCCCTCGCAGCTCTACCAGGCGTTTCTGGAAGGGATCGTGCTTTTCGGCGTGCTGTGGTGGTTTTCCGCGAAGCCGCGCGCGACCGGCGCGGTGTCGGGGGTGTTCCTCATCGGCTACGGCGTGGTGCGCTTCGTCGCCGAGTACTTCCGCGAGCCGGACGCCGGCATCTTCGGCCTCAGCTACACCGTGAGCATGGGGCAGTGGCTGTCGCTGCCGATGGTCGCCGCCGGCGTGGCGATGCTGCTCTGGTCGAGGCGGACTAGCTAGTCTTTACTTCAAAGGTTTCGCCGTTCTCGTCCGTCAGGTGCACCGCGCAGGCGATGCACGGGTCGAAGCTGTGGATGGTGCGCAACACCTCGATCGGCTGCTGCGGATCGTGCATGGCGTGGCCCTTCAATGCGGCTTCGTAAGCGCCGGCATGGCCGTCCGGATCGCGCGGGCCGGCGTTCCAGGTGCTCGGCACGACGCACTGGTAGTTGGCGATCTTCTCGTCCTCGATGACCACCCAGTGGGCGAGGCCGCCGCGCGGCGCTTCCATGAAGCCGACGCCGCGGGATTTCTGCGGCCAGGTTGCCGGCTCCCATTTCTCCTCGTTGAAGGTGCGCACGTCGCCGGCCTTGATGTTGGCGACAAGCTGGTCGTACCAGCCCTGCATGGCGTCGGCCAGCAGCTTGGTCTCCAGCGTGCGCGCCGCGGTGCGCCCGAGCGTGGAGAACAGCGCCTGCACCGGCACGTCGAGCTTCTTCAGCACCATGCCGACCAGTTCCTGCGTCGGCTTGTGGCCCTTGGCGTGCAGCATCAGCACGCGCGCCAGCGGGCCGACTTCCATCGCCTTGCCCTTCCAGCGCGGCGACTTCAGCCAGGAGTAGGCCTGCTCCACCGGCAGGTGCTCGAAGGGCGGCTTGGGGCCGCTGTAGTTCAGCTTCGTCTCGCCGTCGTAGGGGTGCAGCCCCTTCGTCTTGCCGCCGGCGTAGTCGTACCAGGAATGGGCGATGAACTCCTGCACCTGGTCGTCGGCATTCAGGTCGACTTCATGCACCTTCGACAGATCGCGGTCGAGGATGGCGCCGCGCGGGAAGAAGAAGCCGGAGGGGTCATTGATGCCGCTCGACGGCAGGTCGCCGAAGGTCATGAAGTTGCCCAGGCCTTCGCCCTGCTTGAACCAGTCCTTGTAGAAGCCCGCGATGGCCAGCGTGTCGGGCACGTAGACCTGGTCCGTGAACGCCTGCATCGAGGAGATCACTTCCTGGATGCGCTGCAGGCCGGTGACGTCGAGCGCCGTGCCGCCCTGGCCGCCGCGATAGTGCGGCCCCTTGCCGCGGCCGGGGTGGTCCGGCCAGATGCTGATGGCGATGGGCGTGCCGCCGACGACGAAATTCGGGTGCGGGTTCTTGCCGCCGAGGATCGTGTGCAGCGCCACCACGTTGCGCTGCCAGGCCAGCGCATCGAGGTAATGCGCCACGGCCATGAGGTTGGCTTCCGGCGGCAGCTTGTAGGCGGGATGTCCCCAGTAGCCGTTGCGGAAGAGGCCGAGCTGGCCGCTGTCCACCTGCTTCTTCAGCTTGGCCTGCACGTCGGCGAAATAGCCGGGCGAGGATTTGGCGTACTTCGACAGCGATTGCGCCAGCGCCGAGGTCGCCTTTGGGTCGGCCTTCAGCGCGGAGACGACATCCACCCAGTCCAGCGCATGCAGGTGGTAGAAATGCATGATGTGGTCGTGGATGTACTGCGCACCGATCATCAGGTTGCGGATCAGTTCGGCGTTGGGCGGGACGCGGATCTTCAGCGCGTCCTCGACGGCGCGGATCGAGGCGATGGCATGCACCAGGGTGCACACGCCGCAGATGCGCTGGGCGAAGGCCCAGGCGTCGCGCGGGTCGCGCCCGCGCAGGATGACCTCGATGCCGCGCACCATGGTGCCGGAGGAATAGGCCTGCTCGATGACCCCGCCATTCATCTGCGCCTCGATGCGCAGGTGGCCCTCGATGCGGGTGATGGGGTCGATGACGACGCGCTGGTTCATTTCTCTTCCCTTCGTGTAGGTCGGCCTTCAGGCCGACTTCGGCGCTGTTGTCCCACAGGGATTTCCTGCGGTCATCGGGCTGAAGCCCGACCTACAACCCGGCCTACGATTCGTCGAGGTGCTCGGCGACCAGTTCGGTCAGGCCGAGCATCTCGACATCCATGTGATAGTGCTCCAAGGCTTCCTCCATGACGACGCGGCAGTTGGCGCAGGCCGTCACCATCGTCTTGACGCCGAGTTCCTCGATCTGCGCCTTCTTCTTCTTGAAGACAGTCATGCGCAACGGCTCGGCGCGTTCGTTGGCGGAGACGCCGCCGCCGCCGCCGCAGCACCAGTTCATGACGCCGCTGTCGCTCATCTCCTTGAACTGCGGCGCCAGCTGGTTGAGCAGCGTGCGCGGCTGCTCATAGACGCCGCCGCGGCGCGAGATCTGGCAGGGATCGTGGTAGGTGAGCGGGGTGTCCAGCGTGCCCTTCAGCTTGAGGCGGCCTTCGCGGCGCAGGTCGTCGAGCACTTCGAGGATGTGCTTCACCTCGAAGCCGAAGGGGCGGCCCATCAGGTTCGGCCCCTCCCAGCGGATGGCGGTGTAGGCATGGCCGCACTCCGGGCTGATGACGCACTTCACCTTGAGCCGCTCGGCGGCATTGACGATGCGGCCGACCAGCTCGCGGGCGAGGTCGGAGGCGCCGATCTGGATGCCGCTGTTGGTGGCTTCGTAGGCATCCTCGGCCAGCGTCCACGTCGCGCCGGCCTTGTTGAGGATGCGGCCGACGGCGCCGAGGTACTCCGGATAGTTGAGGATTTCCCAGGAGGACATCAGGACCAGGTAGTCCGCATTCTCGAGGTTGACCGGCACCTTGAAGCCGAACTCGGCCTCCACGTGCTTGATCTGCGCCTGCACCGTTACCCATTTCACGCCGGCCGGGCTGCCGCTCTGGATGGCGCGCGTGGTGGCCATCACCAGGCCTTCCGGCGCGTGGCCCGCCGCCGACATGCCCTCGCGCATCTTGCGCACCATGTAGGTGATGTCGTTGCCGACCGGGCAGACCACCGAGCAGCGGCCGCACAGCGTGCAACTGTCGTAGACCAGCGGGCTCCACTCGGCGAGTTCCGCGTCCGTGACCGGCTTGGCCAGGCCGGTCAGCCTGGCCAGCTTGCCGAGCAGGGTGTACTCCTGCTGCCAGGCGCGGCGAAGCGGCTCCAGCTTGTGGATGGGCGTGTATTGCGGATCGCCCGTTTCGGTGTAGAACAGGCAGGCCTCGGCGCACAGCCCGCAATGCACGCAGCTGGAGAAGAAGCTGGCGATGGGGGCGTCCAGCACTTCCTTGAAGGCGTTCATGCCGCGTTCGTAAGTTGCGCTCATGACGCTACCCCCTTCCTGCCAAAGATGTCGCCGTTGTACCAGCGCGAGACGAACACGCTGACGGTATGGAACAGCTTGGTGAAGGGCAGCGCCACCAGCAGCAGCTCGACCGAGAGGACATGCAGCGCCAGCATCAGCGTGTAGTCGGCGACGACGTGGTGGAAGGCCAGGTAGCCCGTCAGCAGCGGCAGCAGCGTGAGCAGCCAGGCGAGATAGTCCTGGAAGCCGGACAGGTAGCGCTTCACCGGGTTCGTCAGCCGGCTCGCCAGCACCGCGAACAGCGCGAGGATGGCGGCCACGGCGGCGATGTCCACCACCTGCATGGGCAGGCCGGGCCAGCTCAGCCCGGTCAGGCCGCGCACCAGCTCGATGTGCGGCACGAAGAAGAACAGGGTGAGGGCGAAGCCGATGTGGAAGACATAGCCGCCGATGTAGGTGACCGGCGAGCGCTTGAGCAGACCCGGCGGCGGCAATGAGCGGCTGAAGATGGTGCGCCAGCCGCTGCCCGGGCTGGTCTCGCGCGGGCGGGACAGGTCCGCCTTGCGGCCGAGGGAAAAGATCTCGAACAGGCGCAGCAGGATGCCGAAGGCGCAGATGGCCAGCGCGATCGCGAGGCCGTCACCGCGCGCCCAGGTGAGGAGTTCGAGTGCGCTCATTTCTTCTGCTCCAGATCATCTACGGTGACTTTCTGGTGCGCCGCCTGCGCCCCCTTCTTCGCCGAGCGATTGCGCAGGGCCACCGCCACACCGGCCGCCACGCCGGCCGCCGCCGCCGCGCCGACCGCCGCCTTGACCGGCCCGATGGGCATGGACAGCGCCTTGTAGAACGGGCCGGCGTCCCAGAAGCCCGGCTCGGAGCAGCCGAGGCAGCCGTGGCCGGACTGGATGGGGAAGGAGACGCCCTGGTTCCACTTGGTGGTGGCACAGGCGTTGTAGGTGACCGGGCCCTTGCAGCCGAGCTTGAACAGGCACCAGCCCTTGCGCGCGCCCTCGTCGTCGAAGGTCTCGGCGAACTTGCCCTGGTCGTAGAAGGGGCGGCGGTAGCAGCGGTCGTGGATGCTCTCGCCGTAGAAGGCCTTGGGACGCCCCAGCGCATCGAGTTCCGGCAGGCCGCCGAAAGTGAGGAAATGCGCCAGCACGCCTGTGATGACCACCGGGATGGGCGGGCAGCCCGGCACGTTCAGCACCGGCTTGTCCTTGATGATCGCGCTCACCGGCACCGCGCCTGTCGGGTTCGGCAGCGCCGCCGGAATGCCGCCGTAGGCCGCGCAGGTGCCAACGGCGATCACCGCCGCCGCGCCTGCGGCGGTTTCCTTGAGCATGTCCAGATTGCTGATGCCGGCGATGGTCGAGTAGCCGGCGTTGCCCAGCGGAATCGAGCCGTCCACCACCAGCAGGTACTTGCCGGCGTTCTCGCGCATGGCCGCTTCGCGCGCCGCCTCGGCCGCGGTGCCGGAGGCAGCCTGCAGGGTGTGGTGGTAGTCGAGGGACACCTGGTCGAGGATCAGGCCCTCGATCGAGGGGGAGTGCGAGCGCGTCAGCGACTCGGTGCAGCCGGTGCATTCCTGGAAGGAGAGCCAGATCACCGATGGGCGCCGGGCGTTCTCCAGCGCCGCGGCGATGGCCGGCACCATCGAGGGCGGCAGCGCCATGAGCGAGGCGGTGGTGGCGCAGAACTTGAGGAAGCCGCGGCGGCTGATGCCTTGCTGTCGCAGCACCTCCGCGATGGTCGGACCGTTACTTGCCATGGCGCCTCCCTGAGCATGCGATGTGATATCGCTATTTCCGAATATTCTGCTCCACTCCAAGATTTTTTGCCAGCGCAGCGATTGAGTCGGCGACATCTTCGGGCTGGCTCATGAGCAATTCGGGCACGAAGGCGACTTCGACGAAGCGCGCCACGATTTCGTCCAGCTCGTTTCGATGCGTCACCAGCCAGACGCCGTGGAAGGCCGTCTCGCGCACGCTGCTCGGCCCGCCGGCATTGATCGTGGCGTCGACTTCGCCCGTGCCGAGCGCTGCCAGCAACTCGGCCTCGTCCTGCGGGCCCATCGGCAGGGCGCCGAGGTCGATGACCGTCGTCTCGCCGGAGGAGAGCAGCTGCTCGAGGGCGTGGCGGATTTCGTTCAGCAGCGGCAGCGCGTTGCCGCGCCAGGGTTCATCGTCTGAATTGATTGATGGCATCGCGGGTCTCCTGCGCCGCCCGGCGCGCGGCATCGGCGAAGTCCTCGCCTGAACTGGCGTACAGGATGGCGCGCGAGGAATTGATCATCAGGCCGGTGCCGGCCGCCGTCCTGCCGGCGCTGACTGTTGCGGCGATGTCGCCGCCCTGCGCGCCGATGCCCGGCACCAGCAGCGGCATGTCGCCGGCGATGCGGCGCACCTCGGCCAGTTCGGCCGGGAAGGTGGCGCCGACCACCAGCGCGCACTGGCCGCTGGCATTCCATTTTGTTGCCACCAGTTCGGCGACATGCTGGTACAGCCGCTTTATTCCACTCTCTCCTCCCGTGTCGAGGAACTGCAGGTCGGAGCCGCCCGGATTCGAGGTGCGGCAGAGGATGATGACGCCGCGGCCTTTATGCGCGAGGTAGGGTGCGACCGAATCGAAGCCCATGTAGGGATTCACCGTCAGCGCATCGGCGTCGTAGCGCTCGAAGGCTTCGCGCGCATACTGTTCGGCGGTCGAGCCGATGTCGCCGCGCTTGGCGTCGAGGATGACCGGGATGCCCGGATGCTTATCGTGGATGTGGCGGATCAGGGCTTCGAGCTGGTCCTCGGCGCGCTGGGCGGCAAAGTAGGCGATCTGCGGCTTGAAGGCGCAGACGAGGCCGGCCGTGGCGTCGACGATGGCGCGGCAGAATTCGAAGGCGGCGTCGTCGCGGCCCCTGAGGGCGGCCGGGAATTTCGACGGATCGGGGTCGAGGCCGACGCACAGCAGCGAGTCGTTCTTCGCCCAGGCGGCCTGCAGGGTGGCGGTGAAATCCATGACGGCATTGTAGCCCGGGTGGCTTTCCCCGGCCGCCGGCCACAGTAAAATACCTCGCTACAGGAGGAAACATGAGCACACGACCATTCAGAGTCCTCGGCATTCAGCAGATCGCCATCGGCGGCCCGTCCAAGGAACGACTCAAGACGCTGTGGGTCGACAAGCTCGGCCTGGCGGTGACGGGCAACTACGTCAGCGAGCGCGAGAATGTGGACGAGGACATCTGCGCCATGGGCAGCGGCCCCTTCAAGGTGGAGGTGGACCTGATGCAGCCGCTCGACCCCGAGAAGAAGCCGGCGGTGCACGCCACGCCGCTCAACCATGTCGGCTTGTGGATCGACGACCTGCCCAAGGCCGTGGAATGGCTCACGGCCCAGGGCGTGCGCTTCGCGCCGGGCGGCATCCGCAAGGGCGCGGCCGGTTTCGACATCTGCTTCCTGCACCCGAAGGCCAGCGAGGAATTCCCGATCGCCGGCGAGGGTGCGCTCATCGAACTGGTGCAGGCGCCGCCCGACGTGATCGAGGCCTATTCGAAAATAACCTGAACAAGGGGGAGCACATGAGGAGGAGAACATTCCTGGCCGGGCTCGCCGTCCTGCCGGCGCTGACTTTCACCGGCTGCGCGACGACATCGAGTGCCCAGGCCGATCGCGGCAAGGGGGTCATCGTCAGCTACGCCGCGCCCTTCGACCAGATCTGGGCGGCGCTGCCGGACATCCTGAAGGACCTAGGCCTGCGCGCCGGCAGCGCCAACGAGAAGGACGGCGTGATCCTGGTCGAGCAGGGCGCCTCGGCCTGGAGCTGGGGCGAGCGCGTCGCCATCTTTGTCGAGCGCATCGGCACCCAGGGCAACAGCCGCGTCGAAGTGGTCTCCAAGGATGCGCTTGGCACGACCCTCACGGCAACCGACTGGGCCAAGCAGATCCACGCCAAGCTGGCGAGCCGCTTCAAGCGCTACTGACGCTAGTCGATTTCAACCAGCCCGACCGGCGTCCTGAGGTAGGCCGCCAGCCCGACTGGTTCGTCCCGTTCGCAGGGAAAGACGGCCAGCGCGTGTTCCAGCCCGAGGGCGGCGAGCGCACGGCGCACCGCTGCCGCATCGGGATGAAAGCCTTCCAGCTTCATCAATTCGCAGCCAGTGTCGGCCAGGCCGGCAGCAGGGTGCGTGTCCGTTTTCCATTCGATCAGGGCCGGCAGCAGGCCGCCCAGCGGCGGCAGGCCGGCTGACGGCACGGTGATGCGCCAGCGCAGAGAGTCGCGCGCGAGTTCAATGGCATCGCCCAGCGCCTCCGGACAACCGGCGAGCGCCGCGTCGAGGTCGGGCACGCGCGCCACCCAGTGCAGCAGACGCGGGCGTTCGGCGAGGCGGGCGCGGGTTGCGGCGTCGTCCAGGCCGAACCAGCGCGGCCTGTGCGGCGCCGGGGCCGCCGGGTCGATGGCGATGAGTTCGAGGTAGAGCGCGGATCCGAGCCTGAGCAGGCGGTTGTGCGTGCCCATGGCGGCATGTTTCCCGCCTTGGGCCAGCGCCACGCCCAGCTTGTCCTCCAGCCAGGTCGCGCCGCTGTCGAGGTCGGCGGCAGCGACGACGAGGTGATCGATGGCGGCCGGGACCGGATTGGCCAAATCAGGCGATCCGCTCGAGCGCCGCCTCGAGAAGCCGGACGGTGCGATCGATGTGCTGCAACTTGTCCAGGCCGAACAGGCCGATGCGGAAGCTGCGGAAATCCGCCGGCTCGTCGCACATCAGCGGCACGCCTGCCGCCGTCTGCAGACCCAGGGCGATGAATTTCTTCCCCGACTGGATGTCCGGGTCGTCGGTATGGCTGACCACCACGCCCGGCGCCTCGAAGCCTGCCGCGGCGACGCTGCGGAAGCCCCTGCCGGCGAGCAGTGCGCGCACGCTGCTGCCCAGCTCCGCCTGCGCGGCGCGCGCACGCGCGAAGCCCCACTCCTGCGTCTCCCGCATGGCGCGGACGACGGCCGCCAGTGCGTCGGTCGGCAGGGTGGCGTGGTAGGCGTGGCCGCCCTGCTCGTAGGTTTCCATGATCTGCAGCCACTTGCGCAGGTCGGCGGCGAAGCTGCTGCTGGTGGTGGCGTCGATGCGCGCGCGGGCGCGCTCGTTGAGCATCACGAATGCGCCGCAAGGCTGTGCGCTCCAGCCTTTCTGCGGGGCGCTGATGAGGATGTCGATGCCATGGGCGGCCATGTCCACCCAGATCGCGCCGGAGGCGATGCAGTCGAGGACGAAGAGGCCGTCCACTTCGCGCACGGCCTCGGCCACCGCGCCCAGGTAAACGTCGGGCAGGATCATGCCGGAGGCGGTCTCCACATGCGGGGCGAAGACCAGATCGGGCTTGTGTTCGCGGATCGCCGCCACCACCTCTTCGATGGGCGGCGGCGCCCAGGCCGCCTGTCTTTCGCTGCTGGCGGGGCGCGCCTTGAGCACGATTGTCTCGGCGGGAATGCGCCCCATCTCGAAGATCTGGCTCCAGCGGTAGCTGAACCAGCCGTTGCGGATAACCAGGCATTTGCGGTGGCCGGCGAACTGGCGCGCCACCGCCTCCATGCCGAAGGTGCCGCTGCCGGGCACGACGACGGCGGAGTGCGCCGCATAGGCCTCTTTCAGAATCGCCGAGACATCGCGCATGACGCCCTGGAAGGCGGGCGACATGTGGTTGAGCGCACGATCGGTGTAGACGACCGAATACTCGAGCAGCCCCTGGGCGGGCGCTTCATTCATCAGGCTGGGCACTGCGGACTCCCGGATTATCGACCGCCGGGAGCTTAACACGCTGCGGCGCGTGCGCCGCAGCGTGCGGGATCAGGCGAAGCGAACGATCGGCTGATCCACCGACAGACTGTCGCCCTGCTTGGCCAGCACCTCGGCGACGACGCAGTCCTGGTCTGCCTTGAGGACGTTCTCCATCTTCATGGCCTCGATCGCCGCCAGCTTTTCGCCCGCCTTGACCTCCTGGCCGGGCTTGAGCGCCATGTCGGTGAGCAGGCCGGGCATGGGCGAGAGCAGGAACTTCGACAGGTCGGGCTTGGGCTTGTCCGGCATCAGCGAGAGCAGGTGCGCGGCCTGTGCCGTCATCACCATCATGTCGGCCTGTGTGCCCCAGTGCGTGACGCGGTACTTGAGGCCGAGGCGTTCCACCTGCAGGGAGACCGGCGTGCCGTTCCAGGTGCCGCGGAAGATCAGGTCGCCCAGCCGCCAGTTCGAGCGCAACTCGCAGGTCTGGCCGTCGTGGGTGACCGCGTAGCCGCCGCCGATCGGATTGAGCGCGAGCGAATACTTGTCGTCGCCCATCAGCACCGTCCACTCGTTGCCGACCTTGCGCTCGTGACCGCGCAGCTGGCCGCTGGTGCGCACGGCGCGATCGATGTAGCGCAGGCGGGCGAAGGCCGCCACGGCGGCCAGCAGCAACGGGTCCTCGTGTACCAGGCTTTCCGAACTGAAGCCCTGGGGAAACTCCTCGGCGATGAAGCCGGTGTTGAAGTTTCCGGACTGGAAGCGCGGATGCTGCATCAGCGCCGACTGGAAGGCGATGTTCGAGGACACGCCGCGGATGACGAAGGCGTTGAGCGCGGCGCGCATCTTGGCGATGGCCTGGTCGCGGCTGGCGCCGTGCACGATCAGCTTGGCGATCATCGAGTCGTAGTACATCGAGATCTCGCCGCCCTCATACACCCCGGTGTCGACGCGCACGCCGTCGGCTTCCGCCGGCGGCAGGTAGCGCGTCAGGCGGCCGGTCGACGGCAGGAAGTTGCGGAACGGGTCCTCCGCGTTGATGCGGCATTCCATGGCCCAGCCGTTGAGCTTGACGTCCTTCTGCGCGAAGGGCAGCTTCTCGCCAGCGGCGACGCGGATCATCAGCTCGACGAGGTCGAGCCCGGTGATGCACTCGGTGACCGGGTGCTCGACCTGCAGGCGCGTGTTCATCTCGAGGAAGTAGAAGCTCTTGTCCTTGCCGACGACGAACTCGACGGTGCCGGCCGACTGGTATTTCACCGCCTTGGCCAGCGCCACCGCCTGCTCGCCCATGGCCTTGCGCGTCTTCTCGTCGAGGAAAGGGCTCGGTGCCTCCTCGATCACCTTCTGGTGGCGGCGCTGGATGGAGCACTCGCGTTCCTGAAGGTAAATGCAGTTTCCATGCGCGTCGCCGATCAGCTGGATCTCGATGTGGCGCGGCTCCTCGACATACTTCTCGATGAAGACGCGGTCGTCGCCGAAGGCGTTCTTCGCCTCGGTGCGGCAGGAGGAAAAGCCCTCGTGCGCCTCGCGGTCGGAGAAGGCGACGCGCAGGCCCTTGCCGCCGCCGCCGGCCGAGGCCTTGATCATCACCGGGTAGCCGATCTTCTTCGCAATCTCGACCGCCTGCTCCGGCGTGTCGATGGCCTCGTTGAAGCCCGGGATGGTGTTGACCTTGGCCTCCAGCGCCAGCTTCTTCGAGGCGATCTTGTCGCCCATGGCGGCGATGGAGTAGTGCTTCGGCCCGATGAAGACGATGCCCTCCTCCTCCAGGCGCTTGGCGAAGGCCTCGTTCTCGGAGAGGAAGCCGTAGCCCGGATGCACCGCCTCGGCGCCGGTTTCCTTGCAGGCGGCGATGATGCGGTCGGCGACGAGGTAGGATTCCTTCGACGGCGGCGGGCCGATGCAGACGGCCTCGTCGGCCAGTTCGACATGGCGGGAATCCACGTCGGCCTCGGAATAGACGGCAACGGTCTGGATGCCCATCTTGCGGGCGGTCTTGATGACGCGGCAGGCAATCTCTCCGCGGTTGGCAATCAGAATCTTGGTAAACATTTCATGTTTCCCCAGTGAGGAGTGAGGTGTGAGGAGTGAGGGTTAAGACCCTCGCGTACTCGAACTCACTCGTACATGTTTATAGTCTTGTGTTCCGCACTGGAGGGCGAGGTGCCAGGGTGTTTACTCTTCACCCCTCACTCCTCACTCCTCACCGAAACATCCCGCTAAAGCGGGATGTTTCCATGCTTGCGCCACGGGTTTTCCAGTTTCTTTTCCTTCAGCATCGCCAGCGAGCGGCAGATTCGCTTCCTCGTCTCGTGCGGCATGATGACGTCGTCGATGAAGCCGCGCGCGCCGGCGACGAAGGGGTTGGCGAACTTGGCCTTGTACTCGTCGGTCCGCGCGGCGATCTTCGCCAGGTCGTTCTTCTCCTCGCGGAAGATGATCTCCACCGCGCCCTTCGGCCCCATCACGGCGATCTCGGCGGAGGGCCAGGCGAAGTTCACGTCGCCGCGCAGGTGTTTCGACGACATCACGTCGTAGGCGCCGCCATAGGCCTTGCGCGTGATCACCGTGACCTTCGGCACGGTGCACTCGGCGTAGGCGTAGAGCAGTTTGGCGCCGTGCTTGATGATGCCGCCGTATTCCTGCGAGGTGCCGGGCATGAAGCCGGGTACATCCACGAACGTCACCACCGGGATGTTGAAGGCGTCGCAGAAACGCACGAAGCGCGCGCCCTTGATCGAGCTCTTGATGTCGAGGCAGCCTGCCAGCACCAGCGGCTGGTTGGCGACGATGCCCACCGTCTGTCCGGCCATGCGGCCGAAGCCGATCACGATGTTCTTCGCGAACTCAGGCTGCAGCTCGAAGAAGTCGCCCTCGTCGACCGTCTTGGCGATGAGCTCCTTGATGTCGTAGGGCTTGTTCGGATTGTCCGGCACCAGCGTGTCGAGCGACATCTCGATGCGCTCCGAGGGGTCCTCGGTCGGCACCACCGGCGGCTTCTCGCGGTTGTTCGAGGGCAGGAAGGAGACGAGGCGCCGCAGCATCATCAGCGCCTCGACGTCGTTCTCGAAGGCGAGGTCGGCCACGCCCGACTTGGTGTTGTGCGTTACCGCGCCGCCAAGTTCCTCGGCCGTCACTTCCTCGTGGGTGACGGTCTTCACCACTTCGGGCCCGGTGACGAACATGTAGGACGAATCCTTCACCATGAAGATGAAGTCGGTCATGGCCGGGCTGTACACCGCGCCGCCGGCGCAGGGCCCCATGATCATCGATATCTGCGGCACCACGCCGGAGGCCAGCACGTTGCGCTGGAACACGTCGGCGTAGCCGCCGAGCGAGGCGACGCCCTCCTGGATGCGCGCGCCGCCCGAGTCGTTCAGGCCGATCACCGGCGCGCCGGCCTTCATGGCGTGGTCCATCACCTTGCAGATCTTCTCGGCGTGCGCTTCCGACAGCGCGCCGCCGAACACCGTGAAGTCCTGGCTGAAGAGGAACACCAGGCGGCCGTTGATGGTGCCGTAGCCGGTCACCACGCCGTCGCCCGGCACGGTCTGCATCTCCATGCCGAAGTCGGTGCAGCGGTGCTCCTTGAACATGTCCCATTCCTCGAAGGAATCGGGGTCGAGCAGCAGTTCGATGCGCTCGCGCGCGGTGAGCTTGCCCTTGGCGTGCTGCGCGTCGATGCGCTTCTGCCCGCCGCCCAGGCGGGCCGCCGCGCGCTTTTCGTCGAGTTGCCTGATGATGTCGTGCATATAGCCTCCCAATAAGCCCTTTATCCGTAGGTCGGGCTTCAGCCCGATGACCGCAGGAAATCCCTGTGGGACAACAGCGCCAAAGTCGGCCTGAAGGCCGACCTACAATCAATCGTTCTGCAAATGCCCCAGCAATCGGTGCGCCGCCGCGGCCGGGGTCATGCTGCCCGCCGTCACGCAGCGACTGACTTTTTCCAGATCCTGCCTGACGCCTTCGTGGTGCCTGAAGCGGTTGCGCAGTTCGCCGTCGATCAGGGTCCACATCCAGTCGATGGCCTGGCGCCGGCGCTTGGCCGCCAGTTCGCCGCTTGCCTCGAGTGTAGTGCGATGCCTTTCAATTTCCTGCCAGAAGTTGGCTACGCCCTCGCCGGTTAGTGCGGAAAGGGTCAGCACCGTCGGCCGCCAGGCGGCTGACGCGCTGCGCAGCAGGGAGAGCGCGCCCTCGAAGTGCTGCCTGGCGGATGCTGCCGCCCTGGGGTCGATGTCCGCCTTGTTGATGACCACCAGGTCGGCGAGTTCGACGATGCCTTTCTTGATCGCCTGCAGGTCGTCGCCGGCATTCGGCAATTGCAGCAGGACGAAGGCGTCCACCATGCCGGCGACGGTGGTTTCAGACTGGCCGACGCCGACCGTCTCGACGATGATGACGTCGAAGCCGGCCGCCTCGCATACCAGCATCGCCTCGCGCGTCTTCTCCGCCACGCCGCCGAGTGAGCCGCCCGAGGGACTGGGGCGGATGAAGGCGTTCGGATGGGTCGACAGCTTCTCCATGCGCGTCTTGTCGCCGAGGATGGAGCCGCCGGAAAGCGTGCTGGAGGGGTCGACCGCCAGCACCGCGACGCGATGGCCGCATTCGATGAGATGGAGGCCGAGGACTTCGATGAAGGTGGACTTGCCCGCGCCCGGCGCGCCGGAAATGCCGACGCGAATCGCCTTGCCGGTGTGCGGCAGCAGCGCTGCCAGCACCTGTTCCGCCCGCGCCTGGTGGTCGCGCCGCGTCGACTCGGCCAGGGTGATGGCCTTCGCCAGCGCGCGCGGCTGACGCGCGAGCACGCCGGCGACCAGTTGCTGGTCGGGGGCGGCAAGCAGCACCTGGCCGGCGATGGAGTCGTTCATGGCACGATGATCAGGCCGTGGCGTGTGCCTTGCGGATGGCGGCCAGCACCTGCTTCGCGCAGGCCGGGATCGGCGTGCCGGGGCCGAAGATGCCGGCGGCACCGGCCTTTTGCAGGAAGTCGTAGTCCTGCGCGGGAATCACGCCGCCGACGAAGACGATGATGTCGTCCGCGCCCTGGTCCTTGAGCGCGTTCACCAAGGCCGGCACCAGCGTCTTGTGGCCGGCGGCGAGCGTGGACACGCCGATGGCATGGCAGTCGTTCTCGATGGCCTGGCGCGCGGCTTCCTCCGGCGTCTGGAAGAGCGGGCCGATGTCGATGTCGAAGCCGAGGTCGGCCAGCGCCGTGGCGACGACCTTGGCGCCGCGGTCGTGGCCGTCCTGGCCCAGCTTGGCGACCATCACGCGCGGCCGGCGCCCTTCGGCGGCGGCGAAGGCCTCGATGTCCTGCTTGATCTCCTGCCACTCCCAGTCGTGCTCGAAGGCGGCGCCGTAGACGCCGGAGATGGCCTGGTTGGTGGCGCGGAAGCGGCCCCATTCCTTTTCCAGGGCGTCGGAGATCTCGCCGACAGTGGCGCGCAGGCGCACCGCCTTGACGGCGAGGTCGAGCACGTTGCCCTTCCCCGTTTTCGCGGCCTCGGTCAGCGCGTCGAGCGCCTGCTGCACGGCCGCGCCGTCGCGGCTGGCGCGGATCTTCTTCAGCCGCGCGATCTGCGCGTCGCGCACGGCGCTGTTGTCGATCTCGCGGATGTCGACCGGGTCTTCCTGCTCCAGGCGGTACTTGTTCACGCCGACGATGACGTCCTTGCCGGCGTCGATGCGCGCCTGTTTTTCCGCTGCACATTGCTCGATCTTCAGCTTGGCCCAGCCTGACTCGACGGCCTTGGTCATGCCGCCCATGGCTTCCACTTCCTCGATGATGGCCCAGGCGGTGTCGGCCATGTCCTGCGTCAGTTTCTCCATCATGTAGGAGCCGGCCCACGGGTCGACCACATTGGTGATGTGCGTCTCTTCCTGGATGATCAGCTGGGTGTTGCGGGCGATGCGTGCCGAGAAGTCGGTCGGCAGGGCGATGGCTTCATCCAGCGAGTTGGTGTGCAGCGACTGCGTGCCGCCGAACACCGCCGCCATCGCCTCGATGGCGGTGCGCACGACGTTGTTGTAGGGGTCCTGTTCGGTGAGCGACCAGCCGGAGGTCTGGCAGTGGGTGCGCAGCATCATCGACTTGGCGCTCTTCGGGCCGAACTTCTTCATGATGCGCCACCACAGCAGGCGCGCGGCGCGCAGCTTGGCCACCTCGAGGTAGAAGTTCATGCCGATGGCGAAGAAGAAGGACAGCCGCCCGGCGAAGGCATCCACGTCCATGCCCTTGGCGATGGCCGTCTTGACGTATTCCTCGCCGTCGGCCAGCGTGAAGGCCAATTCGAGGGCCTGCGTCGCGCCGGCCTCCTGCATGTGGTAGCCGGAGATGGAGATCGAGTTGAACTTCGGCATGTGCGTTGCCGTGTACTCGATGATGTCGGCGATGATGCGCATCGACGGCGCCGGCGGGTAGATGTAGGTGTTGCGGACCATGAACTCCTTGAGGATGTCGTTCTGGATGGTGCCGGAGAGCTTCTCCTGCGCCACGCCCTGCTCCTCAGCGGCGACGATGTAGCCGGCCAGCACCGGCAGCACGGCGCCGTTCATGGTCATGGAAACGGAAATCTTGTCGAGCGGGATGGCGTCGAAGAGGATCTTCATGTCCTCGACGGAATCGATGGCTACCCCGGCCTTGCCGACGTCGCCGGTGACGCGCGGGTGGTCGGAATCGTAGCCGCGGTGGGTGGCGAGGTCGAAGGCCACCGAGATGCCCTGGCCGCCGCCGGCCAGCGCGCGGCGGTAGAAGGCGTTGGACTCCTCGGCGGTGGAGAAGCCGGCGTACTGACGGATGGTCCACGGCCGCACCGCGTACATGGTGGCCTGCGGGCCGCGCAGGAAGGGCTCGAGGCCGGGCAGGGTGTCGGCGTGCGGCAGGCCCTCCGTGTCGCGCTTCGTATACAGCGGCTTGACGGTGATGCCTTCCGGCGTGACCCAGTTCAGGGCGGAGACGTCGCCGTCCGGCGCCGACTTGGCGGCGGCCTTTTCCCAGGCGGCGAGATGGGCGGAGTCGGGCAACTTGTCAGTCATGGCGGAGCCTTTCCTTGATGGCCGATGCCGGTTTTTCGGCAGGATAGTCCTCTCCCGCGCAGGAATACAGCCGGGGCTTGACATCCATTGGTTCGCATAATACTGTATCCATAATTATGAATGCAAGTCAGGCGATGACAATCATCGAAGCGACAATTCCGTGAGCCCGCACAGCATTGCCCAGCCCGCCCTTTACCAGGAAGTCGCCGAACGCCTGCGCCAGCGCATTTTCGCGCATGAATTGCAACCGGGGGCGTGGGTCGACGAGCAGGCCCTGGCCGAACAGTACGGCATCAGCCGCACCCCGCTGCGCGAGGCGCTCAAGGTGCTGGCCTCCGAAGGCCTGGTGACGCTGAAGCCGCGGCGCGGCTGCTACGTCACCCAGTTGGCCGAGCGCGACCTCGACGACATCTTCCCGCTGATGGCGCTGCTCGAAGGACGCTGCGCCTTCGAGGCGACGCAGAAGGCGAGCCCTGCCGACCTGAAGCGCCTGGAGGCGCTGCACGAGAAGCTCGAGCGCCAGGCGGCCAAGGGCGACATCAACGGCTTCTTCGAGGCCAACCACGCCTTCCACGAAGCCGTGCAGGAACTCTCCGGCAACCGCTGGGTGAAGCAGGTCATCGACGACCTGCGCAAGGTGCTGAAACTGACGCGGCGCGATTCGCTGCGGCTGGACGGGCGCCTGAAGCAGTCGCTGGAGGAACACCGCCACATCCTCGCGGCCATCCGCGAGCGTGATGCGGCGACGGCGGAAGCACTGATGCATGCGCACCTGCTGTCGGGACGTGCCGCGCTGGCGAAGATGCATGCCGCCGCCCTCTCCCCCAGCCCCTCTCCCGCAAGCGGGGGAGGGGAGCGTATCGGCCATGGCTGAAGAAATTCTCCTTACCCGCGACGGCGTCATCGCCACCGTCACGCTGAACAATCCGGCCAAGCTGAATGCCGTCAATGCGTCCATGTGGCGGCACCTGCGCAGCGCCATGGAGGATCTGTCCGCTGACGCAAGCCTGCGTTGCGTCGTGCTGTGCGGCGCCGGCGACAAGGCGTTCGCCGCCGGCGGCGACATCGAGGAATTCCTCACCGAGCGCGATACGCTGGAGAAGGCGCTGATCTACCATGAGGAATGGGTCGCCGGCGCGCTCAAAGCCGTGCGCGACTGCCTGCATCCGACGGTGGCCCTGATTCATGGCGCCTGCATCGGCGGCGGACTGGAGATTGCCGGCCAGTGCGACCTGCGCATCTGCGGCCGCTCGGCGCGCTTCGGCGCGCCGATCAACAAGCTCGGCTTTTCCATGGCGCCGGGCGAATTGTCCGGATTGCTGGCGCTCGCAGGCCCGGCGGTGGCGCTGGAATTGCTGCTGGAAGGGCGCATCCTCGGCGCGGACGAAGCCTACGAGAAAGGCCTGGTGACGCGCGTCGTTGCCGACGAAGAAGCCGAAATGGAAGCCTACGCGACGGCCCGCCGCATTGCTGCCGGGGCGCCGCTGGCCGCGCGTGCGCACAAGCAGCTGGTGCGTAGGCTGACCGCCGTCCCGCAGGGGCTGACTTTCGAGGAGGTGAAGGCCAGCTTTGCCTTTCTCGACAGTGAAGACTACCGCGAAGGCCTGACCGCCTTCCTTGAGAAGCGCAGACCGCAATTCCATGGCCGATAAAGCTCCCGCATTTCAGGCGGCCCTCTTGAGGGCGGACAGCTTCATTGCACGCATGAAATCCCTGGTCGGCGGCAAGCGCAAGCTATCGCCACTGACGCCGAGGCTCCTGTCCCAGTTGCGCCGGCAGTTGAAGGATTGTGCCGTCGGCACCGGAGGCGAAGTCTCGGCGCGCAGCCGCGCAGCCAGGCTGGGTGAAACCTACTTGAGTCTGGATGCCGCCGGCCGCCACGAATTCCTGCGCCGCATCGCCCTCGATTTCGGGCCTGATCCGGCGGCGGTGGAGGCCGCGCATCGGGCCTACCAGGCCGCAGTCGGCCAGCCTGGCCAGTGGGATGCGGAGGCGGCACTGCGCGCTGCGATGCGCTCCTCGCGCATTCGCATACTGACGCAGTTCAACGCACTGCCGCAGGGCGTCAAGTTCCTCGTCGATCTTCGCGAGGATCTGCTGGGCTTTCTCGAGAAGGATGACGAGCTCGCGGTGCTCGACCGGGAGATGGAGTCGCGCCTGACCGCCTGGTTTGATGTCGGATTCCTGGAGCTGCAGCGCATCACCTGGAACTCGCCCGCCTCGCTGCTGGAGAAACTCATCCAGTACGAGGCTGTGCACGAGATTCGTTCCTGGAGCGATCTGCGCAACCGGCTGGATTCCGATCGCCGGCTATATGCGTTCTTCCATCCGCGCATGCCGCAGGAGCCGTTGATCTTCGTCGAGGTGGCGCTGACCAGGACGCTGTCCGGCAACATCCAGGAGCTGCTCGACGAATCCGCCCCGGTGCTCGATGCCGGCCGCGCCGACACGGCGATCTTTTATTCGATCTCCAACACGCAGCCGGGCCTGCGCGGCGTCACCTTCGGCAATTTCCTGCTCAAACGCGTCATCGATGACCTGAAGCGTGATTACCCGCAACTGAAGACCTTCGCCACGCTTTCGCCGCTGCCGCTTTTCGCGGCATGGCTCAGGCAGGAACCGCAGGTTCTCGCCGGCCTCGGCATGGACCTGGCGCAACTGGCCTCGGGCGAGTGGGCGCGGGACAAGGCGGCATCGCGCCGCCTGCGCGACCCGCTGGAGGGCCTGGCCGCGCGCTACCTCTACCTGGCCCGCAAGAACGGCCGTCCCTACGATCCGGTGGCGCGCTTCCACCTCGGCAACGGTGCCCGCATCGAGCGCATCAACTGGCTGGCGGACATTTCGCCCAAGGGTTTCAGTCAGGCCTGCGGCCTGATGGTGAATTATGTTTACGACCCCGACGAGATCGAAAGCAACGTCGAGGCTTTCGTCGGAGAGGACCGCATTGCCGCCGCCGCGGCGATTCGCCGGCTGGCGAAAGCATGAATGAAAACCTGTATGCCCTCCTGGCCGGGCATTTTCCCGCCGTCGCCGACGCACCCTGCCTGATCCTGCCGAACGGCAGGCGCGTGTCCTATGCCGAAATGGAAAGTCAGTCTGCGCGATACGGCAACCTGCTCGTCGCGGCCGGTCTGAAGAAGGGCGACCGCGTCGCCGCGCAGGTGGAAAAAACGCCCGAGGCACTCTACCTCTACCTTGGCTGCCTGCGCGCCGGCCTGGTTTTCCTGCCGCTGAATCCGGCCTGCCAGCGCCGCGAGGTGGAGTGCTTCCTCGACGATGCGAAGCCCGGCCTCTTCGTCTGTCGGCCGGAAACGCTGGAACAGGCGCAGGAACTGGCCTGGGCGGCGCGCATGCCGCTGGTGCATGACCTCGGCGTGCGGGGCGAGGGCAGCCTGGCCGCGACGGCGGCGGAGATGCCCGAGGCCTTCGACACGGCGCAATCCGCCGGGAGCGACCTGGCCGCCCTCCTGTATGCCTTCGGCACCACAGGCCGCGCGAAGGGGGTGATGCTCTCCCACCGCAACCTGGCGGCAAACGCCCGGGTACTCCACGATTACTGGGGGTTCCGCCCCGGCGACGTGTTGCTGCACATGCTGCCCACCTTTCACGCGCACGGCCTTTTCGTCGCCACCCACTGTGCGCTTCTGAACGGCAGCCCCATCCTGCTCGAGCCGGAATTCGATCCGCAGCGCGCGTTGCGGCTGATGCAGGACGCCACGGTGTTCATGGGCGTGCCGACCTATTACACGCGCCTTCTGCAGGAGAAGGCGCTGACGCGTGAAGCCGTCGCGCACATGCGGCTGTTCATTTCCGGCTCGGCGCCGCTGCTGCCGGAAACCCTCAATGAGTTTCACGCGCGCACCGGCCACACCGTCCTCGAGCGCTACGGCATGACGGAAGGCGGCATGCTCACTTCCAATCCGCTCGAAGGCGAGCGGCGTGTCGGCACGGTCGGCCTTCCCCTGCCTGGCACCGAGGTGCGCGTGGTGGGGGAGGACGATGCGCTACTGCCCGCCGGCGGGATTGGCCACATCCAGGTGCGCGGCGACAACGTTTTCATGGGCTACTGGCAGATGCCGGAGAAGACGCGGGAGGCATTCACCGCCGAAGGCTTCTTCCGCACTGGCGACATGGGCCGCTTCGACGCCGACGGCTACCTCGCCATCATCGGCCGCAACACGCCGCGCTGAAGGGCAGACATGCCGGCTGCGTCAACGTTTTCCCCGCTGAGCCGTTTTATTCGAACATTGAATAATTCGTTGATGCAACGAATTGGCGGAGCGTATGGTTGCGATATCGGCGCCGCAGAGCGCCAAATGCCCGGCCGGCAGAGGAGATGGATGATGCGTCAGTTGAATTCGAGCAAGCCTACCGCACTTTGGAGGCACAAAGCCAAGGTGCTGGCCGCCTTCCTGGCGCTCTGCCTGGTGACCGCGTATACCGGCATCGGCCTGGCCTAGCCGGGACCGCTCAGATCTTCAGGTAAGTCCACCCCTGGCGCACGCGGTCGACCACGTGCTCGACGGCCGTGCCCGCCACCATGGCTTCCGGTACCAGCGTGACATCCAGACCGGCGTTGCGGTAGCGCGCAATGGCATTGCCGCAGGCGACGAACGCCAGCATCTCGTGGCGTGAAGCAAGCGCGGCGATGCGCGCCGCATGGGGCGTGGATTCCTCCCGCAGCAAATCGAGGCCGGAGTTGTTGACCACAATTTCTACCCTGGCGTTGCTGGCCTTGGCCAGATAGGCCTCGGCCATGTCGAGCGCCTCCTCCATGCGTTCGGGTTGCGAGCTGTCGAGATGCAGGAGCACGCGGGTGGGCGCGGGCTGGGAAAATAGGCTGCCCGCCCAGGCCAGCACCGAATCGGACGGGGCAGTGACGGCCATGCTATGTCCCTGCCAGCCCATCAGCACGCCCACGACCAGGGCCACGCTCGCCGCCATGGCGCCGCTCCAAAAGGAAAGTCCGCCATCCCGCTTGCGGCGGGCTGGGGGCAGATGCCCATAGGCATGCCGCACCAATTCCTTGGTGGAACGCAGGGCGCAAAGGCGCTGGCCGAGTTCGGCATCCTCGGCGATCGCCGCAAGCAGCTCGTCGCTTTCCTGTGTGCCGAGTTCGTTGTCGATGAACGCGTTCAGGCGTTCATCCGAATAATCCCGTGTATCGTTCATTTCACGCTCCTCAGGCGCGCCTGTGCCGTGGCCGGCTCGAGCAGGGCGCGCAGCGCCGCGCGTGCGCGGCATAACCGGCTCATGACCGTTCCGATCGGAATCGCCAGCGCTTGGGCGACCTCCGCATAGGTGCATCCCTCCAGGTCGACCAGGGTAACCACTTGGCACTGTCCCACCGGCAGCGCAGCCACCGCTGCCCGCACGCGGCTTACCGTTTCCTGCAACTCGGCATGGCTGTCCGGCCCCGGCAGGGGCGAGGGCAGCTCGGCAAGCATTTCATCATCAAGGTCGTCGCGCTTTACGCGCAGGTAATCTATCCAGCAGCGATTGAGGATGGCGAACAGCCAGCTCATCAAGCGCTCTTCTTCGCGCAATTGCTCGATCCTGGCCAGACCGTGCGCCAGGGCCTCCTGCGCGAGGTCGTCTGCAAGAACCGCGTCGTGGCACCAGGCAAAAGCCATGCGGTAGAGTCGTCCGCGGCTGGCCTCGATCTTGCCTGCAAGCGCTCGCTGCGCCCTCGATTGCAACAGTCTCATCGGGTTTCCTCCGGTTCCGGTATGACGCATTGGGCGGAGGATTTATTCCCCCTGCCGTGCCTATGCCCCTGTTTGCATCATGGCTTCTGTACGGCGGGGAATAATTCCGACGCTTCAAGCGTCAAACATTAGCAAGATGCAGGGAAAAAAGCCATAACGGTCCTATTGACCATACATCCGTAGAGAGAGGAGACAGACACCATGATCCGCAGAGCCTTTATACAACTTGTCGTTGCCAGCACGATCCTTGCCGCCGGCGCACCGGCGGCGCTGGCCGGCCCGGCCAAGCAGGGCGTCGTCATTCAGGTGAGCGACGGCGATCCCAAGACCTGGAACCAGGCGCTGAACGTCGTCAAGAACATCCAGGGCGCTTATGGCAAGGACAAGGTCGACGTCGAGCTTGTCGTTTTCGGCTACGCCTCAGGCATGCTCAAGTTCGACTCGCCAATGGCGAACCGCATCGACGAAACCTTGGCGAACGGCGTGCAGGTGAGCATGTGCCAGAACACGATGAAGGGCCAGAAGCTCACCAACGCCGATATGCACCCGAAGATCGGCTATGTGCAGGCCGGCGTCATCGAGATCATCGAGAAAAGCAAGCAGGGCTGGACCGTGGTCAGGCCGTAAACGCTTGTCGGTAACGCCAACCTATGAAAGGAGCAGACATGAAGATGGTCACGTGGTTGTTTTCCGCAGTACTCGCAGCTCTGGTCGTCGCGGGGCAGTCCTTTGCGGCCGAGCCGGTCAAGGCTGTCTACCACATCAACGAAGGCACCGACAAAGCGGTCGATGTGTTGCGCAACGTGCGCAACCACATGAATGCCGACTCGACGGCGAAGATCATCGTCGTCGGACACGGCAAGGGCATTGATTTCATGCTCGACGGCGCCGAGGACAAGAACAAGAACCCCTTCAATGTGACGATGGAGGACCTGGCGACCAAGGGTGTCGAGTTCCGCGTCTGCAACAACACCCTGGTGTCGCGCAAGATCGACAAGAGCAAGGTGGTGTCGCCCGCGACCATCGTGCCGTCGGGCGTGGCGGAGATCGCCCGCCTGCAGCGGCAGGAAGGCTTCGGTCCCCAACAGGGCGAGGAAACCGCCGAAGGCACGCTTGAGCTGCTTGACGGGCAACCGGTGCGCCGTCTTCGCGCCCAGCGGCGCCATCAGCATCGACACCGCCACCACGCCGATCAGTCCCGGCATATAGACATAACCGAACGAATGGGCCGGCAGCCCGGCACTGTTCCAGCCGGCCAGGACGTAGCCGATGGTGCCCGCCACGGCAATCGGAAAACCCAGCGCTGCCGAGGTGCCCACCGCCTGGTGGATCACCACGTTGCAGAACACCATGAAGGGGATCGACATGAAGCCGCCGCCGGCCGAGACCAGGCTGGAGAGCACGCCGATCACGCCGCCGGCGACGAGCATGCCGGCCGTGCCCGGCATTTGCCGATGCGGTTTGGGCTTGAAGTCCAGCATCATCTGCGCCGAGGCATAGTAGACGATGCAGACGAAGACGATCGCCAGCGGCCGCGTCGGGATCTGGCTGGCCAGCGTCGCGCCGGCCAGCGTGCCGACGATCAGGCCCGGCGCCAGCCCGCGCACGATCTCCCAGCGCACCGCGCCATGCGCATGGTGGGCGCGCAGGCTCGAGACCGAGGTGAACACGATGGTGGCCATGGAGGTGCCCAGCGCCAGGTGCATGGTGTGTTCCAGCGGGAACCCCTGCGCCGTGTAGAGCATGAAGAGGATCGGCACCAAAGTCAGTCCCCCGCCCACGCCGAACAGGCCGGCGATGAAGCCGGCGAAGGCGCCCAGCAGCGGATAGCTCAGCCACCATGGATCGAAGGTCATTTGATCCCTTTTCCCAGCAGATGTTTCGTGATGAACGCCCACTCCGCCGGATCGACCGGAGTGATGGACAAACGGTTGCCCTTGGCCAGCACGCGCATGTGGGCGAGTTCCTTGTGCCGGCGCAGCTCGGCCAGGCTGACGAGGCGCGTTTTCTTCACCAGTTTCACATCCACGTTCAGCCAGCGCGGATTCTCGGGTGTGGATTTCGGGTCGAAATATTTATGCTTGCGGTCGAACTGCGTGGTGTCGGGGTAGGCGAGCTTGCACACCTCGACGATGCCGACGATGCCCGGCTCGGCGCAGTTGGAATGATAGAAAAAGCCGCGATCCCCGACGCTCATCTGGTCGCGCATGAAGTTGCGCGCCTGGTAGTTGCGCACCCCCCACCAGGCGGTGACCCCGTCGCGCGCCAGGTCGTCGATGCCGTAGGCCTCGGGCTCCGACTTCATCAGCCAGTAGCGCATGGTCATGCCTCCTGCCGGGCCGCCCCAAGGGAGGCATGCGCCCCCTCGGGGGGCAGCGAACGAATGTGAGCGTGGGGGCCCATCATGCCTCCTGCCGGGCCGCCCCAAGGGAGGCATGCGCCCCCTCGGGGGGGTGAAGCAGGGGTTTCGCGGAGCACCGCTCCGCGCCTGCGCAACGGGCCGGCCGTGCAAAGCCGGCCCTCCGCGAACGAATGTGAGCGTGGGGGCCCATCTATTCCTCCTTTCCCGAGCGGCGCATCCAGACGACGAACAGGATGGCGCTCACATTCATCAACAGAGCATAGACCACGCTCGGCAGCGCCAGAGCGGGCGCCTGCAGGGCGGTGGCGGCGATGAAGATGCCGAGGGCGGCATTCTGCAGGCCGCATTCGCTGGCGATGGCGATGCGCTCGCGCCGGCCGAGGCGGAAGGCTGGGCCCAGCGCGAAGCCGGAAGCCAGGGTGATCAGATTCAGTGCGAGGATTGCCGGGCCGAGGCTGGGGAGGTTGTCGGCCAGCGCCGAGCGCTGGCCGATGAAGAAGGCGATGACGATGAGCACGAAGAACAGGGTGGCCACTCTTTCTGCCCACGGCGCCAGGCGCAGTACGAGCGTGCGGCGAACATGGCGCAGCGCCATGCCCAGTACCACCGGGATTGTCGTGAGCAGGAATATGCCGCGAACCAGCTTGCCGAGCGACAGCTCGGCGGCCTGGCCGCCGCCGGTGAAGTGTCCCAGGGCGAAGCCGACGATGACGGGCGCGGTGACAACGGCCGCCACGCTGGTGATGGCCGTGAGCGAGATCGACAGCGCCGTCTCGCCGCGGGCCAGCTGGGTGACGAGGCCTGCACTGACGCCGCCGGGGCAGGCGGCCAGGATCATCAGGCCGGCGGCGAGTTCCGGCGGCAGCCGGAACGCCAGCGCGGTGGCGAAAGCAATGACCGGCAACAGGACGACCTGGCCGAGCAGGCCGGCGGCAATGGCGCGCGGCCGTGTGAAGACGCGGCGGAAATCGGCCAGCTCGAGCGTCAGTCCGAGCGAGAGCATGATGAAGGCGAGGGCGCCTGGCAGCAGCAGATCGTTGAGGGCATTCATAGGCTGATGCCGACGGCGAGGGAGAGGCCGAAGAGGAATTGCGTCAGCGCCGTACGCGCCAGGACGGAGTTGAGGGCGATGCCGTCGGCGTTGCGCATGCGGATTGTCAGTTGGACGGCCAGCGGCAGCGCGAGCAGCGCAGCCAGTCCGCCCGATCAGCGCGGCATAGGCGCGCCGCGCTCCGCCGGGACCGAGCCGCGCGGCCAGGGTGCGGCGGCCGGCGGCGCTGTCCTCGTCCCGATCGCGGAAATTATTCACCAGCAGCACCGCCGCGCCCATTGCGCCCAGCGCTATGCCGGCCAGCAGGGCGATGGGCGAGACTTGTCCGCTCTGCAGATAGTGGCTGCCGGCCACGGCGGCGACGCCGAAGAACAACAGCACGAACAGCTCCCCCAGCGCGCTGTGCGAAATCGGCTTCGGGCCGCCCGAATAGGCCCAGCCGGCGGCCAGCGATGCCAGGCCGAGCACCAGGATGGGCCAGCCGCCACTGAAGACGAGCAACAGCCCGAGAGCCAGGGCGAGTGAGTACGCGGCGAGGGCGGCGCGGCGCACCTGTTCGGGGCGCGCCCAGCCCGCCGCCGTAACGCGCAGCGGACCGATGCGCTCGGCGCGGTCGTTGCCGCGCACGAAATCGGCGGCGTCGTTGTGCAGGTTGGTGCCGGCCTGGATTGCCAGCGCGCAGGCGAGGGTGGCCAAGGCGAGCAGCCAGTCGAGTTGCGTGCCGCCGGTGCGCGCCAGAGCGCACCCGAGCAGCACCGGCGTGGCCGCGATGGTCAGGGTGCGCGGCCGCGCCGCCGTCCACCACAGGCGCCAGCCGGACGGCCGAGTCGCGCCGAGCCGATGCAATGGTTCAGGCTTCATGGGGCTTGGTGCCGAAATGCAGGCAAGCGATGCCGAACGAGAGATTGCGCCAGGCGACATCGGCAAAGCCTGCGACCTGCAGCGCGGCGGCGAAGCTCGCCTGGTCCGGGAAGCGGCGGATCGAGTCCACCAGGTACTGGTAGGCGATCGGCTGCCGCGCCACCCACGCGCCGAGGCGGGGGATCACGAAATACGAGTACAGGTCGTAGAAGGGCCGCAGCCAGAAATGCGGGCGCGAGAACTCCAGGCAGACGAAGCGCCCGCCGGGCCGCAGGACGCGGTGGATTTCCGCCAGGGCCGCTTCCAGCCTTGTCGCGTTGCGCAGCCCGAAGGCCACGGTGAGCAAGTCGATGCTCCCGCTTCGCAGCGGCAGCGCCTCGGCTTCGCCGGCCAGCCAGAGGAGCGGCGCGCCCGCCCTGCGGCGGCCCTCGCGCATCATCGCCAGCCCGGGGTCGCACACCACGACTTTTCCGTGCTTGCCAGCGAGCAGCCGGGCGACGTCGCCCGTGCCGCCGGCGAGATCGACGACCGTGTCCTGCACGCCGCTGCAATGGCGTGCCATGGTCCGCTTCCACAGGCGGTGGATGCCGAAACTCATCAAGTCGTTCATCAGGTCGTAGCGGGGCGCGACGGCCTCGAAAACCCGGCGGATGCGCCGTCGCCGCTCATCGCTGCCGACTTGTTCAGAACCGAAGGTTTCGTCGAGTTCCATGTCGCAAAAAAGAAAGCGCGGAGGCTTCCGCGCTTGATTGGGATCCCCCGCCTGTGCCGCTAGGCCGGCATCCTGAACCTGAGGTCCAGAGTGGCCGCTTTCCGGTCACCGCAGGTGCGTCCGCGCAGTTGCGTACAACTGGGGACGCTCACAAAAGTGACGCTTTGGTCCGCAGCCAATGCCAAGTCATTGGTTCAAGGAATGTAAGGCCTTGGCGAACACCGCAGGGGAATTCTTGACGCCGGATCGGGAGTGGCTAGAACAACTGTTCCTGGCTGGCCATCACTTCATCGAGCCGCGCCTGCATGGCACCGATTCTACGCCGTAACTCCTGCATGTCAAAACCGCCGGGCAGCTTGATGGAGAGCAGTTCGTGCGCCAGGTTGAGCGCCGTCATGACGGCCAGGCGTTCGCCGGAGGACTTGGTCTTCTCGCCCAGCTCGCGCATTTTTTCGTCCAGGAAGACCACCGCGCTTTGCAGCGCCTCGCGCTCTTCCGGCGCGCAGGCGACGCGGTATTCGCGTCCCATGAGGACGATGTCGAGAGTATTGCCGTCCTTGCGGGTCATGACTCGGGTATCTGTTCGACGAGGGATTCGAGGCGGGTGCAGGCTGTTTCGATTTTCTCATTGAGGCGGTTGCGCTCCACCTCGAGGCCGGCCACGCGCGTGCGCAGTTCCTGATTCTCGGTGCGCAGATTCTGGCACAACGATATGAACTGCTCGATGCGTTCTTCGAGTGCGAATAGATCCCGATCCATCGCGACAAATTATATAAAAAGCAGTTTCTCGTCAAGCAATAACGTGGATTTTTGAATGTTGTTTGTGACCCCGCCATGCGCAAAGCCGCCTTTGCGGCGGGGCGGACATCGGCTTTATCGCTATAATCCGCCTCGTCGCGTGGCCGTTTTGGCCAAGCGGCATCCTGTTCCAGGTGCTCCGCCGGCCCTCAGCCGGCGGGTTAAACGGGAACGAGGTGCGCCGATTCGATTCGGCAATGCCTCGGCTGCCCCCGCAACGGTAAGCGAGTGCGGGTCCGCCAAATACAGCCACTGAGTGATACTCATACTCGGGAAGGCGGCGGATCAAGACTTGCGAGCCCGGATACCGGCCTTGGACAGAGGGAACCTCTGAGTAAGTCCCACATGGTCGCGGCGCGGCCATCCGGGATGGGCTGCTAGGCGCGGCGGCGAAGACAGTGGTCGTTCCACGGCGAGCCGCCGCAACGACGCAGACCGCCCGGATGGCCACGCCCCGCAGGGTTTCCACGAAAACCGCCCATCTGCGGCGTTGCGCTCCTTGCCAAGGGAATGACCCTTGGCCGCGTCGCGCGCCTGGCAGCTGAGCGGTTTTCGTGAAAACGCGATCCATGCGGGACTTACTCAGAGGTTCCCCAGTTCGGAATCGCCGCGGGGGTGCGGCCACCGGCTCCGGGCCCTGCCCGCTCCGCCCAAGCTCCCTCACGCGCTTCCGTTTTTCGACATTGTCCGGCAGCGGGGACGCAGGCCGGCATAGAGGGAGCCATTCGATGCATCCAGCCATCCGGCGCGCGGCCTGCGCGCTATCCGTTTCAATCTCCGTATCAGCCCATGCGCAAAGCCAGGACGAAGCGGCAATCGTGGTGACGGCCAGCCGCTTCGGCACACCCGCGCTCGAGCAGCCCATCGCCATCCAGGTCATCAACGCCGAGCAGATCCGCGAGAGCACCGCCGTCAACGTCTCCGAAGTGCTGTCCAAGCTGGGCGGCGTGCATACGCGCATCAACTTCCTCGGCGTGCCGGATTCGCCCATCGACCTGAGGGGGTTCGGCATGACGGGCGACCAGAACACCCTGGTGCTGGTCAACGGCCAGCGCCTCTCGGAGAACGAGCTGGCGGCGGCGCGCATCTCGGCGATTCCGCTCGACAGCATCGAGCGCATCGAGATCCTGCGCGGCGCCGGCGCAGTGCTCTACGGCGGCGGCGCCACGGGCGGCACCATCAACATCATCACGCGCTCGCCGCTGGCGATGGCGCCGGGCGGCAGCGCCTCGCTTGCATTGGGCAGCCACGACATGGCCGACCTGCGCGGCCGCGTCAGCTTCGGCAGCGGTGCCTGGGGCGTGAACCTGAACGTGCAGCGCCGGCAAAGCGACAACTACCGCGACAACAACCGTGCCGAGCAGGATGCCTTCTCCGGCGAATGGCGCCATGCCGGCCGCGACGGCATCCTGGCGCTGCGCTTCGGCACGGACAATCAGCACGCCCGCCTGCCGGGCCCGCGCACCGAGGCGCAACTGAAGACCGACCCGCGCGGCACGTCCACGCCGAACGACTACGCCAACTCGCGCAGCCAGAATGTCGGCCTCTACGGCGAGCAGCGCCTGGGCGAGGTGACCCTGGCGGCGGACCTCAGTCAGCGCCGCCGCGATGCGCGCTATTTCTACGATTACGGTTTCGGCTTCACCAGTCGCCAGGATGCCAATGTGGATGTGACAATGGTGTCGCCGCGCCTGCACTGGGCTGCCACGATTGCGGGCATGCCCAACCGCCTCACCGCCGGCGTCGACTGGAGCGAATGGTCCTACGGCAACGACACCCTGAGCACCTTCGGCAACCGCGACGAAAGCGGCCGCCAGCGCAACCGCGCCGTCTATGTTCGCGACGAACTCGGCCTGACGCCGACGACGAGGCTGACGCTGGGCGTGCGCCGCGAGCGCGTCGAGCAGTCGCAGAAGGAAAGCCTGACGCCCCTGCCGAAGCAGGACGCGCGCGATGCGCTGACGGCGAGCGAGCTGGCGCTGCAGCAGCAGCTGGGCGGCGGCTGGTCGGCCTACGGCCGGCTCGGCACGAGTTTCCGCGTCGCCAACATCGACGAGAACCGCTGCTTCTTCCCGCCCTGCGCCGCGCTGCTCAAGCCGCAGACCTCGAAGGACCGCGAGGTCGGCGTGCAGTGGCGGGCGGGACGCGCCGCCTTCCGCGCCAGCCTGTTCGACATCCTGCTCGACAACGAGCTGCACTACAACGCCATCACCTTCAGCAACACCAACCTGGAGCCGACCCGCCGGCGCGGCCTCGAGCTGGAGGGTTCGTTGCCGCTGGGCAGGAACGTCGAGTTGGGCGGGCGCTACGCACGCACGGAAGCCACGTTCCGTTCGGGCAGCTACGGCGGCATCGACGTCAGCGGCAACGAGGTGCCGCTGGTGCCGCGCGACCGCGCCGGCCTGTCGCTGGCGTGGAAGCCCGCCGTATCGACGCGGCTGACTTTCGCGCTCAGCCATGTCGGCCGCCAACGCTACGACAACGACCAGCGCAATCTCTTCCGCCGCATGCCGTCGTACACCATCGCCGACCTCAAGCTGACGCACGAGGCTGGCGACTGGCGCCTGGCGGCGGGCATCAACAATCTCTTCGACAAGGCGCACTACAGCTACGGCATCGTCAACGGCGCGTTCACCAGCTTCAACGCCTATCCGGAAGACCGCCGCAACGCCTACGTCAGCGCCGAGTTAGTGTTTTAATCGACGACCATGCCCACCCGCCGCCGCGCCCTGCTGGTGATCCTGCTGCTGGCCCTGCTCGGGCTGGCGAGCCTCGCCATCGCGCTGGCGGCGGGCAGCCTGCCGGTGTCCGCGGCGGACATCGGCCGCGCCCTGTTCGGTGACACTGCGGGCGACACGGAAGGCGTGGCGGCGGAGGTGGTGCGCAGCCTGCGCCTGCCGCGCGCCCTGGCAGCCTTCGCCTGCGGCGCCCTGCTGGCGCTGGCCGGCGCGCTGATGCAGGTGCTGCTGAGGAATCCCCTGGCCGATCCCTACGTGCTGGGCATCTCCGGCGGCGCCTCGGTCGGCGCGCTTGGCGCCATGCTGCTCGGCCTGCCGGCGCTGCTGGTGCACGGCGGCGCCTTCGGCGGCGCGCTGGCCGCCACCCTGCTGGTGTTCGGCCTGGCGCGCGGCGAGGGCTCGTGGACGCAGACGCGCCTGCTGCTCACCGGCGTCATCGTCGCCGCCGGCTGCGGCGCCGCGGTGGCGCTGATTCTTTCCATCGCGCCGGAGAACAAGCTGCGCGGCATGCTCTTCTGGCTGATGGGCGACCTGTCGCATGCCGCTACGCCCGCACCGGCTTTGCTCATGCTGGCGCTGGGCCTGCTCGCCGCGCTGCCGTTCTCGCGCGATCTCAACCTGCTGGCGCGCGGCGACATCACGGCGCGCGCCCTCGGCGTGCCGGTGGCGCGGCTGCGCGGCGGCGTCTATGTGCTGGCCGCGCTGGCCACGGCGGTGGCGGTGACGACCACCGGCGCGGTCGGCTTCGTCGGCCTCGTCGTGCCGCACCTGGTGCGCCTGGCCATCGGCAACGACCAGCGCGTGCTGCTGCCGGCCGCGGCGCTGGCCGGCGGCATCCTGCTCACCCTGGCCGACACCCTGGCGCGCACGATCGTCGCGCCGCAGCAGCTGCCGGTCGGCGTGCTGACGGCGCTGATCGGCGTGCCGGTGTTTCTTTACCTGCTCACGCGCAGTCCCCGCGGAGGCGCGTCATGACGGCGTTGTTGTCCGTTCGCGATCTCGAAGTGAATGTCGGCGACGTGCGCGTCGCCGCCGGTCTCGGTTTCGATCTTGAGGCAGGACAGCGCCTGGCCATCCTCGGCCGCAACGGCACCGGCAAGACCACATTGCTGTCGACGCTGGCCGGCCTGCGCGAGCCCGGGGCCGGCAGCCTTTTGCTCTGCGGCGAATCCTACGAAAAACTCGGCCTGCGCCGCGCCGCCCGCCTGCGCGGCCTGCTGCCGCAGGGCCACCTCGACGCCTTCCAGTCGACGGTGCTGGAGACGGCGCTGATCGGCCGCCATCCGCATCTCGACCGCTGGGCCTGGGAGGGCCGCGAGGACGAGCGCCTTGCGCGCGAGGCGCTGGCGGCGGTGGACCTCGCCGGCTTCGGCGCGCGCGAGGTGCATACGCTCTCCGGCGGCGAGCGCCAGCGCCTCGCCATCGCCGCCCTGCTGGCGCAGCAGCCCGGGCTGTACCTCCTCGACGAGCCGCTCGCCCACCTCGACCTCAACCACCAGATCGCCGTGCTCGACCTGCTTTCGCGGCGCGCACGCGAGGACGGCGTCGGCATTGTCATGGTGCTGCACGACATCAACCTGGCCCTGCGCCATGCCGACCGGGCGCTGCTGCTGTTCGGCGAGGGACGCACGCTGGAGGGGCCGGCGGAGGCGGTGCTGACAGTAGAGACGCTGTCGCGCCTGTATGGCCATCCGCTGCGCGAGATGCGCGACGGCGCGGCGCGCTATCTGGTTCCGGAATGAGCCGGGCGACGGCTTCTCGCCGTGTCGAGATGACCGCACAGCCGCTCGATGCCGTCGAGGATGCGCGGCGTGTGGCGCTGCAGATGGTCGGGCGGCACGAAGAACAGGTTGTTGCGGGCGACCGCAGTGAGCGCCGGCCAGCGGCGCCACTCGTCCAGCCACTCGGGGCGCGCCTCGTCCATGCCGCTGGCGACGATGGCCTCCGGGTTGGCGGCGAGCACGGCTTCCACCGTCACCGCCGCCGCCATCTGCCGCAGGCCGGCGAAGACGTTGTCGCCGCCGCACAGGTGGATCGCGTCGGAAATGATCTGGCCGCCGCCGACGGTCATCAGCGGCTGATTCCACACCTGGTAGAAGGTGGCCACCCTGGGGCGCGCGGCATGGCGGGCGGTCAGCGCGGCGAGGCGGCTGCGGAACTGCGCCGCCGCCGCACGGGCTTCGTCGCGGGCGCCGGACAGTTCGCCCAGGCGCTCCAGGTCGGCCGGCACGTCCTCGATGCGCTTCGTGTCGGTGAGCAGCACCGGCAGGCCGATGGCCTTCAATTTGGCCACATGGCTGGCGATGTTGCCGCTCTCCCAGGCGATGACGAGGTCGGGCCGCAGCGCCGCCACGGCCTCGAGGTCGATCTTCTCGTAGCCGCCAACGCGCGGGATGCGCTTCGCCGCCTCGGGGTAGTTGCTGAAATCCACCGTGCCGACGACGCGCCCGCCGGCGCCGATGGCGAAGAGGTTCTCGGTGATGTGCGGCGCGAGGCTGACGATGCGCTGCGCCGGCCGCGCCAGGCGTATGGTTTGTCCGGTGTCATCGCGCACGGCAATGTCGGCCAGCGCGGGCGCGGCGATGAGCAGGGCGATCAGGCAGAATGCGCGCATGGGGGAATTGTACGTTGACCCACGGAAAACCGACTGAAGTAAGTGCAAAGCCCCGCGGGATGCAGGAGCTGGTGCTCGGCGGCGCGCGCTCCGGCAAAAGCGCCTACGCGCAGCGCCGCGCAGCGGAATCCGGCCTGCCGGTGACGGTCATCGTCACGGCCTCGGCCGGCGATGAGGAAATGGCGGCGCGCATCGCGCATCATCGCGCGGCGCGGCCGGCCGGCTGGCGCGTGGTCGAGGCGCCGCGCTCGCTCGCCGCCGCCCTGCACGCGCAAGCTGCAGCGGGGCGCTGCGTCATTGTCGACTGCCTGACGCTGTGGCTGATGAACGTCATCGAGGCGGACTACGCCGCCGAGCGCGAGGCGCTGCTCGATGCGCTGCCGGGCCTGCCCGGCGAAGTGATTTTCGTCGCCAACGAGATCGGCCTCGGCATCGTGCCGCTCGGCGCGGAGACGCGCCGCTTCCGCGACGAGGCAGGCCGCCTCAACCAGGATATGGCCGCCGCCTGCGAGCGCGTGACCTTCGTTGCCGCCGGGCTGCCGCTGATGCTCAAGACACCGCAGAAAACCTGAAAGGAACAGCATGAAATTCGACATCACTCCGCCCGACGACGCCCTGCGCGGCTTGCTGCAGCAGAAGATCGACGGCAAGACCAAGCCGCAGGGCGCGCTCGGCCGGCTGGAGGCGCTGGCGCTGCAGATCGGCCAGGTCCAGCAGACGCTCACGCCGGAGCTGCGCATGCCGCACATCCTCGTCTGTGCCGGCGACCATGGCGCAGCAAAGGCGGGCATTTCGGCCTATCCCCAGGACGTCACCTGGCAGATGGTGGAGAACTTCCTCGCCGGCGGCGCCGCCATCAACGTCTTCGCCCGCGCCAACGGCATCGAGCTGGTGGTGGCCGATGCCGGCGTGAACCATGCATTCGGCAAGCGCGAAAATCTCGTCGATGCAAAAGTCAGCCCCCACGGCACGGCGAGCTATCTGGAAGGTGCGGCCATGACGGCGGAACAATGCGCGCAGGCGATGGCGAACGGGGCGCAGATCGTCGCCGACATTCACGCGCGCGGCTGCAACGTGATCGGCTTCGGCGAGATGGGCATCGGCAACACCGCCTCGGCCTCGCTCATCACGCACTTCCTCGCCGGCATCCCGCTGGCCGACTGCGTCGGCCGCGGCACCGGCCTGGACGATGCCGGCGTGTCGCGCAAGCTGGGTCTGCTTGAGAAAGCGGCAGCGCTTTACAGCGGCGATCCTGTGCCGCTCTCCGTGCTGGCGCACTTCGGCGGGTTTGAAATTGCCATGCTCGCCGGCGGCATGCTCGCCGCGGCCGAGCGGAAAATGCTGCTGCTCATCGACGGCTTCATCGTCACTTCGGCCCTGCTGGCGGCCGCCACGCTGCATCCGGCGACCCTGCAGTACTGCGTCTTCTCGCACCGCTCGCAGGAGCGCGGCCACTGCCTGCAACTCGAACACCTTGGCGCGCGGCCGCTGCTCGACATGGACCTGCGCCTGGGCGAAGGCACCGGTGCGGCGCTGGCCTGGCCGCTGGTGCGCGCGGCCGCGGCCTTCCTCAACGAAATGGCCAGTTTCGAGTCGGCCGGCGTGAACAAGCGCAACGAAGCGAAGGTGTAGGTCGGGCTTCAGCCCGACAGCAGCGGCCCAAGTCGGCCTGAAGGCCGACCTACGACAGGAATCTGGACACGCAAATGATCCAACGAGAGATCGCCTACTTCTTCGGCGCGCTGCGCTTCTTCACGCGGCTGCCGGTGCCGGCGTGGGTCGGGCATTCGCAGGAGGCGCTCGACCGCGCGGCGCGCTATTTCCCGCTGGTCGGCATTCTGGTCGGCGTATTGGGGGGGCTGACTTTCATTCTGGCGGCCTTGGTCCTGCCGGCGTCGCTCGCCATCCTCTTCAGCATGACGGCGACGCTGCTCGTCACCGGCGCCTTCCACGAGGACGGCTTGGCGGATGCGGTCGACGGCTTCGGCGGCGGCTGGGACAAGGCGCAGGTGCTGGCGATCATGAAGGACTCGCGCATCGGCAGCTACGGCGCCCTCGCCGTCGCGCTGATGCTGCTGGCGAAGTTCAACGCCCTGCTGGAACTGCCCGACGAGTGGATCGCGCCGGCCATCGTTGCCGCGCATGCCGCCTCGCGCCTCTGCTCGACGACGCTGATCCATGCACTCGACTACGTGCGAGACGACGACTCGTCGCGCGCCAAGCCGCTCGCCGTGCGCATGGGAAGCGGCAGCCTGATCGTGGCCGGCTGTTTCGGCCTGGCGCCGCTGGCCCTGCCGCCCTGGCAAGCCGCACTCGCCGGCCTGCTGCTGGCGTTGCTTACGACCTTTCTCGCCGCACGCTATTTCGTCAAACGCATCGGCGGCTACACCGGCGACTGCCTCGGCGCCGTGCAGCAAGGGGCGGAGTTGGCGATCTACCTGGGCATACTCTCAGTCGCATGGAACTTTTCCTGATCCGCCACCCCGAGCCGGACGTGCCGGAGGGCACCTGCTACGGCCGCAGCGACATCGGCCTGGCGGAGGATGCCGGCGTGGCCGCAGCGCGCCTGCGCGGCATCCTGCCGGCCGGCATCCCGGTCTACACCAGCCCCCTCCTGCGCTGCCGCAGCGTGGCCGAGCGCCTGTCGCCGGCGCCGGCCGTCGACGCACGCCTGGTCGAGATGCATTTCGGCGAGTGGGAGATGCGGCGCTGGGACGAGATCGAAAAAGCCGTCTTTGACGCCTGGGTGGCCGACATCCTCAATTTCACCCCGCCCGGCGGCGAGTCGGCGGCGCAGATGCTGGCGCGCACGCTGGCCTTCATTGACGAGTTGCGCGCGGGCGAGGCGCCCGCCGCGGCCGTGCTCACCCACGGCGGCGTCCTGCGCGTGCTCTTCGCCCACTGGCTGGAAGTGCCGCCGCGGCGCTGGCCGCGCCTGACCTTTGCGTTCGGCGGCGTCAGCAAGGTGGCCCTCGGGCGAAAGGATATTCGAGTCGAATATCTCAACCGCAAGTAAAATGCGGTTGTATGAAGGTCATCCAGACAGAAATCCATGACGCGCTGATCCTCGAGCCGAAGATCTTCGGCGACGCGCGCGGCTTTTTCCTCGAGAGCTACAACCGGCGCGCGCTGGCCGAGGCGGCCGGCATCCATGCCGAATTCGTGCAGGACAATCATTCCCGTTCGATGCGCGGCGTGCTGCGCGGCCTGCATTACCAGTTGCAGCAGCCGCAGGGCAAGCTGGTGCGCGTGGCCAGCGGCGCGGTGTTCGATGTCGCCGTGGACATCCGCCGCCGCTCGCCCACTTTCGGCAAGGTGGCCTGCGTCGAGTTGTCGGATGAAAACCAGCGCATGTTCTGGCTGCCGCCGGGCCTCGCCCACGGCTTCCTCGTCGTCTCCGCGAAGGCGGACTTCCTCTACAAGACCACCGACTACTATGCGCCGGAGCACGAGCGCTGCATTGCCTGGAACGACGCCGAGCTGGCCATTCCCTGGCCGCTCGACGGCGTGCCGACGCTCTCCAGCAAGGATGCCCAGGGCGTGCCCTTCGGCGCTGCCGAGTTGTATCCATGACGACGATTCTGCTCACCGGCAAGGACGGCCAGATCGGCTGGGAATTGCAGCGCAGCCTGCTGCCGCTCGGCCGCGTCATCGCCTGCGGGCGCGGCGAACTGGATCTCGTCGACGCCGAGGCCGTGCGGCGCAAGCTGGACGAATTGCGGCCCGATGTCATCGTCAACGCCGCCGCCTATACTGCGGTCGACAAGGCCGAGAGCGAGGCGGAACTTGCCCACGCCATCAATGCGGCCGCCCCCGCCCTGCTGGCGGATGAGGCCGCACGACGCGGCGCGCTGCTGATCCACTATTCCACCGATTATGTGTACGACGGCCGCAAGGCCGCGCCCTATGTCGAGGACGATGCGGTCAATCCCCTCGGCGCCTACGGACGCAGCAAGCTGGCGGGCGAGGCGGGCATACAATTGTCCGGCGCCGACCACCTGATTTTCCGCACTTGCTGGGTGTATGCTGCGCGCGGCGGCAACTTCCTGCGCACCATCCTGCGCCTTGCAGCCGAGCGTGAGGAACTGCGCATCGTCGACGACCAGGTCGGCGCCCCCACCTGGGCGCGGCTCGTCGCCGGGGCGACGGCCCATGCGCTGAAGCAGGCGATGCAGGAGCGGCGCGACGGCAATTTCGAGAGCGGTGTGTTCCACCTCGCCGCGGCCGGGGAGGCGAGCTGGCACGGCTTCGCCTCGGCCATCGTGGCGGGCCGCGGCGGCCTGCGCGTGAAGAGCGTGACGCAGATCGCCACGGCGGAGTACCCGCTTCCCGCCGCGCGTCCCGCCAACTCGCGCCTGAACACCGACAGGCTGCGCGCCCGCTTCGGCCTGGAACTGCCCGACTGGGAAACGTGCCTGCGACTCTGCCTGGAGGAAATCCCGTGATGAAGGGATCGATGCTCACGTAGGTCGGGCTTCAGGCCGACTTCGGTCGTCGGGCTGAAGCCCGACCTACAAATGATCTTAGAAGAGGGTGGATATGCTTTTAGTCACCGGCGGCGCCGGTTTTAGTTCCGGCCGCCCGCGAGGCGGGCTTAACCTGCGGCGCAGGTTAGCCTTCACTGAAACCGGCCCCGAAAGAGGGTGGAAATGATTCTTGTCACTGGCGGCGCCGGTTTTATCGGTTCGAACTTCGTTCTGGACTGGCTGCGCGCATCAGACGAGCCGCTCGTCAACCTCGACAAGCTCACCTATGCCGGCAATGCGGAGAACCTCGCCGGTCTGGCCGGCGATGCGCGCCACCGGTTCGTGCAGGGGGACATCAACGATGCTGCCCTGGTCGGTGAATTGCTCGCGCGCCAGAAACCGCGCGCCATCGTGCACTTTGCCGCCGAGAGCCATGTCGACCGCTCCATCCACGGCCCGGCCGAATTCATCCAGACCAACATCAACGGCACCTTCACCCTGCTCGAGGCGGCGCGCGCCCACTGGTCGGCGCTCGAAGGCGAAGCGAAGGCGGCCTTCCGCTTCCTGCACGTGTCCACCGACGAGGTGTACGGCTCGCTCGGCCAAGATGATCCGGCCTTCGCCGAGACGCATCCCTACCAGCCGAACAGCCCGTATTCGGCCTCGAAGGCGGCCTCCGACCATCTGGTGCGCGCCTACCACCACACCTACGGCCTGCCGACGCTGACGACCAACTGCTCGAACAACTACGGCCCCTTCCAGTTTCCCGAGAAGCTGATCCCGCTCATCCTCCTCAACGCCATTGCCGGCAAGCCGCTGCCCATCTACGGCGACGGCCTCAACGTGCGCGACTGGCTCTACGTCGGCGACCACTGTTCCGCCATTCGCGCCGTGCTGGCGCGCGGCCGCCCCGGCGAGACCTACAACATCGGCGGGCGCGCGGAAATGACCAATCTCGTCGTCGTGAAGACGCTGTGCGGCCTGCTCGACAGGCTGCATCCCGCCTCGCCGGTGGTGCCGCACGAGAAGCTCATTACCTACGTCAAGGACCGCCCCGGCCACGACCGCCGCTACGCCATGAACGCCGACAAACTCGAGCGCGAACTCGGCTGGTCGCCGGCGGAGAGCTTCGAGTCCGGCATCGAGAAGACCGTGCGCTGGTATCTCGACAACCGGGCATGGACCGGCCGCGTGACGAGCGGCGCCTACCGCGACTGGGTCGCGCAACACTATTCGGACTGACATCATGGGAACGAACAGGAAAGGCATCATCCTCGCCGGCGGCTCGGGTACCCGGCTCTATCCGGTGACGCTGGCGGTGTCGAAGCAGATGCTGCCCATCTACGACAAGCCGATGATCTACTACCCGCTGGCGACGCTCATGCTGGCGGGCATCCGCGACATCCTCGTCATCTCCACGCCGCAGGACTTGCCGCGCTTCGAGCAGCTGCTCGGCGACGGCGCGGGCTGGGGCCTGACGCTCAGCTACGCCGAGCAGCCGAAGCCCGAGGGCCTGGCGCAGGCCTTCCTCATCGGCCGCGACTTCATCGGCGGCGCGCCGAGCGCGCTGGTGCTCGGCGACAACATCTTCCACGGCCACGACCTGCAGAAGGACCTGCAGGCCGCTTCTGCGCGCACGAACGGCGCCTCCGTCTTCGCCTATCCCGTGCAGGACCCGCAGCGCTACGGCGTGGTCGAGTTCGGCGCCGACGGCCGCGCGGTGAGCATCGAGGAGAAGCCGGCCCAGCCGCGCTCGCGCCATGCCGTCACCGGCCTCTACTTCTACGACGAACAGGTCTGCGACATCGCCGCGAGCCTGAAGCCTTCGCCGCGCGGCGAGCTGGAGATCACCGACGTCAACCGCCGCTACCTGGAGCAGGGCGCGCTCAACGTGGTGATGATGGGCCGCGGCCACGCCTGGCTCGACACCGGCACGCACGAGTCGCTGATCGAGGCCTCGCACTTCGTGCAGACCATCGAGAAGCGCCAGGGCCTGAAGATCGCCGCGCCCGAGGAGATCGCCTTCCGCATGGGCTACATCGACGCCGCCCAGCTGCGCCGCCTGGCCGGGCCGCTGCACAACAGCGGGTATGGCCGTTATCTGCTGAGCGTGCTGGAAGAAAACTGACATTTTTATCCGCCATTCCCGCCATATCCTCGGACTTGCTCCGGGGAAAGCGGGAATCCGGCGGACTGTGTGTTACAAGCCCTTCCCCCGCACTTGAACATGCATACTATTGTGCATACAATGCAGTCATGCGCTACACCTACGATCCGAAGAAGCGGGCCGCCAATCTGAAGAAGTACGGCCTTGATTTCAAGGACGCAGCGCAGGTGATCGAAAGCGACCGGACGGTGACTTTCGAAGACCTGCGCTTCGACTACGGCGAACAGCGGTTCGTCACCCTGGGGGTGTTGCGCGGCAGGGTGGTGGCGATTGCCACCGCCAAGACGGACGAAGAGATCCGCGTGATCTCGATGCGAAAGGCCGAACGCCATGAAAAAGAAATCTACTACCGAAACCTCTGACGAGAACTCGCCGATCACCCAGGCTGACATCGACGCAGGAAAACTGGTGCTGCGCAAGCGGGTGGGCGGTCGGCTGGTGCAGCCGAAGAAGCGCGTCACCCTGTATCTGGACGCCGGGATCGTGGACTACTTCAAAGAGAAGGCCGGCCAGCGCGGCTACCAGACGCTCATCAACGACACACTGAAATCGTCGCTCAGCCAGGCCGATATCGAGTCGGCCTTGAGGAAGATCATCCGCGAGGAACTGAAAGGGCGAAAGGCCGCATAGGCCTTTCCGGCGCAGGCGGATTAAGAATACGACTTCGGTACTCTTTCGCTTGTGGGCGCTATCTCTTGAGTGTGCTTGAGGAGAGCTGACTTCCTGAAGGTGGGGATGCCCTGCCTTGAAGCAAAGTTGCAAAGTTGTTGGCCTTTGTTACGGCATGAGGAGTCCTTTGAACTCCGGTGAGCCAATGAGTTTGCTTATGAGGTTCTGCACTGCTGGCAAGTACGCTTCGGCGGTTTGCTTGCACGCCGTATCAGCTATGAAACCGCTATTGAACTCATAGTGCTCGGCAACATGGAGCGACTTGCCGTTCGATGAGTTCACGCGCAATCCAATGCTCCATGACCCCCCCGTGAGACCACGGGATGACGAGAACTCCAGGTGATCAACCAACCCTGAAAGAGTGACCGTCGGTGTTTTGTCGTTGAACAGGCCCGCAACCTTCAGCTCATCGGCAAGCGCTTTTTGTATGTATGCCTCAAAGCTCATGTTGTCAGGAGGAGAAATGGGCCCTGCAGCCCGGCAGCTGTTGTCGAAACTGGCCGGGCCCTTGAATGAGCCTACATTAATGTTCCCCACCCCAATAGCCTTCAAAGCCACATTGTTGTCGGCAGAAATGCTGTATCGCTGCGGCATGTAAGTCGAGCATCCCCCTATTGCGAGCACCGATAGAAAACAAAGCACTGCTCTCATTTATTCTTCCTCTCTGGTGTTTTTTGCTGCGGGTAGGCGAGGTTTGGCGTCAAGCAGAAAATGAATTTTCATATCATGCCATTGTACTACTTTGGCTTGCAAGTGATTTTGTCAGGCAGGCCAAACCAATAACACGGATTCTCCATTTCTGGAGTTCAATGAGCCTCATCCCAGTTGTCGCCCACGCCGACTTCCGCCAGCAGCGGTACCGAGAGCTGAGCCACGCCCGCCATCAGCTTCGGCAGTTCGCGGCGCACGGCCTCAAGCTCGCCTTCCGGCACTTCCAGCACCAGTTCGTCGTGCACCTGCAGGATCAGCTGCGTCGCCATGCCCGACTCGTCGAGCCAGCGCTGCACGGCGATCATGGCCAGCTTGATGAGGTCGGCGGCGGTGCCCTGCATGGGCGCGTTGATGGCGGCGCGTTCGGCGGCCTGGCGCCGTCCCACGGCGGCTGACTTTATCTCGGGCAGCCAGAGGCGGCGGCCGAAGACCGTCTCGACATAGCCCTTGTCGCGGGCCAGCTTGCGCGTTGCTTCCATGTAGTTCGCCACGCCGGGATAGCGGGCGAAGTAGCGGTCGATGTAGGCCGCGGCCGCCTGCCGCTCGAGGCCGAGTTCGCGCGCCAGGCCGAAGGCAGACATGCCGTAGATGAGGCCGAAGTTGATCACCTTGGCGTAGCGGCGCTGCTCGTTCGACACCTCCGCCGGCGACGCGCCGAAGACCTCGGCGGCGGTGGCGCGGTGGATGTCCTCGCCCTGCGCGAAGGCGTCGAGCAGACCCCGGTCGCCCGACAGGTGGGCCATGATGCGCAGTTCGATCTGCGAATAGTCGGCGGAGACGAGCTTCGATCCCGGCGGTGCGACGAAGGCCTGGCGGATGCGCCGGCCTTCCTCGCTGCGGATGGGGATGTTCTGCAGGTTGGGATCGGAGCTGGCCAGCCGTCCGGTCACGGCCACGGCCTGCGAATAATTGGTGTGTACGCGGCCGGTAGCGGGATCGCGCGCGCGCGGCAGCTTGTCGGCGTAGGTGCTCTTCAGCTTGGCCAGGCTGCGGTAGTCGAGGATCAGCTTCGGCAGCGGGTAGTCGAGCGCGAGCTGCGCCAGCACTTCCTCGTCGGTGGAGGGCGCGCCGGAGGGCGTCTTCTTCACCACCGGCAGCTTCTCGCGTTCGAAGAGGATTTCCTGGATCTGCTTGGGCGAGTTGAGGTTGAAGGGCTGCCTCGCCACTTCGTGCGCCTGCTTCTCGATCTCCATCATGCGCAGGCCGAGCTGCTGGCCCTGCCGCTCCAGCAGCGGGGCGTCGACCAGCACGCCGTTCCTTTCCATGCGGAAGAGGATCTGCATCACCGGCATCTCGATGTCGCGGTAGAGCGCTTCCAGCCGTGGTTCCTCGGCGAGCCTGGGATGCAGCGCCTCGTGCAGGCGCAGCGTGACGTCGGCGTCCTCGGCCGCATATTCGGCGGCGCGCGCGATGTCGACCTGCTCGAAGCCGATGCGCCCGGCGCCCTTGCCGGTGACCTCGTCGTACTTGATGGTGGCGATGCCGAGGTGGCGCATTGCCAGCGAGTCCATGTCGTGGCCCTTGTCCGACTCGATGACGTAGGATTCGAGCAGGGTGTCGTGCGCCACGCCCGCGAGGCGGATGCCGTGGTTGGCGAGCACGTGCATGTCGTACTTGAGGTTCTGGCCAACCTTGGCGTGCCTGGGCGATTCCAGCCAGGGCTTCAGCTTCGCCAGCGCGTCGTCGAAAGTCAGCTGCTGCGGCACGCCGGCGTAGCGGTGGGCGAGCGGCAGGTAGGCTGTCGTGCCGGGGGCGACGGCGAAGGAGAAACCGACCAGGCGCGCCTGCATGGGGTCGAGGCTGGTGGTTTCGGTGTCGAAGGCGGCGAGCGGGGCGGAGTCGAGGATGGCCAGCCAGGCGTCGAGGTGGTCGCCGGTCAGCAGGGTTTCGTAGCCGGCGCGGTGCGCGCCGGGGGGCTGCGGTTCGGCGGCGGGTTCGGACTGCCCCCTCACCCCTGCCCTCTCCCCCTCGGGGGGAGAGGGGGTGTCTCCGCGCACTTCGCGCAGCCAGGTCTTGAACTCCAGTTGCGCGAAGAGTTCGGCGAGTTTTGCCTTGTCGGGCGGCTGCGGCGCGAGGTCGGCCACTTTCACCGGCAGGTCGAGGTCGCAGGCGACGGTGACCAGCTTTCTCCCCAGCGGCAGGAACTCCAGGTGCCTGCGCAGGTTTTCGCCCACCTTGCCGCCGATCTCGTCGGCATGGGCGATGACTTCATCCAGCGATCCGTACTGCTGCAGCCACTTCGCCGCCGTCTTCGGCCCGACCTTGTCCACGCCCGGCACGTTGTCCACGCTGTCGCCGACCAAGGCGAAGTAGTCGACGATGCGTTCCGGCGCGACGCCGAACTTCGCCAGCACGCCGGCTTCGTCCAGCGTTTCGTTGCTCATGGTGTTGACCAGCCTGACGTGCGCATTGACGAGCTGCGCCAGGTCCTTGTCGCCGGTGGACACCACGCACTCGATGCCCCGGCCTGCGGCCTCGCGTGCCAGCGTGCCGATGACGTCGTCGGCTTCCACGCCCTCGATGCAGAGCAGCGGCCAGCCCAGTGCGCGGATGCAGGCGTGCAGCGGCTCGATCTGGCATGCGAGATCGTCCGGCATGGGCGGGCGCTGCGCCTTGTAGTCCGGGTACCAGTCGTCGCGGAAGGTCTTGCCCTTGGCGTCGAAGACGCAGGCGGCATAGTTGTCGCCACTGAGCGCCTTGTAGTCGCTATCCAGGCGGCGTAGCATGTTGATGACCCCGTACACCGCGCCGGTCGGCATGCCTGCCTTGTTGCGCAGGTCGGGCAGGGCGTGGAAGGCGCGGTAGAGATAGGAAGAACCGTCGACCAGCAGCAATGTGGTCATAGTGAGCAGTCAGCAGTGAGCGGTGAGCGGTGAAACCGCAATCATACCGCTCACCGCTCACCGCTTACTGCATATCGACATATGAAGAACGACAAGTTTCGCCATCTTGCCGGCACGCAAACCGAGGCAGCCTCGTCGACGGCGCGCGAGTCGTGGCGCATGCTTGCTATTATGGCGGAGTTCGTCGAGGCGACCGAGCGCCTCGCGCCGATCCGCCCCGCCGTTTCCATCTTCGGCAGCGCGCGCCTGGCGCCCGACCATCCCTACTACATTCAGGCGGAGAAAGTGGCGCGGCTGCTCTCCGATGCCGGCTTCTCGGTGATCTCCGGAGGCGGACCGGGAATCATGGAGGCGGCGAGCAAGGGCGCCTTCCACGGCAAGAGCCCCAGCGTCGGCCTCAACATCCAGCTGCCGCAGGAACAGCAGAGCAACGCCTTCCAGGACATCTCGCTCACCTTCCATCATTTCTTCGCGCGCAAGGTGATGTTCGTCAGGTTCGCCGCCGCCTACGTGGTGCTGCCGGGCGGCTTCGGCACGCTGGACGAATTGATGGAGGCGCTGACCCTGATCCAGACGCGCAAGACCCGGCGCATCCCCATCATCCTGATGCAGTCGGACTACTGGCAGGGGCTGCTCGACTGGTTCCGCGAGCGCCTCGTGGCGGAGGGCATGATCGCCGCCGGCGACCTCGACCTGCTGCAGGTGCTCGACGAGCCCGAGCAGGTGGTCGACGCCATCTTCAAGCACTATGAAGGGCGCGGCTTCGGGCCCCTTCCGCACGAGCACGAGCTGCTCCTGAACCTCTGATACAATCTTCGCGGATTTCTCCCGGGACAAAACCATGCGCCGCCTCCTCTTTGCCTGTCTGCTTGCCCTGACCCTGCCCGTCGCTGCGCAGGATCGCCCTGCCAACCTGCAGCCGGTGCCCGAGCCGCCGCCGCCGCCGCCGGGCTACCAGCCCGATCCGGCCCTGGAGCCGCAGGTGACCATCATCAAGCGCGGCGAGGACAAGGTCGAGGAATACCGCATCAACGGCAAGCTCTACATGGTCAAGGTGACGCCGCCGCACGGCGTGCCCTACTATCTGGTCGACGACAAGGGCGACGGCCGCATGACGCGCCAGGAGCCGCTGGATTCCGGCCTGCGCGTTCCGATGTGGGTGATTGGCACCTTTTGACCGCGACGCAGCAAAGCGCAGGCGATAACATCAACGACAAGGGGAGGCAGCCATGAGCGAAGAGAATCCGGGTCTCGTGACGGGCGACAATTCGGGTCAAGGCGGAGGCGGCTTCGACCCGGCCGGCCGCAATGTCGATGCCGGCCGCAGCATCGAATGGCTCAAGCAGGGCTGGCAGCTATTCGTCAAGAATCCCGGCATGTGGATCGCCATCGCCGTCATCCTGATGGTTATCGCCGTCGTGCTCAGCTTCATCCCGGTCGTCGGTTCGTTGTTGCTGAACTTCCTCATGCCGGTGTTCGCCGGCGGCATCCTGCTCGGCTGCAAGTCGCTGACCGAAGGCGGCGACATCGCCATCGACAGCCTGTTCGCCGGCTTCAAGCAGAATACCGGCAACCTCATCATGGTCGGCGTGTTTTACCTCGTCGGCGTGGTCATCATCACTGTGCTGGTATTCATGATCGGCGGCGGGGCCGCACTGACCGGCGGGATGATCGGCCATGGCCCGGGCATGGGCATGGCCGTCGGAGGATTCTTCATCGCCATGCTGGTCATGCTGGCGCTGCTCGTGCCGCTGGCGATGGCCGTCTGGTTCGCCCCGGCGCTGGTGGTGTTCCACAACGTCGCGCCGCTCGAGGCCATGAAGGCCAGCTTCTTCGCCTGCCTGAAGAACTTCGTGCCCTTCCTCGTCTATGGCGTGATCCTGCTGGTGCTCTGCGTCATCGCGATGATTCCCTTCGGCCTCGGCATGCTGGTGATGGTGCCGGTGATGATGGGCTCGGTCTATGCGTCCTATGTGGAGATATTCGAGTAATCGCCTCATGACCGCCGCGGCGCCACTCCGCCGCGGCAATTTCTGAATGCAAGCCCGTCAACTCCCCGCCATTCGCGGCTGGAACTGGATCGTCGAGGGCTTCCGCCTGTTCCTGACCAACCCCGCGCTGCTGACCTTCCTCGTTTTCGGCTACTGGCTGGCATTGGTGTTTCTCAACCTCTTTCCGCTCATCGGCATGGTGATCGCGCCCTTGTGCGTTCCGGCTCTATCGGTCGGCGTCATGAACGGCTGCCGCGCGCTCGAACGCGGGGACGGGAACGGCTTCAGCTTGCTGTTTTCCGGCTTCCAGAAGAACGGCAGGGTCCTGCTCATCCTTGGCGCGGCCTATCTCGTCGGTTCGCTCGCGGTGTTTGCAGCGAGCGCCCTGTTCGACGGCGGTGCGCTTTTTGGCGTCATGATGGCCGGGCAGCAGCCGCCCGACGACCTCCTTGAAAGCGACCGGCTGATGCTGGCCTTGCAGGTGGCCCTGATCCTCATGGTGCCGCTGCTCATGGCCTTCTGGTTCGCCCCCATGCTGGCGGCCTGGGAAGGCATTCCCGCCATGAAGGCGCTGTTCTTCAGCTTCATCGCCTGCGCGCGCAACTGGCGCCCTTTCGTGCTCTATGGCCTCGGCGTGGCCTTCATCAGCGCGATCCTGCCCGGCATCTTGCTCGGCATCGCCGGTGCGATGTTCGCGCCGCTGCTGCGCACGATTGCGGTGGCGATTTCCCTGCCCCTGCTTTTCGTCTTCGTGCCGACGCTGTTCGCCAGCTTTTACGTGAGTTATCGCGATGTTTTCGCGCGCACCGACGATGCGGCCGATGCGGTCGACGTGGTTGCCTGAGATGCGCGCTTGCCGCGTTCGCCCCCCCGGAGCAGTCTGATATGCGCCCGTGCGGCATCCTCGGCGGCACCTTCGACCCGATCCATTTCGGCCATCTGCGCCTTGCGGAGGAGGCGTGCGAGGCGCTCGATCTGGCCGAGGTGCGCTGGATCCCCGCCGGCCAGCCGCCGCACCGCGCGGCGCCGCGCGTCGATGCGATGCATCGCCTGGAAATGGTGAGGCGCGCCGTGGCCGGCAACCCCGCCTTCGCAGTAGATGATGCCGAAACGCGATCGGCGGCGCCCAGCTACACCGTGACCTCGCTCGAGCGCCTGCGCGCTGCGGCGGGCGCGCGACCGCTGGTGCTGCTGATGGGCGCCGACGCCTTTCTCGGGCTTGCCTCATGGCACCGCTGGCGCGAGCTTTTCGCGCTGGCGCATATCGGGGTGGCGACGCGCCCGGGCTTCGAATTCTCCCCGCAGGAATTTCCGGCGGAGCTCGCCGAAGCCTGCGCGGACCGGCTGGGCCGCAACCCTGGCGCGCTGAGAGAAGGGCCCGCCGGCCAGGTTGTCGCATTCGACATGACGCCGCTGGACATTTCCGCCTCGCTCGTGCGCGCACGGCTGGCGGCGGGCCTGAGCGTGCGCTATTTGCTTCCCGATCCCGTGCGGGAGTATATTGACCAACATCACTTGTACAGAATGCCTGATGGACGTTAGAAAACTGCAGAAGGTCGCCGTCAGCGCGCTGGAGGACATCAAGGCGCGCGATATCGAAGTCATCAACACCACCAAGATATCCTCCCTCTTCGATCGCATCATCATCGCCAGCGCCGACTCGGCGCGGCAGACCAAGTCGCTCGCGCGCAGCGTGCAGGACAAGGTGCTCGCAGCCGGCGGACGCGTGATCGGCATGGAAGGGGAGGAGACCGGCGACTGGATCGTCGTCGATCTCGGCGACATCGTCGTGCATATCATGCAGCCGGCGGTGCGCACCTACTACAACCTCGAAGAGCTCTGGTCGGCCAGGCCGGCCGCGCGCAAGAAAACCGCCTCCGAGGGCGGATGAAGCTCGCCATCGTCGCCGTCGGCACGCGCATGCCGGGCTGGGCCGACGAGGCCTTTGCCGAATTCGCAAGGCGCATGCCGCGCGAACTGGCGCTCGAACTCAAGGAGATCAAGGCCGAACCGCGCAGCGGCGGCAAGCCCGTCGAGGCCCTGCTGGCCGCAGAAGCCAGCCGCATCGGCGCGGCGTTGCCGGCCCGCAGCCGGCTGGTGGCGCTCGACGAGCGCGGCGCCGACCTGACCACGCAGCAATTGGCGGGACGGCTGCGCCAGTGGATGGAAGCGGGCGACGATGTCGCCTTCGTCATCGGCGGACCCGATGGCCTGGCGCCGGACCTCAAGGCCGCCGCGCACGAGACGCTGCGCCTGTCGAGCCTGACGCTGCCGCATGCGCTGGCGCGTGTGGTGCTGGCCGAGGCGCTGTACCGTGCCGCCAGCCTGCTGAAGGGCCATCCGTATCACCGGGAATAGCATGATCAATCTGGAGCCCCGCATCTATCTCGCTTCCCGCAGCCCGCGCCGTCGCGAACTGCTGACGCAGATCGGCGTGCGCTTCGAGCTGCTGATGTTCCGCGGCATCCCGCGCGAAGACCCGGATGTCGATGAAACGGTGCTGCCGCAGGAAAGCCCGGAAGATTACGTCGTGCGCGTGACGCTGGCCAAGGCGGAAGCCGGCATGCGGCGCATCCGCGAGCGGCACCTGATCCCGCATCCCGTGCTGGCGGCCGATACGACCGTGGAAATCGACGGCAGCGTCATCGGCAAGCCGGAGCACGACGCCGACGCCGTGGCGATCCTGCAGCGCCTGTCCGGCCGCACCCATCGTGTCCTGACGGCGGTGGCGATCGCCGATTTCGAGCGGGTGGAATCCCTCCTCAGCATCAGCGAGGTGCGCTTCAGGGCAAGGCCGGCGCCTACGGCATCCAGGGACGCGCCGCCATCTTCGTCGAGGAGATCAAAGGTTCCTATACCGGCATAATGGGATTGCCCCTTTACGAAACCGCCCTTCTTCTGCGACGCTTCGGTTATCCAATATAAAAACAGGGGGCAGTCGTGAGCGCACTGAACTGGTTCAAGCGCATCCTGGGACAGCAAAGCGAAGTGGCGGCGCAGCCGCCCGTCGAAACCTCGGCGGAGCTTGCCGGCCTCAACTTCATGACGGCCATCGAGGCGCACATCAAGTGGAAGGGCCGCCTGGAAAGCTATATCGACGGCACCAGCGACGAGGACCTCAAGGTGGAGGTGATCTGCCGCGACGACCAGTGTCCACTGGGCAAGTGGATTTACGGCACGGGCGGCGAGCGCTTCGGCACGATCGAGACCTTCGGCGAAATGAAGGGCCAGCATGCCCTCTTCCACCAATGCGCCGGCCGTGTTGTCGAGACCGCCCAGGCCGGCAAGAAGGACGAGGCGAGGCGCCTGCTCCAATATGGCGACTACGTGCGCGCCTCGGAGCAGGTCAAGCGCCTGCTCGCCAAGCTCTACGTGCGACTGAACGCCGCTTCCTGAGCGGCGCGCGCAGGGTTGCGCCGCGACCTGCTACACTTCACTCGCCATGAGCGAGGAATTCCTGGTCAACTTCACGCCGCAGGAAACGCGCGTCGCCCTCATGCAGGGCGGCGTCGTGCAGGAACTGCACATCGAGCGCACCGCCTCGTGCGGCCTGGTCGGCAACGTCTATCTCGGCCGCGTCGTGCGCGTCCTGCCGGGCATGCAGTCGGCCTTCATCGACATCGGCCTGGAGCGCACCGCCTTCCTGCACGTGGCCGACATCTGGGAGCAGCGCCAGAATGGCCATGGCGGCAGCAACGGCCATAACGGGGACGGACCCAGGCCGATCGAGAAGATCCTCTCCGAGGGTCAGAACCTCATCGTGCAGGTCTTGAAGGACCCCATCGGCACCAAGGGCGCCCGCCTGTCCACGCAGATCAGCATCGCCGGCCGGCTGCTCGTCTATCTGCCGCAGGAGAAGCACATCGGCATCTCGCAGCGCATCGAGAGCGAAGCCGAGCGCGTGCAGTTGCGCGAGAAGCTGCAGCAGCTCGTGCCGGAGAGCGAGCCGGGCGGCTTCATCGTGCGCACCATGGCGGAGAAGGCCAGCGACGAGGAGTTGGCCAACGACATCGCCTACCTGCGCAAGATGTGGGCCGAGGCGAAAAACGCCGCGGTCAGCGCCCGCCCGCCCGCACTGCTCTACCAGGACCTGACCCTGGGGCAGCGCCTGCTTCGCGACCTGGTGACGCCGGACACCGCGCGCATCCACATCGACTCGCGCGAGAACTTCCAGAAGCTCTCCGCCTTCGCGCAGGAATACATGCCGCAGCTGGCCGGACTGCTGGAGCACTACACCGGCGAGCGGCCGCTGTTCGACCTGCACGGCGTCGAGGACGAAATCCAGAAGGCGCTGGCGCGCCGCGTCGACCTCAAGTCCGGCGGCTACCTGATCATCGACCAGACCGAGGCGATGACCACCATCGACGTCAACACCGGCGGCTTCGTCGGCCTGCGCAACTTCGACGACACCATCTTCAAGACCAACCTCGAGGCGGCGCAGACCATCGCGCGCCAGCTCAGGCTGCGAAACCTGGGCGGCATCATCATCCTCGACTTCATCGACATGGAGAGCGAGGAGCACAAGGCCGCCGTGCTGGCGGAACTGAACAAGGCGCTGGGGCGCGACCACACGCGCATGTCGGTGAACGGCTTCACCGCGCTCGGCCTGGTGGAGATGACGCGCAAGAGGACGCGCGAGTCGCTCGCCCACGTATTGTGCGAGCCCTGCCCGACCTGCGGCGGGCGCGGCGAGGTGAGGACGGCGCGCACCATATGCTACGAGGTGCTGCGCGAGCTGCTGCGCGAGGCGCGCCAGTTCGACGCGCGCGAGTACCGCGTGCTGGCCGCGCCGTCGGTCATCGACCTCTTCCTCGACGAGGAATCGCAGGCGCTGGCCATGCTGTCGGATTTCATCGGCAAGCCGATATCCCTGCAGGCCGAATCGGGCTACACTCAGGAGCAGTTCGACATCGTCCTGATGTAGCCCTCTCCCCCGGCCCCTCTCCCGCAAGCGGGCGAGGGGAGCGCCACTCCCTCTCCCCTTGGGGGGAGGGTTGGGGAGAGGGGGTAACGGAGGAGGCATGGGCGCCAGCGTCAGTGTTCCGCTGTGGCTGTTCCTGATCATCGTGCTGCTGGCAGCTTGGGCCGTCGGCGTCCTGCTGCTGGCGCCGGGCATGCGCTGGTTCTTCCGCCGCCGCATCAACACCGTCATCGAGGAGCTCAACACCCGCCTGCGCATCGAGCTGCCGTCGTTCAAGCTGACGCGGCGCGAGGTGCTCATCGACCGCCTCTTCCACGATCCGCGCATCCAGGCGGCGGCCGAGGCGCACGCGCGCGAAAGCGGCGAGCCGCTCGTCGACGTGCGCCGCCGCATCGACCGCTACGCGCGCGAGATCGTGCCCTCCTTCAACGCCTATCTCTACTTCCGCATCGGCTACTGGCTGGCGAAGAGCGTGGCGCGCCTGCTCTACCGC
>PHCS01000037.1 GCA_002840845.1 Betaproteobacteria bacterium HGW-Betaproteobacteria-14
GCCAGCGTGGTGACGCCCGCCACGCCCTTGGGCCTGAAGCCCTCGAGCGACTTGATCACCGCGTCGTCGCGACCGGCGAAGTTGTCGACGGCGAGGATGAAGCTGGTCTCGGCCGTCTGCATCAGTACGCCGTAGTCGGATGTCTTCTCCTGCGGCCAGCCGATCAGGTAGTTGAGCGGATAGACCGGCAGCACCTCGCCGCGCACGACCATGGTGGCGCGGCCGCCGACTTCCTGGACCTCGCCCGGCACGATGGGCAGGATCTCGCGCACCATCGACAAGGGCACGGCGAAGGGCTGCTCGCCCAGCTTGACGATCAGCACCGGCAGGATGGCCAGCGTCAGCGGCAGGGAGATGATGAAGGTTGTGCCCTTGCCCAGTTCCGACTTGATCTCGATGCTGCCGTTGAGCTTCTGGATGTTGGTGCGCACCACGTCCATGCCGACGCCGCGGCCGGAGACGTCCGACACCTTGGCCGCCATCGAGAATCCGGGCAGGAACACCAGGTTGAGGCTCTGGCGTTCGTCCATGGTGTTGGCCTCTTCATTGCTGATGAGGCCTTTCGCCAGCGCCTTGGCGCGCAATTTTTCGGCGTTCATGCCGTGGCCGTCGTCGGCCACCAGGATCACGATGTGGTCGCCTTCCTGCCGCGCCTCCAGCCGCACTTCGGATTTCTCCGGCTTGCCGGCGGCCGTGCGCTCCAAAGGGGACTCGACGCCGTGGTCGACGGCGTTGCGGATGAGGTGGATGATGGGGTCGGACAGATCCTCGATCATCGTCTTGTCGATCTCGGTCTCCTCGCCTGCCAGCACCAGCTCGACTTCCTTGCCGAGATTGCGCGCCAGGTCGCGGGCGATGCGCGGGTACTTCTGGAACAGCCTGCCGATCGGCTGCATGCGCGTCTTCATCACCGCGTTCTGCAGGTCGGACACCAGCAGGTCGAGCTGGCCTACGGCGGCATCCAGCGCCTGCAGCGTCTCGCTGCCCGTCATGCCGCTGAGGATTTCCGTGCGCAGGCTGGTCAGGCGGTTCTTGGTCAGGCCGATCTCGCCTGACAGGTTGAGCACCTGGTCGAGGCGCGAGGTGTCGACGCGGATCGAGTTGTCGCGAACCTTTTCGCTGTCGCGCCGGCCTGCCGGGCCGCTGTAGCCGGGCTTGTCGGCGGCGCGGCGGCCGATGGCGGCATGGATGATTTCCTCGGCGGGCTTGGGCGGCTGGGGAATCCCCTTGCCGGCCGCTGCAGGAACCTCCGGCTGCTTTCCTGTGACCGCCTCATAGTAGGCATTCCAGTCGAGCGCGCCGGCGGCGGTGCTTTTCACGACGGGCGCGCCGCCCGCCGCCTGGGGGGCCGCAGCAGGCGCGGCTTTCGCCGTGCCGGCAGGTTCGCCGGAGATGACCTGCTTGAGGTGCGCAATAAGGCCGCTGTCCGCGGCATGCGGCTGCACGCCCTGCTCGAGCGCATGGAACATGTCACGTACCGTTCCGGTCGCGGCCATGATGGCATCCATGGTCTCGGCCGTGATGTCCAGTTCGCCATTGCGCAGCTTGTCGAACAGGTTTTCCGTCAAGTGGCAGAGCGTCACCAGTTCCGTCGCGTTGAGAAAGCCGGCCCCGCCCTTGATGGTGTGGAAGCCGCGAAAGATGTCGTTGAGCAGCCCCGGGTCATGCGGATTCTTCTCCAGCTCGACCAGCTTGTTGTCCACCCCGGACAGCAGATCGCCGGCTTCGACGAGGAAATCCTGCAGAAGATCTTCCATGCCTCCAAAGTCGCTCATGTCTTCGCTCCGCTAATTTGCGTAGGTCGGCCTTCAGGCCGACTTGGGCGGTCGTTGTCGGCCTGAAGGCCGACCTACGACTCAGAACCCCAAACTCTCCAGCAGGTCGTCCACCTGCTCCTGGTTGTTGACGACATCGGTGCGCCCGTCCGCATTCACCACCGGGCCATTCATCAGACCCGCCGGCGCCTCGAACTTCATGTCCTGCGGCATGGCTTCGATGAGGACCTGCAGGAGCTCGGATTCCATGCGCTGCGCCAGGTCGACGACCTTCTTGATGACCTGGCCGGTGAGGTCCTGGAAATCCTGCGCCATCATGATTTCCATCAACTGGTCGTTGGTGGCCGCCGTCTGCTTCGGCACGTCGTTCAGGTAATTGCGGGTGTCGCCGGCGAGTGCCCGGAACTCGTCGACCGACAGGTCGCCGCCGAACAGGCGGTCCCAGCGACCGGAGAGGGCTGCCGCCTGCGCCTGCAGTCCATCCTGGATCGGCCGGGCGACATCGGTGGCGTTGAGCACGCGGCTGGCCGCCTGTTCCGTCATCTGGGCAACGTAGGCCAGGCGCTGGCGCGCATCCGGGATGGCTTTCGCCGCTTCTTCGAGAGCATGGTCGTAGCCGAGCTCGCGCAACGTATCGTGCAACTGGCGGGTCATATGGCCGATGCGCTGGAAAACGTTGTCCCCAGCGATGCCTTCCTTCGGGGCGTCGCCCAGGGCGGCTTCCATCCGGTCATCGCCGCCATGGCGCGATCCGGCTGCCTGCGACACCGCCGAATTGGCTGCCTGCCCGGCGATACTGTCGAACAGCGCCTCCAGGTCGGGCGAATCGCCCGCTGCGGCCGTGCCGCCAACCACCTTGACTTGCGGACGGGCGGGCGACTGGCCGGCAATGCTGTCGAACAGCGCCTGCAGATCGCTGGAGTCGCCTGATTCGTCGTACTTGAACCGCTTGGACATATTCTTCTCCCGGATTCTTGCTTTATGAAGCGCCGCCCTCAGGCAGCCTCCCGCTCCAGCTTCTCGATGATCTTGTTGAGCTTCTCGCTCAGCGTTCCCGCGGTGAAAGGCTTGACGATATAGCCGCTGGCGCCGGCCTGGGCGGCGGCGACGATGTTCTCCTTTTTCGCCTCCGCGGTGATCATCAGCACGGGCAGGTGCTTCAATTGCGCGTTGGCGCGGATCTGCTGCAGCAGCGTCAGCCCGTCCATGTTCGGCATGTTCCAGTCGGTGACGACGAAATCGAAATGCTCGCTGGTCAGCTTCGAGAGGGCCACGGCGCCGTCCTCGGCCTCATCCACGTTGAGGAAGCCCAGCTCCTTCAGCAGATTGCGCACGATGCGGCGCATGGTCGAGAAATCGTCCACGACGAGAAATTTCATTTTCGTATCAGCCATTGTTTGCTCCTTGCTCCTATCACACTAATTACTCCCTGCGCGTCTGCGGCTTGCTCAGCAGCGGACGCAGCGTGTCCGCGAGGACCTCGGCATCGAACTTCGCCACATAGGCATCCACCCCGACGCTCTTGCCCATGGCGCGGTTGGCCTCGGAAGACAGGGAGGAATGCATGACCACCGGGATGCCGTCGAAACGCGGATCGCTCTTGATATTGCGGGTCAGCACGTAGCCGTCCATCTCCGGCATCTCGGCGTCCACCAGGATGATGTCCAGCTCGTCGGCAAGGCGGCTGCCCATCTGCTGTGCATGCGCGGCCATGCCGGAGAGCCTCGTCCATGCCTCCAGTCCGTTGAGCGCGTGCTTGTGCTTGATGCGGAGCTGATCCAGAACTTCGGTGATCTTCTTGCGCGCCACCGCCGAATCGTCGACAAAAAAGACGTGGTGCTCGATCTCGTCCTGCAACGGCGCCACATTGGCCACCGGGGGCTCGCCGAAGGTCGCGGCCATGATCTGCTCGACGTCCAGGATGGACACCAGGCGGCCGGCCTGTCCCGCCCCGGAATCGGGCGGCAGTTCGGTAATGGCGGTGATGAAGCTCTGGCTGGACGACACCAGCCCGTCGGGCGCGCGCACCTTGCCCCATTCGACGCGAATGATGCGATCCACCCCGCTCACCAGGAAACCCAGGGTGCGCTTGTTGTACTCGGTCACCATCATGGTGCCGCCCTGTTCCTGCGGCGCGCCGGCGAGGTTGAGCACCCGCCCCAGCGACACCACCGGGATGACGTTGCCGCGCAGCGAGATCAGTCCCTCGACGCCGGAGGGCATGTTCGGCGAGCGGGTGATCATCGGCGTGCGGGTCACCTCGCGCACCTTGAAGACGTTGATGCCGAAGATCTCGCTCGTGCCCAACGAAAAGAGCAGGATCTCCATGCGGTTGGAGCCCGCCAGCTTGGTACGGGCATCCACGTTTTCCAGCAGGGAGTTGTCGGTACGGTCCATCGCGGGCTCCTCGGTTTCGGTACGCTCAGGCAGCCGCCCGGACGGGCGCCTGTTCAAGCAGCCGCGTGATGGATGCCGCCAGTTGCTGCGGCTCGAATTTGGACACGTACTCGTCCACCCCGACCGAGCGTCCCAGTTGCTGGTTGGACATGCCGGAAAGCGAGGAATGCATCAGCACCGGAATGCCGGCGAAACGCGGATCGCTCTTGATCTGCTTGGTCAGCATGTAGCCGTCGGTTTCCGGCATCTCGATGTCGGTGAGCACCAGGCTCACCACCTCGCGCGCCGGCCGCCCCAGCGACGCGGCATAGCTGGCCAGCCTGTCCAGTTCCTCCCAGGCCTGGCGCCCATTGATGGCGGCAACAAAGCTGACGCCCATCCGCTCCAGCGTGGTCTGCACCTGCTTTCGCGCCACCGAGGAATCGTCGGCGAACACCACCAGCGCATCGCTGCGCTCGATCGGCTTGATTTCGCGGAAAATGAGTTCGTCGTCGAAATGCGTCGTTTCGGAAAGCACCCGCTCGACGTCGAGCAGCATGACCAGGCGTCCATCCTGCAGTTCGGTGATGGCCGTGACCAGGCCGCCCATGCGTGCCGTCAGCATTTCCGGCGGCACCTTCATCTGCGCCCAGTCCAGGCGCAGGATGGTATCCACCGCCTCGACCAGGAAACCCTGGGTGCGGCCGTTGTACTCGGTGACGATCATGATCTCGCGCGGCTGATCCGGCGCGATGTGGGCATACTTGCCCAGGTCCACCACCGGCACCAGGACCCCGCGCAGGCTGACCATGCCCTCGACCGCCTCCGGCATTTCGGGCGCGGCGGTGATGGGCGGCGTGCGCATCACCTCGCGCACCTTGAAGACGTTGATGCCGAAGGTCTCCTTGCGCCCGGTGCGGCTATCCGTTCCCAGCGAGAAGAGCAGCAGCTCCAGCTTGTTGGTTCCGGCAAGCTTTGTCCGGGCATCGATATTCTTGAGCAGTTCAGTCATGGCGTAACCCTTGGTTTCAGTTATCGGCCTCGATCCAGGTCGGGCATCCCGCTCCCTGGGCGCTGTATCTAAGTATCGGCATTCCCCGAGCTTTCTTGAATGATCCGGGCAGATACTCCAATTGCCTGTTTTAGAAGAACTTCATCAAGCCATGGGCTGCCGGCAATGCCGCTATACGCGGAATTGGCTCACAGCCTGGCGGGTAGCCACCGCGAGTTCTTCCAGCTGGTGCGCCGTATCGGCCGCCTCGCGCGTGGCGGCGCTGTTCTCTTCCGACATCTGGGCGATTTTCTCCACATTGGACGCGATCTCGTTGCTGGCCACGCTCTGCTCCTTGAGCGCATTGGAGATCTCGTTCACCGAGGAGACGACCCTTTGCGCGCCGCCGCTGATGCCCAGCATGGAGTCGCTCGCCTTCTGCGCCATGCCCACGCCCTGCTCGACCCGCGAGACGGCCTGCTGCATGGTGCCCACCGCAGCATGGGCGCTGCTCTGCACGGCGTCGATCATGCCGCTGATCTCGGTGGTGGCCTGGGCGGTGCGTTCGGCGAGCTTCCTGACTTCGTCGGCCACCACGGCAAAGCCGCGGCCCTGTTCCCCGGCGCGTGCCGCCTCGATGGCGGCGTTGAGCGCCAGCAGATTGGTCTGGTCGGCGACATCCTTGATGACCTGCACGATGCTGGAAATCTTCTGCGAGCTTTCGCCCACGGCCTGGATGGTGTCGGCGGCTTCGCCCACGGTCTTGGAGATGTGCTGCATTTCAGCCACCGTATCCTCGATGACTCGGTTGCCTTCCTGCGACAGGTCGCCGGTCTCGGCGGTGACGCTATGGGCCTCGCGGGCGCTGTCGGAGACGTGGTTGATGCTGACCGTCATTTCTTCCACCGCCGCCGCCATCGATGAGGCGGCCTCGCTCTGGTGCGCCGTGGCGGTGGCAACCTGGGAAGAGGAGGAGGAAAGCTGCTGCGCCGCCGAGGCGACGCCTTCGGCGTTCTGCTTCAGGTCGGCCACCATCTTGCGCAGGCTGATCTGCATGTTGCGCGTCGCCGCGATCAGGCTGCTGCTGTCGCCCGCCCTCACCTTGATGTCGGCCGTCAGGTCGCCCTGGGCGATTTTCTCCACCACGGCCTTGGCTTCGTCGGGCTCGCCGCCGAGCGGGCCGGTGACGGAGCGGATGATCCACGTGGCGAGCACGGCAGCGGCCAGCAATGCAATGCCCATGAAGGCCATCAGCAGGTTGCGCGCTCCGTTGTAGGTGGCGCTGCCGGCTTCCCCGGTTTCCTCGAGGATCTTGCCCTGGAGCAGGATCAGCTTGTTCACCGCATCAAGGAGAATGTCGAGATTCTGTACGGTTTCTCCCACCATGAGCCTGGCGGCGTCGGCATCCTTGCCGCCGTCGAGGAGACTGCCCACCTTCAGGAAGGAATTGACGTACGCCTTGCGCTTCTCACGGATGTCCGCCAGCAGGGCCTTGCCTTCGGGCTTGTAGAGCAGCTTGTCGAGTTCTTCGAGCTTCGCCGTGATGGACTGGACATTGGCCGAAATGCGCTGCTTGACCGGGCCGCGATCCTGGACGTGAAGCAGCAGGAAGGATTCCCGCGCGTTGGCGTTCATCAGGTCGATGGCGTCATTGGCCAGCACGGTTTTTTTCCAGTCCGTACTGACGACACGGTCCATCATGTCGTTCACCGCGCCCAGCCGGGTCAGGCCGAGGACGATGGCGACGAGCAGCATGGCGGAGAGCAAGCCGAAGCCGAGGGCCAGGCGTTTGGCAACAGTCAGATTTTTCACGATGTTTCCTTTCCTCACTGGTGATGGACTTCCCCGCTACACCCCGCGGTGTCCCGTTGCAGGCAGCAACAGTCGACCGTGCCGGGCGCGACGGAAGCCGCATACCCGGAGGGAAGGTGTGGCGGAAATAGTGAAATCGGGCGGGGGCGGGGCCCAGGCTTGCCGCGCTTCAAGTCAAAACGCAGCGCGCTTCGATAGTTCGTGCCTGAAGTATCGGCCGGGTTGCGGGAACCTTTAGGGTTATTTGAAATTAACCCCATTGTATAAATGCATCCGATTCCCAATGAACCCGGCAGGCCTTTAATCCCGCTGTGTCCCAATGGGCTTTGCACTTCCTTCGGTCGGATTTCCTCGGATCGCAAGAGGGGGAACCCCGCCGTATCGCAGGGACTGACTTTGGCTCCGGCATAGCGCGCGCATCGCGGGCATTGGCCATCACCGAAACGCTGAAGCGTTTTCAGGGGAGAAGCGTGATCGCAGGGGCGTCAGGCACGATCGGCTCCGCCACGCAGCTTCAGGTTGCCCAGCGTAAAGAAGAAGATCGCCCCCTCGCCCGGCTTGCCTTCCGCCCACACCCGGCCGCCGTGCAGGCCGACGATGCGCCGCACCATGGCCAGGCCGATGCCGTTGCCCTCGAATTCCTGCGGCCCGTGCAGACGCTGGAAGGCGCCGAACAGCTTGCCGGCGTACTTCATGTCGAAGCCGGCGCCGTTGTCGCGCACGAAGAACACCCGTTCACCATTGTCCTCGCGGCAGCCGAAATCGATGCGTGCCGGATCGCACTGCGCCGTGAACTTCCAGGCGTTGCCGAGCAGGTTTTCCATCACGGCCTGCAGCAGGGTCGCATCGCCGTTCGCCTGCAGGCCTTCCTCGACCTCGGCCAGCACGTTCCTGGTCGGCCAGGCGACCCGCAGATCGTCGAGGACCGAGCGCACCATCGCGCTCAGGTCGACCTGTTCGACCTTGATTTCGCTGCGCACGACGCGCGACAGGTCGAGGATGTCGTCCATCAGTGCGCCCATGCGCACGCTGGCGCGCTGGATGCGCGCCATGTATTCGAGGGATTCGCTCTTCGCGCAACCCTGGCAGTTCTCGGCCATCAGGCCGGCAAAGCCGTTCAAGGCCCTGAGCGGCGCGCGCAGGTCGTGGGAAATCGAGTAGCTGAAGGATTCCAGCTCGCGGTTCGACTCGGCGAGCGCCCGCGTGCGCGCGGCGACGCGCCGCTCCAGCTCGGCGTTGTAGTCCGCGATTTCCGCCTCGGACTGCTTGCGCCCGGTGATGTCTTCCTTGACGGCAACGAAATGGGTGATGCGGCCAGCCTCGTCCTTCAGCGGCGCGATGCTCGTGTCCTCCCAGAGCAATTCGCCGTTCTTATTCCGGTTGAGCAGTTCGCCATGCCATTCTCGGCCGGCGCACAACTGCCGCCACATGCCGGCATAGACTTCCTCTGACATCAGCCCGGATTTCAGGATGCTGGGCTTGCGGCCGAGGACATCCTCCGGCGCATAGCCGCTGATTTCGGAGAATTTCGGATTGACGTATTCGATCACGCCCTGCGCATCGGTGATCACCACCGAGACCGGGCCGTGCTCGATCGCCAGGGAGAATTTGCGCAGTTCCTGCTGCTTTTGCTCGAGCGCTGCGCGGCCTGCGGCCAGCTGCAGCATGTCGCGCTCGATGGTGTCGGCCATGCTGTCGAAGGCGTAAGCGACCTGGCCGATCTCGTCGAGCGAACGAAAGCCGCTCCTCAGCCCGCGCTGGCCCTCGGCAAAACCGCGGCTGGCCGCCGCCAGTTGCCGCAGGGGGATGACGACGCGCAGGCGCAGGACCAGCAGCACGACGACAAGGAGGGTCAGGTCGAGCAGGCCCAGCCGCAGGAGGATGTCCTTGAAGCGGGCTTCGGCCGCCAGCGCCTCGTGCGTGAGGGCGGCGGCGATGCCATCGGCAATGCCAAGGATGTTCGAACCCTCGAGGTACATGGCATCCAGGTATTTGCGGACATCACGGCCCTCATTGAGCCCCGTCAGGGCCAGCCAGGCATGCCGGCGCAGCTTGTCGTTCGCCAAGCGCACTGCGGCAATGTCCATGCCGAGACTGGCCGGCAGGCCGCCGACCGCGATGCCCTGGGCGACGCCGCCGTCTTCCAGGGCGGTGATAGCGGCCTCCAGCCGGGCAAGCTTGGCGTCGACGGCAGCGCGTTCGCGCAATAGGTTGCGCTCGACGCGCATCGCGTCGAGCTGGATGCTCTGGGAGAGCCAGCGCAGGCTGCCGGTGACGTTGACCAGGGCAGCCATGCCCTGCAGCTTCGACAGGGTGGCTTCGACTGCGAGCCAGTTCGCCGTACCGGTCGCCGCGAGGAGGGCAAATACCAGGAAGAATTTCTTGCCGAGGGTCGGCCGCAGCAGGCGGCATAGCCACACCCGGCCGGCGCCGGAGGCATGCAGCTGCGAACAGTCCTCCATATAACGATCCAGATTCATAGCAAACCCCTTCGCCCGAGCGCCAAGGCTCGCGACGGCATGATGGCCTGCTGTTTCGGGGCAGGAAATACGGACTTCCAGGAACCACCGCGGTGTCGGGGCACGAAATCGTGGTGCCGCTTGCGCGAGGGTCAAGCGACGAGGCGTCTGCATTGGAACACCGCCTCGCCGGGCATCATAAATGCCCGATCGGGCGCTGGCAACAGCCTGCTTCCGTCATCGACGTACCCGGGAGTGCTTCCGCGGGTAGAGTGACCGCGCTCTCAGTGTAACGGCCACCCCGGGATTTCCTTGAGTCATCGCCTGTGGAAACATTCGCCGCGACGTGCGCGCGCCGGCCTTCCGCCGCTCCTATGCTGAGCGCGGGCATTTCATGAAACCGACTGCCGGCAGCAGCCTCCGCCCCTGCAAGGGCGAGGCGGCAGGCCCTCAGGTGCGAAAGCCCCCTACAACCTGGCCCAACTCGCGGGAGAGTTGCTCCAGTCGGATGGCCTGCCGGTTCACCCCCTCAACGGCCTGGGAGTTTTCGCTGGCCATCTCGGCAATGCGCTCCACGTTCTCCGTGATGCCCCGGCTGGCGTCACCCTGCTCCTTGACGGAGGCAGTGATCTCCTCCATACCGTCGCTGGTGCGGGCGACCGAGCTGCTGGCTTCGGACAGGACGATCGCCACCGCTTCCATATGGTCCTGGCCCGCCCTGAGCGACTCGCGGCCGCGCCGGATCGCACTCTCGACGTCGGAGGACTTGGCGCCCAGCGCGCGCGTCACCTCGTCGATCTGCGCGGCGGACTTGGCGGACTTTTCGGCCAGTTTCCGCACCTCGTCGGCCACCACGGCAAAACCGCGGCCCTGCTCGCCGGCGCGCGCCGCCTCGATGGCGGCATTCAGGGCCAGCATGTTGGTCTGCTCGGCGATGTCCTTCACTTGGCGCGTCATTTCCATGATGGAACGGGTGTTGACGATGAAGGTATCGACATTGCGCTCGATGTCGCCCACCGCCTCTTCGATCAGATCGAGTTCGCCGATCATGCTGGACAGGCTTTCATTGCCTTCGGCGGTCTTGCTGCGCGCCGAGGCGGACAGTTCGCCCGCCTCGTTGGCATTGCCGGTCACGCGCTGCACGCTGGCATTGACCTGTTCCACGGCATGCACCACCGAGGCCGTCGCCTCGCTTTGCGCCCGCGAACTGTCGCTGATGCGGCGGGTTGTCCCGGCCAGGCTCACCGAGGCGTTCTCCAGATGGCCGGCGCTGTCCTGGACGCGCCGGATCACCTCGCTCAGCGTTTGCGCAACGGTGTTGAAGGCCTCGCCGATTTCCCGGTACTCGTCGTTCGCTTGCAGCTCGAGGCGGACGGCAAGGTCGCCTGCCGCGATCTTTTGTCCGCACGTCACGATCTTTCGCACGGCTCCCAGCACGGAAATATAGGCGGCAAGGGACAAATAGCCGGCCAGCCCCAATCCTGCAAGCGCGACGGCAGCACGGGTGCCGCCGGCCGCCGTATTGAACAAAAGATAGGCGACGACAATGCCCGCAACAACGCCGGCGACAATGAATTTCGAGCGCAGGCGCAGCCGTTCCATGACCGCGACGCCTGGGCCCATGACACTCAAGAAAAGCGTTTGCATGACCTCCCCTTTCTCAACTTACTCAATATCCTGCAGAGCAGGCGTGCGCTTCTGCCGCGGGCCGCTCACTCGGTACGATAGCCAAGGCGGAAGCCGCCCCAATGTCGGCCCTGCACGTAGATCGGCACCGACAGGTCGTGCATGATTTCCCCCGTGTCGCGGCGGTAGGTTTGCAGCAGGAAAGGCTGCTCGTGGGCGCCGCATTTCTTGCCGACTGGATCGTTGAAGATGCGCTTGGTGCGGTTGTTCACGAAATCCACCTTTTCGTCGCCGGTGAGCGGCTTGGAGAAGCGCATGTTGTGCGTCGGGAAATAGCCGTTGAGGTCCACCGCGCCGGCGTAGGCCACTTCGGTTATGCCTTCCAGAATCGGCTCCTGCACCGGCGGGAAGAGCTTGTCGGTGAGGGCGTCGAACTTGGAGGTGAATTTCTGCGGCTTGGTATTGGGGATGGGCACATAGTTGTGGTCGAACAGATCGTCGAGCTTGATCTGACCCGATTTCACCGCTTCCTCCAGCACACGGCCGATGTCCTGGGCCGCCTTTTGCGCGATGGGCGGCATGCGGGCATGCACCCCCATTGCCTGTTCGCCACGCTCGCCGAGCTTGAAGACGTTGCCGACCTCCTTCAGGTTGAGGGCCAGGGTATCGAGTTGGCTGGCTTCCTGCAAAGTGCGTACGGCAGTGGCATTGTTCTCTTCGGCCATCTTGAGGATGTCCTGCACATGCCCGGTGATGCTCTGTCCGTTCGCGCTTTGCTGCTGGATGGCGCTGGCGATGGCCTCGATCTTCTCCATCGTCTCCTGTGCGCCCGAGTTGATCTGCTGCAATGACGCCGCGGCCTGCCGGGCCAGGTCGGCGCCGGAACGCGCCTGGGCGCTGCCTTGCTGGATGCTGTGGATGGCTGTCTGCGTCTCGCTCTGGATCGCGCCGATCATGGCGCCGATCTCTCCGGTCGCGGCCGTCGTGCGCTCGGCGAGCTTGCGCACCTCGTCGGCAACCACGGCAAAGCCGCGCCCCTGCTCCCCGGCGCGCGCCGCCTCGATCGCGGCATTCAGGGCGAGCAGGTTGGTCTGGTCGGCAATGTCGTGGATCGTGCGCACGATGCCGGAAATGGCTTGGGAGCGCTCGCCCAGTGCCGCCACGACCTGGGCCGACTGCTCGACCGAGTGGGCGATGCGCCCGATCTCCGCGGACGCGCGGTCCACGATGTCGCTGCCCTGCTTGGACAGTTCGCGTGCCGACTGCGCATTGGCCGCCGTCAGTTCCGCGTTCTCGGCCACATGGCGGATGCCGGCATTCATCTCCTCCATGGCGTGCATGGTCGCCTCGGCCGCCGTGTGCTGCTGATCGGAGCCGCCGGCCACCCGCTTCGCTTCCTTGATCAGGATCTCTGCACCCTCCGCCACCTGCATCGAGTTGTAGCAGACCTTGCCGATGATGCCCTGGAAGCTTTCCATTAGATCGTTGAAGGCCTTGGCCGCCTGGACGGTGGCGACGCAGCCAGCCAGCGGCGCGCGACGCGACAGGTCGCCGTCGCCCCGGGTCGCCTGGATCGTCCGGCGCAAGTCCGACAGCGGGTCGAGCAAGGTATTCCGCAGAACGAAAAAGGGAATCATGCCCACCGCCAGGCCGGCGGCCAGGTGATAGGACATCAGGCCCCAACCCAGGCTTGCACCGGACAGATGCGTCGCCAGAATCGCGCTACCTGCAATGGCCAGTCCGAGCAGGGCAAATCCCGCCATGATGCGTGCCGTCGTGCCAGTGTGATTCATGGCCGCCTTCCTTTCGTGGACAGGGCGTTGCATGGATGCCCTGCCGCGTGTGTCTGTATACATGCTGCACCGCCCGCGCCTGCAGGAACCACTACCTGAAGGCACGGCGACATGAGGGATATAACGGCGGAAAGAAGGGGGCCTTTAGGGCTGTTCTATATCCTTGGGAATAGAAACCCGGGGGATGGATCAGGTCGTGCGCAAGGCCATGTAAAGACGTGACATCAGGCGGTGGCCAATCTCGGCCAGCGGCGCCACCTCGTCCACCGCCTTGAGGGCGACGGCTTCGCGCGGCATGCCATAGACGACGCAGGAGGCCTGATCCTGGGCGATGTTCCAAGCGCCGGCGCGCTTCATGGCCAGCATGCCCTGCGCGCCGTCCTTGCCCATCCCGGTCAGGATGACGCCGACAGCATGGCGGCCTGCGCAGACGGCCGCCGATTCAAACAGCACGTCGACCGAAGGGCGATGGCGATTGACCGGCTCCGCCTGGGACAATTCGGTGACGTATCCGGCGCCGCTTTTCTTCACCAGCAGATGGGAGTGTCCGGGTGCCACGTAGGCCGTGCCCGGCAGCACGCGCTCGCCATGCACGGCCTCCTTCACGCGGATCCGGCACAAGCCGTCCAGCCGCATGGCGAAGGATCCCGTAAACGACTGCGGCATGTGCTGCACGACGAGAATGCCGGGGGTATTCTCCGGCAGGGCGACCAGCACGGACTTGAGCGCTTCGGTGCCGCCGGTGGACGCGCCGATCACGACCAGATCCTCCGCGGAAGGGCGCCAGCCGGGCCGGGTCGCGGCGATGACCGGCGGCGCCAGCAGGGGGCGCTCGATCGCGCCCGGCGCGGAGGAGGCCGCCCAGGCCGCGCGGGCGCTGCGAATCTTGTCGCGCACATCGCCGGCAAAGTCCGCTGCGCCGGTTTTTGCATTCGTCCCCGGCTTGGCGACGAAATCCACCGCACCCAGCTCCAGCGCCTTCAGCGTCTGCTCCGTGCCGCTCGCGGTAAAGGCGGAGACCATCACCACCGGCATCGGCCGGAAGCGCATCAGGCGGCGCAGGAATTCGATGCCGTTCATCTTCGGCATCTCGACATCCAGGGTCAGGACATCGGGAGACAGCGATTTGATCATTTCGTGCGCCACGATGGGATCGGCCGCGGTGCCGACCACATGCATGTCCGCCGCGGCGTTAACGATGTCGCTCAGCAGCCGCCGCATCATCGGGGAATCGTCGACGATCAGGACTTTCGTCTTCAGCGCCCGCTCAGCAGCCGGCGGCGGCGCGCGCATAGGTCGTCCTTCCAAGGGAGCGGAACAGGTCGGTGGCGTGCAGGAAGCTCTCCGAGTGCCCGGCAAACAGCAGGCCGTCCTCGCGCAGCAGCGGCACGAATTTCTTCAGAATGCCGTACTGGGTCTGCTTGTCGAAGTAGATCATCACGTTGCGGCAGAAGATCGCGTCCAGCGGGCCCTGCACCGGCCAGGCGGCATCGAGCAGATTGACGCGGCGAAAGGTAATCAGCCGCCGCAACTCGGGCCGCACCTCCACATTGCCCGCGCCGGCGACACTGCCTTTGAGAAAGTGGCGCGAGACCTGTTCCGGCGTGAGCTTCGCGATGCGCTCGGCCGGATAGACGCCGCGCTCCCCTTGTGCCAGCACATTCGTGTCGAGGTCGCTGGCGATGATCGACACGGGCGGCGTCAGGCTGTTGAAGGCTTCGACCGCGGTCATGGCGATCGAATAGGGTTCCTCGCCGGTCGACGCCGCGCTGCACCAAATGCGGATGGGACGCTTTTCCACAATCGATTTGAGATGCTTCGACAGCACCTCGAAGTGATGCGCCTCGCGGAAAAAGGAAGTCAGATTGGTCGTCAGGGAATTGATGAAGGGTTCCCACTCCTGCGCATCGCCGCGCTCGAGGCGCACCAGATACTGGGCAAAGGTGCGATCGCCGCTGGCCCGCAAGCGCCGGGCCAGCCGGCTATAGACCATGTCCTGCTTGTTGTCGGACAGCGCGATGCCAGCATGCGCGTAGATAAGCTTGCGCACGCGCTCGAAATCGGCCGCGGTGAACTCGAACTCGCGCTGCGAGGTGCTCTTGTCGCCAATCGTCATGTCGGGCCCTGTCGTTCCTGCCGTTCGCTGGATGCGGTTCTTCAATATTCCGGCCACGCCCTGCCGTTCTCCTCCCCACCGGCAGCGCCGCGCACCTTGGGCAAGGGACGTTGCCGGGCAAAGCGGCCTGAAGCGGCACGGCTGCCCGGGGATGACAAGGCCAGCCCGGCAATTGTCTTAACCAGCGCAAGGAAGGATTCCCGCAGTGAATCCGCGTTCTCTGCGGCCCGCTCGACGAGGGCCACATTCTGTTCGATCGCTGCGCCCAAGCCGCGCACCGCCTCCGTCACCTCCTGGAGGCCGCCGCTGCCGGCGGCTTCGACCAGGGCCATGACCTCATTCGATGCTGTCGCAGTTCGACGGGCCAGTTCCTGCAACTCGCCGGCAGCCTCGGAAAAATTCTTCGCCGTGCCGTGGGGGCTGACTTTCACACTCAGCGCCGGGGTAGACTGCTTCGCCGCGCCCTGCCGGTCCGCTGCATGACCGCGCAGCTTGGCAATGGCCCGCGTCGCGGACTCCCGTTCCAGGACCTCATCGCCGCGATAGCCGGCCAGCAGCGCCCGGAGGACGCCGCAGGCCTCACGCAGCGAAGCGACGGTTTCCGCCGACAGCCGCCCGCTGCCCTTGCGCGCCAGAGCAATCAGCGCCTCGACTTCCTGCGCCAGATCCGCCAGGTCATGAAATCCGAACGTGCCGCCGGATCCCTTGATCGAGTGTGCGGCGCGGCTGAAATCGTCCAGCTGTGCGGGATCGGGATGCGCCGCATCGAGGTGGAGCAGCAGCGACTCCATCGTCGCCAGATGCTCGGCCGTCTCGTCGAAGAAGACTTGGTGAAACTGGGTCATGTCGAGCGGCATGGCTTGCACCCAGGAATCGGTTCAGCTGGCCGGCCTTGCGGCAGCGTCCGCCGGCGCGGCTTCCACCTCCGGCAGCTTGCCGTCGCGCAGGATGGCTTCCTCGGTTTTCCTGTTGAGGACGACGATGCCGATGCGCCGGTTCTGCGGATTGAAAGGATCGGCCGGGTCGAAAAGCACGGTCGAGGATTGGCCGACGACGCGGATGACCTTGCTCTCCGCCATGCCGCCGGCTATGAGTTCCCGCCGCGAAGCGTTCGCCCGGCTGGCCGACAGCTCCCAGTTGCCGATGCCGCGATCGCCGGTGACGAAGGGCTTGGCGTCAGTGTGTCCGGAGAGCGAAATGCGGTTGTCCACCTCGTTGAGCGAGAGCCCGATTTCGCGCAGGATGTCGCGCATGTAGGGCTTCACCTCGGCGCTGGAAAGATCGAACATCGGGCGGTTCTTCTCGTCCACGATCTGGATGCGCAGGCCTTCCGTGGTGATGTCGAGCTTCAACTGGTTCTTGTACTGGCGCAAGCCCGCGTTGCCTTCGATGCTCTTCTCGATCTTCTCCTTCAGTTCGCCCAGCCGGATCCGCTCCAGACGCTCCTGCTCGGCCTTCAGCGCCTGTAGATTGACCGTCTTTTTTTCGGCCACGATGTCGCCCCGCTTGACCTGGCCGGCAGTACGGGTGAGATCCTGACCGCCGCCCTGGATGACGCTGGAGGCGTCGCCCGAACCCGAGCCGCCCTTCATGGCGACCTTCAGCGGCGTGGCGAAATACTCCGCGATGCCCTGCAGGTCGCCCTTGGCCGTCGAGCCGAGCAGCCACATGAGCAGGAAGAAGGCCATCATCGCCGTGACGAAGTCGGCATAGGCGATCTTCCAGGCGCCGCCGTGGTGGCCGCCGCCGCCCTTCTTGATGCGCTTGACGATGATCGGCTGCTGGCTGTCGTCGCTCATGATGTCGTTGCATGTCGCTCTGTAGGTCGGCCCCCAGGCCGACAATGCCTAAGTCGGGCTTAAGCCCGACCTACCTGCCCTTCCTTTGCTTGACTTCGTCCTCCAGCTCGCGGAAGCCCGGGCGCTCGGTAGAGTAGAGCACCTTGCGGCCGAATTCGACCGCCACCTGCGGCGCGTAGCCGTTCATGCTGGCCAGCAGCGTCACCTTCATGCACTGGAACATCTTGGTCGACTCGTGCAGCTTCTGCTCCAGCAGCGAGGTCAGCGGCGCGACAAAACCGTAGGAGAGCAGGATGCCGAGGAAGGTGCCGACCAGCGCCGCGGCGATCAGCTTGCCCAGTTCAGCCGGTGGAATGCCGACCGACTCCATGGTATGCACCACGCCCATCACCGCCGCGACGATGCCGAAGGCGGGCAGGCCGTCGGCGAGTTTGGCCAGGGCATGGATCGGCACCTCGCCCTCGTGGTGGTGGGTCTCGATCTCGTTGTCCATCAGGTTCTCGATCTCGAAGGCATTCAGGTTGCCGCCCACCATCATGCGCATGTAGTCGGTGAGGAACTCCATGGCGTGGTGATCATGCTGGATGTGCGGATATTTCGAGAAGATCGGGCTGGCCTCGGGATTCTCCACGTCGGATTCGATCGACATCAGGCCTTCCTTGCGCACCTTGGCGAGGATTTCGTAGAGCATGGACAACAAGTCGATGTAGAGCGCCTTGGAGAACTTCGAACCTTTGAGCAGGCCGGGCAAGGCCTTCAGCGTCGCCTTGATCGTCTTCGGGGAGTTGGCAACGAAGAAGGCGCCGAGCGCCGCGCCGCCGATCATGATCAGTTCGACCGGCTGGAACAGCGAGGCAATATGCCCGCCTGCCATGACGAATCCGCCGAACACCGCAGCCAGCACCACGACATAGCCGACAATTACGAACATTCTTGTATCTCTCTGTTTTTTATGGACTATAAGCCGCCCTGGGGGACGATGCACTTAACAGGCATATTTCCTGTATCGGCGCGGCCTGCGGGAACTTGAGCAGGACTCGCCGAAAGAAAAAAAGAAAACCGCCCGGTAACGTTGGTTGCCGGACGGCAGAAGCTCCTTGCAGGACAAGGAGGAGGTCATACGGGAATCAGAAGGTGGTGGCGACGGCCTCCGCGTTACGCTTGGTCTTGCCGGCCCGGGCCGGCACATTGCACAGGCCGCAGGCATATTCCCGGGTCAGGTCCTGGGCATGGGCAACGAACTGGCCGCCGCACTCTTTGCATTGGGCCAGTTGCAGCATGTTGGCATCGAAGAAACGCACCAGTGTCCAGGCACGGGTCAGTGAGAGCACGCACTCCAGCCCATGCAATTCGATGTGTTCGAGGTACAGGCGAAAGGCCTTCACAACAGCCTTCAGGCCGCGAAGTTGCGTGTTCCCCAACATGAACTGATAGAACGACATGAACAGCGAAGCATGCACATTCGGCTGCCAGGTGAGAAACCAGTCGGTCGAAAAAGGCAGCATGCCTTTCGGCGGCGACACGCCCTTCACTTCCTTGTAGAGCTTGAGCAGGCGTTCCCGCGATACATTGGTTTCCGCTTCCAGCAGCTGCAGCCGCGCACCGAGCCGGATCAGTTCGGCGGCAAGCTGTATCTCCTGCGCTTCGACCACCACGCTTTTATTGCGCATGACCGCCTCCGCTGGGCCGCCCCGAGGAGGCGGAAGTGTTTGACATGGAGCCGGCCTCTGCCGGCGAACCGCCGTCACCCCTTCCCGCGGGGAAGGGGTCGGGGGATAGGTTGTTCCTCATCAGGCGAGTGCCTCGACCGGCCGTGCAGAGGCCAGGATGGCGGCATGGGTGTGGGATGTGCCTCGATCGCTCTTATAGCTGGAGAGCAGGCCCAGCAGCAGCTTGTCGTCAAAGCGGAAGCGGCAAAGCGCCATGTTCGAACCGGCCATCTTAAGCACCTGGCCGGGCGTCAGATTGTCGATCACCTCGGCAATGTCCGCGCCGATCCCCAAGCGGTACTGGGCGGTTTCCCGGTCGGCCCGAATAAGCTGTTGGGCCAGCATCAGGTAGGACAGGTTCAGTTCCTTGATTTCGTTGTAGACATCCGCCGTGGTCATTTCTCGCTCCTCCTTTTTATGGCACGCGTTGTGCCTTGGTTGAGCGCATTCTGCATCTGCCCGCCCGCCGGCGGAATCGGCAGGCATCGGTATTTGTCGTACGAACGAGGCAACGCCATCCTGTAGGAATTTCGCCTACATGAAGGGAGGGTTGCCTGCTTGACTACTCTTTACGGCATTCAAAACGAAAACTTTAGGATATTTCCGAAATTTTTTTATCCTAATTAAATCAGTATATTAATCAATGCAGGAGAGCGTTGTCGAGACGCTGCTCACCCATGAGGCGCGCCGTCAGGCTGTCAATGTCGATCGGCCGGCTGAAGTGGTATCCCTGGAAGCGGTCGCACTGCTCGCGCTGCAGGAGTTCGACCTGGCGCTCGGTTTCCACGCCTTCGGCGATGGTCGTCAGCCGCAGGCTTTTCGCCAGGGCCATGATGGCCCGCACGATGGCGGTATCTTCGTCATTGATGCCCAACGAACCGACGAAGGATTTGTCGATCTTGAGGATGTCGATGGGAAAGCGCTTCAGGTAGGACAGCGAGGAATAGCCGGTGCCGAAGTCGTCGATGGACAGCTTCACCCCCATGTGCTTCAGGGCGCGCAGCATGCCGACCGCCGTTTCGGCATCGTGCATGACGACCGACTCGGTGATTTCCAGCGTCAGGGCTTGTGGCGCCAGGCCGGAATCCGTCAGGGCGCGATTGACCACATCGAGCAGGCGCGGCTGGGCGAACTGGACGGCGGAGACGTTTACGGAAATTGTGAAATCCTTGTGGCCCATGTCATGCCAGACCTTGGCCTGGTGGCAGGCCTGGCGCAGCACCCACTCGCCGATATCGACGATCAGGCCGGATTCGTCGGCGATCGGAATGAAGCGGTCCGGCGGAATCAGGCCGCGCTCCGGATGGCGCCAGCGCACGAGTGCCTCAACGCCGATCGTGTTGAGGCTGGCGGCATCCACGCAGGGCTGGTATTGCAGGAACAATTCATTGCGTTCTATGGCGTGACGCAGTTCGCTTTCCATGGCAATGCGCTCGGCCGAGGTGGCGTTCATCTCCTTCACGTAGAAGCGATAGCCGTTGCTGCCGCCGCGCTTGGCATTGGCCATCGCCGTCTCGGCATTCATGAGCAAGTCATACACCTGCGTGCCATGGTCCGGCACCAGCGCGATGCCGATCGAACAGGTGAGAAACAGTTCGATGCCGGCAAGCATGAACGGCGCATCGAAGGCCTGCTTCAGCCATTCGGCGAAGTTCTGCACCGCCGTCTTGTCCGTCAGGCCGGGATAATAGATGCCGAACTCGTCGCCGCCGAAACGGGCCAGGATGGCACCCGATTCGGCGGCGCACTCCTTCAGCCGGGCGGCCGACTGGCGCAGGATCTCGTTGCCGGCCTCATAACCAAAGGAACTGTTGATGCGCAGAAAACGGTCGAGATCGATATAGAACAGCGCCCCGCAGGGCGCCTTGCCGAACTGCTCGCATTCCGCGATCAATTCGGTGACGCGGGCGCAGAAATAATTGTGGTTGGGCAGGCTCGACAGCTTGTCGAAATAGGCGAGTTCCATGATGCGCGAATCGGCCTGGCGCACCGCGCTGCGCGCCGCCGCCCCCTTCAACTCGCGTTCGATGACGGGGATCAGCCGCGCGTAGTTGCCCTTCTGGATGTAGTCGTTCACCCCGTCGCCCATGGCCGTGTAGGCCGTCTGATCGCTGATGTGTCCGGAGTAGATGATGAAGGGGATGTCCTTGCCGCTCTGCTTGAGCACTTCCAGCGCGGTCAGCGCATCAAAGCCAGGCATGGAGTGGTCGCAGATGATGAGATCCCAGTTGCCAACGCTGAGTGCCGAACTCATGTCCGGCGCAGTGTCCACCCGCTTGTAGTCGACCTTGGCGCCGCGGGAGGCCAGTTCCGAGAAAAGCAGGAAGGCGTCATCCTCGGAATCATCCACAATCAGCATGCTGATGGGCTGCTCCCGCAGCAACATGTTCCTGTTCGCTCGTTCCATCGTGGTCTAGTCCGAAAATAGCTATACGTCGGGGTTGACCGATTAACGGCGGCAAGCTGGAAAACTTTAGGACTGCAGCGTTGTTTATTTAACGCTTTTTGCTCAACGGGTTGCCCGATTTTGCGGAGAAGCGACGCGATTGCGCCCCTGCTGCTTGGCGAGATAGACCCCCTCGTCGGCGCGCTTGATGAGCGCATCGGCATTGGGCATGGAAACCTCGCGCTCCGCGACGCCGGCGCTCATGCAGGCCTTCAGCCGGCGTGCGCCCGCCACAACCGGCGACTGCTCGACTGCGCACCTGATGCGCTCGGCGCACGCCAGCGCGGCCTGCAGGTCGGTGTCAGGGCAGATGACCTGGAATTCATCGCCGCCCGTGCGCGCCACCACGTCATGCGTGCGCACGGCGCCGCGAATGGCGGATGCGACCTGCGTCAGATAGGCATCGCCGACATCATGGCCGTAGATGTCATTCACCTGCTTGAACTGGTCGAGGTCGATCACCATGCAGGAAAGCGGCCGCCTGCTGCGCATGCTGGCCGCCCATTCCTGCTCGATTCGCGCCATCGCATGGCGACGGTTGGGAAGGCCCGTCAGCACATCGGTAAGCGCCATCTCCTCCAGACGGCGGTTGGAGATGGACAGTTCGGCGGCGAAGCGGCGAAGCTCCTCGCGGTCGTGCTCGCGCTCCTCGAGCAAGCGCACAATGCGCTGCCCCGCGCGCAGGCGCGCCAGGATCATGCGCGGGTTGAGCGGCTTGGCAAGATAGTCGTCCACGCCGGCCTGGTAGCCCTCCAGCAGTCTGTCTTCCTCGTCCAGCGCGGTCAGCATCAGAATGTACAGATCGCGCCCGAGACGCGTCCCGCGCAATGTCCGAGTCATCTCCATGCCGTCCATGCGAGGCATGACCCGGTCCGTAACCAGCATGTGCGGCTGCATATCCAGGGCGATGCGAAGGCCCTCGCGCCCGTCGGCAGCTTCGGACACCGCGTAGCCATCCGCCTCGAGCAGGGCGCGCAGCGCCAGGCGGATCGAGCGATCGTCATCCACTATCAATACACGCAGATGCGGCGCTGAGTCCGGAGGCGGTTCGTTCGCTACTGCAGTCTGCACCACCGCGGACATTGCCAAGGCCTCGAAATTCGGCCCCTCCGGCGCGGCCACGCCGAGGATCGCGGCCCATTCCCGCCATTCACGGACAACGCTGTCGCATAAGTGCGTGAGATCATCGTTCGCGACCGATATGCGGACACCCAACGCATGCAGGCGCGGCAGGTGTGCCGCACGTTCCGCCTCGACGGCGGTACAGGTGTCGGCAATCAGGCGCGACAGGGCGATGGACTGCTGCAGGACATATTCGCGGCTGCCTTCCGTAAAAAGGGCCTCGTCGCACAGTTCGTGGCCGCGCACGCCGTCACAATAGATTCTCGGCAGCCCCCAGTCGGTCAGCATGGCGTCAGTAAGATAGCGGTGGTCGATGGCGAAGCGTTCCCGCTCGAGCTCGACCAGGCCGGTCTGCCGGCTCTTCGTTGCGTTGCGGAGCACGTCGGCGTATTCGCCGGCATACAGCGTCGCCAGCGCCAGTTCACCGACGCGGGCGAGCAGGCCGACGGAAAATGCCTCTTCAGCCTGTGCCGCGCGCGTGCGCAGCGTCAAGGCCTGCAGGGCGATGCCGCAGGCCAGCGACGACGCCCAGAAACGCGAGTAATCGAATCCCCTGCAGGCGCCCTCCTTGTGCTGGGATAGCAGCGAGAAGCCCAATGACAGATTGCGCACGGCCGGCATGCCGAGCACGACCAATGCTTCCTGGACCGAGACGACGGGACGCCCCGGGTTGGCGTTCACGGAATTGGCCGCCTTGATGAGCCTGCCGACGAATGCCGGATCCGGCTTGATGATGCGCGCCAGTTCGGCCATCGAGGCGTCTTCCTTTTGCGTCAGGCGCATGATGGCCAGCGCCACGCCCTTGGGCGAAGGAAGGTTGCCCAAGGCTTTGAGTTTTTCAAACTTCGACATGTCCATCGGGTTCATGGCTGGACGCTGATCATGGTTGTTCTTGTTTATCAAACAGGGTGTTGATAGGCCTTGTGGAGCCATAACGGCCCGCAGTCCTCTAACTTTAGGGGGGCATCATAAAGGTAGAATAGTCGGATGAACTATTGCAGTCATTGCGGCGCGCCCGTCATCCTGAAGGTTCCCGCTGGCGACACGCTGCCGCGCCATGTGTGCGAGCGCTGCATGACGGTGCACTACCTGAATCCGAAAATGGTGGTCGGGGCGATCCCGGAATGGGGAGACAAGATCCTGCTTTGCCGGCGCGCCATCGAGCCACGCGCCGGTTTATGGACGCTGCCGGCCGGCTTCATGGAGAATGCCGAAACCACCGCCCAGGCCGCCGCGCGGGAAACGCTGGAGGAAGCCTGCGCACGGGTGGAGATCGGCGAGATGTTCACCTTCATCAACGTTCCGCACATCAACCAAGTGCATATCCTCTACCGGGCACGCCTGCTCGATCTGGATTTCGCGCCCGGGCAGGAATCGCTCGAGGTGCAGCTTTTCGACGAGGCCGACATTCCCTGGAAGGAAATCGCCTTCCGCACCATCGGCTTGACCTTGCGCCATTACTACGAAGACCGCAGGACCGGCCGTTTCGGCTTTCACGCCAGCGACCTGCAGGTTCCACCGAAATAAGGCTACCGGACCTCGGGGATATCGAACACCACCGGCAGGCGCACGGCAAAGGCGCGGCCACGCAGGGATTCAGGCAAAGCGGCTGAGGCGGCGGCGCGCGACATCATGTGCACGGCTTCGCGGTCGAGGATGTCATGCCCGCTGGAACTGGCCAGAAGGACTTGCCGGGGATGGCCGTCATGGGAAACATCGACCCGCACTTCCGCCGTACCCGTCCAGCCGCGTTCGCGCGCCAAATAAGGATATTGCCTGTGGGCACGCGCTTCCCGCGCGAGGCCGATGCGGTAGGCCCGGATCCCCTCGGCATCCGGGCGTGACGCAGTCCCCTCCTGCGTAGCCGGATTCGGATTCGGTTCCCCCCTGTCGCTGCTGACGGCCGCCGCGCCCAGGATTGTCTGTCCCGATGTACGCGTGCCTTCGGCGGCAGGCGGCGGAGCAAACGTCTCCGGCTCGGACTTGGCAGTGACCCGTTGCCGCAGGGCGGCCTTGGCTGCAGGCTTGTCTTGCGCACTCGGGCTGCTCGGAGACACCGGGGCGGGACTGCTGACCGCCGCGGAAGCACGCAGGGTTGCCATGAGCGGCTGTCCCGTCTGCTGCGCCATGCGCGGCAAGGCATCCGGCCACAGCAGCAGGACATGCAGGACGCAGGAAAGGGCCAGGGCGGGCAGCAACCCGCTTGCAAGCTGCCCTTCATCGGCAATGCTTTTAAAAATCACGATGCTCTGATACGCTACGGCAACTTTATGATTTTACACTGAAGATCAAACCGGAAAACGGACGCCAAAAGCGCCTTGATAGCGTTATGTCTAACTTGGGTCATCCACTCATCCTGACGCTCGACATGAACGGTGCGCCGCACCGTTGGGTGAACTGGCAGCATGCCTGTTTTTACTACGCGAAGAATCTCGTCGCCTGGGTAGCCGGCGACCACAGCTTCACCATACACGGCGGCATGAGCCGCGATACGGGCGAACGCTCGTTCATCACTGTGGACAGCATCATCGCCATCAAGGGCAAGGCCCTGGCGCCGCGCAATCGCTCCGTCGTGCCGCCCCTCAACAACCGCGAACTGTTCCATCGCGACCGCCACATGTGCGGCTATTGCGGCCACGAATACTCCTTCATCCGCCTGACGCGCGACCACATCCTGCCCGTCTCCCAGGGCGGGCGCGACCTGTGGATGAACGTCGTCACCGCCTGCCGCCACTGCAACCAGAAGAAGAGCGGCCGCACCCCCGAGCAGGCCGGCATGGAACTGCTCTACGCCCCCTACGTGCCGAACAAGGCCGAGTTCCTCATCCTCTGCAATCGCAACATCCTCGCCGATCAGATGGACTTCCTGACGCAGCACGTCTCTGCGCACAGCCGCGTCAAGGCAGCCTGAACGCCGCTGTCTGTAGAATGGGCGGATGCAACTGCCGCCTGAAACCAAGCTCCTCACCGCCTACCGCAAGCACTGGGCCCACCGCTTCGGCGTCTCGCCCTTCCTGCCGATGACCCGTGCCGAAATGGCGGCGCGCGGCTGGGATGCGTGCGACATCATCCTCGTCACCGGCGACGCCTACATCGACCACCCCAGCTTCGGCATGGCGCTGATCGGCCGTCTGCTCGAGGCGCAGGGCTTCCGCGTCGGCATTCTCAGCCAGCCGGACTGGCATTCGGTCGAGCCTTTCCGCGCCCTGGGCCGGCCGGCGCTCTTCTACGGCGTCACCGCCGGCAACATGGATTCGATGGTCAACCGCTACACCGCCGACCGCAAGATCCGCTCCGACGACGCCTACACGCCGAACGCTGAACCAGGCAAGCGCCCCGACCGCGCCGTCGTCGTCTATGCGCAGCGCTGCCGCGAGGCCTATCCGGGCTGCGCCGTCGTCGTCGGCAGCATCGAGGCCAGCCTGCGCCGCATCGCCCACTACGACTACTGGTCGGACACGGTGCGTCGCTCCGTCCTGCCGGATTCGAAGGCCGACCTGCTGCTCTTCGGCAACGCCGAGCGCGCCATCGTCGAACTGGCGCACCGCCTGGCGAAAGGCGAGCCCATCGGCGAGATCCGCGACCTGCGCGGCAGCGCCTTCATGGCGCCAAGCGGCTGGCGGCCCGGCGAGGACTGGACCGAGGTCGACTCGACGGAAGTGGATACGCCGGGCGCAACGCACCCGCACCCCGATCCCTACTCCCCTCTCCCCAGCCCTCTCCCCGCCAGCGGGGAGAGGGGGCAGGCTTCCTCCCCTCACCCGCTTGCGGGAGAGGGGCCGGGGGAGAGGGCAACGGCGCCCGAAACGAAAGTCAGCCCCCACAACACGGCGACAATTTTCCCGCTGCGGCAGCTCAAGCTGGAGGCGCGCCGCGCCGAACGCGCTCACACCGTGATTCGCCTGCCTTCCTACGAACAGGTGAAGGCCGACCCGGTCCTCTACGCCCATGCCTCGCGCACCTTCCACCTCGAATCCAACCCAGGCAATGCGCGCGCGCTGGTGCAGGCGCACGGCGAGCAGGCGGGGCGTGATGTGTGGCTCAACCCACCGCCGGTGCCGCTCACCACGCCGGAGATGGATTACGTCTACGGCCTGCCCTACGCCCGCGCGCCGCATCCGGCCTACGGCAAGGCGAAGATCCCGGCGTGGGAAATGATCCGCTTCTCGGTGAACATCATGCGCGGCTGCTTCGGCGGTTGCACCTTCTGCTCCATCACCGAGCACGAGGGCCGCATCATCCAGAGCCGCTCGGAGGAATCGATCCTGCACGAGATCGAGGAGATCCGCGACAAGACGCCGGGCTTCACCGGCGTCGTCTCCGACCTGGGCGGGCCGACCGCCAACATGTACCGCCTGCAATGCAAGGACGCCAGGATCGAGCAGGCTTGCCGACGCCTGTCCTGCGTCTATCCGGACATCTGTCCGAACATGGGCACCGATCACGGCCCGCTGGTGCAGCTCTACCGCAAGGCGCGCGCCCTGCCCGGCATCAAGAAGGTGCTGATCGGCTCCGGCCTGCGCTACGACCTCGCGGTGCGTTCGCCCGAGTACGTCAAGGAACTCGTCACGCATCATGTCGGCGGCTACCTGAAGATCGCGCCGGAGCACACCGAAACCGGCCCGCTGTCGAAGATGATGAAGCCGGGCATCGGCGCCTACGACCGGTTCAAGGCGCTGTTCGAGAAATTCTCGCGCGAGGCGGGCAAGGAGCAGTACCTCATCCCCTATTTCATCGCCGCCCATCCCGGCACCACCGACGAGGACATGCTGGCCCTCGCCCTGTGGCTGAAGAAGAACGGCTTCCGTCTCGACCAGGTGCAGACCTTCCTGCCGACGCCGCTGGCGCTGGCCACCGCCATGTACCACACGGAGAAGAACCCTCTGCGCAAGGTGACGCACACAGCGGAAGGCGTCGAGGTCGTGCGCGGCGGGCGCCAGCGCAAGCTGCACAAGGCCTTCCTGCGCTATCACGACCCGGAGAACTGGCCGCTGCTGCGCGAGGCGCTGCGCCGCATGGGCCGCGCCAACCTGATCGGCGGCGGCAGGCAGCACTTGATCCCGGCCTTCCAGCCGGCGGGAACCGCCAGACCCATCGTCAAGACCGCGCGGCCCGCCGGGCGGAGCGGCAAGAGGACCCCAGGTCAGCGCTCCGCCAAGCGCTAAAGCATCCGCGTTGACTGTCGTTAAGATACTGATAGTCGTTGCATATTTCACAGTATCTGCCATGCAATAAGTTATCATCCCCCAGGACACACACGACACGACAACCGTGAGCGAAGAACAGGACAAAAAACAGGCAGCCCCCAAGGCAACCCTGCATCTGGGCGAGAGCCTGCCCGAGGACCAACTGCACCATGATCCGCTGCTCGACTGTCTGGTCGAACTGACGCGCATCCATGGCCGCCCCAGCACGCGCGCCGCGCTGTCTGCCGGCCTGCCCCTGCCGAAGGTGGGGCTGACGCCTTCCCTCTTCCATCGCGCCGCTTCGCGCGCCGGTTTTTCCAGCAAGGTGGTGCGCCGCCCGCTGGAGAAGATCGAGACAGTGCTGTTGCCCGCCATCCTGCTGCTGGAAGGCAACGAAGCCTGCCTGCTGATGGGCTGGGAGGAGGACGGCCGAAGAGCCCGCGTGTTGTTCCCGGATGCGGGCCAAGGCAGCGTCAGCCTCGAGCGCGAGGCCATCGAGGCGCGCTACGCCGGCATCGTCATCTTCGCCCGGCCGCACTTCCGCTTCGACCAGCGCACGCCGCAGGTCGGCGAAGTCGTCCATCGCCACTGGTTCTGGGGCACTTTCCTGGAGCAGATGCCGGTTTACCGCGACGTCCTCATGGCGGCGGGGCTTATTAATGTCCTGGCGCTGGCGATGCCGCTGTTCGTCATGAACGTGTACGACCGCGTCGTGCCCAACTTCGCCGTCGAGACCCTGTGGATGCTGGCGGCGGGCATCCTGCTCGTGCTCGGCGTCGATTACGCCCTGCGCCTGCTGCGCGGCCATTTCGTGGACCTGGCCGGCGCACGCATCGACCACAAGCTCTCGGCGCTGATCATGGAGCGGGTGCTGGGCATGCGCATGGCCGACCGGCCCGCTTCGGTCGGCTCCTTTGCCGCCACCCTGCGCTCCTTCGAGTCGGTGCGCGACTTCATCGCCTCGGCCACCGTCACCGCGCTGATCGACTGGCCCTTCGCCATCCTCTTCCTGCTGGTCATCGCCTGGATTTCCTGGCCCCTGGTCTTCATCCCGATCCTCGGCGGCCTGGGCATGCTGATCTACAGCTATGTCATCCAGCACAAGATGCACGAGCTGTCGGAGACCACCTACCGTGCTTCCGCCCTGCGCAACGCCACCCTGATCGAGAGTCTGACCGCACTGGAAACCATCAAGGCCCATGGTGCCGAGGGCCAGATGCAGGCGAAGTGGGAGAAGACCGCTGCCTTCCTCGCCCGCGTCAGCGCCGAGCTGCGACTGCTCTCTTCCTCTGCCATGAACGGGGCCGCCACCCTGCAGCAGTTCGTCAACCTCGCCACCGTGGTGGGCGGCGTCTATCTGATCCATGCCGGCATGCTGACCATGGGCGGCCTCATTGCCTGCACCATGCTGTCCGGCCGGGCGATGGCGCCGCTGGCGCAGCTCGTCGCCCTGCTCATGCAGTACCAGAACGCACGTTTGGCCCTGACGTCGCTCGAGGAGACGATGAAGCGCCCGACCGAACGCGCCAATGAATCGGCATTCGTGCACCGCGCCGAAATCCGCGGCGAGATCGAGTTCCGCGACGTCACCTTCAGCTATGCCGTAGACACCGAGCCGGCGCTGAAGAATGTCTCCTTCAAGCTGCGCCCCGGCGAGCACGTCGTCGTGCTGGGACGCGTCGGTTCCGGCAAGACGACGCTGCAGAAGCTGATCATGGGCCTGTATGCGCCCACCTCGGGCGCGGTTTACATCGACGGCGTGGACCTGCGCCAGCTCGATCCCGCCGACGTGCGCCGCAACATCGGTTATGTCGGGCAGGACGCCCTGCTCTTCTACGGCAGCCTGCGCGACAACATCGCCATCGGCGCGCAATATGCCGACGATCAGACCATCATCGAAGCGGCGGAAATGGGCGGCCTTGCCGATTTCGTCAATCGCCATCCAAAGGGATTCGACATGCTCATCGGCGAGCGCGGCGAATCCATCTCAGGCGGCCAGCGCCAGGGCGTGGCCATGGCGCGCGCCGTGCTTCTCGATCCGCCGATCCTGCTGCTCGACGAGCCGACCAGTTCGATGGACTTCAGCTCCGAGGAAGATCTCAAGGACAGGCTGCGCCGCTTCGCTGAGCACAAGACGATGGTCATCGTCACGCATCGCCTGAGCCTGCTCGACCTGGCGCACCGCATCATCGTTGTGGACGGCGGCCGCGTGGTCGCCGACGGACCGCGCGACAAGGTCGTCGAAGCCCTGCAGTCGGGCAAGGTCGGGAGGGCGGCATCATGAACCCGCAGCCCTGGATCCGGCGCGCCGGAAAAATACATGGCTGGCTGGAAGCCATCCGCCTCAGGGTCCAGCCGCACTTCGACCGCTGGCTGAAGGCGTGGCAGTCCGAGAAGGAACGTCCCGAGCCCGATTTTGTCGCCGACGCCGACCTCTACATGATCCAGCAGGAACCGCTGCGCGCGCGCGTACTCCTGAAGAGCGGCATCGTCGTCCTGGCGATCTTCATCATGTGGGCAGCAGTCGCCCAGATCGACGAAATCACCCGCGGCGAGGGCAAGGTCATCCCGTCGCGCCAGCTGCAGGTGCTGCAGAGCCTGGACGGCGGCATCGTCGAGGAAATCGCCGTGCAGGAAGGCCAGGTCGTCGAGGCCGGGCAGACCCTGCTCAAGGTCGACCCGACGCGCTTCGTTTCCTCCGTGCGGGAGAACCGCGCGCAGTACCTGTCGCTTCTGGCCAAGGCGGCGCGGCTGCGCGCACTGGTCGAGGGCAAGCCCTTCGTGCCGCCAGCCGAAGCCGTCAAGGACGACCCGAAGACCGTGGAAGAGGAACGCCGCCTGTACGAATCGCGGGCCTCCGAACTGGAGGCGCAGCTTTCGATCGCGCGCCAGCAGGAGCTCAACGAAGCCTCTTCGCGGCGTGCCCAGGCTTCCCAGGCCTACGATCTCACCGCCAGGGAACTGTCGGTCACCAAGCCCTTGCTCAGCGCCGGCGCCGTCTCCGAAGTCGAGCTCCTGCGCCTGGAACGCGATGTGTCCCGCTTCCGCGGCGAGCGCGACCAGGCCAGCGCACAGATCGCGCGCTCCCAGGCGGCCATTGCCGAGGCGACGCGCAAGATCCAGGAAGTCGAGCTGAACTTCCGCAACGAGGCTGGCAAGGAGCTGGCCGAAACACAGGGCAGGCTGAATGCACTGTCCGAAGGCAATGTCGGCCTGGCCGACAAGGTCAAGCATTCCGACATCCGCTCCCCCGTGCGCGGCACGGTGAAGCGCCTGCTGGTCAACACCGTGGGCGGCGTGGTGCAGCCGGGCAAGGATGTCATCGAGATCGTGCCGCTGGAGGACAACCTGCTGCTCGAGGCCAAGGTGCTGCCCAAGGACATCGCTTTCCTGCGGCCGGGGCAGAAGGCCATCGTCAAGTTCACCGCCTATGATTTTTCGATCTACGGCGGCCTGGACGCCAAGCTGGAGCATATCGCCGCGGATTCCATCACCGATGAGCGCGGCAATACCTTTTACACAGTGAAAGTGCGCACGTCCAAATCCAGCCTGGGCGCCAACCTGCCGATCATTCCCGGCATGGTGGCGGAGGTGGACATCGTAACGGGCCAGAAAAGCATCCTCGCCTATCTGCTGAAACCAGTGCTCAAGGCCAAACAGGCTGCATTCACCGAGCGTTGAGGCCGGGATGAAGCAGGCAACGCATTGTTTTGTTTCCGAAACAGGGGAGGTAATGCCGCGCTGGCGGGAGGCCTTTCCGGCCGCCATCGGCCTGCGTTTCGACAATAATGCCAAACCGAAATCCATACCCACCCTCTTATGGGTGCGCCTACCCTCCAATCGGGCCGTTGCCCCGTTGCTGGCGGACCTCCGCCGCCGCCTTGGCAACCTGCCCTGCATCCTCCTCAGCGACATCCCGGACGACAATCAGGCTTTGGCGGGTTTTTCTGCCGCAGCAAGGGGTTACTGCAACACGCACGCCGCCCCTGCGTTTCTGCAGCAGGTCGCCGACGTCGTCGGCCAGGGCGGCTTGTGGATCGGCGAAACCCTCATGAATCGCCTGGTCGATGCCACGGCACTCGTTGCCATCGACAAACCCGCCGATCCAACCGAATCCTGGGCCAGCCTGCTCACCCCGCGAGAACAGGAAGTGGCGCGCGCCGTCGCCGAGGGCGCCAGCAACAAGGAAATTGCCCGCGGACTCG
>PHCS01000038.1 GCA_002840845.1 Betaproteobacteria bacterium HGW-Betaproteobacteria-14
GTATGTGGTGTTGGTGATGATGAGAAATTTTTTTGTTTGTTGTAGGTTTTGGTGGGTGGTGTGTTTGAGGTGGTTGTTGTGTAGTTGATGGTGTGTTGGATCGCCCTGCTCTTCGGCAACCATCGCTACCAGCCGCCGATCCCGCCGCTGGAAACACCGGCGCGCGATGTGGATCAGGTCGCCGCATCGCTCAGGCAGAAACTCGGCTTCGAGATTCGCGTGGTCAAGAATGCGACCAAGGCGGACATGGTGCGGGCGGTTGCCGCGCTGGCGCGCGAGGTCGGCACGGCCGACAGCGTCTTTGTTTACTACGCCGGCCACGGCTACCTCATGGACGACACCCACATGGGCTACTGGATCCCGGTGGACGGCTCGGTGAAGACGGCGGCGCAGTGGATCTCGAACACGGATATCTCGAAACTGCTCGGCGCGATTCCGGCGCGACAGGTGATGCTGGTGTCGGACAGCTGCTTTTCCGGCACGCTGGCGCGCGAGCAGGCCATTTCGGCCGGCGTGCAACCGGGCCGGGAAGTCCTGCGCAAGCGCAGCGTGATCGTGCTGTCCTCGGGCGGCGAAGAGCCGGTGTCCGACGAAGGCAAGGACGGCCATTCCGTTTTCGCCTGGCACTTCCTGCGCTCCATCGGGCAACTCGACGGGACGACGATCGGCTTCGATGTCTACAAGGTCGTGCGCAAGGGCGTCAGTGAAGACTATCCGCAGCAGCCGCAGTATGGCGCGGTGGTGTCCGCCGGGCATGAGGCGGGCGGGGAGTATCTGTTCGAACCTGCTCCGAAAAGATAGTCTGAAGCGTCAGGCAGCGCAGCCATCTCTTGGCCTTGACTTATGTTGTTGCTGGCCATAGTGTTGCGCCCATCCTACGGGTGGCGCGGTGCTTGCGAAGCATCAAGGCTCAAAAAATGAAGGCTCAACCGACACAAAGGAGGTCGGACGTGCCGCAGGACGATTCCCGCAAGGAAACACTCGAAGCCCGTTCGCCTTCCGGCGGAGGGAGCGGGTTTGCATCGCCAAAAAACTACGATCCCAGCTCCGAGCCGACCATCTCCAGCGTCCGCGTCGATGCGACGTACAGCCAGCCTACCCGCGTCGATCCCGACGCGCCGATCCATAACGGCGCAGTAGCTGCATCGGGATCCGGCCAGTCGGCGACACGCAATCTTATTGCGCTCCCGCCAGGCTATGCCCTGCACGAATACACCATCGAGGCCGTCCTCGGCAGCGGCGGCTTTGGCATTACCTATCTTGCCAGCGACAACAATCTGCGGTGCCAGGTTGCCATCAAGGAATACCTGCCCAACGACCTGGCGATCCGCACGAATGGCCAGACGGTGTGTGCACGGACAGAATCGGACACCCACGGCTATCGCATAGGCCTTGATGGATTTCTCGCCGAATCGCGCGTGCTGGCCAGCTTCCGCCATCCGAATATCGTGCGCGTGACGCGTTTTTTCGAGGCCAACAACACCGCCTACATGGTGATGGACTATGAAAAAGGCGAGCCGTTGCGGGACTGGATCAAGCAACGTGGATCGATCGAGGAATCACAACTGCTGAAGATGTTCCTGCCGTTGCTGGAGGGCCTGGATGTAGTGCACAAGGCACGCGTGCTGCATCGTGACATCAAGCCGGCCAATATCTATGTCCGCGAGGAGGACGGCAGCCTGGTGCTGCTCGATTTCGGCGCGGCGCGCTATACCAGCAGCGGCGACAGCCGCAGCTTGACCAGCATCGTCACGCCGGGTTTTGCGCCATTCGAGCAGTATCACACGCACGGCGCGCAAGGACCGTGGTCGGACCTGTATGCCCTTGGGGGCGTGCTGTACTGGCTGGTCACCGGTGAGAAGCCGCTTGAAGCGCCGTCGCGCGTCAGGCACGATGCCATGCCCTCGGCGCTTTCTTCTTGCGGCGGGCGCTACAGCGAGCGCCTGCTGCGTGCCATCGACTGGGCACTGACGCCGGATGAAGTCGACCGTCCCAAATCCGTGTCCCAATTCAAGGCGGTGCTGATCGGTGAGGTTGACGCGCCGCCACTGCCGATTTCGGTATCCCAGAGCGTACAGGCAGACAGGGGGGCAGCCAAATTACCCGGAAAACTGCCCTTGGGCCTGGCCGCCGTGGGCCTGGTCTTGCTCATTGCGGGCGGAGGGGTTCTCTTTGCCAAGGCAGGCAAATCCATGACGGAAACGGTGGCGCAGACACCGACGGTACCTCAGGGTGAGGAATCCAGGGAAACGCCGACCAAGGAAACGCCGAAAGCTGCCGTATCGAAAAAGCCTGTAGTCACGGCAAGGAAAACCCACAACGAGATAACACCTTCCGCAGCCATCGCTCCGACCGCCACCGTCATTCTCGATGTCAGGCCGCGAGGGGAGATCATTCTGGATGGAAAGAAAGCCGGCGTGTCGCCGCCGCTGAACCGGCTTTCGGTCTCCGCCGGCGTCAAGCACAAGATTGAAATACACGGTGCGGGCGTGCCGCACTACTGGACATTGGAACTCAAGCCCGGCGAAAAAAAGGATATCCGCGCGGATTTCCGGCGTCCGAATTACTAGGACCCCGTTAGGTGCCGGGCTTTCTCCAGGGCTGCGATGCGCTGCTCCAGCGTGGCCGTCTCCGCCGCCAGCGCCCCGGCCTCGGCAGCAAAGCCATCTGCCTCAGACTGCCGCACGCCGACAGGCTGTTCGTAGCGAAGGTACTCGGCAAAGTTGTCCGCCAGGCGACGGGCCGCATCGGCCTGCGCGGCGGCTAAGCCGGCGACGGCCTTCACCAGGCGCCGCGCGGCGATGTCGCCGATTGTGCGGCTGATGTCTTCCTCGACGTCCCACTCCAGATTGCGCAGGACGAAGCCGAGCGCTTCGGCGAAATCGGCTGACCCGGTGATGTGCGCTTTGCGCATCAGGGCGTCACGCCCCTGCCCCTGCAGCAGCGCCAGCGGCGCGTCGGCGGGCAGCGCGATGTCGACGGCAGGCGCCTCCGTGCCGAGGGATTCGAACGTGCCATCCGCGGCGATGCGGAACGTGACGGGCAGCGGGCCGAGGATCAGGCGGGCGCGCTGTCCGGCGAAAGGGGCGAGCCGTTCACGCGCCCAAGGCGCTGTGGCGAGCAACCGGTTGAAAGCCTGGAGTAGGGCCAGATCGAACATGGCGTCAGGTTATCGCGTAGGTCGGCCTTCAGGCCGACAACTGCGGTGGAAGTCGGCCTGAAGGCCGACCTACGTAAACTGCTGGATGCCGGCGATGACCCAGCCGCGGTCTCCGGCGACCGGCTTGGTCAGGTGCCAGGCCTCGTCGAAGGCCTCCGGTGCGGCATTCTCGGTTTCACGGATGGCGCCGTGGAAGCGCACGCTGGCGATGTATTGGCCAAGCTCTTCGCTGACGTCGAGCAATTCGGCGTTGAGGGTGACGACGTCGGTCTGCTGCGTGCCGCCGCCGCGTTCCTCGATTTCCAGCTTGATCTCGGCAAACATCTCCGGGGTGGTGAAGTTGCGGATGTCCTCGATGTTCTTCGCATCATTGGCGGCCTGCAGGCGCAGGAAGTTGAGCTTGGCCTGGCGCAGGAAGCCGTCGACATCGAAGCCGGCCGGGATGCTGCCGCTCGCGGCAGGGACCGCAGCCGTGCCGCCGCCGGAGGGCGGGGCGTCGAAGCGCGCCGCTGCGGGTACATTGCCTGCGGCCGAAGGGTGTGCGCCGCCGCCGGCGTATTGCAGGGGCTGACTTTGCTGCGGCGTGCGGCGGCCGAACAACAGGCGGATGACGACGAACACCGCGAGGGTGATGAGCAGCATCATGACGATGGTGGCGAAGCCTTCGCCCAGGCCCAGGTGCGACAGCAGGGCGACCAGACCGATGCCGGCGGCCAGTCCGGCGACGGGGCCGAGCCAACGACGCATGCCGGAAGGCTGCGGCACCGGCGCCGTGGGTGCCGCCGTGGCGCCCTGCGCCGGCGCCACCGGCTTCTGCGGCGTAATGTTGCGCTGCATGCCGGAGCTGCGTCCGCCGCCGATGCGCTTGGCCTCGGCGTCGGCGACCAGGCCGAAACCGAATGCGGCGACGAAAAGGGCGATCAGGGCTTGCTTCATTCAAGTCTCCTTAGGGTTTGTTCACATTCATTCTGCCGACAGAATGAATGTGAGCAGACCCTAGAGTTTGTAACCGCGGTGCAGGGCGACCACGCCGGCCGCCATGTTGTAGTAGTCGACCTTGTCCAGGCCGACCTGTTCCATCATTGTCTTGAGCGTTTCCTGGTCCGGGTGCATGCGGATCGATTCGGCCAGGTACTGGTAGCTGTCGGAGTCGTTGACGACTTTGCTGCCCAGCCAGGGCAGCACCTTGAACGAGTAGAAATCGTAGGCCGGCGCCAGCGGCTGCCAAACCTTGGAGAATTCGAGGATGAGCAGGCGTCCGCCGGGGCGCAGCACGCGCGTCATCTCGGCCAGGGCCCGTTCCTTGTGCGTCATGTTGCGCAGGCCGAAGGCGCAAGTGACGCAGTCGAAGTGTCCGGCGGGGAAGGGCAATTTCTCGCCGTCGCACTGCGCCGCCGGCATCATGAAGCCGTGGTCGATGAGGCGGTCGCGACCGCGCACGAGCATGGCGTTGTTGATGTCGGTGAGCCACACCAGGCCGCTGCTGCCCACCTTTTTGGCAAAGGCCAGCGAGAGGTCGGCCGTGCCGCCGGCCACGTCGAGCACGCGGTCGCCCGCCCTGACGCCGGAAAGCTCGATGGCAAAGGCCTTCCACAGGCGGTGCAGGCCCAGCGACATGAGGTCGTTCATCAGGTCGTACTTGCCGGCGACCGAATCGAAGACGCCGGCGACGCGCTTCGACTTCTCGCCCTCGGCGACTTCCCTGTAGCCGAAGTGGGTGGTCTTGTCGTTCACCGGACTGCCTTTCCCCCAACCCCCTTCCCGGGGAAGGGGGTGACGGTTGTTCGCCGCGGCGCGGCTCCATGCGGTTGTCTGCGCCGCCCTTGGGGCGGCCCGGCGGGCGGCGCTTGTCTCGCCGAGTTGTGCAGACGGACTTTTCGGCCCATTCAGTGGTGTCCGCAGCCGCCGCTGCCGCAACCGCCCTGCTTCGGCGCCGCGGGATTGTCGGCGGCCTCGCGGCTGGCGCCGGCTGCCTGCATGCGCTCGAGGTATTCCTGCCAGAGGCGGTCGCGCTCGGCGCCCAGCCAGTACAGGTAGTCCCAGGAGTAGATGCCGGTGTTGTGGCCGTCGGAGAAGTGCGGCTGGATGGCATACATGCCGACCGGCTCGACATGAGCGATCTCGACGTCCTTCTTGCCGACCTGCAGCGTTTCCTGGCCGGGGCCGTGGCCGCGCACTTCGGCGGAAGGGCTGTAGACGCGCAGCAGCTCGTAGGGCAGCTCGAAGCGGCTGCCGTCGGCGAAGGCGACTTCCAGCAGATGCGATTTCTGGTGCAGCTTGATTTCGGTGGGTGTGGGGGTGTCTTTGTCTAGTCCGCCCATATGGCCTCCCGCCGGGCCGTCCCAAGGGAGGCCTGCGCCCCCTCGGGGGGCAGTGAAGCGAAGCGAACGTGGGGGTCGTTCATCTCATTCTCCAGGCGTTGTCGGGGGGTCAATCATACAGCAGAAGGCCCACTGAATAACTGCGTCGGCGCAGTGGCTACACGTTACGTTCGGGTATAAGTAACGCGCTCGAAGTCGGGCCCCTGGCCCAGCAGTTCGCCGAGCTTCAGCTTCGCCTGGCGGTCGGTAAAGACCTCGACGACGCGTTCGGCCTGGAACCAGCCGCGCGGCAGGACGAGGGTGGCCTCCTCCTTGAGGGCCGGCACGGCCGGCAGCAGGAAGGCGCGCACGTAGTGCTCGGAGGGGGAGACCTTGAGGCCCGTCGGACGCACGGCAATGCCCTGCGGCACCCCTGGCAGGACATGGATGCCGATGAGCAGGTCGTCCTTCTGCATCAGGTTCCAGCTGACCTGCGCGAGGAGGAAATGCTCGCCGTCGGGCGGCCTCAGGCAGAACAGCTGGCCGTGCTCGATGCGGGCGCCGGCTTCGCCGCGCAGGAGGCGGAAGCCGGAGACGGACTGGTTTTCGACTTCCCAGCGCTCCAGCGGATAGCCGAGCTGCATTTGCGAGGCGCGCACGCTCAGCTGGGTCGGATCGATCTGGTCGCGGAAGGTCCAGATGCGCTCCATGTCGCCGCGCGAATAGATGCGCACATGCTCGGGCTGGTTGAACTCCGCCCCGCTGACATGGTAGTGGATCGATTCGAAGCCCAGGCAGGTTTCGGCGACGCCGCTCGCGCCGCGGCGCTGGAAGCGGCGTGGCGTGGCGTTCAGGCACCAGGGCTTGTAGAGCTGCAGGAGCAGGCGGCTGGCCACCGAAGCGGGGCAGTCGTCGCCCAGTCCGAGCGCCGCCGGGCTCTGGCGTTCCCGCAGCCGCGCCAGCATGTCCTGGATCTGCGGCGAGAGCTGGCGCGTGTCGAACCAGCGCACCGATGCCGTGCGCGGCAGCAGCTCCAGCGGCCGCGTGCTCGCATCGCGCATCAGGTCGACGCCGAAGGCGCGCGATTCGACGGGCTCGCCGAGGGGCCGCACGACGGTGAGCGAAGCGAAGCGCCGCGCCCAGCGGCATATCCAGGAAAATTCGTGAGTGCTGCGGCTGTAGGGGCTGGCCAAATCGACCAGCAGGATGGCGATGTAGGCCTCGGCCGCGCTCTGGTTTTTGTTGATTTCGTTGAGCGGTTCAGGCACCGCCTTCTTGTCGATCCCCCACTCTTCCGCGGTGGCAAAGTAGCCATGCAGGTCGATCCAGACTCCCGGCGAGGGCTCGCGGCGGGCACGGTAGAACTCGAGGATGACCTTGCCGGCGTAATGCACGCAGCGTTGGCAGATGAGCGCGAGCCGGTTCTGGATTTGCGTATCGTTCGAGCCCAATTGCGCCACCTGGGCATAGGCGCGCGCCATGGCCTGCCACAGCGCGAGCACCTGGCGGAAGGCCTCCGCTTCGGTCGGAGTCGGCGGCAGGGGCCGGGAGGCGTAGCGCTGGGCGATTGCGTCCTGCAGGAAGGCGAGCGGCGAGCGCAGCGTCTCGAGCAGGTCGAGGTAGGCGGCGGCAGCGGGCGGCCGGTGGGCGAGGCCCGTCAGCAGCATGACGAGCGTCTGATGCGCCTCGCGCGCGTTGGTCAGCGGCAAGGTGGCGATCAGCGCCGCGCAGGCACGGGCATCGGCGGTGTCGACGGGGAGGGATGTGCCGTTGGCGTGGTTCATGGCTTGTCGAAGGCGCAACGCTCGAAGTCGCTGCCGCGGTCAAGTTGCTGCGTGAGGCGGATCTGTCGCGAGGATTGTTCGTAGAGTTCGATGATGCGTCCGCTGCGGAACCAGCCCGCCGGCACGATGACGGACTCGGGAAATTTCAGGGCCGGCACGGCAGGCAACCTGAAGCCCGGGCGGTATTTCTCGTTGACGGCGGTCAGCCCGGTGCCGCGCAGGGCGACGCAGGTGGGGTGGCCCGGCATGATCTGGATGCCGGCCTGCAGTTCGGCTGCGCCGGTCAGGCGCGACCAGCGCGCCACGGCGAGCAGAAAGCCGCGGCCGCCTTCGGGCATCACCGCCACCATCTGGCCGCCGCCGACGCGACCGCCGGCCTGGGACAGCGGTCGGGCAAGGCGGTAGCCCGTGGCGGATTCGTCGAGGACTTGCCATTCCTCGATCATGAAGCCATGCATCTGGCTGAAGTCGTCCTCGTGCCGGGTGGCGACACGGCCGAAGGTGGCAATTTCGTCGGCCTGGGCCTTGGAGAGGGCGTCGCCCTGGCCGGGCTGGCGGAAGACCTTCCCGGCCAGGTAGTAGTGGATGGCTTCGAGGCCCGTGACCAGGCGGCAGATGCCGTTGCCGGCGCGACGCGGGTGCAGGCGCGCCGCGCCGCCCTTGAACCATTGCTGGTAGACATGCTTCAGCAGATTCTCGCAGCCGGGTTGCACACAGTCCTCGCCCAGGCCGAGCGAGGCCGGCGAATCGCCGCGCTGCAGGTGGACGATGCGGCGCTTCACGCTGCGCGACAGCTCCGACAGGTCCAGCCAGCGCAGTTGCTTCCCCTCCACCCCGCTCTCGGGGGCAGCGGCGGACAAGTCGACGAGCAGCGGCGGCACCCTCGGCTCGACCGGCGGGGCGTTGAGGATGGACACCTTGCCGCCCCAGCGATGCAGCCAGCGCTCGATCTGCAGGAGCTGGCGACCTGACAGCTCGTACGGGCTGGCGCGGTGCAGCAGGAGCGTTTGTGCATAGGCGGCAACGACGCCGGTTGCGGGATGTTCCGGCTGCAGGGAGTCGTTGACCGGCTGCGCCAGTGCGTTCAGCTGTTCGGCGGCAGTGAAGACGCGGTGCAGCGTCTGCCAGAGCGATGCGGGCGGGTCGATGGGTGCGCGATAGATGTCGAGCAGTTCAGCGCGCAGGGCGCTCAGGGCGCGCTGGGCGACCATGGGCGCATGTGCTCGCACGTCGGCGTTGCCTTCCAGGCAGGCGGCCAGGCAATGCAGGTAGCCGGTCTGCACCGCCTGCCAGAGCGTGCGGTTGGCATCCATGCCGGCCTGCTCGGGCGGCGCCAGGGGCAGCGGCCGGCCGGCGAACTTGCGCGCCGACTCCGTCTGCGCGAAGGCGATCGGGTCGCGCAGCAGTTCAAGGATCTTGAGCCGCTCGGCGGGTGCGATGGAGAAGCGGTTGAGCAGGTTGATCTGGCGCAGCAGCAGTGTCTGCGCTTGCGCCGGATTGGCCAAAGGCTGTGCCGCCAGCCAGTCGCGGCAGGCGCGCGCGCTGTCGAAGGCCGGCGGTTGTTCGGCGCCCAGGGCAGGCAGGTTGAAGGCGGCAGCGCTCATCCCGCTTCCCCGGCCAGCGAGCGGACGAAGGCAGCGCGCAGGGCGTCGCCCGGGACGGCGGGGCGCTCATGGGGGTCGCGCAACGCCGGCCCCCAGATGGCGTTGGGGAAATGGCTGTCGTCACGCCAGCGCGGGATGACATGCCAGTGCAGGTGCGGCACCACGTTGCCGAGGCTGGCGAGGTTGACCTTGTCCGGCCGCACGATGTCGCGCAACGCCTTCTCGGCGGCGAATACCACCGACATCAGGTGACGGCGCTCAGCTAAATCGAGATCGGTCATTTCAGCCACATGGCGCTTCCAGATGACGCGACAGAAACCGGGATGCTCGGCGTCTGCGGCGAGCACCAGCCGGCAATCCCCATCCTGCCAGAGAATGGTCCCGCCGTCTTCGCGGCACAGCTGGCATGCATCCGCAGCGGACATGGCCGGCAACCCCTGACTATGCAAAAAGGATGGGTGCATTCTACTCCGCCCGCCGCTACAATCGAATAACATCGCCGCCTTTGCCCACATCCACCTTTCTCCAAGGAGACCGTCCATGCGCCCCCTGACCCTTGCGCACCGCATTCGCTCCCGCCAGTGCCTTGCCGCCCTGGCCCTGCTGCTTTCCTGCACCGGCGCCTGGGCGCAGGCGGGCACGCTGGACAAGATCAAGAAGAGCGGGATCATCGCCCTGGGTCACCGCGAAGCGTCGATCCCCTTTTCCTATCTCGGCGACAACCGGCAGCCCGTCGGCTACTCGGTGGAACTGTGCCAGCGCGTGGCGGAGAGCGTGAAGCGCCAGCTCGGCCTGGCGCAGCTCAATATCAAGTGGGTGCAGGTGGTGCCGGAAAACCGCATGGAGAAGCTCATCAGCGGCGAAATCGATCTGGAATGCGGCTCGACGACGAACACCCTGTCACGCCAGGAGCAGGTCGCCTTCAGCCTCCTGACCTTCGCCGACGGCGGCAGTCTGATGATGAAGCAAGGCAGCACCCTGAAGGGCCTGGCCGACATGGGCGGCAGGACAATCGGCGTCGTGCCCGGCACGACGACCGAGCGGACTTTGCGCGACGCGTTGTCGCGGCACAAGGTCAAGGCGAAGACGGTGCTTCTCAAGGACCATGCGGACGGCGTGGTGGCGGTCATGCAGGGCAAGGTGGATGCCTATGCCTCCGATCGCGTGATCCTCTTCGGCCTCGTGCTCGGCTCGGGCAACCAGAAGAATCTGCGCCTGACCGAGGAGCTCTTTTCCTACGAGCCCTATGCGCTGATGATGCGCAAGGACGACCCGGCCTTCCGCCTGGCGGTGAACCGCGAACTGGCGCGCCTCTACCGCAGCGAGGAAATCTACGCGATCTACGATCGCTGGCTCGGCGTTTTCGGCACGCCTGGCCCGCTCCTGAAGAGCCTGTACTTCCTCAACGGCCTGCCGGAATAGCCCGCCGTTACGCCGGCGCCGCGCAACGCTCAATCGCCGATCAGGTGCAGCACCACCTCGCGCCGCGCCGGCGCGCTGCGGTGTTCATACAGGTAGATCCCCTGCCAGGTGCCGAGCGCCGGTGCGCCGACGACGACGGGGATGGACAGGTGGGTCTGCGTCAGTGCGGAGCGCACATGCGCCGGCATGTCGTCGGGGCCTTCCTGGCGGTGCTCGAAAAGCGCGTCGCCGTCCGGCACCAGGCGTGCGAAGAAGCGCTCGAGGTCGCGCAGTACGGCCGGGTCGGCGTTTTCCTGGATGAGCAGGCTGGCGGAGGTGTGGCGCACGAACAGCGTGAGCAGGCCGGTGGCGATGCCGCTCGCCGTCACCCAGGCGCTGACTTTGTCCGTGATCTCGGTCAGGCCGCGGCCGCGCGTAGCGATGACAAGGGTTTCGCTGAGCTGACGCATGCAGGGAAAGTCAGTAGCCGGCGCCCTTGAGCAGGTCCTCGAGGCTTTCCCGGGAATATCCGTTCAGCGTGCGGCTGCCGGCGACGATCAGCGGCACGCCGCGCCCGCCCTTCTGACGGAATTCCCTTGCGTAGGATTCCGATATCGTCACATCACGCTCGGTGTAGGGAATGCCGCGCTTGCTCATGTGCGCCTTGGCCGCCTGGCAATAGCCGCAGGTCGGCGTCGTGTAGATCACCAGGGCTTCGCGTCGCACTGCGGCGGCGGCCGGTTTGTCCGAGGCACTCAGTACGGGCGTGCCGGAATAAGTATTGATGGCTGCCGTGACCGGCCGCGCCCTGGCATCGGCCGGCGGGCGGTCGCCGTAGTGCGTGCGCCCCTGGGCGTCAATCCACTTGTAGGGCTGCGCCCAGACAGCCTGGCTTGATAGGGCGAGCAGGAGAAGAAGGGCGTGGATGAACTTCATCGCTTCGGTCGATCTGACGGGCGTGCTGTCGAGACGGCCCAAGGATGCACCATCGCGCCCGCCTTGTCAGCCCCGCTCGGCCAGCGCCAGGCGGATGCCCAGGCCGATGAATAGCACGCCGGTGGCGCGGTCGAGCCAGCGGCCGACGGCCGGCCGGCCGCGCAGCCAGCCGCCGACGGTGCCGGCGTACCAGCCGATGGCGCCGAAGATCAGCACCGTCTGCGCCGCGAACAAGGTGCCGAGAAGGGCGGTTTGCGCCGCGGCGTGGCCGCGCGACGGGTCGACGAACTGCGGCAGGAAGGCGAGGAAGAACAGCGCCACCTTCGGGTTGATGGCGTTGGCGACGAAGCCGCGCACCAGGTAGGGGCGCATGGCCTTGTCGGTGTGCAGGACTTCCGCGTCCGCGGAAAGCGTCGCGCCCGGGCTGCGCAGCGCCTTCCAGCCGAGCCAGCACAGATAGGCGGCGCCTGCCAGCTTGAGGGCGGTGAAGGCGGTCTCCGAGGCGGCGATGAGGGCGGTCACGCCGAGCGTGGCGAGCAGGGTATGGATGAAACAGCCCAGCGCGCAGCCGAGGCCGAAGCCGATGCCGGCGCGGCGCCCGCGCGACAGGCCGAGGCTGAGCACCGAGAGGTTGTCCGGGCCGGGCGCCAGCGTGATGAGCGCGGCAGCGAGGAGGAAGCCGGCGATCTGGGCAAGGGTGAAGTCGGGCAAGATCATTCGATTCCAGAGGGGGAATTGATCAGCGCCAGCAATGCCGCACGCAAACCCGGTATGTCCCGCTCTATGACGGCCCAGATTTCGACTGGATCGACCACTTCGTACTGATGAATCAGAACATCCCTGAATCCGGCGATCCTGCGCCACGGGATGGACTCAGCCTGATTACGAATTTCTTCGGGTACGCGCTTTGCGGCTTCCCCGGGTATTTCGAAATTTCTGACGACCGCATCCACTGTTTTTCGGTCTGCGAGAAAAGCGGAGCGACCCTCCTTGCTGTATTCAAGAATGGCATCGATGCAATCAAGCCTGTGCCTTGGAGGGATCCGCCAGTCCTTCACAGCGGCTTCGCTTCCGACAGGATGGTCTCGCGCAGATAGAGCGATAGCGTGCGATCGGTGACCAAGTCGATGGACCGGCCGAGAAGATCCTCGAGGTCCTGTTTGAGGGCAACACGCTCGATAAGGCCTCGTTCGGCCGCCATATCGACGAGTAGATCGATATCGCTTGTAGCCGATTCGGTTCCGCGCGCGACCGACCCAAATACCCGAACGTTGCGTGCCCCATGTGCGTCGGCGACGTTAAGGATGTCCTGTCTTTTCGGCAGCAATAGATTTTCAAGCAGTCCCATAATGCGGATTAGCGTCCCATAACGGATGCATTCTGGCAAGGGTCGAATCTAGCGTGCCTACAGCAGGACGCGCTCGATGCCGCCGGCGTTGGCGCGCGCGACGTAGTTTTCCATCCAGTCCGGCCCGAGCAGGTGCTTGGCCAGCTCGACGACGATGTAGTCGGCGTCCGTGCCGGTGTCGTCGGCGTAGCGGTGCAGGCCCTGCAGGCAGGAAGGGCAGGAGGTGAGGATCTTCACGGGCGCCTCGCCCGGCAGGCGCGCGATGCCGCGTTCGATTTCCTCCTGCTTGCGGAAGCGCACCTGGGTAGCGACGTCGGGACGCGCCACGGCCAGCGTGCCGGCCTCGCCGCAGCAGCGGTCGCTGAGGTCGACGCGGTTGCCGAGCAGCTGCGCCGCCACCTTCGTGCCGTTGTGCACGCGCATCGGATCGTGGCAGGGCTGGTGGTAGAGGTAGCGCACCCCTTTCACGCCGTCGAGCCTGACGCCCTTCTCCATCAGGTACTCGTGGATGTCGAGCAGGCGGCAGCCGGGGAAGATCTTGTCGAATTCGTACTTCTGCAGCTGGTCCATGCAGGTGCCGCAGGAGACGATCACCGTGCGAATGTCGAGGTAGTTGAGCGTGTTGGCGAGGCGATGGAACAGCACGCGATTGTCGGTGATGATCTTGCGCCCCTGGTCGGCCTCCCCGGCTGCGGTTTGCGGGTAGCCGCAGCACAGGTAGCCCGGCGGCAGCACGGTCTGCGCGCCCAGCTCGAAGAGCATCGCCTGGGTGGCCAGGCCGACCTGCGAGAACAGCCGTTCCGAGCCGCAGCCGGGGAAGTAGAACACCGCATCCCCATCGTAATCCTGCTCATTGACTTTCCGCGGATCGCGGATCACCGGCACGACGCTGGCGTCCTCGATATCGAGCAGTGCGCGGCTGGTGCGCTTGGGCAGTTTGCCCGGCATCGGCCGGTTGATGAAGTGGATGACCTGGGTCTTCAGGGCCGGGCGGCCCAGCGTGGCGGCGGGCGCGCGCGTCGAGGCCTGCGTCAGCCTGAAGGTCCTGGCCAGGCGGTAGCCGAGGCGCTGCGCCTTGTAGCCCCATTCGATCATGCCCTTGCGCAGCAGCTTGATGGAGGTCGGGTCGGTGACGGTGAGAAACCACATGGCCGCCCGCTTCACCGGGCTGGGCCGGCACTGGCCTTCTTCGCGCAGGAAATTGCGCATGGCCACCGACACGTCGCCGTAGTCGATGTCCACCGGGCACGGCTTCACGCAGCGGTGGCAGATGGTGCAGTGGTCGGCGATGTCGTTGAACTCGTCGAAATGGGCCAGGGAGACGCCGCGCCGCGTCTGCTCCTCGTAGAGGAAGGCTTCCACGAGCAGGCCGGTGCCGAGGATCTTGTTGCGCGGGCTGTAGAGCAGGTTGGCGCGCGGCACGTGCGTCGAGCAGACCGGCTTGCACTTGCCGCAGCGCAGGCAGTCCTTGATGCTGGCGGCAATGTCGCCGATGCCGGACTGCTCGAGGATGAGCGACTCGACGCCGAGCAGGCTGAAGCTGGGCGTGTAGGCATTGCCCAGGTTGGCGCCGGGCAGCAGCTTGCCGCGGTTGAAGCGCCCCTCGGGGTCGATGCGCTGTTTGTACGCGACAAACGGGGCGATCTCCTCGGGGGCGAGGTAGTCCAGCTTGGTGATGCCGATGCCGTGCTCGCCGGAGACGACGCCGCCGAGGCAGCGCGCCAGCGCCATGATGCGGTCGACCGTGGTGTTGGCCTCCTGCAGCATGGCGTAGTGGTCGGAGTTCACCGGAATGTTGGTGTGCACGTTGCCGTCGCCGGCGTGCATGTGCAGGGCGATGAAGACGCGGCCGCGCAGGATCTCGCGGTGGATGTCCTCGATGCGCGCCAGCACCGGCCCGAAGAGCACGCCGTCGAAGATGTCCTCCAGCTGCGGCTTCAGCTCGCGCTTCCAGGAGACGCGCACGGAATAGTCCTGCAGGGTGTGGAAGACCGTAGCCCCCTCACCCCGGCCCTCTCCCCCGAGGGGGAGAGGGGGTGTTGTTCCCTCTCCCTCGACGGGAGAGGGTTGGGGTGAGGGTGAATCGGCTGGCGAATCGAGGTTGTCGAGCAGCCACTGCCAGCGGCCGCGCACTGCTTCGATCAGATCCAGCGCCCGCTCGCGCCGGTCGCCGATCAGTTCCTCCGCTTCGAGGTTGGCGTCGAAGGCGTGCAGCGGCAGCTCGCCGCGCAGGAACTCGGCGAGCGCGTCGGTGAGGCGCAGCTTGTTGCGGATCGACAGCTCGATGTTGAAGCGCTCGATGCCGTCGCAGTAGTCGCCCATGCGCGGCAGGGGGATGACCACGTCCTCGTTGATCTTGAAGGCGTTGGTGTGGCGCGCGATGGCTGCGGTGCGGGCGCGGTCGAGCCAGAAGGTCTTGCGCGCCTCGGCGCTGGTGGCGATGAAGCCCTCGCCGCCGCGCGCATTGGCCAGGCGCACCACGGCGGAAGCCGCCTGCATCACCGCCGACTCGTCCTCGCCGACGATGTCGCCGAGCAGCACCATTTTCGGCCGGCCGTGCCGCTTGGCCTTCGTCGCGTAGCCGACCGCCTTGACGTAGCGCTCGTCGAGGTGTTCCAGTCCCGCCAGAATGGCACCGCCGGGGCGCTGTGCGAGATAGTCCTTGATCTCGACGATGGCCGGCACCGCCTCGCGCACCTGGCCGTAGAACTCCAGGCAGACGGTGCGCGCCACCGGCGGCAGGCGATGCAGGATGAAGCGCGCCGAGGTGATGATGCCGTCGCAGCCTTCCTTCTGCACGCCGGGCAGGCCGGCGAGGAATTTGTCGGTGACGTCCTTGCCCAGGCCACTCTTGCGGAAGCGGCTGCCGGGCACTTCCAGGGTTTCCTCGGAGATCGGCCGGCCGTTTGCGGAATCCGTGCGGCGCAGGCGGAATTTCGCCACGGCCTGGTCGTGGATCTTGCCCAGGTTGTGTTCGAGGCGCTCCACTTCCAGCCAGTTACCGTCCGGGTCGACCATCTTCCACGAAGCCAGGTTGTCGAGCGCCGTGCCCCACAGCACGGCCTTCTTGCCGCCGGCATTCATGGCGATGTTGCCGCCGATGCAGGAGGCGTCCGCCGAGGTCGGATCGACGGCGAAGACCAGGCCGGCCTCCTCGGCGGCCTCCATCGCGCGCCGCGTCACCACGCCGGCGCCGCAGTGGAGGGTGTCATACGGCTGCGCCGTGCCGGGCAAAGTCAGCCGCTGCACCACGCCGATCGCGTCGAGCTTCTCCGTGTTGATGACCACCGAGTCGGGCGTCAGCGGCACGGCACCGCCGGTGTAGCCGGTGCCGCCGCCGCGCGGAATGATTGTCAGGCCGAGCGCGATGCAGTCCTTCACCAGGCCGGGGATTTCCTCCTCCGTGTCCGGGCAGAGCACGACGAAGGGGTACTCGACGCGCCAGTCGGTGGCGTCAGTGACATGCGAGACGCGCGCCAGCCCGTCGAAGCAGATGTTGTCGCGCCGCGTGTGCCGCGACAGCGCGCGCAGCACCTTGGCGCGCAGCGCGGCGGTGGCGGCGAAGCCGGCGGCGAAGCGGTCGACCGCCTGGTGCGCCGCCGCCAGCAACGCTGCGACGCTCTCGTTGCCTTGGCGGCGCTTCTCGATTTCGGCGAGGCGGTGGCGCAGCGCGCCGATGAGCGCCTCGCGGCGGTCGTGGTTGTCGAGCAGGTCGTCCTCGAGGTAGGGATTGCGCTGCACCACCCAGATGTCGCCCAGCACCTCGTAGAGCATGCGCGCCGAGCGACCGGTGACGCGCTCGGCGCGCAGCCGGTCCAGCACCTGCCACGCCTCCGGCCCGAGTAGGCGGATGACGATCTCGCGGTCGGAGAAGGAGGTGTAGTTGTAGGGGATCTCGCGCAGGCGTGCGGTCATGCGGGCGGAAGCGGAGCAAAGGAGGGAATTTTAGCGTATTGCATTGCAACAAGCGGCGGAATCAAACTCTTGCGAATGGCGGGGCATCTGTTCTGGCGCCGGCGTGCTTGCTGCGGACAACGGCAGAGGCTACCCTTGCGCCCTTATGGCCATCGACTACCTGGAAAAAATCCTCAATGCGCAGGTCTACGACGTGGCGATCGAGTCGCCGCTCGAGCCGGCGCCGAACCTCTCCGCGCGCCTCGCCAACACCCTGCTGCTCAAGCGCGAGGACATGCAGCCGGTGTTCTCCTTCAAGCTGCGCGGCGCCTACAACAAGATCGTCGGCCTGCCGCCGGAGAAGCGCAGGCGCGGCGTCATCTGCGCCTCGGCCGGCAACCATGCGCAGGGCGTGGCGCTGGCGGCGTCGGAGGTCGGCTGCCGGGCGGTCATCGTGATGCCGGAGACCACCGCGCAGATCAAGGTGCGCGCGGTGCAGGCCCTCGGCGGCGAGGTGGTGCTGGCCGGCGAATCTTTCGACGAGGCCTACGCCCATGCGCTGGACCTGGAGAAGAAGCAGAAGCTGACCTTCGTGCACCCCTTCGACGACCCGGACGTGATCGCCGGCCAGGGCACCATCGGCATGGAGATCCTGCGCCAGCATTCCCGCCCGATCCATGCCGTCTTCTGCTGCGTCGGCGGCGGCGGCCTGATCGGCGGCGTCGCCGCCTACATCAAGCGCCTGCGCCCGGAAACGAAAATCATCGGCGTCGAGGCGGCCGACGCCGACGCCATGGCGCAGTCGCTGGCGGCGGGCCGGCGCGTGCGCCTTTCCCAAGTCGGCCTGTTCGCCGACGGCGCCGCGGTGAAGCAGGTCGGCGAGGAGACCTTCCGCCTCGCCCGCGCGTACGTGGACGAGATGGTGCTGGTCGGCACCGACGCCATCTGCGCAGCCATCAAGGATGTCTTCGAGGACACCCGCGCCATCCTCGAGCCGGCCGGCGCGCTGGCCGTGGCCGGCGCCAAGGAATACGTGCAGCGCCACCGCATCCGCGAGAAGACGCTGGTGGCGGTGGCCTCCGGCGCCAACATGAACTTCGACCGCCTGCGCTTCGTCGCCGAGCTGGCCGAGGTCGGCGAGCAGCGCGAGGCGGTGCTGGCGGTGACGATCCCCGAGACGCCGGGCAGCTTCAAGAAGTTCTGCGCGCTCCTCGGCCCGCGCAACGTCACGGAGTTCAACTACCGCTACGGCGACCCCCACGCGGCGCACGTCTTCGTCGGCGTGCAGGTGGGCAACCGGGCGGAATCGCTCAAGCTGGTCGACGCCCTGCGCCGCCACGGGCTGGAGACGCTGGACCTCACCGAAGACGAGATGGCCAAGCTGCATGTGCGCCACATGGTGGGCGGCCATGCGCCGGTGGACAACGAGCTGGTCTACCGCTTCGAGTTCCCCGAGCGGCCGGGCGCGCTGATGAAGTTCCTCGACAGCATGAGCGCCAACTGGAACATCTCGCTGTTCCACTACCGCAACCACGGCGGCGACATCGGCCGCGTGCTGGTCGGCATGCAGGTGCCGCCGCGGGACAAGCCGGCCTTCCGCGCCTTTCTCAAGGAACTGGGTTACGCCAACTGGGACGAAACGGGCAATCCGGCCTACAAGATGTTCCTCGGGTAGCGCCATTCCCGCGAAAGCGGGAATCCAGCCTTTCGATGGCGCCTCATGGATTCCCGCTCCCCGCTTCAGGCATGCGGGGACAGGTTTCGCGGGAATGACGGGATTGGGCTAGCGCTGTTTCAGCTTTCCGTTTGCGACCGCGATCGCGCCCGCTTCCGTGACGATGAAGTCCATCGGCAGGTCATGCGCCTGCGGCCGTATCGTGTCCACCCGCGCCAGTTCGAAGCCAACGCCTATGGCCAGCGGCCGCGGATTCATGCCGGCCAGGCTGCGGTCGAAATAGCCGCCGCCGTAGCCAAGCCGATAGCCGGCTCCATCGAAGCCGTTGAGCGGCATGAGTATCGCGTCGGGCCGCAAGACGTCGCCGCGCGCCGGAACGTGAATGCCGTAGCGGTCCTCGATCATTTCGCTGTGCGGCGTCCATTCGCGGAATTCCAGCGGCGAATTGCTGTCCATGACCACCGGAAGGCAGGCGCGCAGGCCGTGCGGCAGCCGTGCCGCCACCAGGCTCCTCGCGTCGAATTCGGCGCGGAAGGGCCAGCAGAAGGCAAGGATGCGCGGGCTTGTCGCGTCAACCAGATCGGCCAGGTGTCGTTCTATCGCCTGCGACAGGCGCGCATGCTCCGCCGCAGGCAGCGCTTCACGCGCGGCGATGAGGCGGCTGCGCAAGGCGCTGCGATAAGCGCGGAGATCGGTGATGGCGGCGGAATCCGTCATGCGCGATGTGCTACTCTCAAAATAGGAACGTGATGCAACTATATCGAATCAGGTGTCTGCTGTGCGCCCTGCTGTTGGGCTTGCCGCTCTCGGCGACCCACGCCGCAGGCGGAGGCGACCCCATTCTTGCCGCGCGCGATGCCGTCCAGCGCGGCGACCGCGCCAAGCTCGCGCGGCAGCTCGAGGCCGCGCGCGGCCACGTGCTGGCGCCGTACGTCGAGTACTGGCTGCTGCAATTGCGCCTGCAGGAAGTCGACAGTGCCGAGCCGCGCGATTTCCTGGCGCGCCATGCCGGCACCTACCTGGCCGACAAGCTGCGCGGCGAATGGCTCAAGGTGCTGGGCAAGCGCCAAGAGTGGGACGTCTTCGACGCGGAGTATCCGCCGCTCGCCCAGCCTGACCAGGAAATCACCTGCTACGCCCTGCAGAACCGCCTGCGCCTGGCCGATCTCGGCGCGCTGGACGAGGCGCGTCCGCTCTGGTTTTCCGCCGCCGATCTGGCCGAGTCGTGCATTCCCGTGATGGAGCAGCTGATCGCCGACAAGCGCCTCGGCCCGGACGACATATGGGAACGTCTGCGCCGCCAGGTGGAGGTGAAGAAGCTGAGCGCGGCCATAACCACCGCGGCTTATCTGCCGGCGCAGCAGGCGCCGTCGGCGAAGACGCTGGAGGCGGTCGTCGGCAATCCGGTACGCCATCTCGCGCTGTTGCCGGACAACTTCGCCGCGAGCCGCCAGGGCCGTGAGATGGCCCTGCTTGCGGTGCAGCGCGCGGCCCGCAACGACCCCGTCCAGGCGGCGCGCCTGTGGGAGGGCATCAAGGGCAAATTCTCCGCGGCGGACGTCGGCTACGTCTACGGCCAGCTCGGCTGGATGGGCGCGCTCAAGCATCTGCCGGAAGCGCTGGGCTGGTATGCGCAAGCCGGCAATGCGCCCCTGTCGGACGAGCAGATTGCCTGGAAGGCGCGTGCCGCGTTGCGGGCGCTGGACTGGGCCATGGTGCAGGAGGCCGTCGAACGAATGCCCAGGGCGATGCAGATGCAGCCGGACTGGGTGTATTGGCTCGCCCGCGCCCACGCTGCGAGCGGCAGGCTGGAAGAGGCGCGGGCGCTGTTTCAGCGCATCGCCGGCCAGCCGAACTTCTACAGCAACCTGTCCGACGACGAGCTCGGCCGGCCGATCGTCCTGCCGCCCAGGGCGCAGAAGCCGTCGAGCGAGGCGGTGAAGGCCATCGCCGCACTGCCGGGCATCCGCCGCGCCCTGGCGCTGTTCGACCTCGACATGCGCATCGAGGGCATTCGCGAATGGAACTGGACGGTGCGCGGCATGGACGACGCCAGCCTGCTGGCGGCCGCGGAACTGGCCAACCGGCACGACATCTACGACCGCGCCATCAATACAGCGGATCGCACCCAGGTGCTGCACGATTATTCGATGCGCTACCTGGCGCCCTTCCGCGAGCACGTCGAGCCGAAGGCGCGCGCCCTGCAGCTCGATGCGGGCTGGGTGTACGGCCTCATGCGCCAGGAGAGCCGCTTCATCACCAACGCCAAGTCGGTGGTGGGCGCCAAGGGCCTGATGCAGCTCATGCCGAAGACGGCAAGATGGGTGGCAAAGAAAATCGGCATGAAGGATTTCCATCCGGGGCGGGTGCAGGATACCGACACGAACGTGACGCTCGGCACCAACTACCTCAAGATGGTGCTCGACGATCTGGACAGCCACCCGGTGCTGGCCTCCGCCGCCTACAACGCGGGCCCGGGCCGGGCGCGACGGTGGCGCGACGTGAAACCCATCGAGGGCGCCATCTACGCGGAGACGATCCCCTTCAACGAGACGCGCGACTACGTCAAGAAGGTGATGAGCAACGCGGTCTACTACTCGGCGCTCTTCGACGGCCAGCCGCAGTCCCTGAAGACCCGGCTCGGCACCATCCAGCCGAAGAACGGCAACGACAAGCCGAAGGCCGAAGACCTGCCCTGAGTGCCCGACCGCCGGTGTAACGCACGGGCCGGACTTGCGATTAAAATCGGGCAATACCCTTTAACCAGAAAAACCATGAAAAAAATTCTTCTAGTCGGCGGCTCCGGCTTCCTGGGGGGGCACGTCGCGCAGCGGCTCTCGGCTGCAGGCCATTGTTTGACCGTGCCGACGCGGCATCGCGAGCGCGCGCGGCACCTGATCGTGCTGCCCACCGTGGAGGTGGTCGAATCCAATGTGCACGACGACGCCTCCCTGGCCGAACTGGTCGCTGGCCAGGATGCGGTGATCAACCTCGTCGGCATCCTGCACAGCCGCTATGGCCTGCCCTACGGGCCGGATTTTGCGCGGGCGCATGTCGAGCTGCCGAAACGGCTCGCGGCCGCCTGCCGTGCTGCGGGCGTGCGCCGCCTGGTCCATGTTTCCGCGCTGAACGCCGATAGCCAGGGACCCAGCCAGTACCTGCGCTCGAAGGGCGATGGCGAGGCTGCCTTGCGCGCAGCCGGGGAAGCGCTCGACCTGACGATCTTCCGGCCCTCGGTGGTCTTCGGTCCGGAGGACTCGTTTCTCAATCTTTTCGCCAGCCTGCAGCGCCTCGCCCCGCTGATGCCGCTCGGGCGCACGCAGGCGCGCTTCCAGCCGGTTTTCGTGGAGGATGTGGCGCAGGCAATCGTCGCCAGCCTCGATCGCAGCGATGCCTTCGGCCAGGCCTACTGCTGCTGCGGCCCGCGCATCTACACGCTGGCCGAACTGGTGCGCTATGTCGGCGAGCAGATCGGCAGGCCGCGGCCGATCATTCCGCTGCCCGAGGCGCTGGCGCGCATCCAGGCCGGCCTGCTCGAGTTGCTGCCGAATCCGCCGATGTCGGTGGACAACCTCGATTCGATGGACATCGACAGCGTCTGTCCGGGGGGCGAGCCCTTGCCGTTCGGCGCAACGCCGACCCCGCTGGAGGCGGTGGCGCCGGAATACCTCGCGGCCAGCACGCCGCGCTATCGTTATTACGGCTACCGCCTGAAGGCGCGCCGCTGAGGTGAAAACCTACGTCGTCGGCGGAGCGGTGCGCGACCGGCTGCTCGGCCTGCCGGTGCAGGATCGCGACCATGTGGTCGTCGGCGCCTCACCGGAGGAAATGCTCGCGCGCGGCTTCAAGCCGGTCGGCAGGGATTTCCCCGTTTTCCTCCACCCCGACACGCACGAGGAATACGCCCTGGCGCGCACCGAGCGCAAGACCGCGCCTGGCTACGCCGGTTTCGCCTTCCATGCCGCTCCGGACGTCACCCTGGAAGAGGATCTGGCGCGGCGCGACCTCACCGTCAATGCCATTGCCGAGGACGAGAACGGCGCCCTGGTCGATCCCTTCGGCGGACAGGCGGACCTGGCGGCGCGCGAGCATGGCGTGATCCATGGCGCCGCAGCCTTGCGGCCGGCGACCCTCGTCAAACTGCTCGAGCGCACCGACGCCCTGCGCCGTCCCGAGCGCTTCGCGCAACTGCTGCTGGCTTGCGAGTGCGACTATCGCGGACGCCCCGGCCGGGAAGACAAGCCCTGGCCGGCGGCCGACATCCTGCGCAGCGCCCTCGTCGCCGTGCAGGCGGTGGATGCCGGCGCCATCGCGGCTGCCACGACCGACAAGGCGCAGATCCCGCAGCGCATCCACGAGGCCCGCGTGGCTGCGGTGAAACAGGTGTCGCCGTCTTGCGGGGACTGACTTTCGTGCAGAAGAACGCCATCCCCTTGACCCTGATGCTGCTCGCCGGGAATGCGCTCGCGCAGACGCAGCCACCTGTCACCGAACCGCCTGCCACGCAGGAGAAACCGGCGATAAGCGTGCCCGCCCACAGCGCCGAGGAGGAAATGGCCGCCTTGCGGCCGGTGCTGATCGGCAGGAAATACCTGGACCAGGCGCGCCAGCGCCTCGCCGTGCAACTGGCGCGCATGAGCCGCGGCATGGACGATCCCGGCCCGTGGTTCGAGGACAATGCCCTGGTGGTGCGCGACTTCTTCGCCGACGTGCAGATCATGTACGCCCTCGAATTCAAGGAAAACGCGCAGCTGGTCTCGCACGGCATGATGAAGCGCTGGGGCATGGATCCGGACCGGCTGCACCAGCGCGCCCTGGCCAATCTCGACCGCGCCGGCGAGATCGCCGTCAAGCAGGTCGGCAAGCTGCCCTGGCTGCATGTCATCGAGACCGAGGACGGCTATGCCGCCAGCCGCGTCCTGCTGCACTGGCGCTGGGCCGAGCTGACCCTGGGGCTGGGCGAGGCGCTCATCCTCGGCATGCCGACGCGCGACGTGGTGGTGTTTACCGCCGTGCAGGAGCGGGAGAAGATCGAGCAGTTGCGTGAGACCGTGGAAACCGTGGAGCGCCACCAGGGCCGCCCGATCTCGCGCAAGCTGTTCCAGTGGACGCCTCAGGGCTGGCAGGAATACGAGGCGCCGATGCTAGATCAGGCGGAACAGGAGCGTGGCCAGCAGTGAGAGCAGCACGGTGGTGCCGAAGGGGAAGTTGTACTGGCGTCCGCGAAAGCGGAAACTGATGTCGCCCGGCCAGCGGCCGATGCGCAGCAGCGCGGCAAGCCGCGGCAGGAAAATGCCGGCGACAAATACCGTGATCAGCAGGACGATCAGCCATTTCAGCATGGGCTGCGAGGATACCGCAGCGAGCCGCGGAAAAACCAGGAGAGAAGATGATTGAACTATATACGTGGGGCACGCCGAACGGCCGCAAGGTCTCGATCATGCTGGAAGAGTGCGGCCTGCCTTACCGTGTGCACACGATCGACATCATGCAGGGCGAGCAGTTCGCCCCCGCCTACCTTGCCATCAATCCGAACGGCAAGATCCCCGCCCTCGTCGACCCGGACGGTCCCGACGAGGGCACGAAAAAGCGGCCGATCACGATGATGGAATCCGGCGCCATCCTGGTCTACCTCGCCGGCAAGACCGGCCGCTTCCTGCCCGAATCGGTGCGCGGCAAGTACGAGGCGCTGCAGTGGCTGATGTTCCAGATGGGCGGCGTCGGCCCGATGTTCGGCCAGACGCATCATTTCCTGCGCTACGCCCCGGAGCAGGTGGACTACGCCATCGGCCGCTACAGCAAGGAGACGGCACGGCTCTATGGCGTGATGGATGCGCGCCTGGCCAAGCATGAGTATCTCGCCGACGAATACTCCATTGCCGACATCGCGACCTTCCCCTGGGTGGCGCGCCACGAATGGCATGACATCGCCCTCGCCACCTATCCCAACGTGCTGCGCTGGTTCAAGGCCATCGCCAACCGCCCCGCCGTTCAGCGCGGCATGGCGGTGCCCAATTGACCGCCTCCCCCCCGTCCCCCTTCCTCGGGAAGGGAGTGACGGAGGTTCAGCCGCTGACGCGGCTTCCATGTCGCAGACCGTCGCCTCCTTGGGGGCCGCGCGGGAGCGTAGCGCCTCGGAACGTGCGCAGCGGAGCGCGGCAACAATTCGGCGTCGCTGTGCAGCTACGCAGGCACGGCCGCTACGCCGAATTCCCGGCGGAGGCGACATGAGCGGTCCGGGTTTAGCAGGACTGGAGGTCATCAGCAGACAGCCGCCGGAGAAAGTCGGCCGCCGCGACACGCCGCTGCTGTTCCTGCACGGCGCCTATGCCGCCGCCTGGTGCTGGGATGAGCATTTCCTTTCATTTTTCGCCGGACACGGCTATGCCTGCCATGCGCTGAGCTTCTCCGGGCATGGCGGTTCGGCCGGACGCGAGCGCCTCGACAGTTTCGGCATCGACCACTACGTGCAGGACGTGGCGCGGGTGGTGGCGCAGTTGCCGGCGCCGCCGGTGCTGATCGGCCACTCCATGGGCGGCATGGTCGCGCAGAAGTACCTGGAGCGCAGCCCGCAGGGCCGCCCCAAGGGCGGCGCAGCCAGCCTATCCGAGCCGAACGGCGGCGAGCAGTCGTCGCCCCCTTCCTCGGGAAGGGGGATGGGGGGAAGGCCCGGCGACGCGGCCGGCCTGGTGCTGATGTCCTCCGTACCGCCGCAGGGGCTGTTGGCGGCGGCGTTCGGCCTCGCCTTCCAGAAGCCCGGCATGCTCAGCGACCTCAACCGCCTGCTGGGCGGCGGGCGCGTGGCCCTCGATACCCTGCGCGAAGCCATGTTCGCCCAGCCGGTGGAAACGGCCGACCTTGCCCGCTGGTACAAGCGCATGCAGCCGGAGTCGCACCGCGCCATCTGGGACATGACGCTGTTCAATCTCCCCCTGAAAAGCCGCATGAACCTGCCGCCCCTGCTGGTGCTGGGCGCCGAGCACGACCATCTCATCCCGGCCTCCCAGGTCGAGATGACCGCTCGCCACTATGGCGTCGCGGCGGAAATCTTCGCCGGCATGGGGCACGGCATGATGCTGGAGCGCGACTGGGCGCAGGTGGCCGGCCGCATCCTGGCCTGGCTGGGCGAGCAGGGATTCTAATCCATGTCGTGCGCATGGCCATGCGCGGATAGGGATATGTGCAAATTATTCTTTGCCTGCACTCAACTTTTTCCCGAGCTTGTCGTTAGATCAGTTGACGTCCCGATGCCGAGACGCGTTGCGCGGAGGTCATCATGATCATCTATACGGAAATGGACACGGGAAAAAAAGTCGTGGAACTGCGGGAAGAGTATGGCGAGGAGGTGCTCCTCTCCAACTGGCTGCCGCAGCCCGAAGTCGGCGTGGCTCTGCAGGAAGCAGTGTCCCACAGGGATTTCCTTCGGTCACCGGTGCGGCATGACAGCCAGGCGGCCGATCGTGACGCCGAGGCTTTCCTGCGCGCCGTCTATCTCTGCCAGGAGTAGCGCAACCCGGCGCGGCGGTGCCGCCGTGCCCTGAGGTTGGACAAGCCCCGCCCGAGGAAGTACCCCAGGGGTGCACCGGGCATTCATTTTTGCCCGAAAGGGCTGTCGGCGTATTCCCTGCGAAATTAGGTAAAAAACACGCAAACAGCAGGCTATGGCCGTACATCTGCCGTTAAAATGCGCGCCATGACCTCCCCGCTCGAAATCCGTTCCGGCTATCGCCACTTCCTGTCCATCCCGACCCGCTGGATGGACAACGACATCTACGGCCATGTCAACAATGTCGTCTATTACGCCTACTTCGACACCGTCATCAACGAATACCTGATCCGCGAGGGCGGGCTGGACATCCACGACGGCGCGGTGGTCGGCTACTGCGTCGA
>PHCS01000039.1 GCA_002840845.1 Betaproteobacteria bacterium HGW-Betaproteobacteria-14
GGCCCTCTACCGCCACTACCGCGACACCTTCCAGCGCTACGGCAACCATCCGGCATTCAAGCTCGAGTTCTTCCAGCGCGTCGGCGTCGAACTGGGGCGGCGCATGGTGGTGTTCGTCGCCTGGCGGGAGGCGCAGCCGGTGGCTTCGGCGATTCTCTACCGCGATGACGCCGCGCTCTATGGGCGCCACTGGGGCACCGACATCGCCTGCCCGGGGCTGCACTTCGAACTGTGCTACTACCAGGGCATTGAATACGCCATCCGCCACGGCCTGCAGCGCTTCGAGCCGGGCGCGCAGGGCGAGCACAAGCTGGCGCGCGGCTTCGAGCCGGTGACGACCTGGTCCGGCTTCTGGATCGCCGATCCGCGCATGCGCGACATCGTGGAGAACTTCCTGCGCCGCGAGGACAGCGCGATGCAGGACTACCAGGCGGAAATGGCGCAGCACCTGCCGTACAAGGCGGCGCAAGGGCGCGAGTGAAAGTCAGCCTCTGGAATACGGCGAAGCTGTTTGAGGATGCGGTTCAGGAATGCGCCCGGGCGGCCTGAGATCGGTTCTCGTGACGGCGTATCAGCAGGCCGAACACGATGCCGAGGAATGCGGCGCTGCCGGTCACGATCAACGCGTCCCGCCACAGGCCGCTGGCGGCGACGAGCATGGCGATCAGCGGCGGGCCGATGAAGGGGCCGGCCTGGCCCCACTGGATGAAGAGTCCCTGCAGCGTGCCGATCTGCTTCGGCGTGCGCGCGTAGCTCGCAGAGGCGGACAGCACCGAGGCCGGGATCAGCCCGCCGACGAAGGACAGCGCCAGGCACAGCGCGTAGCGCACGATGTCGGGGAAGATGTCGAGAAAGATGCCGACGCCGGACAGGCCGGTGACCAGGCTGGCGAAGGCGATCAGGTTGCCGCGGCCGAAATGGCGATGCAGCAGGCTGCCGCCGAGCATGTTGCCCGGCACGTTGACCAGCACCATCAGGCACGTGAGCATGGCCACGGTGAATGGGGCAAGGCCGCGCTGTTCGAGGAGGTAGGTCGGCAGCCAGATGATCAGTGCGTAGTGCTGCAGGGTCCAGGTTGCCATGGCGATGGCGAGCAGCCACGGTTCGGGCTGGGACAGGGCTTCCTTGGCCGTGACGAAGGGATGGCGCTCGACGCTGGAAGGCGGCGGCAGGCGGTAGGCGGGGCGCAGGCGATACACGGCCACGGTGGCCAGCAGGATCGCCGCCAGCGTCAGCAGCCAGAGGCCGCGCCAGCCGCCCGCGGGCACGACCAGGGGGGCCAGCAGCATGACCAGGCCGACGCCGGCCGGCAGGTAGCCGCTCCAGATGCCCAGGGCGAAGCGCCTGTCGAGCGGGGCGCAGGCGGCGCTCAGCAGCGCGGGCGCCGAAACCGCCACGGCGACCACGCCGGCGCCTTCGGCAAAGCGCGACGCCAGCAGGACGGTTTCGTTTCCGGCGAAGAGCGCGGCCACACCGCCCAATGCGCTGACAAGAAGACCGATCAGGCACATCCGAAAGGCACCGACGCGGTCGCCGAGCAGGCCGAAGAGCAGGGCCGTCGTCACGCCCAGGGTGTTGATCATCGACGACACCCAGCCCGCGGCGACCAGCGACAGGCCGAATTCGCTGCGCAGCTCGGTCATGGCGATGGGCACCTTGCCGACATTCATGGCGACCACCACGCCGCACAGCACGGCCGCCAGCACGGCGGGCCAGTTGGTGCGGGGGGGGAGGGCACTCAGGGTGGCGGGGGAAGTCATCGAAGCGCTGCTCTCTGCGGGATCGTGTGCGTAGTAATTGACAGTGGGGTGTGCGGCGGCTGCGGCCATCCGTGCGAACTGAATGTCCGTTCAGCCTGGGTAGTATAGCGGCGATCGATGGATGCCGGCGGGATGTTTTCCGCGCGACGGGCTCGCTTGGCCCATGCCGGAGCAAGCGGGTTGGAATGCGCTGCGGGGGCTTGCGCAGGCATGCGATACAATAAGTTATCGCGTTTTGTTATGGGTGGCCGGGCGGCCGGTTCGTGGTGAACCTCAGGCAAATCGAATACTTCGTGCGCGTGGCCGAGCTGGGCAGTTTCAGCAAGGCGGCGCTCATCCTCAACATCGCCCAGCCGGCGCTGTCCCGCCAGGTGCGGCTGCTGGAAACCGACCTGCACGCCACGCTGCTGCAGCGCACCGGGCGCGGCGTGGTGCTGACGGAAGCCGGCAAACGCCTGTTCGACCACAGCATCGGCATTCTGCAACTGGTGTCGCGGGTGCGCGAGGACATCGAATCCTCGCGCGACGAGCCGGCCGGCCGCCTGGTCGTCGGCCTGCCGCCCAGCATGGGAAGGCTGCTGACGCTGCCGCTGGTGGAGGAATTCCGCCGTGTGCTGCCGAGGGCGCGCCTGGCCATCGTCGAGGGCCTGTCCACGCACCTGTCCGAATGGATCTCGACCGGGCGCGTGGACCTCGGCCTGCTGCACAACCCCGAGTCGCAGGCCGCCCTCGAGATCACGCCGGTGCTGGACGAGCCGCTGGGCCTGGTCAGCCCGGCGCGGGACGGAGCCGGCAGGAAAGTCAGCCGCCACGGCACGGCGAGGCTGGCCGAACTGACGCGGATTCCGCTCATCCTGCCCGAACGCAGCCATGTCCTGCGCAAGCTGATCGAGACGCAAGCCGCGCTGGCCGGCCACAAGCTGTATGTCGACCTGGAAATATCCAGCGTGCAGTCGATCCTCGACCTGGTGCGCGCCGGCTACGGCCATGCCGTGCTGACGCCCTCCGCACTGGCCGCCTCGGGCGATCCGTCCGCCTTCCGCCTGCGCACGCTGGTGGAGCCGCGCATCACCAGCACGTTGTGCCTGGCGGTGTCCGCGCACAAGCCGGCGACGCCGCTCTCGAAGCGCGTCTTCCGCATGCTGCGCGAGCTCATCGTGGCGGCCGTGGGCGAGCAAGCCCATAACAAATCGCGATAGCTAGTAGTTCGCTGCCAGTCTGGCCATGCGGCGGCATTGCCGCCAGAATAGGCCATCGATTCCTGGCGGGGCCCATGCAAACAACGATCACCGACATGACCACGCGAATCGCCGGCATATCGTCGATGGCGACGCGTCAGGTGCTGGCCGACCTGGCGGACGCCTATCTGCAGCGCAGCGGCATCGAGGTCGACTTCGAGTCGGTGGGGGGCGTGGATGCGGCCAGGCGGGTGCAGGCCGGCGAGGCTTTCGACGTGGTGGTGCTCGCCGCCGATGCGATCGACAGGCTTGTCGCCTCGGGGCATGTGGTCGCCGACAGCAGGTCCGATCTGGTGCGCTCCGGCGTGGCGGTTGCGGTACGCGAAGGCTGCGCACGGCCGGACATCGGATCGGAAGGTGCTTTGCGCTCCGCCGTGCTGTCCGCGCGCACGCTCGGCCATTCCACCGGTCCGAGCGGCACGGAACTGATGAGGCTGTTCGCGCGATGGGGCATTGCCGACTCCGTTCGCGATCGCCTCGTGCAGGCGTCCCCCGGCGTGCCGGTGGGCAAGCTGGTGGCCGATGGCCAGGTCGAGCTCGGCTTCCAGCAGGCGAGTGAAATGATGAATGTTCCGGGCATCGCCGTGCTCGGACCGATGCCGCCCGGCTGCGAGATCGTCACCACTTTCTCGGCCGGCCTGTGCGCAACATCGGCCCAGCCACAGGCCGTGCGTGCCTTGCTCGATTTCTTGCTGTCGCCGGCCGCAGCGGACATCAAGCGGCGCCACGGCATGGAACCCGCGTGACACCCTCAGGAGCATCACCATGATCATAGATTGCCACGGCCATTACACCACCGCCCCCAAGGCACTGGAGGAGTGGCGCAACCGCCAGATTGCCGGCATCAAGGATGCGGCGCTGATGCCGAAGGCGTCCGAACTGCACATCGGCGACGACGCGCTGCGCGAGTCCATCGAATCCAACCAGCTGAAGCAGATGCGGGAGCGCGGCTCCGACCTCACCATCTTCTCGCCGCGCGCCAGCTTCATGGCCAATCACATCGGCGACTTCAACGTCAGTTCCGCCTGGGCGGCGATCTGCAACGAGCTGTGCTTCCGCGTCTCGAAACTGTTTCCGGACAACTTCATCGGCGCAGCCATGCTGCCGCAGTCGCCCGGCGTCGATCCGAAGACCTGCCTTCCCGAACTGGAGAAATGCGTCAGGGAGTACGGCTTCGTCGGCATCAACCTCAACCCCGACCCTTCCGGCGGCCACTGGACCTCGCCGCCGCTGACCGACCGCCACTGGTATCCGATCTACGAGAAGATGGTGGAATTCGACATCCCCGCCATGATCCATGTCAGCACGAGTTGCAACGCCTGCTTCCATACCACCGGTGCGCACTACATCAACGCCGACACGACGGCGGTGATGCAGCTGATCCAGGGGGACCTGTTCAAGGACTTTCCGACCCTGAGGTTCGTCATCCCGCATGGCGGCGGCGCCGCGCCCTACCACTGGGGGCGCTATCGCGGCCTGGCGCAGGCGCTGAAGAAGCCCCTGCTGCAGGATCACCTGCTCAACAATGTCTTTTTCGACACCTGCGTGTACCACCAGCCGGGCATCGATCTGCTGACCAAGGTGATTCCGGTGGACAACATCCTCTTCGCCTCGGAGATGATCGGCGCCGTGAAGGGCATCGACCCCGAGACCGGACACAACTTCGATGACACCAAACGCTACATCGAGGCCACGAAGAACCTCGGCGAGGCGGACCGCTACAAGGTCTACGAAGGAAATGCCCGCCGCGTCTATCCGCGCCTCGACGCCGCGCTCAAGGCGAAGGGACTTTGAAATGATTGCCGACCTGTCCATTGTGCCGTCATCCCCGCGAAAGCGGGGACCCAGTAGCGGCCTATGGATTCCCGCTTTCGCGGGAATGACGTTGCTTTAAGGAGTGTCTCTCATGACCACACCAATGAACACCCTCGGCATCGTCAGGCGCAACATTGCGCGCGCCGACAAGGCCGCCGTCGACAAGCTGTCGAAGTTCGGCGTCGCCACCATCCATGAAGCGATGGGCCGCGTCGGCCTGATGACGCCCGCCATGCGCCCGATCTACGCCGGCGCCCATCTCTGCGGCACCGCCGTCACTGTGCTGCTGCATCCCGGCGACAACTGGATGATGCATGTCGCCGCCGAGCAGCTGCAGCAGGGCGACGTGGTCGTCGCCGCGCTCAGCGCGGAATGCACCGACGGCTTCTTCGGCGACCTGCTGGCGACGAGCTTCCGTGCCCGCGGCGCACGGGGCCTCATCATCGATGCCGGCGTGCGCGATGTGAAGGACCTCACCGCGATGGGTTTCCCGGTGTGGAGCAAGTGCATCAGCGCCAAGGGCACCATCAAGGCCACGCTCGGCTCGGTGAACATCCCGGTGGTGTGCGCAGGCGCGCTGGTGAATCCGGGGGACGTGGTGGTGGCCGACGACGACGGCGTGGTGATCGTGCCTGCGGCGATTGCGCAGCAGGTGGCCGATGCGGCCGAGGCGCGCGAGAACAATGAAGCCGTCAAGCGCAAGCGCCTGGCAGCCGGCGAGTTGGGCCTCGACATGTACAGCATGCGCGAGGCGCTGGCCAAGGCCGGGCTGAAGTACGAGGACTGAGCAGTGAGCCTTCCCGCCAATGTCATGCAGTGGCACATCGGCCTCGTCGGCTACGGTGAGGTGGGGCGCATCCTCGCCGAGGACCTGCGCGCCCGCGGCGTGGAGAACGTCATGGCCTACGACATCAAGCTCGGCGGGGAGGACGAAAAGCCATTGCGCGACCATGCGCAGCAGCATGGCGTGAAACTGACCGCTTCGCATGGCGAGCTGGCGGCTGGCGCAGACCTCGTGATTTCTGCCGTGACCGCCAGCCAGGCGGTGCCGGTGGCCGAGTCCTGCGCGGCGTCCCTGCGATCGGGCGCCTGGTTCCTCGATCTCAACTCTGCCTCGCCGGGGGCGAAGACCAAGGCGGCCGGCAGGGTCGACAGCGCTGGCGGGCGCTATGTCGAGGGCGCAGTGATGACCTCGATTCCGCCCTACCGCATCCGCGTGCCGCTTCTGCTGGGCGGCCCCGCCGCCGCGGGCCTGGCGCGGGCGCTCAACGACCTCGGCTTCGCCGGCAAGGTCGGCTCGCCGAAGCTGGGCGTCGTCTCCGCGACCAAGATGTGTCGCAGCGTGATGATCAAGGGACTTGAAGCCATGGTCATCGAGAGCTTCACCGCCGCCCGTGCCTATGGCGTCGAAAAAGAGGTGCTGGCCTCGCTGGCCGAGACCTTCCCGGGCATGGACTGGGAAAAGCAGGGCGCCTATTTCTTCCAGCGGGTGATCCAGCACGGCCGCCGCCGCGCCGAGGAAATGCGCGAGGTGGCGCAGACGGTGCGCGATGCGGGGCTCGAACCCTGGTCCGCCAGCGGCACCGTCGAGCGCCAGGCCGAGGTGGCCGGACTGGCCGAACAGGGCCTGCTCGGCGAGCGCAACGCGCCACGAGAAGATTGGCGTTCCGATGCCGACCGCCTGCTCGCTGCCTGCAATGCGTCATTCCCGCGAAAGCGTGAATACATCGACACGGACAAGGAGGCTGGATCCCCGCTTGCGCGGGGATGACGGCGATCAATCATGGACCCCGACTGGCTGCCCTTCCACCTCAACCCCTCGAAGCCCGCATTCAAGGTGCCGGCCGGCGCCGTGGATGCGCATTGCCACGTCTTCGGCCCGGCCGCGCAGTTTCCCTTCGCGCCGGAGCGCAAATACACACCGTGCGATGCCTCCAAGGAACAGTTGTTCGCCCTGCGTGATTTCCTCGGCTTCGAACGCAACGTCATCGTGCAGGCCACCTGCCACGGCACCGACAACCGTGCGCTGGTCGATGCGCTGGAGCATTCGCAGGGCAGGGCGCGCGGCGTCGCCTCGGTCAGCCGCGGCGTGACGGATGCCGAGTTGCAGGCCCTGCACGCTGCCGGCGTGCGCGGCACGCGTTTCAATTTCGTCAGGCGCCTGGTGGATTTCACCCCACGCGAGGTGCTGGCCGAGATCGCCGGCCGTATCGCGCCGCTCGGCTGGCATGTGGTGGTGTACTTCGAGGCGCAGGATCTGCCCGAGCTGTGGGACTTCTTCACCGCCCTGCCGACCACCGTGGTGGTCGACCACATGGGCCGCCCGGACGTGGGCAAGCCCGTCGACGGAGACGAGTTCGGCCTTTTTATGAGGCTGATGCGCGAGCACGAGAACATCTGGTCGAAGGTCAGCTGCCCGGAGCGGCTGTCGCTATCGGGGCCGCCGGACTACGCCGATGTCGTGCCCTTTGCGAAGCGTCTCGTCGAGGCTTTTCCCGACCGCGTGCTGTGGGGCACCGATTGGCCGCACCCCAACATGAAGCAGCACATGCCCGACGACGGCAAGCTGGTGGATTTCCTGCCGGGCATCGCCGCGACAGTCGAACTGCAGCGCAGGCTGCTGGTCGACAACCCCATGCGGCTGTATTGGCCCGAGGAGGCCAGTTGAAGCCTGAACAAGTGGGACCGAACGTAAAATGCATGGATGGCTTGACGCTGGCCGCCCCACCATGCATCATGGTGAATGATGATTCATTCATTAGCATTTCCTGAAATCATCACACGTCGCCGGCAAGCCGGCGGCACACACGGGAGCAAGGTTGAAATGGCACTCGACAAGCCCTACAAGGATATTCCCGGCACGACGATTTTCGATGCCGAGCAGTCGCGCAAGGGCTACCACCTCAATCAGTTCTGCATGTCGCTGATGAAGGCGGAGAACCGTGCACGCTTCAAGGCGGACGAGCGCGCCTACCTCGACGAATGGCCGATGACGGAAGAGCAGAAGCAGGGTGTGCTGGCGCGCGACCTCAACCGCTGCATCGCGGCGGGCGGCAACATCTATTTCCTCGCCAAGATCGGCGCCACCGACGGCAAGAGCTTCCAGCAGATGGCCGGCAGCATGACCGGCATGAGCGAGGAGGAATACCGCGACATGATGATCGCCGGCGGGCGCTCGATCGAGGGCAACCGTTATGTCGGGGAGAAGAAGTGATGGCGAGAATTTCGGCCAGCGTCTATACCTCCCACGTCCCCGCCATCGGCGCCGCCGTCGACCAGGGCAAGACCGGCGAGCCGTATTGGCAGAAGGTCTTCGCCGGCTACGAGTTCTCCAAGGCATGGATGCGGGAGCACACGCCGGACGTGATCTTCCTGGTCTACAACGACCACGCCACGGCCTTCAGCCTGGAGTTGATCCCGACCTTCGCCATCGGCTGCGCGGCGCAATTCCAGCCTGCCGACGAAGGTTGGGGCCCGCGCCCTGTGCCGGTGGTGGAGGGCCACCCGGAGCTGGCCGCGCACATCGCCCAGTCGGTGATCCAGGACGACTTCGACCTTACCATCGTGAACAAGATGGACGTCGACCATGGCCTGACCGTGCCGCTGTCGCTGATGTTCGGCCAGCCCGAGGCGTGGCCGTGCCCGGTGATTCCTTTTGCCGTTAACGTGGTGCAATATCCGGTACCCTCTGGGCGCCGCTGCTTCAACCTCGGCCGCGCCCTGCGCAAGGCGGTCGAATCGTACGATGCTCCCCTCAACGTGCAGATCTGGGGCACAGGCGGCATGAGCCATCAGCTGCAAGGACCGCGCGCGGGCCTGATCAACCGCAAATTCGACCATGCCTTCCTCGATCGCCTCATCGCCGATCCCGCAGGCCTTTCGCAGGTGCCGCACATCGACTATGTGCGCGAGGCCGGCTCGGAGGGCATCGAACTCGTCATGTGGCTGATCGCCAGGGGCGCCATGTCCGACAGCCCGCCGAAGGTGGCGCATCGCTTCTATCATGTGCCTGCGAGCAATACCGCCGTGGGCCACCTGATCCTGGAGAACCAATGAGCAAGACCCTGAAAGTGGCGCTTGCCGGTGCCGGTGCCTTCGGCATCAAGCATCTCGATGCCATCAAGCTGATCGATGGCGTCGAAGTGGTGTCGCTGGTCAGCCGCGACCTTGAAAAGACGCGCGAAGTGGCCGGCAAGTACGGCATCGGCCACGTCAGCACGGATCTCGCCGACAGCCTGGCGCTGAAGGAGGTCGATGCGGTCATCCTGTGCACGCCGACGCAGATGCACGCCGCCCAGGCCATGCAATGCCTGCAGGCAGGCAAGCATGTGCAGGTGGAAATTCCGCTGGCCGACAGTCTGAAGGACGCCGAGGGGGTGGCGGCGATGCAGAAAAAAACCGGCCTGGTCGCCATGTGCGGCCACACGCGCCGCTTCAATCCCAGCCATCAGTGGGTGCACCGGAAAGTCCAGGCAGGCGAATTCGCCATCCAGCAGATGGACGTGCAGACCTACTTCTTCCGTCGCAGCAACATGAACGCGCTGGGGCAGCCGCGCAGCTGGACCGACCATCTGCTGTGGCACCACGCCGCGCACACCGTAGACCTGTTCCGCTATCAGACGGGCGGGGATATCGTCCAGGCCAATGCCCTGCAAGGGCCGATCCATGCGACGCTGGGCATCGCCATGGACATGTCTATCCAGCTGAAGGCGAGCACCGGCGCAATCTGCACGCTGTCGCTGTCCTTCAACAATGAGGGTCCTCTGGGCACTTTCTTCCGTTATATTGGGGACAGCGGCACCTACATTGCGCGTTACGACGACCTGGTCGACGGCAAGGACAACAAGATCGACGTATCCAAAGTCGATGTATCGATGAACGGCATCGAACTGCAGGACCGCGAGTTCTTTGCCGCCATCCGCGAAAACAGAGAGCCTATAGCCAGCGTTGCACAGGTGCTGCCTTGCTACCGTACGCTGCACCAGCTTGAACAGCAGTTGCAAGGCGAATGAGCACCGCATCATCCATCAACCAAGGAAGGAGACAAAATGAAGCTCATCAATAACATGATGGCCGCCGCGATCGGCATCTTTGCGTGGCACGCGGCGTCCGCCGCGGACGTGACCCTGCGCTTCCACCAGTTCCTGCCGCCGCAGGCGACGATTCCCTCGAAAGCCATCACGCCCTGGGCGCAGAAGGTCGAGAAGGAGAGCGGCGGGCGCATCAAGATCCAGCAGTTCCCGAGCATGCAGCTCGGCGGCAAGCCGCCAGAGCTGTTCGACCAGGCCAAGGACGGCGTTGCCGACATCGTGTGGACCGTGCTCGGCTACACCCCCGGCCGCTTCCCGAAATCCGAGGTGTTCGAGCTGCCCTTCAGCAGCGGCCTGGCAGAGCCGGCTTCCCGCGCCTTCCAGGAATACGTCGAGAAGTACGCGATGGACGAGTTCAAGGACGTCAAGGTCATCGCGGTGCATGTACACGGCCCCGGCCTGATCCACAGCAAGGATCCGGTGACCAATCTGGAGGATCTCAAGGGCGTGAAGGTGCGCGGCGGATCGCGCATCACCAACATCATGCTCGAGCAACTCGGTGCTACCCCGGTCGGCATGCCGGTGCCGGCGGTCAGCGAAGCGCTGTCCAAGGGCGTCATCAGCGCCACGACCATTCCCTGGGAAGTGGTGCCGGCCCTGAAGGTGCAGCAGATCGTCAAGAACCACACCGGCTTCGCCGGCGATCAGGGGCTGTACACCCAGACCTTCGTGGTGGCGATGAACAAGGGCGCCTACGACAAGCTGCCGGCCGACCTGAAGAAGGTCATCGACGCCAACAGCGGCGCTGAGACCGCGGCGTTGTTCGGCCGCGCCATGGATGCGGGCGACAAGGTCGGCCTGTCGTTGGCGCAGAAGGCTGGCAACAAGATCCACATGCTAGATGCCGTTGAAACCCAGACCTGGCGGCGTACGGCCGCTGGTGTGCGCGGCGTCTGGTACAAGGAGGTGGCATCCAAGGGCATCGATGGGCCGAAGCTCGCCGCCGAGGCCGAGGCTTTGATCGCCAAGTACTCGAAGAAATAATACTTCCACCTTTCCTCCCGACCGGTACGGCGGCCTTGCAGCCGCTGTGCCGTTGGATCGGCTGTACTCTATGAGCAAGTTCATCTACGACGTGAGCCGTTACCTGGCCTGGTTCGGCGGCTTGGTACTGACGTTGCTGGCCGTCATGAGCGTTATCAGTATTGCCGGCCGCACGCTGAGCTTTGCAGGCCTAGGCCCGGTGCCGGGCGACTTTGAACTTGTCGAAGCCGGCACCGCGCTCGCCGTATTCTGCTTTCTGCCGCTGTGCCACCTCAAGCGCAGCCATGCCGATGTCGGCATGTTCTGGCACAGCTACCCCGCGCTCATGCAGCGCATCCTCATCGTCGCGGCTGATGCTTTGATGTTGCTGGTCTGGCTGCTGCTGGTCTGGCGCATGGGATTGATGACTTACGAGTACCGCGCCAACGGCGAAGTCAGCTTCATCCTGCAGATGCCGGTGTGGTGGGGTTATGCCGCGTCATTGCTGCCGGCGGTCTTCGGCTGTCTGGTCTATGCCTGGCGGCTGCTCGAGTCGCTGCATCTCGTATCGCCGCAAGCCGGCTTCAAGACCGCGGAAGGGGAACATTGATGGATCCCCTCTATCTCGCGGCCTGGTCCTTCCCCGTCCTGCTGGTGCTGATTTTCCTGCGCGTGCCGATCGGCCTGTCAATGCTCCTGATCGGGCTGGTCGGCTCCTGGCTGGTCTACGGCAACATCATGCCGCTGCTGCAGCAGATGAAGACCATGGCCTATGGCCAGTTCTCCAACCATTCCCTGTCCATCGTGCCGTTGTTCCTGCTGATGGGGCAGTTCGCTGCGCTGGGCGGCATGTCGCGTTCGCTGTTCAAGGCTGCTGAAGCCTTCATCGGCCATCGCAAGGGCGGCGTCGGCATGGCCGCGATCGGCGCCTGTGCCGGTTTCGGCTCGATATGCGGTTCCTCGCTCGCCACTGCTGCGACCATGGGCCAGGTGGCGCTGCCTGAACTGCGCCGGGCCGGCTATTCCGGTGCGCTGGCCACAGGCGCGCTGGCCGCGGGCGGCACGCTCGGCATCCTCATCCCGCCCTCGATCGTACTGGTGATCTATGCCATCCTCGCCGAGCAAAATATTGCAAAGATGTTTGCTGCCGCTTTTGTACCGGGCATCTTGGCGGCGTTCGGTTACATGCTGGTGATCGCGATATTTGTGCGCATCTCGCCCAAGTCGGCTGGACGCATCCCGCCGGTGTCCTGGCCGGAGCGCATGCGTGCCCTGCGCGAGGTTTGGCCGGTGGCGGTGATCTTCATCGCGGTGATCGGCGGCATCTACACGGGCATCTTTACCCCCACCGAAGGTGCCGCGGTTGGCGCCGCGGCCACCGGCCTGCTGGCCTGGAGGAACGGAGGCCTGGCTGGCCGGAAGGTGCTTCGCGCCTTCGAAGCCACCGCCGGGGCGACGGGCATGGTGTTCATGATCGTGTTGGGCGCGGCCGCCTACAATACCTTCCTTGCCTTGTCGCAGCTGCCGCAGGAATTGGCCATGTGGGTCGGCAACCAGGGCTTCAGCCCTTTCACCGTGCTCTGGGCCATCCTGGTCTTCTATCTGATTTTCGGTTGCATGATGGATTCGCTTTCGATGATCCTCCTCACTATCCCGATCTTCTTTCCGATGGTTTCCAGCCTCGACTTCGGCCTCCCGCCTGAGGAAATGGCAATCTGGTTCGGCGTGCTGGTGCTGATCGTGGTCGAGGTCGGGCTGATCACCCCCCCGGTGGGCATGAATCTTTTCGTCATCCAGTCGATGGCGTCCGATATCTCGATCCGCGAAACCTACGCGGGCGTATGGCCTTTCGTGGCGAGCGACCTGGTACGTGTTGCCGTGCTCGTGGCCTTCCCTGCGATCACGCTGTTCGTCCTCAGGATCTGAGATGCAGACGCGCCGCGTGGGCCATTTCGAGGTCACCGCCCTCGGCCTGGGCTGCATGAACATCAGCCACGCTTACGGAACGCCGCCGACGCCCGAGGCGGCGGCGGCCCTGCTGCTGCGCGCCATCGAGCGCGGCATCACCCACTTCGACACGGCAGCGCTGTACGGCTTCGGCAAGAACGAGACGCTGGTGGGCCGTGTGCTCAAGCCGCACCGCTCGAAGATCTTCCTCGCCAGCAAGTGCGGCATGACCGGGGTGGACGGCAAGCGCGTCATCGACGGCCGGCCGGAAACGCTCAGGCGCACCTGCGATGAAAGCCTGCAGCGCCTGCAGACGGAAGTCATCGACCTGTATTACCTGCATCGCTGGGACAAGCAGGTGCCGATCGAGGACAGCGTCGGCGCCCTGGCCGAGCTGGTGCGCGCGGGGAAGGTGAAGATGATCGGCCTGTCGGAGGTCTCCGCAACTACGCTGCGCAAGGCGCATGCCGTGCACCCGGTCGCCGCCCTGCAGTCGGAGTACTCGCTGTGGACGCGCAACCCGGAAATCGCCACGCTGGACGCCTGCCGCGAATTGGGCGTGGCTTTCGTCGCTTTCAGCCCGCTCGCCCGCGCCTATCTCACAGGAACATTGACCGATCCGGAGAGGCAGATCGAGGAAAAGGACATCCGCCGCCGGATGCCGCGCTTCGAGCCGGACAACTACGCAAAGAATCTCGCGCTTCTGGCGGAATACCGCCGCATTGCCGACGATGCCGGCTGTACGCCGGCCCAGCTGGCGCTCGCCTGGCTGCTTGCCAAGGGCGACCACATCCTGCCCATCTTCGGCACGCGTGACGTGACGCACCTGGAGGAGAATGTCGGGGCTGCCGGAATCAGCCTTGAGCAAGCCCTGATCGACCGGCTCGATGCCCTGGTCAATCAGCAAAGCGTTGCAGGACCTCGCTACAACCCGGCGACCCAGCAGGAAATCGACACCGAGGTTTTTCCCGCGGAGGCGGGCACCTCGCCTTCCCGGATGCAGTAGCCGCAACAGTACTCATTCCTTCTGCTTGCCTGCCGGAAGCGGCGTTCAGCCCAATATGTCGCGGGCCGCCGCCGCGCCCAGCTTCCCGGCGCGGGCGGCAGGCACGCCCAGGCTGCGCAGCAGCCCCGCGGCCATCAGCGCGGCGACCTTTTCCGGCTTTGCCTGCGCAGAGGCGTCGAAGACGTGGCGCAGGGTGATGACGAAATTGCCCATCACCAGCAGCACGCCCGTCTCGACATCGACATGGCGGAAGGTTTCGTCTTCGATGCCGCGGCGGACGACCTCGCGCAGGCCGCGGTTGATGGGCGCATCGGCAAGTGTGGCGCCGGTGTTGAGCCGCCACAGGGCACGCGCCCGGTCGCGGTGCTCCATGGCATAGCGGACGAAAACGCAGAGGGCGCGGCTGACGTCCGCCGCCGGGTCGTCGATGCCGATATTGGCCTCATTGACCAGCTGCTCGACGTCGCGCCGCACGGCGGCTGCGATCTCGCGAGCGAAGGCGACCTTGTCGGCGAAATGGTTGTAGAAGCTGCCCTTGGCGACGGCCGCCGCCTCGACGATCTCGTCGACGCTTACGCCATCGACGTCCCGCTCGGCAAAGAGGCGCTGGCCGGCGCGCAGCAGGGCGTCGCGCGTGCGGTCGCGGCGCGGGTCGGTGCGGACGGGCGCCTGGCGCCGTTTCGGTGTGGTGGGCATGGGACGAATATTGACATTATTGACTGAAACGTTCAATAATGACCAAATAGTCAAAACATACTCTGCAGCCTTAATTGTCCTAATTCCGGAGGTCCAGTGAGCGCATCCAGCCTTGTTCGAATCGAAATGCAGGACGGCATCGTCCTGATGGCGGTGAGCAATCCGCCGGTCAACACCATCAACGCGGCGGTGCGCCGCGACCTGAATGCCGCGCTCGACGCCCTCGCGCAGATGCAGGGCGTCCAGGCCGTGGTGCTGGCCTGCGAAGGCGGCACCTTCTTTTCCGGCGCCGACATCGGCGAGTTCTCGGGGCCGCCCCAGGAGGAGGCCTACCGCCGGCTGTTCGGGCGGCTCGAGCAGCTTGACGTTCCCGTGGTAGCTGCCATGCACGGCACCGTGATGGGCGGCGGCCTTGAAATCGCGCTGGCCTGCCATTACCGGGTTGCCGCGCCGCGCACGCGCTTCGGCTTGCCGGAAGTCACGCTGGGCATCATTCCCGGCGCCGGCGGCACGCAGCGCATGCCGCGGCTGGTCGGCGTGGAGAAGACGCTGCAGATGATTCTCGACGCGAAGCCTGTCGACGCCACCGTTGCCATGGAGTGGGGCTTCCTCGATGCGGTGCTGGAAGGCGACCTGCACACGGCGGCGCTGGCTTATGCCGGCCAGCTCGTCGCGGCCGGCAAGGGGCCGCGCCGCACGAGCGAGCGTGCCGTCGATCCGGCCACTTGCAGCGACGCCATCGTCGAGCAGATGAGGGCTAAGGCGGCCAAACAGTACCCGAACCGCGAAGCGCCCTTCACGGCCATCAAGGCGGTGCAGGCCAGCCTGACGCTGCCCTTCGAGCGCGGCCTGGAGCTGGAAACCGAGCTGGTGAACCAGGCCAAGGTATCGGACGAGGCCAAGGGCGCAGTGCATGCATTCTTCGCCGACCGTGAAACACGCCGCGTTCCCGACCTGCCGGCGGATGCCAAGGCGCGCAAGGTGGCGCGGGGCGGGATCATCGGCGCCGGCACCATGGGAGGCGGCATCGCCATCTGCTTCGCCAATGCGGGCCTGCCGGTCGTCATGATCGATAGCAGCCGCGAGGCGCTGGAGCGCGGCATCGCAGGGGTCGATCGGACGTATGCGTCCATGGTCAAGCGCGGGCGCATCACGGCCGAGGACAAGGCGAAGCGCATGAGCCTCATCAAGGCCTCGCTCGATTACGCCGACCTGAAAGACGCCGATGTCGTGATCGAGGCGGTGTTCGAGGACATGGCGCTGAAGAAAGAAATATTTGCCCGGCTCGACAAGGTGGCCAAACCCGGCGCCGTGCTGGCCAGCAATACCTCGACGCTCGACATCGACGAGATCGCCCGCGCCACCTCGCGCCCGGGCGACGTCATCGGCATGCATTTTTTCTCGCCCGCGAATGTCATGCCGCTGCTGGAGGTGGTGCGCACCGCCGCCACGTCGGCTGAAACCATCCGCACGGTCATGGACCTGGCCAGGCCCCTGCGCAAGACGCCGGTGCTGGCGCGGGTGTGCTACGGCTTCATCGGCAACCGCATGATGGAAGGCTATGCCCGCGAAGCCGAGCGCATGGTGCTGGAGGGCGCCACCCCGCGCCAGATCGATTCCGCGCTCGAACAATGGGGCATGGCCATGGGCATCCTGGCCGTGTTCGACATGGCCGGCGTCGACATCGGGGTGAATGTGCACAAGGCGAACGCCGAACGCTTCCCGCCGGATCCAACTTATTACCAGGCCGATGTCGCCCTGGTCGAGGCGGGTCGCCTGGGCCAGAAGAACGGCAAGGGCTACTACCGCTACGAGCCGGGCGACCGCAAGCGCTACGACGACCCCGAGGCCCTCGCCATCCTCAAGGCGCGGGCGGAGAAGCTGGGCGTGCCGCAGTCCAGCCACGACACGCAGGAAATCGTCGAGCGCTGCCTGTATCCGCTGCTCAACGAGGGCATCCGCATCCTCGAGGAAGGCGTGGCGATTCGCGCCGGCGACATTGATGTCGTGTGGACCGCCGGCTACGGTTTCCCGCGCTACCGCGGCGGGCCGATGTTCTACGCCGACACCATCGGCCTGAAGACATTGCTGGACGGGATGCTCAAGTACCAGAAGCGCTTCGGCCCCATGCACTGGCAGCCGGCGAAACTGCTCGTGGAACTGGTCGCCAAGGGCCAGAGCCTGGCCGATTGGGAACGCACACGGAAAGGATGAAATCATGAAGCTCGATGAATTGATCGCCATAGACGTGCACACCCATGCCGAGGTGTCCTGTCGCCAGGAGCCTGACGAGATGTGGAAGCCCTTCGAGGAGGCCTCCAGCAAGTATTTCAAGGCAGGCAAGCGGCCGACCATCGCCGAGACCGTCGCCTACTATCGCGAGCGCAGGATCGGCCTGGTGATGTTCACGGTCGATTCCGAGTTCCAGATCGGCAACAAGCGCATCCCCAACGAGGAAGTGGTCGATGCTGCACGCGAGAACAGCGACATGATGATCGCCTTCGCCAGCATCGATCCGCACAAGGGCAAGATGGGCGTGCGCGAAGCCCGCGCCCTGATCAGGGACGGCGTGGTCAAGGGGTTCAAGTTCCATCCGACCGTGCAGGGCTTCATGCCGAACGACCGCATGGCCTACCAGCTCTACGAAGTGATCGCCGAGCACAAGCTGCCGGCCATCTTCCACACCGGCCACAGCGGCATCGGCACCGGCATGCCGGGCGGCGGCGGACTGCGTCTCAAGTACTCCAACCCCATGCACCTCGACGATGTTGCGGCCGACTTCCCCGACATGACCGTCATCCTGGCCCACCCCTCCTGGCCCTGGCAGGACGAGGCGCTGTCGGTGTGCCTGCACAAGCCCAACGTCTACATCGACCTGTCAGGCTGGTCGCCCAAGTATTTCCCGCCGCAACTGGTGCAATACGCCAACGGCCAGCTCAAGCACAAGATGCTGTTCGGTTCGGACTATCCCCTGATCTCGCCGGACCGCTGGATCAAGGATTTCAGGGAGGCCGGCTTCAAGCCCGAGGTGCACGACCTGATCCTCAAGCAGAACGCCATCAAGGCGCTGCGTCTCGAATAACCTGTAGGTACCGGTCTGCCAGGACCGCGGCGCAATTAGCGGGCAAGGACGACGCGGTGTTGCGCAGCGACGCAGCGCGGAATTATGGCGTAAAATGGTGGAAACCAAACAATCAAGACCTGATCCAAACTGGAGGCGCGCATGAAAACCCAGGTTGCCATCATCGGCGCCGGACCTTCCGGCCTGATCCTAGGCCAGTTGCTGGCCAAAGCCGGCGTCGACGCCGTCATCCTCGAAGCGCAGACGGGCGAGTACGTGCTGGGGCGCATCCGCGCGGGTGTGCTGGAGCAGGTCGCCGTCGACCTGCTCGACGAAGCCGGAGTCGGCGCCCGCATGCATGCCGAGGGCCTGCCGCACAAGGGATTCGACCTGCTCATCGGCGACACCCGCCACCACATCGACCTGTTCGGCCTGACCGGCGGCAAGCAGGTGATGGTGTATGGCCAGACGGAACTCACCAGGGACCTGATGGATGCCCGCGCCGCCGCCGGCCTGAAGACGGTGTACGAGGCGAAGGACGTCAGCGTGCACGACTTCGACGGCACGCGTCCGCGTGTGCGCTACGTCAAGGACGGCGTGCGGCACGAGATCGAATGCGATTTCATCGCCGGCTGCGACGGTTACCATGGCGTCTGCCGCGCCAGCGTGCCGCAACAGGCCATCACGAACTTCGAGCGCACCTACCCCATTGGCTGGCTCGGCCTGCTCTCCGACACGCCGCCGGTTTCCGAGGAGCTCATCTACGCCAAGACCGGGCGCGGCTTCGCCCTCTGCAGCATGCGTTCGCACACGCGCAGCCGCTATTACCTGCAGGTGCCGCTCAGCGAAAAGGTGGAGGACTGGTCCGACGAGAAGTTCTGGGAGGAACTGAGGAAGCGCCTCGACCCGCAGGCCAACGCGCGCCTCGTCACCGGTCCCTCGATCGAGAAAAGCATCGCGCCGCTGCGCAGCTTCGTCGCCGAGCCGCTGCGCTTCGGCCGCCTGTTCCTCGCCGGCGATGCCGGCCACATCGTGCCGCCGACCGGCGCCAAGGGGCTCAACCTCGCCGCCTCCGACGTGCGCTACCTGGCTCGCGCGCTGATCGAGTTCTACGCTGGCAGCAAGGCGGGCATCGACCACTATTCAGAGCGCTGCCTGCGCCGCGTCTGGAAGGCCGAGCGCTTCTCCTGGTGGATGAGCATGCTGCTGCACAATTTTCCCGAGATGAATCCCTTCGAGCAGCGCGCGCTGGATGCGGAACTCGACTACGTGGTGCATTCCCTTGCCGGGCGCACGACGCTGGCGGAGAACTACGTCGGCCTGCCGTTCGAGGATTAGCAGCGCGTCATTCCCGCGAAAGCGGGAATCCAGGGTTTCACAAGGCTGTAGATTCCCGCTTTCGCGGGAATGACGGATCAGTCGCCGTCCTGCAGCGACTGACTTCCGCAGGCGGACAGCCGCCTGCTAGTCTGCAATGGCCTCGCCGAGGTACACCTGCCGGATCAGGTCGTTGCAGCGCAACTCCCACGCCGCACCCGCGGCCGGTCAGGAGCAGGCAACCCCGCTGCAGGGACACGTCATTCCGGGCAAGCGAAGCGCGACCCGGAATCCATGCGGACACTGGATTCCCGCGTTCGCGGGAATGACCGGAGGGGGTCGGAAGCAGTCCGTTGCGCATGAGATTGTGAATTTCTGCTTCGGCCGATTTCCAGCCCAACCTGGAAATCCCCGACCAATAGTCAGTCTCCGCAGGACGGCGAGACTAGTCGCCCGATTTGCTTTTTTCCGTCGCCAGCATCGCCGCCCGGCTATCCGGCGTCTCCAGGCTGATGCGCCCCAGCTTGCCGCCGCGGTAGTCCGTGAGCAGGATCATCGCGGCCTTTTCCAGGTCGAGTTCGCCGGCGTGGCGGCCCTTGGTGATGCAGCCGCGCTTCTTCGCGATGGCTTCGACGGCGGCGACGCCGTCCAGGCCATCGACTTCGATTTTGTAGCGCGCGGCGAGCAGGGCGGGGTAGCGCTGCAGCAGCAGCCCGGCCAGGAAGATCCCCACTTCGGAATCGATGACGGCGTTGCGGCCGATGGCGTGGCTGGCGGCGAGCATGAAGCCGTCGCTGTCGTGCGCGATCTTCGGCCACATCAGGCCGGGCGTGTCGGTGAGGGTCATCGTCGGGCTGAGGTCGGCGCTCATCTGCATCTTGGTCACCGCCGGCTCGTCGCCGACGGCGGCGACGCGGCGCTTGAGCAGCGCATTCATCAGGGTCGACTTGCCGACGTTGGGAATGCCCATGATGAGCATGCGCAGCGGCTTGAAGGTGTCGTTGCGGTGCGGCGCCAGGGTTTTGCACAGGGCGGGCACGCGGGCGGCATCGCCCGGCTTCTTGCAGGAAATGGCCGCCGCCTTGACATTGGGCTGGCGGTTGTAGAAATCCAGCCAGGCCTGGGTCGCCGCCGGGTCGGCCAGGTCGGCCTTGTTGAGCAGCTTGAGGCAGGGGCGCTGGCGGTGCAGGCGCAGCTCGCGGATCATGGGGTTGCTGCTCGCCTCGGGCAGGCGCGCGTCGCAGACCTCGATCACCACGTCGTTCAGCGCCAGGGCCTTGGCGGCTTCCTTGCGGGCCGCGGTCATATGACCGGGAAACCACTGGATGGTCATGGGAGTATCGGTTCAGGCAAGGGTTGGTTGGCGGGACCGGGTGCGTCGATGCGGATTAACTGGCCCGCGCAGCACGCTACCTGATCCTCCGGTGCCGCGGATTATAATCGCCCTGGCTTTCCCGTCGCGCATGCGGCGATTGGCGCCCGGTACTGACCGGGCCGATTTGAGCAGGGAAGACGGGAGGCATTCATGGAAAACCAACTCGTTCTCTACATCGACAGCAACTTCTTCAGCCCCTACGCCATGTGGGTTTACGTCGCGCTGAAGGAAAAGCGGCTGCCCTTCGCGCTGAAGCCCGTCGACCTCAAGGCGAAGCAGCATCAGGATGCCGCCTACGCGAAGCTGTCCCTCACCGCCAAGGTGCCGGCGCTGGTGCAGGGCGACTTCGCCCTGGCTGAATCCTCGGCGATCATCGAATACTTGGAAGACGCCTTTCCCGCGCCCGCGCACCCGCCGCTGTACCCGGCCGACGCGCAACGGCGCGCCCGCGCGCGCCAGCTGCAGGCGTGGTTTCGCAGCGACCTCATGGCGCTGCGCGAGGAGCGGCCGACCACCGTCGTCTTCAAGGCGGCCGTGTGCAAGCCCCTCACGGAGGCGGGGCGCGCCGCGGCGGACAAGCTGATCCGCGTCGCCGCCAGCCTGATCGGCGAGGGCGCAGACCACCTTTTCGGAGACTGGTGCATCGCCGACACCGAGCTCGCCCTGATGCTGAACCGCCTGGTCGCCCACGGCGATGCCGTGCCGGAAAACCTCAAGCGCTACGTGCAAGTCCAGTGGGCGCGGCCCTCGGTGCAGGCGTGGCTAAGGCATGAGGCCTGAAGCCTGAGTTGCGGCCGCGGAAAGTCAGCCTCCGCGGTACGGCGGAGAGAAAGCCGGTACAACTGAAAAAAGGGCGGCGATGGAATCCGGCATGCGTCAACGCTTGATGAAATGGCTGAAGCTGGAACCCGGCGAAGGCGTTGCCGTCGCCTGGGCGTTCGCGTATTTCTTCCTCCTGCTGGCCAGCTATTACATCCTGCGACCCGTGCGCGACGAGATGGGCATTGCCGGCGGCATCGCCAAGCTGCCGTGGGTGTTCACCGGCACCTTCATCGCCATGCTGGCCGCCGTGCCGCTCTTCGGCTTCATCACTTCCCGCTTGCCGCGGCGGCGCTTTCTGCCGCTGGTGTACGGCTTCTTCATACTCAATCTGCTGCTGTTCCATGGCGCCTTCCAGATCGAGGGCTGGCGCGAGATCACGGCGCGGGCTTTCTTCATCTGGGCCAGCGTCTTCAACCTGTTCGTGGTGTCGGTGTTCTGGAGCTTCATGGTCGACATTTTCAGCAGCGCGCAGGGCAAGCGCCTGTTCGGCCTGATCGCCGCCGGCGGCACGGGCGGGGCGATTGCCGGGCCCTCGCTCACGGCGCTGCTGGTGGTGCCCATCGGGCCGATGAATCTGCTGCTGGTCTCGGCACTGCTGCTGGCCGGCGCGGTGCTGTGCGTGCGCCAGCTCGGCCTGTGGTCTGAGCGGAAAGCCCCGGCGCCGCAAGACGGACAGGCTGCGCAGGCACAAAGCGCACAGGCACAAGGCGCGCAGGAAGCGCTCGGCGGCTCGATCCTCGCCGGGCTGACATTGATCCTGCGCTCGCCCTACCTGCTCGGCGTGGCCTTGTTCATGCTGCTGTTCACGACCCTGTCGACCTTTCTCTACTTCGAGCAGGCGCACATCGTGGCGCAGTCGTTCGGCAGCCCGGCCGAACGCACGCGCTTCTTTGCCTTGCTCGACCTGGCGGTGAACACCCTCACGGTTCTGACCCAGGTCCTGATCACATCGCGCCTGCTCACCCGCCTGGGCGTCGCCGGCTCACTGGCGTTGGTGCCGCTGCTGTCGGCCCTCGGCTTTGCCCTGCTGGCGCTCACCCCGGTGCTCGCGGCGCTGGCCGGTTTCCAGGTGTTGCGCCGCGCCGGCGACTACGCCATCACGCGGCCGGCGCGCGAGATGCTCTATACCGTGGTGGATCGCGAGGCCAAGTACAAGGCCAAGAACGCGCTGGACACCCTGGTGTATCGCGGCGGCGACGCGCTGGCCGGCTGGCTGTTTACCGGCCTCAAGTCGCTCGGGCTGGGGCTTGCCGCCATCGCCTGGGTCGCCGTGCCGATCGCGCTCGCCTGGGCCGCGGTGTCTGTCTGGCTCGGCCGCCGCCAGGCGGCACTTTCCCGCCTGGGCAATTAAGGACTATCCTTCAGCCATGAACCATCCTCGCTCCCCCTCCCGCCGCGACGTGCTCCGCCTGGCCGCCGGCGCAGCGGCCGCCGCGTTGATGCCGCCTGCGTTTGCCGCCGCGCCGTCCCAACTCATGCGCAAGATCCCGAAGACCGGCGAAGCGCTGCCGGCCATCGGCTTGGGCTCGTCGCGGACCTTCAATGTCGGCAGCGCCGCCGAAGCGCGCAGCGCCCAGCGCGAGGTGCTCAAGCTGTTTGCAGAGCAGGGCGGTCGCGTGGTGGATTCCTCGCCCATGTACGGCGAGGCGGAAAGCGTGATCGGCGACCTCGCTGCCGAGCTGGGCGTCACCACCCGGCTGTTCGTCGCCACCAAGGTGTGGACCTCGGGGCGCGACGCCGGCATGCGCCAGATGGAGGAATCGTTCCGGCGCCTGCGCACGAAGCAGATGGACCTGATGCAGGTGCACAACCTTTCGGACTGGAAGACCCAGCTCAAGACGCTGCGCGAATGGAAGGCGCAGGGACGGATACGCTACACCGGCATCACCCATTACACCGAAAGCGCCTACGACGAGCTGGCGCAGGTGATGGCGAGCGAAGACATCGACTTCGTGCAGTTCAACTATTCCATCATCGAGCGCGCGGCCGAGCAACGGCTGCTGCCGCTGGCGCAGGAGAAGGGGATCGCCGTGCTGGTGAACCGGCCCTTCGCCCGCGCCGGGCTGTTCGACAAGGTCAGCGGCAAGGCACTGCCGCCGTGGGCCGCCGAGATCGACTGCGCGACCTGGGCGCAGTTCTTTCTCAAGTTCATCCTCGGCCACCCGGCCGTGACCTGCGCCATACCGGCGACCAGCAAACCCAAGCACCTGCTCGACAACATGCAGGCCGGCCTCGGCCGCCTGCCGGACCCCGCGACCCGCGAACGCATGGCGCGCCTGATCGCCGAACTCTAGCTGATAGCGTCCGCAGTCCTCTTTTCCAAAAGACTGCGCTCGGCATCAATCGCTTGGTAAAAGTCAGCCCCCGCAGGACGGCGAGGAAACCCGGATGCGCGGGATTGCGCTGATAAGCTCAGGCCTAGCACGGCGCGCTCATTCCCGACCGGGTGGGTGATGCAGGCAACGGATAGCGGGGCGTGTGGCGACAGGCGGACGGGGAAAGTCAGTCGCTGTAATACGGCGAGGCAACTGGGTTGCGGGGCTGCCGTTCAAGCCTCACCGAAGTGGACATCCGACAAAGCCGAGCTAACGGACGAAAGCCGAGGTGCCCTGGCATTACTCGGCATCGGACAGCAAGCGCCCCAATTCCCTTTTGACCACGGCGTAGCATTCGCAGGCGCGGGTTTCCAGTCCGGATCGATCCAGCACTGAAATGTGGCCGCGGCGATAACTGATGCATCCGGCACGCTGCAAATTTCCCGCCGCCTCGGTGATGCCTTCGCGGCGTACACCGAGCATGCTGGCGACCAGCTCCTGCGTCATCACCAGTTCGTTGGAAGCCTGTCGATCCATGGTCAGCAACAGCCAGCGGCAGAGCTGCTGTTCCACGGAATGGTGCCGATTGCAGGCGGCGGTCTGCGCCATCTGGGTAATCAGCGCCTGGGTGTAGCGCAGCAGCAAACGCTGCAGCGCGCCGGCGCGGTTGAATTCCTGCATCAGCAGGCGGCGCTCCAGCCGGTAAGCGTGGCCCGCAGTCTGCACCACGGCGGAACTTGACGTGGTGTTGCCGCCCATGAACAGCGAAATACCGACGACGCCTTCGTTGCCTACCCCTGCGGTTTCGGCCGATGCGCCGGACTCCATGACATAGTGCAGCGACACGATCGCGGTAGTGGGGAAATAGGCGTGCTGCAATTGCCCGCCGGGTTCATAAAGCATCTTGCCCAGCGACAGCGGCACCAGTTCCAGGTGCGCGGCCAGGGCTTCGAGTTCCGCCGTGGGCAGCGCGGCGAGCAGATGGTTCTGCTTCGGGCTGGAGAGCGACGCAATCGCCATGTTCTAGTTCTTTGCAGTAAGTTCCACGCCGATACCGCGGTAGCCGATAAACTGGCTCGACTTATTGAACATCGGCTCGCCGCTTACCCGGAATTGTTGCCGCGAGCCATTGGCATTGACGCGGCTGAAGACAAAATCGAGGAAGGGTTGCCGGGCGGCAATCCTTTCCTGCAGCAATTCCCGCTCCGCCTCGTTCCAGCCCGCCACCCGAGCATCGTTCGTCTCACCGTCCAGAGAGTCGACGCGAATGCCGAGCATCTCCAGGACCGGGCCGGAGACCTTGGTGAACTTGCCGTTCTCATCCTGCTCCCAGTACCAGTCGGATGCAAGTTCGGTCAGGGCGCGATAGCGGGCTTCGCTTTCACGCAGTTCAGCGGTGCGCTCCTGCACCTTCCGTTCCAATTTATTATTGTAGCTCTCCAGTTTCTTGTACAGCAGGCGCACTTCGAGCATGTTGCGGATGCGCGTCCTGACTTCGACCAGATCGAAGGGCTTGCTGATGAAATCCCTCGCGCCCGCTTGCAGGGCGCGCATCTTGTGGCCGGGTTGCGCGGTGACCACGAGGACCGGCAAGTAGGCGTCGGCAGCGTTGGTCTTGAGACCTGCGATGACCTGGAATCCGTCCATGCCGGGCATCTGCAGGTCGAGCAGGATCAGGTCGTAGGCGTTTTCACGATGCAGCGCGCAGACCTCCTCCGGATTCATGGTCGAGGCAATGCGCGTGTAGCCGCCTTCACGCAGCGTTTGTTCCAGCAGAACGACATTCGACTCCTGGTCGTCGACGATCAGGATGCCGGCGTCGAGAATCTCGGATTCGGCAAACATCATGCAGGTTCCTTTGCGACAGGTGAGCCGAACGCTTTCAATGCCATATCCAGCGTATCCATGAACTGGGCGACCTTGATCGGTTTGGTGAGATAGTCGAAGAATCCGGCCTGAAGCGCCTTCTCGATATCATGCGGCACCGCGTTGGCGCTGAGCGCGATGATCGGAATATGCGCCGTGGTCGGGTCTGCGCGCAGGATTTTCATGGCTTCAAGCCCGTTGATGCCGGGCAGATTGATGTCCATCAGGATCGCCGCAGGCTGATAGACGCGTGCAAACTCGATGCCGAGATTGCCATCCGCCGCAGAAAGCAGTCGCAGATCCGGCCGGCGCGCAATCAGTTGTTCGACCAGTTCGAGGTTGGCCGGATTGTCTTCCACATAGAGAACCGTGCGGCGCGGCGTGCCATCCGGTACCTGTGGCAGCGTCAGCGCTGCCTGATCGGCCTCCCGGATTGCAAGCAATGGCGCTGCCG
>PHCS01000040.1 GCA_002840845.1 Betaproteobacteria bacterium HGW-Betaproteobacteria-14
CCGACTGACGGCAGACGCGTTTGCGCACCGGCGCAGCATGCTCGCCGATGCCGGCAGTGAATACCAGCGCATCGAGCCCGCCCAGCGCCGCGGCGAGCGAGCCCAGCTCGCGCGCGATGCGGTAGCAATAGAGTTCGATCGCCTCGGCCGCTTCGGGTGCGGCGCTGTCGAGCAGCGCCCGCATGTCCTGGCTGATGCCGGAGACGCCGAGCAGGCCGGATTCCTTGTAGAGCAGCTTCGTGATGCCCGCCGCGTCCATGCCGTGGAATTCCATGAGGTGCAGCAGCACGCCCGGGTCGATGGCGCCGCAGCGCGTGCCCATCATGAGGCCGTCAAGCGCGGTGAAGCCCATCGTCGTGGCGACGCTTTTCCGTTCGCGCAGAGCGCACATCGAGGCGCCGTTGCCGAGGTGGGCGACGACGACGCGGCCGTCGGCCTTCGTCCCGAGATGCTGCGGCAGGATGCGCGCGATGTATTCGTAGGAAAGGCCGTGGAAGCCGTAGCGCTGGATGCCGGCACCGGAGAGCCGGCGCGGCAGGGCGAAATGGCGCGCCACGGCGGGCTGCGTCATGTGGAAGGCGGTGTCGAAGCAGGCCACCTGCGGCACGCCGGGCAGCAGGGCGGCCAGCGCGCGGATGCCGGCGACGTTGTGCGGCTGGTGCAGCGGCGCCAGCGGAATGAAGCCGGCCAGCGCCTCGATGTCGGCGGGCGCGAGCACGACGGGCGCAGCGTAGCGCTCGGCGCCATGCACGACGCGGTGGCCGACGGCGGCGATCTTCCAGGCGGCATCGTGCTCGTCCAGCCAGTGCACCAGGGTATCGAGGGTGCGGCGGTGCTGCTCTTCGACGGACAGCCCGGCCAGGTCCGCGAAAGTCAGCTCCGCCAGGACGGCGCCGCTGGCGTCCTGCGCCTTCAGGCGCGGCTGCGTGCCGATGCCGTCGAGTTCGCCGTGCAGCGCCGCCTGCGGCCGCAGCGGCTCGGCCAGTGCGAAGAGGGCGAACTTGATGCTCGAGGAGCCGGCATTGATGGTGAGGATTGCAGGTTTCGCCATCAGAGGCTCTTCAGCTGGCGGCGCTTGTCATGGGCCATCAGCACGGCGATGGCGCAGGAGGCGGCGCGCGCCTCGGCGGTGTCGGCGCGGCTGGTGAGCACGATCGGCACGCGCGCGCCGACCACCACGCCGGCGAGCAGGGCGTCGGCGAGATACTCCAGCTGCTTGGCCAGCATGTTGCCGGATTCGAGGTCGGGCACCACCATGATGTCGGCGCGGCCGGCCACGGCGGAGAGGATGCCCTTGGTCTTGGCGGCGACGATGGAGATGGCGTTGTCGAAGGCGAGCGGGCCGTCGAGGACGCCGCCAAGGATCTGGCCGCGCTCGGCCATCTTGCACAGGGCGGCGGCATCCAGCGTGGCGCGCATCTTCGGCGTCACCGTCTCCACGGCGGCGAGGATGGCGACCTTCGGCTCGGCGATGCCGAGGATCAGCGCCAGGTCGATGGCGTTGCGCACGATGTCGGCCTTGCATTCGAGGTCCGGGTCGATGTTGATCGCCGCATCGGTGATGAACAGCGGGCGCGGGTAGGTCGGCACCACCGCCATGAAGACATGGCTGATGCGCCGCGCCGTGCGCAGGCCGGTGTCGGCGGCGATCACCTCGCCCATCAGCTCGTCGGTGTGCAGCGAGCCCTTCATCAGCGCCTCGACCTTGCCCGCGCGCACCATCGCCACGGCCTGCGCCGCGGCGGCGTGGCTGTGCGGCGCGTCGACGATCTTGAGGCCGCCGAGGTCGAAGTCGTGCTGCTCGGCGGCGGCGCGGATCTTCGCTTCCGGGCCGACCAGGACCGGCACGATCAGGTTGGCCTCGATGGCGGTCAGCACGCCGCGCAGTGACTCGCCGTCGCAGGGGTGCACCACCGCCATGGGGATCGACTCGAGGCCGGCGGCGCGCGCCACCAGGTGGCGGTAGCGCGCCTCGCGGTCGACGATGGTCACTTCCGGCAGCTCCTTGCGCAGACGCTTGATCTTCTCGATGGGCGCCTTCACCTCGGCCTGGCCGGAGATCACCTTCAGGCCTTCCTGGTTGATGCACTCGCAGTCGAAGAGGATGTGGTGGTTGTGGTCGAACTTGCGTTTGGCCGTGACCTTCACCGTGACCGTGTCGCCGAGCGTCACCGGGCGCGAGAAATGCAGGCTCTGGTCGACGTAGATGGTGCCCGGCCCGGGGAACTGCGTGCCGAGCACGGTGGAGATCAGCGCGCCGCCCCACATGCCGTGCGCGACCACCTCGCGGAACATGCCGCTCTTGGCGTACTCCGGATCGACGTGCGCCGGATTGACGTCGCCCGACATCACGGCGAAGAGCTGGATGTCTTCGGGCTTGAGCGTGCGCGTCAGCGTGGCCGAATCGCCGACCTGGATTTCGTCGTAGGTGCGGTTCTCGATGTACTCCGTGGCGTTCATGTCGGTTCTCGGTGGGTGATGTACGTATTCAATTTATGCCGGCGAGATGGCGAAAGCATTGCGCCGCGTCAAGGTTTCGAATAGGTGATGCGGTAGATGGCGCCGGCAGCGTCGTCGGAGACCAGCAGCGAGCCGTCGCGCAGCACCAGCACGTCGGCCGGCCGGCCCCAGGCCGATCCGCCCTGCAGCCAGCCCTCGGCGAAGGGTGCGTAGGACACGGCGCGGTTGCCCTCCAGGCGCACGAGGGCGATGCGGTAGCCGATCTTCGAGGAGCGGTTCCACGAACCGTGCTCGGCGATGAATATCTGGTGGCGGTATTCCGGCGGGAACATCGTGCCGGTGTAGAAGCGCATGCCGAGCGCGGCGACGTGGGGCCCCAGGTTCTGCGCCGGCGGCGCGAACTCCGCGCAGCTTCGCTTCCCGCCGAATTCGCCATCGGCGAGCGTGCCGCCGTGGCAGTAGGGATAGCCGAAGTGCATGCCGGCGCGCGGCGCGTGGTTGAGTTCGTCCGGCGGCCGGTCGTCGCCCAGCCAGTCGCGCCCGTTGTCGGTGAACCACAGTTCCCGCGTGCCGGGGTGCCAGTCGAAACCCACGCTGTTGCGCACGCCGCGCGCGAATACCTCCAGGGCCGAGCCGTCGGCATTCATGCGCATGATGTTGGCGTAGCGATCCGGGTCGGGCTCGCAGATGTTGCAGGGTGCGCCGACCGGGACGTAGAGCTTGCCGTCCGGGCCGAAGGCGATGAACTTCCAGCCATGGTGGGTCTCTGACGGAAAGGTGTCGCGCACCACCGTCGCCCTGGGCCGCTCGCCCGGCAGGCGCGCCAACTGCTTCTCGATGTCGTCGAAGCGCAGGATGCGGTCCACGGCGGAGACGTACAGCGCGCCGTCGCGATAGGCGACCCCGGCTGGCATCTGCAGCCCCTCGGCCAGCAGCAGCGGCTGAACGGCGCGGTAACCGGCGTCGAAGCGCACGGCATGGACCTTGCCCGCGCCGCGCGAGCCGACATAGACCGTGTTGTCCGCGCCGAGCGCCATGGCGCGGGCGTTCGGCACCCTGGCGAACAGTTCGATGCGGAAGCCCGGCGGCAGCCTGATCGTGTCGAGGGGCAGGCCCTGGGCGTGGGCCACGCATGCAGCGAGGAGGGCGACCAGGGCAGGAAACGCGCGCGTCATGGCGCAATGATAACCCCAGGGCCTTGCCCGCAACGTTCACCCCGCAATAGACTGCGCGCATGCTGGATGAAATGAGCGACGAGGCGCTGATGCTGGCCTACCGCGAGGGGGATGCCGCCGCATTCGAGGCGCTCTACCGGCGCTGGCGCGGCCGGCTCTATCGCTATCTGCTGCGCCAGTGCGGCAACGCTGCCCAGGCCGACGAGTTGTTCCAGGACATCTGGCTGAAGATCGTCGGCGCGCGCAGGGGCTACGAGGTGGCGGCGAAGTTTTCCACCTGGCTGTTCCGCATCGCGCACAACCGCCTTATCGACCATTACCGGACGCAGGGGCGCGCCGCCCTCGTCAGCCTTGTCAGCTACGACGACGATCCCGCGGATGCCGACCGCGTTGCGGCCCTGCCGGCGGCGGCTTCGTCGCAGCCGGAGGCCATCATCGAACGCAAGGCGCTGGCGCACGAGCTGGTGAGGCACATCGAGGCGCTGCCGGCGGCACAAAGGGAAACCTTCCTCTTGAGCGAGGAGGGCGAACTGACGCTGGAGGAAATCGCCGCCGCCACCGGCGTGAACCGCGAGACGGCGAAAAGCCGCCTGCGCTATGCCGTGAACAAGCTGCGGGCCGCACTGAGGGAACACAAATGAGCCACGACGATACCCGCGACGAACAGCTCTCGCGCCTCTACCGCGAAGCGGCCGGCGAGGAGCCGTCCGAGGCGATGGATCGTGCCATCCTCGCCGCCGCGCGGGCCGAGGCAGCGCCTGTTCAGCCGCGCAAGCGCGCCTGGTGGCAAACCTGGGCCGGACCGGCAAGCGTGGCCGCCACGGTCGTCCTCACGGTGACGTTGACACTGATGGTGCAGCAGGAGCAGGAACACGCGTTCATCGAAGCGCCGCCATCGAAAGGGGAAGCGGCTGATTCCGCCGAGAAACCTGCTTCGCCGCCTCCCGCGGTGAAGCAGGAGGCCGCGCCCGCGCCGAAGCCTCTCGCACGTGAAACGAAAGCAGAGCCGGCAGCACCGGCGGGTGCCCTCGCGCCGCGCGCACCCATGACGGAGCCTGCCGAACCGGCGGCGGATGCCGTCGAATTGCGCGCCAGATCCGCACCGCTGCGCAAGGAGGCCGTCGGCGCTGCCCCGGCACGCACGCCTGAACAGTGGCTGGAGGACATCCGCCGCTTGAAGCAGCAGGGAAAGGACAAGGAAGCCGCCGAAGCCCTGGCGGATTTCAGGAAAGCCTATCCGGACTTCCGGCTGCCGGACGATCTGCGTTAGGGCGTGTTCTCAATCATTCTGTCGAACCGACAGAATGATTAACACGCCCTAGTCTGCACGGTCGAGAAGGGCCATCTCGGCTTCATGTGCGCAGTGGAACAGCGCTCCTTCGGGCGTCTGGATCACGTAGCCGCCATCTAGGTGCCGCCAGTCATCGACAGGGATGTCTTCGCAGCGCTCGCCGCGCCCGATCAGGTAGACGATCTTGCCGAACATGGAATAGCCGACGCCGACGATGTCCCCCAGGCGGATCGGTTCCCCGCAGGCATAGCAAGGTGCCATCATTTTTCCCTCCCCAGAGTTTTCTTATTTTGAAATTTCGCGGAAACGTAGCACAAGTTTCGCAAAGGGGGAAGACAGACTGCTGGGATTCGTTGCGGCCAGCGGGAAAGCCGCGCGGCCCTTGCGCGGCATCATTCCCCGCCTGCGGACAGCAGCTGTACCCAGTCGATGGCCTTGGCGAGCAGGCCGCCAAGATCGTTCAGGGCCAGCGGGCCGTCTACGCGATCGAGGAGAGCGGTCGTGCCGGCGACATCGTTGTCGTCATAGCGCTCGATCAGCTCGAGCAGCAGGCCCAGTTCGCCTTCACGTCGCGACAAAGCCCGCCGCGCATCGGGTGCGACGGCGATCTGCCCGAGGATGTCCGTCATGGACAGGCCTAGGGCCGCCGGCATCAGCGACATCAAGCCGGTGATGAAGGCGAGGTCCTGCAGGTCTCTGCGTGTCGGGTGGATCGCCTCCGTAATGAGTTCCATCAGGCGCCCGCGCAGCGCGGCAAGTTGCAGCAGGGGATTGCGGCTGGCGGACGTACCCGGCCGGTAGAAGAGGAGGAGTTGCAGCCAGCGCAGCAGCTGTCGCTGTCCGACCACGGCGATGGCGTTGCGGATCGAGGTGATGCGCGAGCTGAGCCGGCCGCCGACGCCCACCGAGTTGGTCAGCCGCAGCAGGTTTGCCAATAGCGCCGGCTCGCCCTTGAAGGCGGCCTCGATCCTGGCGAAGTCGGCATCCTCTTCGCCGAGCAGGCCGATGATGCGGATGAGGCCCTGCGTCGAGGGGTCCAGCTTGCGGCCGGCGATGAGGACCGGCTTGGCGAAGTAGCTGCCCTGAAAGAGATCGAAGCCAACCCTGTCGCATTGCTGCATGGCCTCGAGCGTCTCGACCCGGGCGGCGATCATCCAGCCGCCGTTGCTGCGCAGCCGCGCCGCCAGGGCCTTGTACGCCTCCGGCATCGCCTCGCCGACATCGACCTTGGCGTAGCCGAGCATGTCCAGCAGCGCTCCGTACCCCTCGCAGGCCCCGCCCGACCAGTGCAGGCAGAAGGCATAGCCGCGGGTTTTCAGTTCGCGGCAACGCTGCAGGAGGGGCGGGGCGAAGGTCTCGTCCGAGTCGAGTTCCAGCACCACCTGCTGCGGCGGCAGGAGTTCGACGGCGTCATCGAGCAGGAAGTCCGCATCGACATTGATGAAGACACGCTGCGAAGCCAGTGCCGAGGAAAGGCCCAGTTCCGCGAAGGCCTTGCAGACCACGTCGGCGGCGGCCCTTTTCGGCATGCCGCCGTCGGTGTCTTCCTGCGGGCCTGGGTGGAACAGCAGCTCATAGCCGACCGTGGCCTGCCGGCGGTCGAGGATGGGATGCCTGCCAATAAAAATCTTATGGAGTATTTCTGACTGAGTGTCCATGGAGCGTGCGGAAGAAACCGGATCCTCGAAAAGATTTGCCGGAATGGTAACCCCGTTATCCGTCGCAAAGCGTTTCAACCGGGACAACCCCTTTCAAGGAGGCAAATATGCGTGTTTTCATTTCGTTGTGCGTTGCGATGTGGCTGACAGGCTGCGCTTCAGTGGCGGATGCCGGCCGGCTGGCCGAACTGGAGGTGCTCAGCAGCACAACCGGGCAGGTACTGCAAAGCTGGCGCCATGGCGGACGGCTGTATGTTGCCGGTTCGCCGGGCGAGCGTTATGCAGTGCGGCTGGTCAACCGCAGCAGCGGCCGGCTGCTGGCGGTGCTCTCGGTCGACGGCGTGAATGTCGTCACTGGCGAGACGGCCGCCGTGAGGCAGTCGGGTTATGTGCTGCGTCCCTGGCGGACGGCCGACATCCGCGGATGGCGGAAAAGCCTCGATGACGTCGCGGCATTCTATTTCACGGCCCTGCCCGATTCCTATGCGGCGCGCAGCAACCGTCCCGACAATGTCGGCGTAATCGGCGTGGCGCTATATCGCGAGCATGTCGCGCCGCGTGCGGAGCTGATGATTGAGGGTGCGCGCTCGAGCCAGGCGCCTGCCGCGCCGCGCGCGGCGGCCAGTGAAGCCCAGGGCGATGCAAGGATGAAGCAAGAGTCGGAGCGGCTGGGCACCGGCCACGGCGAGCGCATGCACGATGCGACGCGATACACGGACTTCCGCCGCGCCAGCGAGGCGCCGGCCGAGGTGCTGACGATCCATTACGATTCCCGCGAGAACCTGATGGCGCGCGGCATCATTCCGCGCCCGCCCCGCCACGGGCAACCGCAGCCCTTTCCGGGCGGCTTCGTGCCCGATCCGGAGCCGTCCTGAAGAGGCTTATTCCGGGTTGTCCAGGCAGAAGATTTCATACGCGGCGCAGCGCTCGATGGGCGCGCCGGCAATATAGGTTTTTTTCTGGCCGTCGAGGACGAACGGTACGCGCTTGCCGGAACGCAGCACACTGGGCGCCACAATGACCGCTGCCTCGCCTTCCAAGGAAGGCACGCGCGGCAGCACGACTGCCTTTGCCGGCGGTTTGCTGGCGGCGCTGCCACTCCAGGAGATCATGGTCGGCACGGCGAAGGGCGCGAATTTCTGCAAGCCGAGTTCGGCGCGCCGCTGGTTTCCGCTGACGAGCCGCCGTGCCAGGCAGATGTGGGTCTTGCTTCTATCCTGCGAGCGTACGCCGACGAGGGCGCCGACGGAGAGCACGCTGCTCTCGCCGTTCAGGTACTGCAGGGCAAATCCCGTCGGGCTTTCATTGACGACGGACCATTCGCTGAGTTCGACCGTGCCGATATCGGCAGGCGGTTCGGCAGGATCGCCGCGGCGGCGTTTGTGCGTGGCGCCCGAGAGCAGCGCCCACAGGACGTCGAGGCCGACGGCGAGCTCGACCCGCGGCTTGAAATTCTGGCGATGGGACCGGCGCGAGGGCGGCTCGCTCCACAACGTGAGCAGATTCTTCATCATGGCCACGTATTGCGGTCGATGCGCCACGCTCGGCAGGCCGATCTTCGAGGGCAGCGCGCCGTGTTCGAGCGCGTCGATCTGGCTGCGCATGCGCTTCAGCAGCGGCCCGCAGTCGAGCAGCTGGTCGCCGTTCTGGATTTGCAGGTTGTGCCACTTCTGCAGGGAGCGCCCGGGCCCGGCTTCATCCTTGCGGATGAGGAAGCAGCCCTCGCGGCCGTCGGGTTGCGTCGAGAAGCGCGAGTAATCCATCAATTCGGCCAGGCCGGCATACCGTTCCAGGAAGAAACGCACGCGGTCGAGTTCCCCCGGGGCCATCTGCACCGGCTCGGCGTGGGCCAGCAGGAGCGTCCTGACGTAGAGAAGGCTGGGCGAATCGTCGCTGCCCTCCTTGCCGGGGGAAGTCTTGCCTTCGGCCCGTGCGATGCGGTGCAGCGCGTGAAGATTGCGCCAGGCTGATTTCGAGCCGGGCGCATAGCCTCGCCAGGCCAGGACGAGTCTCCGCCGTTCCATGTTCATGGCATGCATCAGCGTGCGCCGCAGCAGATCGACCTTGCCGCGGCTGAGCCAGCTGCCTTTGAGCTCGTCGATGACGGTCCGGTAGCATTTCGCCTGGTATTTCAGCAGATCGTTGCCGGCGACGACCTTGCGCTGCAACGCCGTCGAGAGCGGATGATGCGCCCTGTTCAGTTCGGCCTCGAATGCATCGACTGCACGAAGGGTTTCAACGGCAATCATGTCGAGCATCTTCAGGCGTGCGCGCAGGCTGCTCGTGACGCCGATGCGCTTCAACTGACCCTTCAGGGCCAGGGCGGCTTCCTCGGGCGATGCCTCCGACAGCGTATCCAGCCAAGCTCTCAGCATCTCGGGATGCAATCCGGCTACCAAGGCTTGACCGCCTTCGGGCAGGAGAGATGCAAGTGAGTACAGCGGGAGCATGCGCGGGATTCCTTTACAGCCTCAATAGAGGAGGGCGGCCAGAGTGTGCCCCCCGATAAGCATGGCATAAGACGGTGGTGTCTGCCAGTCTTCAATTGCGTCATTGGCTGGAGGCGTCTCATGAATGAAACACATCATCCGAAATGCGCCAACCCCGAGGGGATCCGGCATATATGCCGTCATCGGACTGTAGGCGCGCCTCAGCTTGCCATGGCTGGGTCGGAGGCCGCTGCTGCAGCCTCCCGCGGGATGGGTGCCTGGCCAGCCGGGGTAAAGGGCACCAGGGCGAATACTTCGCAGCCCGGACATTGTTCGACAGGCTTGCTGACCCACAGGCGCATGGGGCCCTTGCGCTGTTGCAGGTAGACCGATACGCCGGGCTTGAGGGCCTGTGCCGGCGCGATCAGGGCGGGCCCGTCGCCGGCCGAAGGCAGCCTGGAAAGAATGATGACGCGCACTGCCTTGACCTGCTTGCGGCCCTGCTTGTCGGTGGTTTCGACCGACACCATGGTCGGCATGCCGCCCGGCGCCAGGTTCTGCAGGCCCAGTTCCAGGCTTTGCAGGTCGCCGGTGACGACGCGCCGCGTCAGGCAGATGTGCACCATGCTCTGGTCGCGCGGGCGCAGGCCGACGACCTCGCCGACGCGCACCGGCGCCGCGTTGCCGGCGATGTATTGCAGCGAAAAGCCGCCCGGACTTTCGTTGCCGATGGCCCATTCGCTGGTGTCGATCTTCACCGGAAGCGCATCGGTGCGACGGCGGTTCGCCGGCCCGGCGAGGTAGGTCCACAGCAGGTCGAAGCCGACGACCAGGTCCACGCGCGGCTTGAATTTCTGCCGGCTGAAGCGGCGCATCGGCGGGGCGCTCCACAAGCGGTGCAGATTGCGCATGAGCGCCACGTAGCTCGACTGGCGCGCGACCAGCGGCAGGCCGAGCTTGGCCGGTTCGATGCCGCGCTCGACGCCGCCGATCTGTCCCTGCAGCTTGGCCAGCAGCCGGTTGCAGCGCAAGACCAGATCGCCCGCGCTGACCGCCGTGTTGCCGGCCCGCACCAGCGAGCGGCCGGCACGCGAATCCTTCGCTTTGATGAGAAAGCAGGCATCCAGGGAGGCATCGTTCTTTTTCGTGTCGAGGGCCTCTTCCAGTTGGGCGAACTTGGCGTGGCGCTCGACGTAAAAGCGCACCCGGTCGAGTTCGCCCGGGGCGAGCTTGGTCGGCTCGGCGAAGTCGAGGAGCAGAGCGTTTACATAGAGCTGCTCGGCGCTGGCGAGGATGCCCGGCGGCTTCTGCGTGGCAAAGCCGCCGCTGCGGGCGATGCGATAGAGCCGGTGCATTTCCGACCAGGCCGATTGTGAGCCGCGCGCATACACTCGGTAGGCAAGGTCGAGACGCTGCGCCTGGAACTGGATGGCGCGCACGACGGCCAAGTGCAGGGGCTTGGCGAAGCCGATGCCGATCCACTTGCCGCTGATCTCGTCGGCGATCTCCGCGTAGCAGGCGGCGAGCTTTTTCAGCAACGCATTGGTGGCGATGAACATCAGCTGCACCTCCTGCTCCAGGGGAAGGTGGCTTTCTGCGAGCCTTTTCTCGACTTCCCGCACCAGCTTGTGGGCAGTGTCGAGGGATGTCTCGAACAGCTTGATCCGCGTGCGGCTGTTGGTGGTGCGAAAGCGCTGCAGTTCGTTCATCAGCGCCTGCGCGGCGATGCCGGGCCGCTCGCAGGGCAGGGTGGCGAGCCAGGCCTGGAAGCGTTCGGGATCGAGCGCGCCCGCACTGTCGCCTTTCGGAAGCAAGTCATTCAATTTCATGCCGAAAGGATGTCATAAGCCCGGCCCATGCGCCAGAGGACTAATTCACGCTCGCTCCCGTCTGTCGCGCCGCATGGGCCGTTCGTATGGCCGTACTGTGTGCTGCGGGCTGCCTGGTTATTCATGCGGCATGGCCTTGGACCGGGGTGCGGTCCCGCCCAGTCCGCGAAACAATATAAACAATTGAAGAATAAAGAAAAAATCAGCTGGCAAGGAGGTTTCCACTTGAGGGGGAAAAATGGTTACCGACTCAATTCGAGGGGTTTGATGATTTCCGTCATGTCTTGTAACTGCCTGTATTCATGGATATCAGGCCGCTGCGCGCAGTAGGCACGAAACTTGTAATCCACCCACGCAGAAGTGCTTCCGGCAGTAGCGGTCCGGTGGCGGTCGAATTCAGACGGGAGGGTCTCCGGTTCCGGCCGGAGTTGGGGAAATGGCTAATCAGAGGATGGAGAACATGAGCGAGACTTACATCGAGGAAACAGCGGAAGCCGCCAGCACGGTGGCCAACCGGCTCGGCATCAACCGGCGCGAGTTCCTGCAGTTCTGCGCGGCGACCGCGACGACGCTGGGCCTGCCCACCGGCGCGGAGGCGGCCATCGCCAAGGCCGTCGAAAAGGCCAAGCGGCCGTCGGTGATCTGGCTGCACTTCCAGGAATGCACCGGCTGCTCCGAATCGCTGCTGCGCGCCGAGCATCCGACCTTGGAGAAACTCATCCTCGACGTCATTTCGCTCGATTACCACGAGACCCTGATGGCCGCCGCCGGCCACCAGGCCGAAGCCGCGCGCAAGGCCGCCATGAAGGCCCACAAGGGCAAGTATGTCCTGGTGGTCGAGGGCGCCATCCCGGTCAAGGACAACGGCATCTACTGCAAGGTCGGCGGCCACAAGGCCATCGACATGGTGAAGGAGTGCGCGGCCGATGCCGCCGCCGTCATCGCCATCGGCTCCTGCGCCTCCTGGGGCGGCATGCCCTCCACCGAGCCGAACCCGACCGGCGCCTCCAGCGTCGGCGACGTGCTCGGCAAGCCGGTGGTGACGATCCCCGGCTGTCCGCCCAACCCCTACAACTTCCTTGCCACGGTGGTGCATTTCCTCACCTTCGGCAGCCTGCCCGCCGTCGATCAGCTCGGCCGGCCCAAGTTCGCCTACGGCCGCATCATCCATGAGCACTGCGAGCGCCGCGCCCACTTCGACGCCGGCCGCTTCGCCCTGGAGTTCGGCGACGAGGGCCACCGCAAGGGCTACTGCCTCTACAAGCTCGGCTGCAAGGGGCCGGAGACCTACGCCAACTGCTCGACCATCGGCTTCGGCGATGCCGGCGAGTCGAACTGGCCGGTCGGCTGCGGCCATCCCTGCATCGGCTGCACCGAGAAGGGCGTCGGTTTCACCAAGCCCATCCACCAGACGGCGGTGTTGCGCGGCATGAGCCCGCCCGCATCGTACCCGGGCATCGTCGAGCAGCAGGGCAAGGCCAGCTTCGCGGCGGCCGCCGCGCTGGCGGCCATCGCGGGCACGGCGGCGGGCGGCGCCGCCATGCTGGCGAAGAATCTCGGCAAGCAGGACGCCGAGCAGCAGCCCCGGCAAAAAGGCGAGTGATCATGGACCGGCGCACATTCTTCAAGGCGTCGCTGGCCGGCGGCGCCGCCCTCGCCACGGGGGCGGCGAGCTGTCCGGCGCAGGCGCGCGGCAACAAGGACCTGCCGCCCGAGGCGCTCGGGCTGCTCTTCGATTCCACCCTCTGTGTCGGCTGCAAGGCCTGCGTGGCCGCCTGCAAGGAAGCCAACGACATGCCGCCGGAGTTCTCCACCAAGGACCAGTACTGGGACACGCCGCTGGACCTTTCCGGCAAGACGCTCAACGTCATCAAGGCCTACCGCAACGGCACCATGGAGGCGAAGGACCGCGTGGAGAACGGCTTCGCCTTCAGCAAGAAGTCGTGCATGCATTGCGTCGATCCCTCCTGCGTCTCGGCCTGTCCGGTCTCGGCCATGCAGAAGGACCCGAAGACCGGCGTGGTGACCTACGACAAGGACGCCTGCATCGGCTGCCGCTATTGCGTGGCGGCCTGCCCCTTCGGCGTGCCGCGCTTCACCTACGACAAGGCCATTCCACAGATCAGCAAGTGCCAGCTGTGCGTGCATCGACTCAAGGACGGCAAGTACGCCGCCTGCGCCGAAGTCTGCCCGACCGGCGCCACGCTCTATGGCACGGTGGCGGACATCAAGAAGGAGATCGCCCGCCGCAAGACGCTCGAGCCGGGCAAGCAGGCGATGTTCCCGCGCGGCAGGCTGGGCGGGCCCGACCAAAGCTATCCGAACGTCGTCGGCAAGTACCTCGACCACACCTACGGCGAGAAGGAGTTCGGCGGCACGCAGATGCTCATGCTCAGCGGCGTGCCCTTCGAGAAGCTCGGCTATCCGGACCTGCCGCCGCGCTCCGACGCCGCGCTGTCGGAAACCCTGCAGCACACGCTCTACGGCGGCTTGATCGCGCCGATCGCCGTGCTGGGGGCGCTGACTTTTGTCGCCCGCCGCAACGTCAAGCCCGAAGACGAGGAAGGAGAGCAGCATGGCAAATAATCACGCGCATGCGCCGGCGCCGCTCGGCGGCAGCCTGCTCACGCCCTTCACGCTTCTGCTCGGTGCACTCTCGGCGATCGCCGGCATCATCCTGGCCTACCGCTTCTTCTACGGCCTCGGCGCGGTGACCAACATCAACGACGGCTACCCCTGGGGCATCTGGGTCGCCTACGACGTCGTCGTCGGCTCGGCATTGGCCTGCGGCGGCTTTGTCATGGCGCTGCTGGTCTACATCTTCAACAAGGGCCAGTACCACCCGCTGGTGCGCCCGGCGCTGCTGGCCAGCCTCTTCGGCTACACGCTGGCCGGCGTCTCGGTCATCTTCGACCTGGGCCGCTGGTGGAACTTCTGGCACATCTTCTGGCCCGGCTACGCGCAGGTGAACTCGGTGATGTTCGAGGTGGCGGTGTGCATCACGGCCTACATCGTGGTGATGTGGATCGAGTTCTCGCCGGCCTTCCTCGAGAAGATCGGCATGAAGGACGTGAAGCGGAAGCTCGACAAGCTGCTCTTTTTCTTCATCGCCCTCGGCGTGCTGCTGCCCTCCATGCACCAGTCCTCGCTCGGCTCGCTCCTGGTGATCTTCGGCCAGCAGATCCATCCGCTGTGGCAATCCGGCATGTTGCTGCCGGTCATCTACCTGATGACGGCCGTCCTGCTCGGCTTCGCCGTGGTGATCTTCGAGGCGACGCTGTCCTCGACCGGCTTCGGCCGGCCGCTGGAGACGAAGGTGCTGACGCCGCTGTCGCGGATCATGTGGGGCTTGCTCGCCTCCTATGTCGCGCTGCGCGTGCTCGACCTGCTCTGGCGCGGCGCGCTCGGCACGGCCTTCGCCGCGACCTGGCAGGCCTTCTGGTTCTGGGTCGAAATGGCCTGCTTCATCGTGCCGCTGGCGACGCTCGCTTCGGACAGCGCGCGCCGCAGCGCCTCGAAGCTCTTCACCGCCGCGGTGTTGCTGATGGCCGGGGGCATGCTCCTGCGCATCAACGGCTTCCTGGTCGGCTACCAGACGGGCGACGGCTGGCACTACTTCCCCTCGTTCGCCGAGCTCATGGTCACCGTCGGCATCATCGCCTTCGAGATCCTGGCCTACATCGTCTTCGTCAGAAAATTCCCCGTGCTGCCTGCCGCGCAGCCGGCCACGCGCTAAAGGAGCAATAGAATGGGACAACGCATAACGATCGATCCGATCACCCGCATCGAAGGCCACCTGCGCATCGACTGCGAGGTCGATGGCGGCAAGGTGAAGAAGGCCTGGTCATCCGGCCAGATGTGGCGCGGCGTCGAGCTGATCCTGCTCGGCCGCGACCCGCGCGACGCCTGGGCCATCACCCAGCGCATCTGCGGCGTGTGCACCACAGTGCATGCCATCGCCTCGGTGCGCGCGGTGGAGAACGCCCTGCAGATGGAAGTGCCGCTCAATGCCCAGTACATCCGCAACCTGATCATCCTGGCGCATGCGGTGCACGACCACATCGTGCATTTCTACCACCTCTCCGCGCTCGACTGGGTGGACGTTGTCTCGGCGCTGAAGGCCGACCCGGACGCCACCTCGAAGCTGGCCGAGAGCCTGTCCACCTGGCAGGGCAACGGCAAGTACGAGATGCGCGCCGTGAAGGAGCGCCTGAAGGGCTTCGTCGACGGCGGCCAGCTCGGCATCTTCACCAACGGTTATTGGGGCCACCCGGCGATGAAGCTGCCGCCGGAAGTGAACCTTCTCGCCGTGGCGCACTACCTGCAGGCCCTCGACGTGCAGCGCAAGGCCAACAAGATCGTCTCCATCCTGGGCAGCAAGACGCCGCACATCCAGAACGTCGCCGTTGGCGGCGTCTCCAATGCGCTGGCCACCGATTCGCAGGGCGTGCTGACGGTCGAGCGCCTGCTCGCCATCAAGGGCTGGATCGACGAACTGGCGGACTTCGTCAAGAACGTCTATCTCATCGACGTCGCCGCCATCGGCGCCTTCTACGCCGACTGGACCAAGTACGGCGCCGGTGTCACCAACTACCTGTGCGTGCCGGACATCCCGATGGACACCAAGGGCACCCAGTTCGCGCTGCCCGGCGGCTACATCGCCAACAAGGACCTCGGTTCGTTCAAGGCCATCAAGACCTTCAACGACGAGTACTGGGTGAAGGGCGTGGAGGAGAGCACCAAGCACTCCTGGTACGAGGGTTCGAAGTCGCTGCATCCCTACAAGGGCGAGACCAAGCCGCAGTACACCGACTTCAAGGACGACGGCAAGTACTCCTGGCTGAAGTCGCCGACCTTCTACGGCAAGCCGGCCCAGGTCGGCCCGCTCGCGCGCGTGCTGTGCATGCTGGCCGCCGGCCACGAGCCGACGAAGAAGTACGCCACGGCGGCGCTCGACACCGTCTCGGCGCTGGCCAAGACCAAGGTCGGGCTGGAGGCCATGCACTCGACCATCGGCCGCCACGCCGCCCGCGCCATTTCCTGCGCGGTGCAGGTGGACATGCTCAACGACCAATGGACGGCGCTGCTCAACAACATGGCCAAGGGCGACCTGACGACCTTCAACAAGCCGGTCTTCCCCAAGGGCGAGATCATGGGCCAGGGCTACCACGAGGCGCCGCGCGGCGTGCTCTCGCACTGGGTGGTGATCGACGACGGCAAGATCAAGAACTACCAGTGCGTCGTGCCCTCGACCTGGAACGCCTGCCCGAGGAACGAGAAGGACGAGCCGGGGCCGTACGAGGCGTCGATCGCCGACAACCCGATCGCCGATCCGGAGAAGCCGCTGGAGGTGCTGCGCACGGTGCACTCCTTCGACCCGTGCATCGCCTGCGCCATCCACGTCACCGACACGGAGAACGGCAGCGCGATCACGGTGAAAGCGAAGTAAGCTATTCTCACCCTCTCCCGCGCCCGAAGGAAGTACCCTTGGGGTGCTGGCGGGAGAGGGCCGGGGTGAGGGTGGGTCGGCCGCCAGCCCCTCACCCTAACCCTCTCCCCGCGAGCGGGGAGAGGGAACATCGTTTGGAGCGCCTGTGAGAATCATCATCCTCGGCATCGGCAACACCATCCTCAGTGACGAAGGCGTCGGCGTGCATGCGGCCGAAGCCCTGCGCGCCGCCTACGCGCTGCCGGACAACATCGAGGTCATCGACGGCGGCACCGCCGGCATGGAACTGCTCGACCCGCTCGCCGGCGCGGACCTGCTGCTGGTGCTCGATGCCGTCAAGACCAAGCGTGCGCCCGGCAGCGTGGTCTGCCTCACCGGCAAGGAAGTGCCGGTGTTCTTCCGCAGCAAGCTCTCGCCGCACCAGGTCAGCATCTGCGACGTGCTGGCCAGCCTGGAATTCGCCGGCGACCCGCCCAAGGATCTGGTGTTGATCGGCGTCGAGCCGGAAAGCCTGGAACTCGGCACCGAACTCACCCCGACCGTCGCCGCCAAGGTGCCGGAAATGGTGGCCGCCGCTGTGGCGCAGCTCGCCGCGCGCGGCATTCATCTCGAACCCGTAGGTCGGGCTTCAGCCCGACAACAGCCGTCATTGTCGGCCTGAAGGCCGACCTACGACCCGACCTACTATGTGTCTCGCCATTCCCTCGCGCATCCTCGAGATCAACGACCTGATGGCCGTGGTGGATACGGCGGGCGAGCAGCGGCGGGTCAGCCTCATCCTCATGCACGAGGACGTCGCCGTCGGCGACTATGTGCTGATCCAGCAGGGGACCTTCGCCTACGAGCGCGTCGACGCGGAACGCGCGCAAGAGGCGCTGGCCCTGTTCGAGGAAGTATTCGCGCAGGATGGCGGCGACGTGAGGGCCTGGTGAGCACGCTGCGGATTCACGACGCCGATCCCGCGGCGCTGCTCGAAGCCGCCTTCCGCCGCATCGAAACTGAAAGCATGGCCGGCGTCGGCGTATTGAATCCCGCGCTGCGCGTCGAGGCACTCGGCTTCGTGCGCTTCGAGGGTCACTGGCTCGGCATCGTCATCACGCCGTGGTTCATGAACCTGGTGCTGGTGCCGGGCGACGCCGCCTCCTGGCAGAGCGTGGCGCCCGGCAAGCGCCTCTTCCGCAAGTTTCCATCCGGCGATTTCGCCTTCCTCGGCAGCCACGAGGCCGAGGTCGGCGAGTTCCAGTCCTGTTCGCTGTTTTCCCCCATGTCGCAGTTCGCCGACCAGGACGGCGCACGCGCAGTCGCCCTGGCCGCGCTCGAAACGCTGCAGCGCGCGCCGGACGCCGCCGCGCCGCCGGCCCCGCCGGCGAATGACGTCCTCGACGATCCCGGGCGCGCCGCGCTTCAGCGGCCGATGAGCAAGCGCGAGTTCCTCGGCAGCGTGTTCAGACGCGGCTGAAGCGCATCACGCCGCCACCTGTCGCCGCCTGTTGTAAAGTGGCGGAAGGCTCAACCGGGGCGGCAACATGGACGAACAGACCTCATCGAAGATGGAAGCTCTGCGGCGCACCCTGCTGCTGGCGTTGCTGGCCATCGCCGTGGCATGCGCCTGGCTCAAGCCGCTCGACGACATGGCCACTGCCCAGGCGCAGGCCGGCTTCAAGCGTGCCGTGGCGAGCTTTGCCACGGCACGGGCGCTGAATGCCGTGATCTCCGTCGTCCAGGGCACCGAGTTTTCCGTGCAGCCCCTCGGCATCGGTGTGACGCTCACGCCAGGCCAGATGCTCGACCCGTTGAACGACCTCGTCGAGCGCTTCTCCGACCTCATGCTCATGGCGAGCGTCGCTTTCGGCGTGCAACTGCTGCTGCTCGAAATCGGCGTGCACTGGGGCATGTCGCTGCTGCTCAGCCTGGCCGCCGTCGCTTGGGCCTGGGCCTACCTGAAACGAAAGCGCCCGTCCGCGCTGCTCGGCCGCGTATTGGTGGCGCTGCTGCTGGTGCGCTTCATCGTGCCGCTGGCCGGCATGGCGAGCGACATCGTCTACAAGGGCTTCATGCAGGATCAGTACGCCGCCAGTCAGCAGGGCATCGAGCAATCCTCGCAGGCCATCGGCGCGTTGGTCCCCGCCGAGGGCGTTGCCAGCCAGAAGTGGTGGCAGTTCAGCAAGCACCTCGAGCAGCTTGGCGCCACCATCGACAACACCGTCGAGCACACCATCCGCCTCATCGTGGTGTTCCTCCTGCAAACCCTGATCCTGCCGCTGGCGGTGTTCTGGATCCTCCTGCGCACCGGCCGCATGCTGTCATCGGCGGGCGCAGGGGGTTGGCGGGAGACGGAACAGGCGTAGTCGGGGAAAGTCAGTCGCTGCGATACGGCGATGATTTCTTGATGGGTGCTCTCGGCCAGGGCAGATCTTTGAGAACTGAAAATACGCCCTGTTACAGATATCCTGTTATTGGTATCCTTGATGCGGTTTCTTGATGCGTTTTCTGACACATTCAGATTTTCTTCTTGGAGGGAACATGTCCCTTATATGGAGCGCCTGGAACAACGGTATGCACTACCAATCAGGTGCAGGATATGGCCTCAAGGTACCTATCACTGACCGCGATAGATATTTCAATAGGAACCTGAAGTCTGTGATCCTTGAGCTTCCAGTGAGCGGTGGTTTTGTTGAGATTACGCTGAATACCAGCAAGTCATCGTTCTGGAATGAAACTTGTCATGAGCTGATAAGCCAAGAAATTGGTCGTTGGCTGCGCAATTCCGGCCTTGCACCATGGCCATCTCGTCACCCCCCGAAGCTTGCTGTCGAGATCAAGAGTGAAAAACGCTTCAGATTATTGGGTGCCATTAGGTAGCCAGAGCTACGGAAGCCCAGGCCAATGTTCGAGAATCGAGTGAGATTAATTTCAGTATTTCTCATGTGTGGTTTTCAATTCACTAGCGCCATGGCTTCGGACAACAATGCGCTAATGCTATTTGCACGCCAAAATGCACAGAAATTTAAGAGCGAATTAGTTGAATTAAAAGGGATCACGCTCGATTCGAAAATTACGGTTCAAGGAGCCGTTGATAAAATCGAGTTCATGTATTTTCGGGCTAAGTATCGCCCCGAAGATGGGGAGATGGTCATCGGCTCAGAAGTCGCAACACTTAATCATCTGAAAATTTTCGAGTCTTGCAAGACTACTGGGTCTTTCGTTGGACAAAACGCCTACGGAGCAAAGACGACAGTGCGTCGTCAAAAATGTGAGCGATTCTTTGCCCAAGATGGTAATCCTGCTGCAGTAAGAATCGGCGGAAGCAGAATAAAAATGACACCTTCGCAGTTCCGGGCGATGAATAGTGGTGGGGTTAAGGCAGAATTCGATCTGTTAGTCGGGCATCCAAACGAAGATATCGTCGTCAGGTATGACGAATCAATCGATAGTGCTACCGTTAGATATCCGACCGAATCGCACATGAAAGTATGGTCGGTATATGGTCGCGTGGAGGAAATCCGATGGGTTCTTCCGGGTGAAGCACAGGCAATACAAATCTGGCGCAGACAATGATCTTTTGATGTTGACACCGGCTTTCAACTGTATTCATACCTCGCTCCCAGGCCTCCGCTCAACTGGACTGTGAGAAAAGGCGGGCAATCCGTTTGCCGTTACGCTCAGGTGTCCTTCTAAAAATACTAAGAGTCAGTTCGGAGTCAATAGTAGAAGTTCGCGACCTGCCATCAAGTCACGCTATTGCAGGGCAGAGCCAGTGGCGCACTACAGGAAATTCCTCACGCACCGGCCTCACGTCGATAGTTCGCTCAGATCAGCGAGCAGGGCGTCGACGCTTTCCGGCTGGGTGTCCCAGGCGCACATGAAGCGCGCGCCGCCGGCGGCGATGAAGGTGTAGAAGCGCCAGCCGCGTTCGCGCAGCCCTTGCTGCACGGCGTCCGGCAGGGCGACGAAGACGCCGTTGGCTTCCACCGGGAAGAGCAGCCTGGCGCCGGGGATGCCGGCCAGGCCGGTTGCCAGGCGCTGCGCCATGGCGTTGGCGTGGGCGGCGTGGCGCAGCCAGGCGTCACCTTCGAGCATGCCCAGCCACGGCGCGGAGAGGAAGCGCATCTTCGAGGCGAGCTGGCCGGCCTGCTTGCAGCGCCAGGCGAAATCCTCCGACAGGCTGCGATCGAAGAAGACCACCGCCTCGCCCACCGGCAGGCCCATCTTGGTGCCGCCGAAGCAGAGCACGTCGACGCCGGCGCGCCAGGTGATGTCGGCCGGGGCGACGCCGAGCGAGGCGACGGCGTTGCTGAAGCGGGCGCCGTCCATGTGCACGCGCAGTCCCTTCGCGTGCGCCAGTTCGGCGACGGCCACCACCTCGTCGGGGCGGTAGACGGTGCCGACCTCTGTGGCCTGCGTCAGCGTCACCACGCGCGGCTTGGGGAAGTGGAGGTCGCTGCGCCGGGTGATCACCTCCTGCACGGCCGCCGGCGTCAGCTTGCCGCCCGCGCCGCCGACGGGCAGCAGCTTGGAACCATTGGAGAAGAACTCCGGGCCGCCGCACTCGTCGGTCTCGACATGCGCCAGCTCGTGGCAGATCACGCTGTGGTAGCTCTGGCACAGCGAGGCCAGCGCCAGCGAGTTGGCGGCCGTGCCGTTGAAGACGAAGTAGACATCGCAATCGGTGGCGAAGACTTCGCGCAGGCGGTCGGAGACGCGGCGCGTCCATTCGTCGTCGCCGTAGCCGGGGGCGTCGCCGTCGTTGGCGGCGAGGAGGGCCTGCAGGGCTTCGGGGCTGATGCCCGCGCAGTTGTCGCTGGCGAATTGCTGCATGGTTTCTCCGTTCGATAAATCAGCGGTGGATTGCCGCAAACATACCGCAAAGCCAAGGACGGCGGGAGTCGAGCCTTGATCGCGCCATTTCTTGTTACCATGCAGTTGTCTTCGGCGCCGGCTTGCGGCGTCCCAGCGATGTGCCCGGCGGAGGTCGCGGATGGAAATTTTCTCGCAGTGGCGTGACGCCCTCGGCGGCGTTCTGCACCAGACGGTGGAGCGGCTCGCGCTCTACCTGCCCAACGTGCTCGGCGCATTTCTCCTCCTGTTCGTCGGCTGGATCGTGGCGCACCTGCTGCGCAGCGCCGCGGTGCGCCTGACGCTGCTCGGCGAAAGTGCCCTGGCGCGCCTGTCGGCCAAGCGCGGCCGCGCGCCGTCGACCTTGCCGCGGGCCTCGGCGAAGATCCTCGGCAGCGTGGTCTTCTGGGTGGTGGTGCTTTTCTTCCTCACCGCCGCGACGCAGGTGCTCGGCCTGCACACCTTCACCGCCTGGCTGGGAAATGTCGTCGAGTACCTGCCGACGGTGTTCGCCGGCGCGCTCATCGTCATCGCCGGCTTCATGGTGAGCCGGCTCGCGCGCGAGGTGGTGGAGGCCGCCGCCGCCAGCGCCGGCGCGCGCCAGCGCGCGCTGGTCGGGCGCGTGGTGCAGGCGGCGATCCTCATCACCGCCATCCTCGTCGGCGCCGAGCAGGTCGGCATCAAGGTCACCTTCCTCGTCATCCTCGCCGCGGCCGCCGGCATCGCGCTGGTGGGCGCGGTGGCGCTGGCGCTCAGCCTCGGCGCGCGCCACTACGTCGCCAACCTGATCGGCGGGCACTACCTGCGGCAGCGCTACAGCGTCGGCCAGCACGTGCGCGTCGCCGGCTACGAGGGCCGCATCCTGGAACTGACGGACACCGCAGTCGTGCTCGAAACCGCCGAGGGACGCGCCAGCGTGCCGGCCAAGGTGTTCAACGAAGAGCCCATCGTCCAGGTGGTGAGCGGGCCGCGCAATGGCGAGTAGCGAAGAGCTTACCTACGCCTTTCTCGAGGCGCATCCCTCGGATGCGGCGCGCGTGCTCGAACGGCTCGCGCCTGCCGCTGCCGCGGCGCTGCTGCAATCGGCGCCGCTGCGCCTGGCTTCGCCGGTGCTGAGGCAGATGCTGCCGCTGGCCGGCGCGCGCTGCCTCGAACGGCTCGAAGACGCCGATGCGGCCGGACTGATGAGCGGCGCCGGCGCGCAGGCCGGCGTCGGGCTGCTGCGCTACCTGGGCGCCGAGCGCCGGGCGAAGCTGCTGGCGCAGCTGCCGACCACGCTCACCGTCGCCTACGAACTGCTGCTCGGCTACCCGGAGGGCACGGTCGGCGCCTGGATGGATCCGCGCGCGCTCGTGCTGCCCGCCGACATGACCAGCGGCGAGGCGCTCGAACGCGTGCGCCGCGCCGACGAAACGCTGGTGGCCGACCCCTACGTCATCGACCGCAATCAGCGCCTGCTCGGCTACATCGAGCTCGCAGACCTGCTGCGCGCCAGCGACACGACGCCGCTCACCCGGCTGCTGCGGCCCAGCCCGCACCGGCTGCCGGCGCAGGCGCTGCTCGACGGGCTGCGCGAGCATCCGGGCTGGCGCGAGTCCTCGACGCTGCCCGTCATCGAGCGCGACGACCGCCTCGTTGGCGTGCTCACCAGCGCCGCGCTGCAGCGGGCATTGTCGCTGGCGCAGGAGGCGCCGACGCCGCACAGTGCGGAGGACACGCTCGCCGGCATTGCCGGTGCCTACTGGTTCGGCGTCTCGACCTTGATCCAGGAGATCGTCGGCCTGCTGCCGGTCGAACGGCGCGAGGGGGAATCATGAACGCCAACGCCGAAACGGCGATTGCCGCGCTCAACCTGCACTTCCTGCTCGACTACCCGCGCGAGGCTGCGCGGCGCATCGAAGCGATGCCGGCCGACGAGGTCGGCGCCCTGCTGGCCGAACAGCCGGTGCATGCCGTGGTGCCGGTGTGGCAAAGCCTCGCCACCGACGTGGAGCAGGCGGTGTTCGCCGAGCTGCCCGAGGCGCGTGCCCTGGCACTGCTGGCCGAACTGGAGCCGGCGCGCAGCGCGGCCCTGCTCAGCCGCCTCGAGGAAGACGAGCGCGAGCGCTTCATGCAGTTGCTCAACGCCCAGGTCGCCGGAGAGATCCAGGCGCTGATGGCCTACCCGGCCGATGCCGCCGGCCAGCTCATGGACCCGCGCGTGCTCGCCTTCCGCGGCGACCTGACCGCACAGGAAGCGCTGGCGCGGCTGCGCCAGACGAAGCGGCGCGGGCTGCGCGAGCTGTATCTGGTGGACGACGAGGGCCGCCTCGACGGGCGCGTCTACATCCAGGACCTGGCGCTCGCCGAGCCGGACGAGACGCTCTCGCGCCTGGCGCGCAAGATCGCCGACGCCGTGCAGGACACGGCGCCGCGCGAGGATGTGGTGGAGAAGATGCAGCAGGACGCGGTGACCGACCTGCCGGTGGTCGATTACGACGGGCGCCTGCTCGGCGTCATCCGCCAGGCCAAGCTGGCCTCCGCCGTGCAGCAGGAAACCACGCTGGACATCCAGACCATGGTCGGCGCCAGCCGCGACGAGCGCGCGCTCTCGCCCGCCACCTTCGCCGTCGGCAAGCGCCTGCCGTGGCTGCAGATCAACCTGCTCACCGCCTTCCTCGCCGCCTCAGTCGTCGGCCTGTTCGAGAGCACCATCGCCAAGTACACCGCGCTGGCCGTGCTGCTGCCGGTGGTCGCCGGCCAGTCGGGCAATGCCGGCGCGCAGGCGCTGGCGGTGACGATGCGCGGCCTGGTGCTGCGCGAGATCAGCCTGCGCCACTGGCCTCGGGTGGTGTTCAAGGAACTCAATGTCGGCCTCTTGAACGGCCTCGCCGTCGCCGCCACCACCGCGCTTGGCGTCTACGTGTGGAGCCAGTCCCTCGGCCTGGTGCTGGTGATCTCCGCCGCCATGGTGATCTCCATGGTTGCCGCCGGTTTCGCCGGCGCGCTGGTGCCGATCACCCTGCAGCGCTTCGGCCAGGACCCGGCGCAGTCCTCCTCCATCATCCTCACCACCGTCACCGACGTCGTCGGCTTCTTCTCCTTCCTCGGCATCGCGACGCTGTTCTCGACGCTGCTTTGAGCGGCTGCGGGGGGTGTTGCTTCTGGGTAATGGCGAGGGAATGCCGTCGGCCTGAAGGCCGACCTGCAGGCAAGCAGTCGCAAGGGCGCGGCGCGGCAGCTCATCCAACCTGAGTCGCTGCCGCTCTGCACCGGTTTAAATCAATAGTCAGCCGCCACAGTACGGCGGCAACTGGAAGCACTTAACTACTGCACGCTCGTTGCCTGGGCGCTCAGCTGGTCTGCCAGCGTGGCGAAGCCGGCCGGTATGCGGAGGTGATGGGGCGTGTATCCCGGCAACATGGTGCGCAGGCGTTTGACGAAAGGGTCAACCCGGGTGAACAGCAGCCGGTGCTTGAAGGTGGTGCGGTAACGTGCGCCGCTGCGTTCGCCCTCGGCCGCCGACATGAGGCGCATGCAGTCCGCATAGAAGCTGAACAGGTGGCGCTGCGCCATCCAGCACAGGCCTGCGCGCACCAGATAGTTGCCGTACAAGTGCTGGTAGATGTCGTAGGCCACGTTGCGGTGCTCGATCTCCTCGAACAGGTGCCACTTGAACAGGCCCGCAAAGCGCGGCTCGCTGCGCTTGTGCTCGTACAGGCCGCTGGCAAGCAGTGTCAGTGCGTTCTGGGATGTGAAGGATTCGAAGCCTTCGACGAAGCCGACACGGAAGCGGTCCGACCTGTGGTGCAGGTAGCCGTCGAAATCATCGCGCACCCGCTTGATCCGCGCCTCCAGCCCGGGGTAGTTGCGCGCCAGAATCAGCTCGTTGAAATCGGCGTGCTTCTGGTAATGCTGCGACTCCTGCCGGCAGAAGCGGTCCACCTCCTCCTTGAGCGCTTCGTCGCGGATCAGCGGCATGACCTTGCGCAGGGACTTCACGATGAAGGGTTCCAGATGCACGACGTACAGGCCCAGGGCGGTGTGCATGTAGGACAGGGTGGCGTTGCCTGCGATGTAAAGCGGATTGAAGACCTCCGTTGCCGGCACCTCGAAGGTCATCTTGCGAATGGGAATGGGATGAGTCATGGTTTGCCTC
>PHCS01000041.1 GCA_002840845.1 Betaproteobacteria bacterium HGW-Betaproteobacteria-14
AGTATGAGCACTCAATCAAATCGATCCGCCCAGACAAAAATCCAAGCGCCCAACCAACCAAGTACCCACACCTATCGGCTGTTTAAGTTGTTAAAGAACACTGACCGTGACGGCCAACCCCGCATCAGCAGAGAAGCGGAATTATAGAAGACGACATCAAACTTGTAAACCCCCCAAGATTAACTCGGCACCCCGGCCATATAACAGAATGGAGAACCGTCTCAAGCCGAAAGACCAAGGCAAGACCACGCCTAGCGTCAGCCAAAAGAAATAAGAACAGAGGGGTGGTTGCGGGGATAGGATTTGAACCTATGACCTTCGGGTTATGAGCCCGACGAGCTGCCAGACTGCTCCACCCCGCGTCCGAGTGAAACTAGAAATATGATTATATTCATCCACGACGCCGACGTCAAGAACACATCGCCCCCAATGATGATTCAAGGAATACTTACAAAATTTGTTACTGGTATCATTATGTTGTTTGCACATGCCGCCATCCTTGTGACAAATCATCAATGGCAATCTCAAGCATATAAATCATGAAGAGTCGGGTCGTCAGTCAATGGGTCGAAGATTTTTTGCGCGGACGACCCGTGCGCGCCAGTTCCCTCATCATAACCATCTACGGGGACTCAATTGCACCACATGGTGGGTCTGTCTGGCTTGGAAGCTTTATTAAACTTGCCAAACCACTCGGCATCAATGATCGGCTGGTAAGGACAAGCGTATTCAGACTGTCTAAGGATAGTTGGCTAACTTCCGAGCATATCGGTCGCCGCAGTTACTATGGGCTGACAGCCACCGGAAGACGGCGCTTCGAGCATGCATATCGTCGCATCTATTTTCAGCCCAAGGTACGCTGGGAGGGGGACTGGCAGATCGTGCTGACAGCCGGTAGCAAACTTACTTCGGCACAACGCGATGATGTGCGTAAGGAACTTCAATGGGAGGGCTTCGGGCTTATTGCCAACGGCGTCCTGGCGCACCCCTCTGCCAATCTTGAACCACTCATTGACATCCTTCAAAGTAACGGGGTTCAGGATAGCGTAGTGGTTCTACGTGCAAAAAGCCTTGGAACTATTGCGAATAAACCCACGCGCGATCTGGTGCGCGAATGCTGGAACCTGAGTTTGATCTCGCAGGACTACAAGCGCTTCCTAGACCGCTTTCGCCCCGTCCTCAAAGCCCTGAAAAGCGCCCGCGAACTAGACCCGGAGCAATGCTTCGTGGTACGCACCTTGCTGATGCATGAATTCCGCCGTACCTTGCTACGGGACCCACAACTGCCTGACCAGCTATTGCCGCACGATTGGTCTGGCAATGCCGCTCGCCAGCTCTGCCAGGAACTTTATGTCATCACGCAAAAAGAAGCTGAAAACCACCTGATGTCCGTGCTGGAAACGGCCACTGGACGTTTGCCGGAAGCCGCTCCATATTTCTATGAGAGGTTTGGCGGCCTGGGGGTCACTTAAGCATGTCACCATGTCGGTTGCTAGTTGCAAACGACGCTAGCTTTCTTTTGGTGCACTTACAGCCAAGGTCGAGCACATCTGCAAAGCGAAAACGATGTGAAGCGCACTTGGTGCCGGCAGCAGGAATCGAACCCGCGACCTTCTGATTACAAATCAGCTGCTCTACCAACTGAGCTATGCCGGCGCGAGTGAAATTATAGCTGACTGACAAGACCATATCGGGACCGGCAAGATTGCGCCTAAGGTTGTTTAGAGTAGACTCCAAGTCAAAATAATTCTGAAAAACATATCAATGGCTCATGCGCAGCCAAATCATAAAGACACTCTGAAGATCCTCGTAATCGAAGATTCGGAGGACGATGCCCTCTTGCTGGTCGGTTGTTTCAGACGTGCCGGCTATATCCCTGAGTTCAAACGCGTCGAAAACGCCAATGGTACTCGCCAGGCCCTGCTTGCTGAGGATTGGGATGCCATCCTCTCTGACCACAGCATGCCTGGTTTCAACGCGTTGTCCGCCCTGGCATTGATGCAGGAGTTGAATCTCGATTTGCCATTCATCATCGTTTCCGGCGTCATTGACGAAGATACCGCCATTGCCGCAATGCGTGCCGGGGCACACGACTATCTGTCGAAAGACCGTCTTGACCGCCTAGTGCCCGCAGTCGAAAGGGAAATGCGTGAGGCAACAAATCGCTCTGAACGACGGGCTGCATTGGCGGCTGTTCAGGAGAACGAAGCGCGCTTCCGTTCACTGGTGTCCAACATCCCCGGAATGGTATTCCAACTCCTGCATACACAGGATGGCGGATTGCGCTTCCTGTATGTCAGTGAGGGCTCAACCACTCTACTGGGCCGAACTCCTGCTTCCCTAGCCTCATCATCCAATTTGTTCTTCGATGCTATTCATGCCGATGATCGCGATTCCATCGATTCGGCCTTATCTCTTTCCGCAGACAAACTCACTCAGGTCAACTGGGATGGCCGCATCCGCAGTGCAGACGGCGCTCTAAAGTGGATAAACCTGCGATCCGCACCTCGATGTACCGCCAATAACGAAATACAGTGGGAAGGCATTGCCTCCAACATTACCCAAAGCAAGTTAGCCGAGAACGAATTGCGCGAGTCCAGAGCGCAATTGGCAGAATTGTCTTCTCACTTGGAAGCCGCCAAGGAAGAAGAACGCGAACGAATAGCCCGCGATATCCATGATGAACTGGGCGGCACCCTGGTTGCGATAAAAATTGAAACCTCATTGCTTTCGAACAGACTGCCTTCGGACCCCCTGCAACTACGCAAGCGCGTACGCGGAATTGAGGGTCTGATTGACGAGGCCATGAATACTGCCGGGCGCGTTGCGCGTGAGTTGCGTCCAGGCATTCTCAAGGATTTTGGATTGGCCGCTGCAATCGAATGCCAGACCGATGATTTCTCCCAGCGCGTTGGACTCAACTGCGACACGCAGGGCATTTCCCACGAAATCGATCCTGATGAAAAGACCTCTCTAGCCCTCTTTCGGATAATCCAGGAAGCCCTCACCAACGTAGCGAAGCATGCTCAAGCCACCAGAGTCAGTGTCCGGCTCGATACCGAAGGGAATAACCTGGTACTTGAGATTTCCGATAACGGTCGCGGTATTTCTGCTGAGGACATGAACAAGCCCAAGTCGTTTGGACTGCGCGGTATCCAGGAGCGCATGAGAGGCCTGGGCGGCTCACTTGAACTGGCAAGGAATTCACCCCAGGGCTCACGAGTTATCCTGCGAGCGCCCTACAAGCCCAACCGGGCAGTTCGGCAGGATTCCTCGCAATAACACATGGTCGATATGCATGCCCCAAATACGCATCCTGATCGCTGACGATCACGCCATCGTCCGGCATGGTCTCCGTCAGATCCTGTCAGATTCCGACGACATGGTCGTCGCCGGTGAAGCCAATAATGGCTTGCAGGCATTGTCCATGGCTCGCCAGGGAGGGTGGGATGTCGTATTGATGGATGTCTCGATGCCAGATAGAAATGGCATCGACACTTTGAAACAGCTCAAAAAGGAGTTCCCTAAGTTGCCCGTCCTGATGCTCAGCATGCATCCAGAGGAGCATTATGCCATTCGGGCACTCAAGGCAGGCGCATCGGGATATCTCACCAAGCAGAGTGCCCCGGAACAACTGGTGACAGCCATACGCCAAGTTGCCAGCGGCAAGAAATACGTCAGCCCATCGCTTGCTGAAGAGCTGGCCAATGCCATCACTGAGGACTCCGAACGTCCGCCCCACGAGAAACTCTCGGACAGGGAATACCAAACCCTAGTATTGATCTCCTCAGGTAAATCGCTCACTCAGATCGCCGAGGAACTCAAGCTCAGCGTCAAGACGGTCAGTGTTTATCGGGCGCGACTGCTCGAGAAAATGAAGTTGAAAAACAACGCCGAGCTGACCCATTACGGTCTCAAGCATGGCCTGTCCGAATAGCCCCTCTCAGTAATAATTCCTTCAAGTTTTCAGGACTTCTGCCGTAAATTCCCGGCGAAGGATACCTATTCATGGCAGAGATCACCCAACCCTCGGAGATCGCACGCGAAGCCCTGCGCCGCCTGGCCTCGAGGCGCACTCCCCCGACGCCGGACAACTACCGCACCCTCTATCATGAAATCGCTGGCACCACGGGGAGCGAGGAATTCCCCGAGCGTGCCCTCAAGGCCCTGTGCGGACGCCTGCCCCGCGCCACGCCTGAACAGGCCCGATTTGGACAGCAATTCGACTCGGCAATTGCCGCCAAGGACTGGACAGCCCTGACCTCCGCCATGACAACCCTGCTCAAGTCGCTCGAAGTGGCGCCGCTTGACTGGTCCAAGCTCATCGGCGAACTTCTGGCGCAGATGGAGCGGCGACACGCCGGGCAAACTGCGGCGAAGAAGCGGGAAACCGTCACCCACATCCTGGACTCGGCGGGTGGAGATCCGGCCAACTTGTACGAGCGCCTGATCTCGGTCCTGCAGTCGTGGTCAAAATCCGCAAGTGTCGATCCTCCGGTTCCGGCCGGCCCAGCCGTGCCCGATGCGGGCGCAATATCCGCCTCCACGCCAACCGAGGCGCCTCTGCCCAACCAGGAACTGCGCGAGCTGATCGCCCAGCTCGTCGAGAGCTCTATGAGCATGCTGCTCATCGACACGCCGGCCCTGGCTGAAGAAGCCGCGGCGCTGGCGGCAGGCGTGCGGAGCGTCCGCGACGCAGCGGCCTTTGCCCCACTCTCCAGGCAGCTCAAACAGTTCTGCTACCGACTGAACTTCGTCGCCGAGGACCAGGCCGAACTGAAGGCGGCGCTGCAGAAGCTGCTCCAGCTCGTGATCGAGAACATCAGCGAACTGGTGGAGGACGACAAATGGGTGCAAGGACAAATCGGCATGGTGCTGGATCTCTTCGGCCAGCCGCTGAACCTTCGCCGCCTTGACGACGTTGGACAGCGCCTGAAGGAAGTCATCTACCGTCAGAGCGCATTGAAGAAGAACCTCAACGAAGCCAAGGAAAGGCTGAAGGTGATGCTGGCCGGCTTCGTCGATCATCTCGCCTCCTTCTCTGAGTCGACGAGCGAGTATCACGACAAGATCGGGCAATGCGCAGAAAAGATCAGCGCCGCCAACGATCTTGCCGAACTGAACGACATCATCGAAGTGATCGTGCGCGAGACACGCGTCATTCAGCTGAATGCGGAGCGTTCGCGCGACGAGCTGAACAGCATGAAGGCGCGCGTCGACGAGGCCGAGCAGGAAGTGGTGCGCCTGCAGAATGAACTCGCCGAAACCAGCGAAATGGTGCGCCACGACCAGCTTACCGGAGCCCTCAATCGCAGGGGACTGGAAGAAACGCTGGACCGCGAGCTGGCGCGCACCGGCCGACGGCGGTCGCCGCTGTGCATCGCCCTGCTCGATGTAGACAACTTCAAGGCGCTCAACGACACCCACGGTCACCAAACCGGGGACGATGCCCTCATTCACCTCGCCCGCGTCATCCGCGAGACCATTCGGCCGCATGACACGCTGGCACGCTTCGGCGGCGAGGAATTTCTCATTATCCTGCCCGACACCCCGCTGGCGGATGCTGTCGCCGCAGTGACCCGCTTGCAGCGAGAGCTGACCAAGCGTTTTTTCCTGCACAAGAACGAGAGGCTCCTCATCACCTTTAGCGCCGGGGTCACCGCCTTCCGCGACGAAGAGTCCCGCAATGAAACCATTGCCCGCGCCGACGCGGCCATGTACCAGGCCAAGAAGGCCGGCAAGAACCGTGTCGTCTCCGCAGACTGAACTCCCGGCAATCCAATCCCGAAACAAGAAAGAAAAATGCCGGCTATAGCCGGCATTTTTCTGGGAGTCAGGGAATTTTCAAACCCTGCACGCAAAAAGGCGTGTACATGCGTTATCGACAGCGCTTTACAGAACTTGAGGAATATTTTTCAGGCACAGAGAAAAAACATTTCCTACTCAAAGAAATAGGGCGGGGCCTTACGACTCCACCCTAAAGTTTTCCCGAGGCAAACCGTTACAGCATTTGACGGCGACATCATCGCCTGCCGGATCGGGAGTCAGGGGGCGGCGCTGTCAAACCCTCAAACATGCAAGGAGAAACGTCATGCCACAAATTATTAATACAAACATTGCGTCGCTTAACTCGCAACGCAACCTCAATACGTCGCAAACCCAACTCGCCACCTCTCTCCAGCGTCTTTCTTCCGGCCTGCGCATCAACAGCGCCAAGGACGACGCCGCGGGCCTCGGAATTTCCGAGCGGATGACGACGCAGATTCGCGGCCTCAACCAGGCTGCCCGCAATTCCAGCGACGGCATTTCCCTGGCGCAAACCGGCGAAGGCGCGCTGGCCGAAATTGCCAGCAACCTGCAGCGCGTTCGCGAACTTGCGGTACAGGCAGCCAACGCCACCAACAGCGCCTCGGACCGTGCCGCTCTGGATCTGGAAGTGCAGCAGCGCCTGGCCGAAGTCGACCGCGTTGCGGCTCAAACCTCATTCAACGGCCAGAAACTTCTCGACGGCAGTTTTGGAACGGCAACCTTCCAAGTTGGTGCCAACGTCGGTGAAACCATTTCGATCGGCCTTGCGACCAGCATGCGCAACACCGCAATCGGCAAGACCGCCGACTATGTGAACGGCTCAACGGCCTATAGCACCAGCCTGTCCCTTGGCCAGCAAGGCACTGGCGTGGATATTACAAACGCGCTGGCCTCGGGCGATCTTTCGATCACTGTCGGCTCGAACTCTGCAGTCGCCATCGGTGCATCGGCCGACAATAGTTCGGGCGCGGGCAATGCGGGCCGGACGGCAAGCAGCGCCTACTCGAAGGTCAAGGCCATCAACGAGTCGAGCGTGCCCAATCTCACAGCGTCTGCCGACACCACGGTGGTGTTCGATTACACGACACTGGTCAGCGGAGCGGCGGCGGACACCTACACCCTCAGCATCAACGGCACGAACATCTATAACGCGGCTTCGCAAGCCACTATCGCCGGCGCCGACATGGCCATCGCGATCAACGCGAACTCCGCCGCCACCGGCGTGACGGCCACGTTCAGCAGCGGCAAGCTGACCTTGAACGCGTCGGATGGCCGCAATATCCTCGTATCCCAGACGGCCACCGATGCCGATACCAGCAGCACCCTGATCGGCGCCGGCCTCACCACGACCTCCGCCGGCCTCAACAATACCTCCAACGACGCAAAAACCGCGGCAACCGCTGCCAGCGGCACGGCAGTCGCCAATACTTTCGGCGGCACGATCCGGCTGACCTCCACTGAATCCATCACCTTGTCCGGCAACAATGAGACTTACATCGGTTATGCCGACGCAAGCTCGATGGCGCTCGGCGCATCCGCGCTCAACTCGGTTTCCGTAAACTCGGTCGCCAACGCCAATGTCGCCATCACCCGCGCCGATGCTGCGCTGACCTCGATCACGAACCTGCGTTCGACCTTCGGCTCGATCCAGAACCGTTTCGAGTCCGTCATCTCCAGCCTGCAGGCCACGGCCGAGAACCTGACGGCGTCGCGCTCGCGGATCCAGGATGCCGATTTCGCGCAGGAAACAGCCAACCTCACCCGCGCCCAGATCCTGCAGCAGGCCGGTGTGGCGATGCTGGCGCAGGCGAATGCCCTGCCCCAGCAGGTGCTGACGCTGATCCGCGGCTAAGGCGGTCCACAGCATGACGACACGCGGGCCGGCCCACAAAGCCGCCCGCGTCGTCGCAATGTTCAAGGAGCAGGAACATGGCGATACCCCAAATCTCCGGGACGGGCGGCGTATCCCAGCCCACCCAGGGCAAACGCGCCGAGCCGCCGGCCAAGCCTGCATCGGAACCACCCCCCCGCCCTGACCGCGAGCAAGTGCTGGAGGTGGCCAGGCAGCTGCAACGCATTTCGGAACCGGTGGCACAGAATTTGCAATTCACAGTCGACGGAGAAACCGGCAAGACCGTGATCCGCGTGGTTGACAGCACGACGAAGGAAGTGATCCGGCAGATTCCCAACGAGGAGGTGCTGGCGATCGCCCGCGCGATGGATCGGCTCCAGGGCCTGCTGCTCAAGGGCAAGGCATAGCGAAACAACTGGTAAAAACAGGAGCAACATGGCGCTCTCTTCACCTGGAATCGGCTCGGGGCTGGATGTCAACAGTCTGGTCAGCCAGCTCATGGCGCTGGAGCAACGCCCCCTCTCCCTCCTCAATACCAAGGAAGCGAAATTCCAGGCGCAGCTTTCCGCCTACGGAAGCATGAAGGGCGCCCTGTCTTCCTTCCAAAGCGCAGTCGCCTCCCTCGCCAGCCCGGCAAAATTTTCCGCCGTCAAGGCAAGCGTTGCCGACGCAACAGTCGTTTCGGCAAACGCTGCCTCCTCGGCCTCGCCCGGCAGCTATTCGATCGAGGTGCAGACGCTGGCCCAGGCGCAGAAGCTGAAGTCCGGCACGTTCGCCACTACCGACGCCACAGTCGGCACCGGCACCCTGACGATCCAGTTCGGCACCTACAGCGGCGGCAGCTTCGCGCTCAACCCGGACAAATCCGCGAAGACGATCAGCATCGGCAGCGCCAACTCGTCGCTCGCGGGCGTTCGCGACGCCATCAACGCGGCCGATGCCGGCGTATCGGCGAGCATCATCAACGACGGCAGCGGCTATCGCCTGGTCATCGCCTCGAAGGATACGGGCCAAGCCAATGCTTTGAAAATCTCGGTTGACGACGATGACCTAGACGACTCGGACGCCGCCGGACTGTCGCTGCTAGCCTACAACGCCGCCACAGGCGGCACCACGAACCTGTCGCAAACCGTCGCCGCGCAGAACGCGACGGCGGTCATCGACGGCATTACCGTCACCAAGTCGTCCAATATGCTGACCGATGCCATCGACGGCGTCACCCTGACCCTGCTGAAGGAGAACGGCACGACGAACTTGACGGTCGCCAAGGACACGACCGGCATCAAGTCCGCCGTCGAAGCCTTCGTCAAATCTTTCAACGACCTGAACGCGACCCTGACCAACCTGTCGAAGTACGACGCCGCCAGCAAGCAGGCGTCGATTCTCACTGGCGATGCCACGGTACGCTCGGTGCAAAGCCAGTTGCGCGGCCTGTTCAACACGGCGCTTTCGACGGCCGGTGGCGGCCTGACCACCCTCGTCGACATCGGTGTGACCTTCCAGACCGACGGCACGCTGAAGCTGGACTCGAGCAAACTGACGGCCGCATTGAACAACAGCGCCAAGGACGTTTCCACGCTGTTTGCAGCGATCGGCAAACCGACCGACAGCCTGGTCTCCTTCGTGTCGTCGACTACGGAGACCAGGAACGGCAGCTACGCCATCAATGTCACGCAGCTTGCCACCCAGGGGAAGGCGGTCGGCGGGGGCGATGCGGATCTTGAAATCGTTGCGGGCGTCGACGATACGCTAAGCGTCACGATCGACGGCGTCTCGGCGAGCCTGACTTTGGCCGCAGGCACCTATACCGCGGCAAACCTGGCGGCGGAAATCCAGTCCAAGATCAACGGCGCCAGCGCGCTCTCGTCAGCAGGCATCAGCGTGGCGGTCACCAACGCCGGCAACGTACTGGCGGTCACTTCCAACCGCTACGGCTCGGCCTCGAATGTCGTCATCACGGGCGGCACGGCCGCGACCCAGCTTTTCGGCACCCCCAGCGTGACCGACGGCTTAGATGTCGCAGGTAGCATCGGCGGCATTGCCGCCACGGGATCTGGCCAGGCATTGACCGGCGCCGGCGACGCCGCCGGCCTGAAGATCAACGTCACTGGCGACGCCATTGGCGACCGCGGCACGGTCAGCTTCGCGCGCGGCTACGCCGACCTGCTGGACAAGCTGGTCGGCCGCATGCTGGAAAACGACGGTCTGGTCGACGGCCGCATGGACGGCATCAACGCCTCGATCAAGGATCTCGGCACGAGGCGGGAAGCGCTCGGCAGACGGCTGGAACTGATCGAGAAGCGCTACCGCACGCAATTCACGGCGCTCGATGCGATGATTGCCAGCATGACCCAGACCAGCAACTACCTGCAGCAGCAACTGGCCAACCTGCCCACGGCGGGCGGCTCGAACTCATAACACATGGAGAGACATAACATGTTCGCGGTGATGCACAATCCGAAGGCGGCCTACAGCAAGGCGGGAATCGAGACGGGCGTCGACACGGCCGACCCGCACAAACTGGTTCTCATGCTCTTCGAGGGTGCCATGCTGGCCGTGGCCTCCGCCTCGCTGCACATGCAACGCAAGGACGGGGCGGGCGATATCGCCCGCAAGGGTGAATCCATCTCCAAGGCCATCAACATCATCACCAACGGCCTGAAGGCCAGCCTCGACCAGGAGGCCGGCGGCGAACTGGCCGGCAAGCTCGGCGCGCTCTATGATTACATGAGCGCCCGCCTGCTTTACGCCAACCTGCACGACCAGCCGGCCATTCTTGACGAAGTCAGTCACCTGCTGGCCGAGCTGAAGGGCGCCTGGGAACAGATCGGGAGCCAGGCATGAACCCACTGGCATTGTATGAATCGATGAGCGTTCTCTCCGCGCAGATGGCCGAAGCCGCCGCCGCCTGCGACTGGGACAAGCTGACCAGGCTGGAGAAGGATTGCGCCGGTCTTGCAAGCGCACTCAAGGCTTGCGACGAGCCGGTCCGTCTGTCCGATGCCGAGCGGGCGCGCAAGGGTGATCTGATCCGCCGCATACTCGCGGATGATGCGCAAGTGCGTCGCCACGCCGAACCGTGGATGGAACAGGTCAAGCAGTTTCTCGGCGGAGGCACGCGCGCGCGCACGATGCGCCGTGCCTATGGCGTCCAACAGTAGGTCGGGCCTGAGCCCGACAGCGGCGGACGATCGATGTCATGCGTCGGGCTGAATCCCGACCTACAAAAAGGACCACGGGGCGACTTCATGATTCCCAGCGATCTTGCCGCACGCCTTCGAGTCCTCACCGAATCCACCGTCAATCCGGTTTCCCCGATACGCGGCGTCACCGCCGATCTACCCGAGCTTCCGGTCGGACAGCGCTTCACTGCCCGCATTGAGAGTGCTCTGCCCGACGGCACGTTCCGCGCGCTCGTCGCCGGCCGCAGCCTTACGCTGGCCCTGCCGCAGCAGGCCAAGGCAGGCGACACGCTGGATTTGGTGGTCATGGCGCGCACACCGCGCCTCATCATCGCAGAGAGCGAGGGCGACGTTCCCTTGAGCCAAACTCGGTCTCCCGCAGCCGCCCTCTCCCCTACCCCCGTCCCTACCCCCACGCTTTCCCGGGCCGGACAGATCATCAGTCACTTGCTCGCCGGAGAGCATCCTGCACCCCAGGCGGCAACGATCCCGCGTGCGACGCCCCTGCTTCCCATGCCTGCCCCGCAAGCCACGCAGCTTGCATCGGCGCTGCAACAGCTTGTCGTCGAGAGCGGGCTTTTTTACGAATCCCACCAGGCGCAATGGGTCGCAGGGCGCTATCCGCTTGAAGCGCTGGCGCGCGAGCCTCAGGCGCGCCACGTTCGCCAGCAACGTGCCACGGTTGCCGCTTCCACCGTGAAGACGCCGGCCGAGGATGTTCCGCTCACGGAATCCGCGCGCAGCGCGGAACCGGCCGCCGGACGCGCCAGCGCCGCAGCATCGACCTCCTTGCCCGCCGAGTTGCAATTCCTCGTCCAGCAGCAGCTCGATGCCGCTGCCACGCAACACATCGTCTGGCGCGGCGAGATCTGGCCGGGACAGAACCTGCATTGGGAAATCGAGGCAGACGAACAGCGCGATGACGACCCAGGCGAATCACCGGCAGAGCAATGGACAACCTCGCTCGGCCTCACCCTGCCCGGGCTGGGTGAAGTCAGCGTTGTGCTGCGGCTGACATCGGCGAAAGTCAGCCTCGCCATGACGGCGAGCACGGGCGCCACCGCCCTGCAACAGGGTTTGGCAGAACTCGCGTCATCCTTCGAAGCCGCCGGCCTGCCGCCGCTCGCAGCCGTCGTGGAATCGCATGAGCCCGCGTGAGACGCGACAGGAAGCGGTAGCCCTGGCCTACTCGGCCGCCGACAGCGCGCCGCGCGTCGTTGCCAAGGGCCGCGGCCTGATTGCAGAAGAGATCATCGCGCGGGCGCACGAGCATGGCGTCTTCGTGCACGAATCGCCGGAAATGGTGGCGCTGCTCATGCAGGTCGATCTCGACCAGCGCATCCCGCCGCAACTGTATGTCGCGGTGGCCGAATTGCTGGCCTGGCTCTACCGCATGGAGCATGGCCTGACGCCGCCACAAGTCGAGCAATATTGATTAAACTTGCCGCATGAAAGACGCTACCGAACAGGACACCCGCGAAGAAGGGAACGGGCCGCAGCTTCGCTTCGAGCTGATGCAGGCCGACGACTACGGCAAGTACCTGCTGCACTCGAAGAATGAAATCCTTTTCATCCTACGCGCGATGCAGGACAAGGGATCGCTCATTACCGTCTATTTCAACCAGGGCAACGACTTCCTGCTCACCACGCTGCTTGCGGTTTCGTCGGACGGCAATTCCATGCTGCTCGATCCGGGCAGCAACGCCGAGATGAACCGCAGGGCGCTGGCGAGCGACAAACTGACATTCATCGCCAGCCACGACAAGGTCAAGATCCAGTTCGCCGTCAAGCATCTCGCCCTGACGGAGTTCGAGGGGCGGAAGGCCTTTCGCGCCGCCATTCCGCAAGAGCTGCTGCGCCTGCAGCGTCGCGAGTTCTATCGATTGACCGCACCGATCGCCCACCCCCTGCGCTGCAGCATCCCCGTCAAGCTGGCGGATGGCAGCCAAAGCATTATCGAGAGCACGGTGATCGACATCAGCGGCGGCGGCCTGGGCGTGCTGGTGCCGCCCGAAGGCGTGGAATTCGAGACCGACCACCTGTTCGAGAACTGTCGCCTCGAACTCCCGGAAGTGGGCACCGTGCTGGCCACGCTGCGCGTGCGCAATGTCTTCGAATTCACCCTGCGCAGCGGTGCCAAGAACAAGCGCTCTGGCTGCGAGTTCGTCGATCTGCCCGGCAACATGCTTACACTGATCCAGCGCTATATCATCCGCGTCGAGCGGGAGCGCAAGGCAAGGGAAACGGGGATGATGTAGACCGGGCCGTAGGTCGGGCTTCAGCCCGACAGCAGCGCATGATCGACCCCACATGTCGGGCTGAAGCCCGACCTACGAACCGACCTACACCGGCATGTTCATGATGTCGTGATAGGCGGAGACGAGCTTGTTGCGCACCTGGACCATCTGCTGAAACGAGAGGTTCGCCTTCTGCAGGGACATCATGACGTCCTGCAGGCTGGCGTTGCCCGTGCCCGCCGAGAAATCCTGGGCCAGCTTCTGCGCGTCGAGCTGGGCCTGGTTCACCTGGTCGAGCGTCCCCTTCAAAATCTGGCCGAAATCCGCTCCGCCCGCCTCGGCTGCCTGCTTCGGCTGCAGCGCCTTGCCCGAGGCAAGTTGCGCCGTCGCGCGCAGTTCCGAGAGCACCTGTTCTATGCCGCGTGTGTCCATTTTGCCAACCCTCTTATCCCGCCCGTAGGTCGGGCTTCAGCCCGACCTACACGGCTATTAGCAAAGCATGTGCCAGATGCCTACATCACCCCGGCCGTGCGGTACTGCTGCAGCTTGTAGCGCAGGGTGCGCTCGGAGATGCCGAGCAATTCGACCGCTCGCTTGCGCGAGCCATTCACCGTCGCCAGCGTCTCCAGGATGTGCTGGCGCTCAAGGTCGCGCATGTTCGACGGCATGGCCTGGACAGGCTCGACGGGACGGATTTCCATTTGCGCAACAGTCAGTTGCGGCGTGCCTGCGAGCGCCTGTACTTGCAAGGAAAGCTGCAGATGCTCGGCTGCAATGGCCTCGCCGCCGGCAAGAATCAGCGCCCGCTGCACGGCATTCTCCAGTTCGCGCACATTGCCCGGCCAGGCATGGGCCGCCAGAAGCGCTTCGGCATCGGCGGCAAACCTTGCCGCCGGGCTGCCGTGCATGGCGGCAAAATGATGCGCCAAGGGCACAATGTCGGCCGGGCGCTCGCGCAGGGACGGTATCTGCAGCGGGAAGACGTTCAGCCGGTAGTACAAATCCTCGCGGAAACGCCCGGCCGCAACCTCCTTGGCCATGTCGCGGTTGCTGGTCGCCAGCACGCGGATATCCAGCGCAATGGGCTTTTTGCCGCCGACCCGATCCACTTCGCGCTCCTGCAGCACGCGAAGCAACTTGGCCTGCAGCGCCAGCGGCATCTCGGAGATCTCGTCAAGCAGCAGCGTGCCGCCCTGGGCTTGCTCGAATTTGCCGGCCTGGGCCGCTTGCGCGCCAGTAAATGAGCCTTTTTCATGGCCGAACAGCGTGGCTTCCAGCAGGTTCTCTGGAATCGCCGCGCAATTGATGGCGATGAATGGCGCGGCAGCGCGAGGTGATTGGGCATGGATGTGACGGGCAAAGACTTCCTTGCCGGTGCCGGACTCGCCGGTCAGCAGCACGGTGGCCTCGGTCTTGGCCACCCGCGCTGCGAGCGCCAGCAGGTTGCGCGTGCGCGCATCGTCCGCCACCACGCCCGCGGCCCGCTCCGGCCGTGCGGCGTAGCGGGCGACATGTTCGAGCAACGCATTCGGCTCGAACGGCTTGAGCAAAAAATCGCAGGCGCCGGCGCGCATCGCCGACACCGCCTTGTCCACGTCGCCGAAGGCCGTCATCAGTAGCACCGGCAAATGAGGCTCGCGGCTGCGGATCGCCTTCAGCAGTTCGATGCCATCCATCGGCTGCATGCGCAGATCGCTCACCACCAGGTTGAACGCCTCGCGCTCAAGCATGCGCAGCGCAGCCGGGCCGTCCGCAGCGCCCAACACTTGATGGCCTGCGCACTCCAGGGTCAGGCATAGCGCATCGCGCAGTTGCAGGTCGTCCTCGACGACGAGGATGTTCAGCGGCTCAGGCATAGCGCCCTCCGTTCAGGTTCTTGCTTGGGTTCATGAAGGCCGGCGCAAGCCGGCAAAGTCAGGCTGAAGACGGCGCCGGCATCCGGCTCCGATTCGACGTCAATGGCGCCGCCATGGGCACGGACCACGCCGCGGGCTATCGCCAGGCCCAATCCGGTGCCGTCGGCACGTGTCGTGAAGAATGGCTCGAACAGCCTGGCCTGCGTCGCAGCATCCATGCCGCGACCGTTGTCTCGCACCCGAAAGCAGACTTCACCGCGAACACTTTGCGCGCTGAGCTGAATCCGGCCGGAGGGTTTCCCTGGCGGACAGCCGCCCGCAGTGCACGCATCGAGCGCGTTTTCCATCAGATTGACGAGCGCGCTGCAAAGCGCCTTGCGATTGCCGCTGACAGCAGCACCGAGGCTGTCGTCGCTGACGACGAACCCAACCTCGCGGCGGCGCGCCAAGGGCTCGAATACCTGCGCCGCCTCGGCCAGCAGGGCCGAGACAGGCATCGATTCCCCGCCGGTCACCTCGCCGCGGGCAAACGTCAGCATGTCGCGGATAAGATGTTCCATGTGCTGCAGGCGCTCCACCACCCGGGCGCCGCAGCGCGTGCGCTCCTTCTCCGGCAGGCGCGGATTCTCCAGCGCCCCGGCATAGAGCAGCGCCGCCGCCAGCGGTGTGCGCACCTGGTGGGCCAGTCCGGCCGCCATCTCGCCCATCGCCGCAAGGCGCTCGTTGCGCGCGGACTGGGTTTTCATGCGGTGAGTTTCCGTCACGTCATGAATCAGCACGAGGCGGCCGCCGCTGGAGGCCAGCCGCGTTTCGCTGACGGCGACGCGGCGGCATTGCCCATGCGTCATCTCCCATTCGCCCGGCGTCGCGGTCGGCTTCAGACAGGTCAGGATGAACTCTTCCCAGACGCGGCCATCTATATCTGCCCCCAGTATGCAGGCAGCAGCCGGGTTGGCCTGTTCGACGCGCCCCATGGCATCGAGAACCGCCACGCCAGCCGGAAGAGCGTCGAGCAGCAGGGCCAGGCGCTCGTTCAGTGCCGTCTTTTCCTCGTACTCGCGCTTGAGCCGGCCGTTCGCCAAGGCCAGCTCAGCTGTCAGGCCGGCGACCTGTTCCTGCAAACTGGTATAGGCGCCGGCCAGATCCTCCGACGCCCGGTTGAACAGGCGAAAGGCCTCGGCCAGGCGTCCGGCTTCGATCTGCTGTGCTTGTTCCATCTTCTTGTCCATGCACTCGCCTTCTTCTGGATGGGTGCAGAGTACGCTCGGGGGAGGCAATCCAGGACGGCAAATAGGGGGCAAAAATTGCCGCTTATCTAAAGAACGCTTCTTGCATGGTGCCGGCAGAATTCCGCAACAAGACCGGGACTAGGCCCGGCGGAACCCGACAAACGGTGGTTGATATGGCAGATACGCAATTCTCGCTCGCTGCATTCATGCGGCTGCCCATGCAGCAGAAGCTGCTTTCCATCATTGCGCTGTCCATGGTGGTGGCGATCGCGGTCGCAGGCTGGACCTGGACGCGCACGCCGACCTTCTCAGTGCTGTTTGCCAACGTCTCCGAGCGGGATGGCGGCAACATCATCGCCGCATTGCAGCAAATGAATGCGCCCTACAAATTTTCCGAGTCGGGCGGCGCCATCCTGGTGCCGCAGCAGCAGGTGCATGAACTGCGCATGCGGCTGGCCTCGCAGGGCCTGCCCAAGGGCGGCGTGGCCGGCTTTGAACTGATGGAAACACAGAAGCTCGGCATGTCCCAATTTATCGAGCAGATCAATTTCCAGCGCGCCCTGGAGGGCGAACTGACACGCTCCATACAATCTCTTGCCGCAGTGCAGGGTGCGCGCGTGCATCTGGCCATACCGAAGCAGACCGGGTTCATGCGCGATGACCAGAAGCCCTCCGCCTCTGTCGTGCTCAACATCCATCCGGGGCGCCAACTGGATCCGGGCCAGGTGGCCGGCATCGCCCACATGGTCGCCTCCAGCGTGCCGCTCCTGGTGGCCGCCAACGTCAACGTGATCGACCAGAACGGCAATCTGCTGTCGAGCGAAAAGGGAAGCGGCCGCAACGGCGGCCTCGATGCCAGCCAGCTGAAGTACATGCAGGATGTCGAGGCGAGCACGGTCCGCCGCATCGAGTCCATCCTCGCTCCCCGGGTCGGGCCCGGCAACTTCCGCGCCCAGGTGACCGCCGACATCGATTTCTCGCAAACGGAACAGGTCGCCGAGACCTACAAGCCCAATTCCACGCCGGAAATTTCGATCCGCAGCCAACAGGTCAGCGAGAGCGGCGGCGGCATCCCGGCGGCAGCCGGCGTGCCGGGTGCGCTGTCCAACCAGCCGCCCGTTCCGGCCACTGCGCCCCTGACCGCGCCGCCCGCGTCCGGCACCGCCGCGGCTGCCACGACTGCAGCCGCGAATGCCGCGAACGGGCGGCGAGAGGCCACCACCAACTACGAGCTGGACAAGACCATCCGCCACGTGCGCCAGCCTGTAGGCGCCATCAAGCGTCTCTCGGTGGCCGTGGTGGTCAATCACCGCAAGACGGTGGCGAAGGATGGCAAGGCCTCGTACAAGGCGCTGTCAGGCAAGGAAATGGCGCAGATCAATGACCTGGTCAAGGAAGCCATGGGCTATAACAAGGATCGGGGCGACACGCTGAACGTGCAGAACAGCCCCTTTGCCGAGGCCGAGGCGGAACCCGTGGAGGAGACACCCATCTGGAAGAATCCGACCGTGATCGGCTGGGTGCTGGAAGGGCTGAAATACCTGATCTTCGCCGGACTGGCCGGCTATCTCTTCTTCGGCGTGGTGAAGCCGTTCCTGCGCAAGCTGATGGAAAGCGCCTCGAGAATTCCCGTGATTCCGGAAGAACCCGCTTTCGCGGCGCCAGGGACTGCCAATTACGATCAGAAGGTGCAGGCCGCGCGCGACCTGGCTAAGCAGGATCCCAAGGTGGTCGCAAACGTCATCAAGGACTGGGTCGGCGGCAACCAGCCGGCCGGAAAGGTGTGACGGGATGGCCAGCGACGACGGCATCACCAAGGGCGCCATGCTGCTGCTCACGCTCGGCGAAGACGGGGCAGCCGAGGTGCTGAAGCATCTCGGCCCGCGTGAGGTGCAGAAGCTGGGCGCCGCCATGGCCACGCTGAAATCCGTGCCGCGCGACCAGGTCGAATCGGTGGTCGACGACTTTTACGAGGAAACCCTGCGCGGCGCTCCAGTCACGGCCGACGAGGAATACATCCGCGGCATGCTGACCAAAGCGCTCGGCGACGACCGCGCCGCAAACCTGATCTCGCGCATCCTGCAGGGCGGCGACACCGCCGGCATCGAAAGCCTGAAATGGATGGATGCGGCCACGGTCGCGGAGCTCATCAAGAACGAGCACCCGCAGATCATCGCCACCATCCTGGTGCACCTTGAGTTCGACCACAGCGGGGAAATCCTCAAACAATTCACCGACCGGCTGAGGAACGACGTGCTGCTGCGCATCGCCACCCTCGACGGCGTGCAGCCAGCCGCGTTGCAGGAGTTGAACGAAGCGCTCACGCGCATCCTGTCGGGTTCGGCCAATGTGAAGAAGACGGCCATGGGCGGCGTGCGGACCGCGGCGGAAATCCTCAACTTCGTCGGCACGGCGCACGAGACCGCCATCATCGACAACGTGCGCGAGTACGATCCGGACCTGGCGCAAAAAATCATCGATGAAATGTTCGTCTTCGAAAACCTGATCGACATCGACGACCGCGGCATCCAGCTGCTGCTGCGGGAAGTCCAGTCCGAGTCGCTCATCCTCGCCCTCAAGGGCGCCAACGAGGCAATGCGCGAGAAAGTCTTCAAGAACATGTCGCAGCGCGCCGCCGAAATGCTGCGCGACGACCTCGAATCGAAGGGCCCGGTGCGCCTGTCCGAAGTGGAGCGGGAGCAGAAGGAAATCCTCAAGATCGCCCGGCGCCTCGCTGAGGAAGGGCAGATCCAGCTCGGCGGCAAGGGCGAGGACGAGTTCGTCTGAGATGAAACAGATGCAGCGCTCACGCCGTTCGAAGCCCTCCATAAGGACGCCGGCCTGCCCTGGGGAAGCCCGGCGGACGTCCTGAGAATCCGCCGCCATGTCCAGCAACGTAGCTCCGCCCAAGGAAAGCCTCACCGCCTGGCAGCGCTGGGAACTGGGCAATTTCGACCAGACAAAGACGACCGTCCGCGGTTCGAGGCAGGGCGCAGGCAATCTGCCCACCGCGTCCGAAGTCGAGCGCATCCATAATGATGCCCACAAGCAAGGCTACGACGCCGGTTACGAGGAAGGCACGGCGCGCGCGCGCATGGAAGCCTTGCGACTGCACACCCTGGTCGAGCAGCTGGATGGCGCGTTCGCCGACTTCGACCAGAAGATGACCGAGGAACTGCTGTGCCTTTCGCTCGAGATCGCGCGCCAGGTGGTGCGCCAGACGATCGCGGCCAGGCCTGCCGTGATAATCGAAGTGGTGCGCGAGGCCTTGACGCAGCTGCCGCATCAGCATGCTGCCCTCTACCTGAATCCGGAGGATGCCTCGCTGGTGCGCGCCCATCTGGGCGACCAGCTCGCCCATCTGGGCCACCGCATTTTCGAGGAGGCCGCCCTCACCCGCGGCGGCCTGCGCATCGAGGCGGGCAGCAGCCATCTCGACGCCAGCGTGGAAACCCGCTGGAAGCGCGTCATCGAAAGCCTGGGCGCAGCAGGCGAATGGGTGGAGCCCGTGCCGTCGTGAACCCCCGCCAGGAAACATGGGCCGGCTTCCTCAAGGATTGCCGGCTGATCGTCTCCCAGGCCAGTCCGTTCCAGCTGAGCGGCCGGCTCACCCGCATCAATGGTCTCGTCATGGAGGCTTCCGGCCTCAAGCTCCCGCTCGGTTCGGGTTGCCATGTCTCGCTGCCAGGGGGGAAGGCGGTGGAAGCCGAAGTGGTCGGCTTCTCCGGTGAAAAATTGTTCATGATGCCGACCGACGATATTTTCGGCCTGGCTCCCGGCGCCCACGTCGTGCCCATGGAAACCCGGCAGGATCCGCCCTCACCCGCCAATCGCCTGGTGCCGACCCGTCGCCTGTCCGACCGCACCAAGCACCTGCCTGTCGGTGACGAACTGCTGGGCCGCGTGCTCGACGGCGCCGGGCGACCGCTCGACGGCCTCGGTCCGCCCAGCACGAAACACGCGCGATCCCTGCAAAGCCGCTCCCTCAATCCGCTGCAACGCGCGCCCATCGACAGCTCGCTGGATGTCGGCATCCGCGCCATCAACTCCATGCTGACCGTAGGCCGCGGCCAGCGCCTCGGCCTCTTCGCCGGCTCCGGCGTGGGGAAAAGCGTGCTGCTCGGCATGATGGCGCGCTTCACCGCCGCCGAAGTGATCGTCGTCGGCCTGATCGGCGAGCGGGGTCGCGAGGTCAAGGAATTCATCGAGAACATCCTTGGCCCCGACGGCCGGAAGCGCTCCGTCGTAGTCGCCGCGCCGGCCGACACCAGCCCGCTCATGCGCCTGCAGGGCGCCGCCTACGCCACCACCATCGCAGAGCACTTCCGCGACCAGGGGCGCCACGTGCTGCTCATCATGGATTCGCTGACGCGATTCGCCATGGCACAGCGCGAAATCGCGCTGGCCATCGGCGAGCCGCCGGTGACGCGCGGCTACCCGCCTTCCGTTTTCGCGCGCCTGCCGCAACTGGTCGAGCGGGCCGGCAACGGCCCCGAGGGTGCGGGCTCGATCTCCGCCTTCTACACCGTGCTGACTGAAGGCGACGACCAGCAGGACCCGATCGCCGACGCAGCCCGCGCCATCCTCGACGGCCATATCGTCCTTTCCCGCCACTTGGCCGAACAGGGACATTACCCGGCCATCGACATCGAGGCCTCGATCAGCCGCGCCATGACCAGCCTGATCAAGCCGCAGCATCTGGACATGGTGCGCCGCTTCAAGCACCTCTACTCGCGCTTCCAGCGCTCGCGCGACCTGATCTCCGTAGGGGCCTATGCCGCCGGCTCGGATCCCGTATTGGACCAGGCAATCGCCATGCAGCCCGGATTCGAGGCCTTCCTGCAGCAGGGCATGAACGAGCGGGAAAATTACCAGGACGCCGTGCTCAAACTGCACCGGCTGTTCGGACAGGAAGCCTGAGCAAGGTTTGCGGCAGCCTGCTAAAGTATCGCCGTAGTCCGGCCGTATACCGTTAGGAGCAGAAGGATGAAGGCTTTCCCACTGCAATCGCTGCTTGACCTGTCGAACGTCCGCATGGACGACGCGGCGCGCAAGCTTGGGCAGTTGCTTGCCAGCGAACAGGAAGTGGAAAAGACGCTCGCCCTGCTGGAACAGTACCGCGAAGAATACGAGGCGCGCTTCCGACAAGCGGCGCAGAGCGGCCTGACGCGGGAGGAATGGAGCAACTACCAGTCCTTCCTCGGCAGGCTTCACGACGCCATCTTGCAGCAGCGCATCCTCGTCGACGCCTCCAAGCAACGCACGGTGGACGGACAACGGGAATGGCTGGACAAACGCAATCAGGTCAAGGCTTTCGACACCTTGTCGCAAAGGCACAAGGCAATCGAGGAGCGCGGCGAGGCGAAGACCGAGCAGCGCACCCAGGACGAACACGCCGCAAAGAACTTCCGCAGCGGCGAGCACTGAATTCGCATCCCTCCCCTGCTTCCCCGCTTTGGCACGCCTCTTGCGTTGATGGGGGCATGTATTCTCCGTGCCCGGAAAGCCAACCATGACACAAGTGACCGCCCCCCCCCAGTCGATGCCCGTCATAGCGCCCTCCCAGGCTGCAGCCGCGCCGGGCGCTGCCGCCGAATCCGATCCGGGAGAAGAATCTGGCGTCGACTTTGCCGCAGTGCTGCAAAAGCAGATGGCCCAGCCGGCAAAAGACGCCCGGGAAACAGAAATTATTGCCGCCCGGTTGCCGTCTGCGCCGGCGGCGGATGCCGAGGAGGCTTCGCTGGCGGAAGAGGTGCAGGTTGACGCCAGTCTGGCTGCACTGCTGGCCGAATTGATGCCGCCTGCGTCGGCCGGGTCGCCAATCGACCCAGGACAGCAGTCCGTTGCGCCGGTCATGACTGCGGCAACGAACGCCCCCCCCATCGCGGTCACGCCCGCCATTGAAGAACCCGCATCCTTCACGACCGAACTAACCTCCCAATCGATGCCGGGCCGTCCCGGGACGGTTTCCGCGCCGGACGCTGCCGATCCGATGGTGCCCTTTGCGGCGGCCGATCCACATATGCCGCTTGCCTCTGCCAATCCGAATATCACTGCTGCGATGGCCGGCCCGCACACGACCGTTGCTGCAGCCGACCCGCAGATGCCCGTTGCGACTGCCGAGAATGCAAGTCCGCTCTCGCCGGTTCCCTCCGCCGCATCGCTTGCCCAGACCGCACAAGCCGGCACTGCCGCCCCGGCCCTTGCCCACGTGAGCACTCCGGTGGGCGGGCGAGGCTGGGACGCCGAAATCGGTCAGAAAATCGTCCTGATGGTAAACCGGCAGGACAGCCGAGCCGAACTGACCCTTACGCCCCCGCAATTGGGCAAGGTCGAAGTCACGATCTCGATGAACGGCGACCAGACCAGCGCCACGTTCGTTTCGGCCAGCCCCGCCGCGCGAGAAGCGCTGGAGCAGGCGCTGCCGCGCCTGCGCGAAATCCTCGCCGATGCCGGCATCACGCTCGGGCAGGCCAGCGTAAACGAAGAGTCTGCCCAGCGAGGACGGGATGGATCGCCCTCGGCGGACCACGGCGGCGGACGCGTCTCGGATGCCGCGCGGGAAGCCGATTCCCCCTCGCAGTGGCTGCGAAGCGGCAACGGGTTGATCGACACCTTCGCCTGACGGCAATTGAAGGGAAACATGCCCGCATTTCAGAGCTTGAGCCGTCAGCGCGCATGCACATAATTGAAGTCATCGTTCAGGAGTGACTTATGGCGAAAACACCGCCAAAGGGGAAAGACCCCGAACCAGAAGCCGAAGGCGAAGAGCAGCCGCCGAAAAAAAAAGGCAAGCTGCCCCTCATCATCGGCCTGGTCGTGCTGCTCGCTGCCGGCGGCGGCGGCGCGTGGTTCTTCATGCTGCGGGACAATGGTTCCGACGCGGAGCCACAGCAGGCCAAGGCGCAGCCTGCCAAGCCGCCGGTATTCGTGCCGCTCGATGCCTTCACGGTAAACCTTGCCTCGGAACAGAGCGACCAGTACCTTCAGGTGGCGGCAACGCTGAAGGTGCTCGACCAGTCCGCCGCCGATTCCGTCAAGCAGTACATGCCGGAGGTACGCCACAGGATCCTGGTGCTGCTCTCCACCAAGAAGGTCTCGGAAATCGCTTCCGGCGAGGGCCGGGAGCGGCTCCCCGAGGAACTCCGCCAGACCGCCAACAACGTCCTGCTCGCCGCCGCCGGCCTGCCGGTGAAGCCGATCATGCTCGATGTCGCCACGCCGGACGCCGAAACCAAGCCGGACAGCGAGGCCGAAGCGGCCAAGCCCGAAAATGAAACCGAGGCCGCCAAGCCCGAGGAAGGCGCAGCACCGCCTGAAGGCGCGCCTGCTGCCGCTCCAGGCGTGACCGCCGGCGCGGCAGCCAGGCCGACTTACACGCTGGCGAAGGCGGCCGAGGACGATCCGGTGCAAAGCGTGTTCTTCACCTCATTCATCATCCAGTAAGCCGCGCGCCATGTCACAGGACTTTCTCTCCCAGGACGAAGTCGATGCCCTCCTCAAGGGCGTCTCGGGCGAGGCCGACGAGCCCGAGAAGGAGGAGGAAACGGGGGGCGTGCGCGGCTACGACATCGGCCGCCAGGAGCGCATCGTGCGCGGCCGCATGCCGACGATGGAACTCATCAACGAGCGCTTTGCCCGTTATCTTCGCATCGGCCTGTTCAACTACATGCACCGCACGACGGAAATCTCGCTCGGACCCATCCGCGTGCAGAAATACAGCGAGTTCATCCGCAACCTTGTGGTGCCAACCAACCTAAACCTGGTGCACTTCAAGCCGCTGCGCGGCACCGGCATGATCGTACTCGACCCGAATCTGGTGTTCCTCGTGGTGGACAACATGTTCGGCGGCGACGGCCGCTTTCACACCCGCGTCGAGGGGCGCGACTTCACGGCGACCGAGCAGCGCATCATCCAGGGCCTGCTCAACGTGATCTTCACCGAGTTCGAGAAGGCCTGGAAGCCGGTCTTCGAGCTGAAGCTGGAATACATCCGCTCGGAGATGAACTCCCAGTTCGCCAATATTGCTACCCCGAGCGAGATTGTCGTGGCCGTCACCTACTCATTGGAGTTTTCCGGCTCGACGGCTGAAATGCATCTGTGCATGCCCTACTCGATGGTCGAGCCCATCCGCGACCTCCTCTACAGCACCATGCAGAGCGACCATCTCGTCTCGGACAAGCGCTGGATCGGCACGCTGACCCGGCAACTGCAGTCCGCGGACGTGGAACTGGTGGCGCATCTGGGCACGACGCAAGTCACGCTGGGGCAAATCCTGAAAATGAAAACCGGCGATGTCATTCCGTTCGGCATCGAGGAGACCATCACCGCCGAGGTCGGTCACGTGCCGGTGATGGAATGCCGCTACGGGCTGCAGAACGGCCAGTACGCCTTGAAAGTGGAACGCTTTCTTGCCTCCGACAATGCCGAGAAAAAGCCGCTTCAGTGAAGGCAGATGCCTGCGATGCGGGCGATATGCCGAGGCTAAACATTAGGAGAACATGATGTCCGATAATGAAACCGCAGATCAGGTCAGTGCCGACGATTGGGCCGCCGCCATGGGCGAGCAGGCCGGCGCGGAAGCCAAGGCGCAACCGGCCGACATTTTCCAGCCGCTTAGCCAGGGCGCCAAAGCCGCGGCCATGCAGGATTTCGACATGATCCTCGACATCCCGGTGCAGATGACCGTCGAGCTCGGCCGCACCAAGATCTCCATCCGCAACCTGCTGCAGCTCGCGCACGGTTCCGTCGTCGAACTCGACGCCCTGGCCGGCGAGCCGATGGACGTGCTGGTCAACGGCACGCTCATCGCCCAGGGCGAGGTGGTCGTGGTGAATGACAAGTTCGGCATCCGCCTCACCGACATCATCACGCCGAACGAACGCATGCGGAAGCTGAACCGCTAGGGCGTGTCAGCCATTTATCCGCATCCCAATA
>PHCS01000042.1 GCA_002840845.1 Betaproteobacteria bacterium HGW-Betaproteobacteria-14
CTTGTGCAGCATGTAGTACGGCTGCAGCAAGGGCGGCGCCGAGCGGTTCTGCAGCCAGGCGCGGCACTGGTTCACCCAGCCGGTGAGCAGCGGCGCCAGGGCCATGGCCAGGAAGATGGAGAAGATCTGCCAGAAGAGGCCGGAAGCGCTCATGGCCGTGCCACCAGCAACAGGACGATCAGGGTGAGGAAGCTGTAAAGCAGATAGATGGCAATGCGCCCGCCCTGCAGCCGGATCATCAGCGCGGAAATGCCGTTCGCCAGGCGCGCCAGCGGCAGGTAGAGCCAATGCCAGAAATGATCCTCGACCTTGACGCTGTAGAAGGGCTTCTCGTCGCGAATGGATGGAAAGTGGCGATCCATGCGGAACATCGGCTCGAAGATGCGGCGGATGGGCTGGCTGAATCCTTCTGCCGTGTCCTGCGCGCGCGGACCCTGGAAGACGTAGCCGCAATCCCAGGCGGGCGACCTGCGCATGCGGCCATGATAGAGGCGATGCACCAGCTGGCGGCCGAACAGCACCGCTACGACGATGGTGGCCAGGAAGATCAGCGGCTCGTAGCTGGCCCGCTCGGGCGAAATGGGCGCCAGCATCCACCAGCCATGCTCGTGCACCTTCTCCGCCAGTCCTGCGCCAAGCAGCTGGCGCGTCGCGGCGTCGATGAAGCCGATCACCGTCGAGGGAAACACGCCGAGCGCCAGCGTCAAGCCGGCCAGCCAGACCAGGCCCGTCCGCTCCCAGATGCCGGCATCATGGGCCTCCCGCAGCGCCGGCTCGCGCATCTGGCCGAGAAAAACGATGCCGTAGAACTTGACCATGGCAAACCCGGCCAGCGCGGCCACCAGGGCGACCAGCGCCGCGGCCACCGGCACAATCATGTTGAGCCAGGAATGCGGCAGGCCGGAGGAAAACAAAAAGCTCTGCAGCAGCAACCATTCGGAGACAAAGCCTGAAAGCGGCGGAAGGCCCGCGCTGGCGATGACGCCGGCAAGTGCCAGCCAGGCCACCCAGGGCATGCGGTGGATGAGGCCGCCGAGCTTGCCGAGGCTGCGCTCGCGGGTCGCGTGCAGCACCGACCCGGTGCACAGGAACAGCAGGCTCTTGAAGCCGGCATGCGCGAGGCAATGGTAGAGCAGCGCCGTCATCGCCAGCGCAGCCAGTGCTTCCATGCCGTAGGAATGGAAAATCAAAGTCAGTCCCAGCGCCACGGCGAGCAGGCCGATGTTCTCGATGGACGAATAGGCCAGCAGGCGCTTCATGTCGCTCTGCACCGTGCTGTAGAGGACGCCGAACACTGCCGTGAGCAGGCCGATGGTCATGGCCACCACGCCCCACCACCACAACGTCTCGCCAACCAGATCGAAGCTCACCCGCAGCAGGCCGTAGATGGCGGTCTTCAGCATGACGCCGCTCATCATCGCCGAGACCGGCGAAGGCGCGGCGGGGTGCGCCTCGGGAAGCCAGACATGCAACGGCAGCAGGCCGGCCTTGGCGCCGAAGCCGACCAGCGCCAGCAGGTAGGCCGCCGAAGCCCAGAATGGGGACAGCTGCTGGGCGCGCATGCCGGCGAAGCTGTAGTCGCCGCTGCCGGAAGTCATGACGCCGAAGGAAAGCAGGATGGCGATCGCGCCGATGTGGGCGACGAGAAGATACAGATAGCCGGCGCGGCGGATTTCCGCGTGCTTGTGGTCGGTGGTGACGAGGAAGAAGGAGGAGAGCGCCATGACCTCCCAGGCGACCATGAAGGCATAGGCGTCGTCGGCCAGCAGCACCATCAGCATGCTGGCGAGGAAAAAATGGTATTGCAGGCTCATCAGCCCCGGCGCCGTGCCCTCGCCCTCCCTGAAATAACCGGCGGCAAAAACCGAGATGCCTGCCGAGACCATGCCCACCAGCAGGGCGAACACCGCCGTCAGGTTGTCGAGGCGCAGGTGAAAAGGCAAGTTGGGCAGCCCGATGGCGTCAGCACGCCGACCAGAGCGCCGAGGGGAAACAGCATCTTGCCGACGAAGCGCAGGTTGCGCGGCGCCGCGAGCCCGGCCAATCCGATCGCCAGCCAGGCGCAGACGGCGATCAGCAGGATGTCGATGGAGAGCAACGGCGTCATCTCGTTATTTCTGCGGCAGGAGGCAGAACGCGCCCTCGATGCCTTCGGCCGTGACGGTGGCGCTGATCGCCTCGAGGGCGCGATCGGCGTTGATGTAGAAGTTCGTCTCTCCGATCACGGTAAGCAGGCCGGTGGCGCGCATGACGTCGACCACCTGCTTCTTGAAGCCGGCGAACACCATGTTGACGCCGCTGCTGCGCAGGCGCTCGACGAGGTGGTGCATGACCTCCTCGCCGGAAGCGTCGAGCTCGTTGATGCCGTCGCCGACGACGAGCAGGTACTTCGCCTTGGGGTTGCGCGCCACGGCCTCGAGGATGGCGTCCTCGAAGAAGGAGACGTTGGCGAAATAGAGGCGTCCGTCGAAGCGCACGGCGGTGACGATCTCCGAGGCCGGCAGGTTGTGCACGCTGGCGTCGCGCAGCGTGCCGTCCGGATGGCGCCCGAGGATGGCGACGCGCGGCTTCATGGTGCGCAGCAGGTAGAGCATGATGGCCAGCCCGGCGCCGACCATGATGCCATTGTCCAGATGCGGGGCAAAGCCCAGGGTGGCGATGAAGGTGACGATGGCGGCGATGCCGTCGTGGCGGTTGGGAGCAGCGGCGTCAGCGCCAGCAACGTGATGAGGACGAACAGGCCGGTGAACACCGACGACATGCCGGTGATCGCGCCGGCATTGATATTCACCGCCGATCGGGAGAACGAGCCGGACACGGGAAAGGACTGGCTCGCCGCGCCGACGAGATTGGCCAGCCCCTGGCCGATCAGCTCCTGATTCGGGTCGATCTTCTGCTTGGTCTTGGCGGCCATCGCCTTGGCGATGGAGATCGCCTCCATGAAGCCCACCAGCGAGATGACGATGGCGGTGGACAGCAGCGTGCCGAACATGTCCCAGGAAAACTTCGGGATGCTGAAGGAAGGCAATCCTTCGGGAATCGTGCCGACGACATCGCCGCCGCCCTTGAGGCTCAGCTCGCCGTGGCTGATGCGGCGGATGCGCCAGCGGCTGCCGTCGCTTTTCTCGCCGGCAGGCACCCGCCCGGCCAGGTGCAGGCGGTGCGACTGGCCGTCCGCCGAAGCCACGCGCTCGAAGACGAAGCGGCGGATGGTGCGGTTTCTTTCCCGGTTCTCCTTCTCGCGGTCCTTGACCTGGATGGTGAGCACCTCCAGCTGGTAGTTGAGCGCCGCCGCCTCCTGGCTGAGCGGGCCGTGGTCCTTGCGCGCCTTGTTCAAATCCGCATTCGCTGCCGCGATCTGCTCGCCCAGCTCTGCGATGCGCAGCTCGGCCTGGGCGTATTCGTCGAGCCTGACGCGGGCCTCGGCGTCCGCCACTTCCTCGATGCGCGAGGTGGCATTCTGCTCGAAGCCGATCTGCCAGCTCGCCAGGGTCGCCAGGGCGACGGCGATGAGCACGCCCGGCAGCTTCGGCGCGTACTTGCGCGTCGCGGCGATGATCGCAATGGCAACCACGCCCATGACGAAGGTCGGCAGGTGCGTGTCGCCGGCCTGCAGCAGCACGCCCCAGATGTCCTGGATGAAATGCTCCGAGCGCCCCATCGGCACGCCGAGGATCTTGTTCAGCTGCGACAGCCCGATGATCAGCGCGGCGGCATTGGTGAAGCCGACGATGACCGGGTGCGAGAGGAAGTTCACGACGACGCCGAGCTTGAAGACGCCCAGCGACAGCTGCACGAGGCCGACCAGCAGCGCAAGCATGACCGCCAGCGCGATGAACTGCTCCGACCCGGGCGCGGCGAAGACGGAGAGGGACGATGCGGTCAGCAGGGAGACGACCGCCACCGGGCCGGTGCCGAGCTGGTTGGAGGAACCCCACAGGGCCGCCACCATCACCGGCAGGAAGGCGGCATACAGGCCGTAATAGGGTGGCATGCCAGCCAGCTGCGCGTAGGCCATCGACTGCGGCACCAGCACGAGGGCCACGGTCAGGCCGGCAATGAAATCGGCGCGCAGCGTCGCGCTGGAATAGGGCAGCCAGCGCAGGAAGGGCAGCAAACGTTTCAGCAGCGGGTTGTGCATTTCTTGTGGCAGCGCCCAGATCCCCGGGCGGGCGACTGCTTATGTGGAGAGGCTATATATTATCTTCACCTTATATCCACGTGGGCGAAATATCCTTATCGCCGAATCAGGGTGCTATATTCACCGCTTGCGAATTCCGTACCAAACCCATGGGACACCGCCTCTCGAAGATCTACACACGCACCGGGGATGCCGGCACCACCGGGCTCGCCGACGGCTCGCGGGTGGCCAAGGACAGCCCGCGCATCGCCGCGCTGGGGGACCTCGACGAATTGAACTCCGTCATCGGACTGCTGCTCACGGAAGAAGTGGCGGAGGACCTGCGTACGCTCCTCGTCGGCATCCAGCATGATCTTTTCGATCTGGGCGGCGAGATGGCAATCCCCGGCTCGGCGCTGCTCGACGGGAAAAGCGTCGATGAACTGGAACGAGCCATCGACCGCTATAACGCGGAACTGGGACCGTTGAAGGAATTCATCCTGCCGGGCGGCACGCGGGCGGCGGCCCTCGCCCACCTCGCCCGCGCCGTGTGCCGGCGCGCCGAGCGCCGCCTTGTCGCCGTCGCCGCACAAGAGGCCGTCAGCGAGGCCGGGCGCAAGTACGTGAACCGCCTCTCCGACCTGCTGTTCGTGCTCGGGCGCACGTTGAACCGTCTGGCCGGGCACGGCGACGTGCTCTGGCAGAAGGACAGGGCGCGGGGCTGAAGCCCGCCCTACGCGACTTCGCTGCCGCCGTCGAGGTGCTGCACCAGCTTGCTGCTGGCCGCACGAAGACGCTGCGAGAGCAGCAGCACCAGTTCCAGGAGGATCTTGATGCCCAGGCGCGGGTCGTCGGCGATGATGCGCGAGAGGCTGTCGCGGTCGAGCACGGCGATCAGGGTATCTTCCAACGCGACGCAGGAAGCGAAGCGCAGCTCGCCGTCGATCATGGACATTTCGCCCAGCGTCTTGCCGGGGCCGGCGAGGCTCAGGCGTCGCGGCAGGCCGCTTGAATCATTTCTCACGATCTCGCACTGGCCATCGATCACGATGACCATGAAGTCGCCGCGGTCCCCTCGCGGATCAGGGTGGCGCCGGCCGGCGCCCGATAGCAGCGCAGGTGCTTCGCCAACGCCTCGATTTCATGACGCTCGAAATCCTCGAAAAGCCGGATGTGCTCGATGACTTCCAGGAGGCGGTCGACAAAGGTTGTCGCGTCGCCAAGGTGCACCAGACCCGGCAGGCGGCGGCTCACTCTTTTCCAAGCAGGGCAATGCGGCGCTCGCGCACCGCCTGGGCGAGGACGTCGAGCAGCTCGACCGAATCCTCCCATCCAAGGCAGGCATCGGTGATGCTCTTGCCGTACTCGAGCGGCTTGCCCGGCACCAGGTCCTGCCGGCCCTCCTTGAGGTGCGACTCGACCATGACGCCGAAGACGCGATCCTCTCCTGTCGCAAGCTGGCCGGCGACGTCGCGCGCGGCTTCCATCTGCCGCTTGAAATCCTTGCGGCTGTTGCCGTGCGAGAAGTCGACCATCAGGCGCGCAGCCAGGCCGGCGGCGCCCAGCTCCTTGCAGGCCTTGTCGACGCTGGCGACGTCGAAGTTCGGCTCCTTGCCGCCGCGCAGGATGACGTGGCAGTCCTCGTTGCCGTTGGTGGAGACAATGGCCGAATGCCCCGACTTGGTCACCGAGAGGAAATGGTGCGGGTGCTGCGAGGTGCGGATGGCATCGATGGCGATCTTGATGTTGCCGTCGGTGCCGTTCTTGAAGCCCATCGGGCAGGACATGCCGGAAGCCAGCTCGCGGTGCACTTGCGATTCCGTGGTGCGCGCGCCGATGGCGCCCCAGCTCACCAGGTCGGCGATGTACTGCGGCGTGATCATGTCGAGGAATTCCGTCGCCGCCGGCAGGCCCATCTCGTTGAGGTCCACCAGCAGGTGGCGCGCGATGCGCAGGCCCTCGTTGATCTTGAAGCTGCCGTCCATGCGCGGGTCGTTGATCAGGCCCTTCCAGCCGACCGTGGTGCGCGGCTTCTCGAAATAGACGCGCATCACCACCAGCAGGTCGTCGCCCAGGCGGTCGGCCTCGACCTTCAGGCGCGTGGCGTAGTCGATGGCGGCGTCGAAGTCGTGCACCGAGCAGGGGCCGATGATGACCAGCAACCGGTCGTCCGCGCCGTGCAGGATGCGGTGGATCGCCTGGCGCGCAGCATAGGTGGTATCGACCGCCCGGGACGTCGGCGGAAACTCGCGCAACAGGTGTGAAGGCGGCGCCACTTCATGGATGTCGCGGATGCGCACATCGTCCGTGATGGCGCGCGGATAGGCGAGTCCGCCCTTGGGCCCGGGGGAGACGGAGGCGATGTTCGACTTGTTCGGCTTGATCGGGGGGTTCATGCAAGGTGCGCCCGGCGCTGCAGCAATGGCTAAGGCCTTGCATTCTAACGCAAAAGGCCGGGCATGGCCCGGCCTGCACGCTACGCGCGCTGTCGGATCACTTCCTGCCCTGCAACTTTTCGTACAGGCCCGTCACGGTGTTCATGACTTCCAGCAAACGTTCGCTGGTGGTGGCCACATTGAGGGCCGCAGACTTCCGGTCGCCGCCGCGCGCCGTCAGGGCGTTCTCGAAGAACATCCATTGCTGCTGGCCAAGCGCCAGTTCATCCTTGATGGCGGCCGTGTTTTCCGGCGCGGAAGTCAGTACCTGCAGGGCGGCGACGAATTCCCTGCGCGCCTTCTCCAGCTCCGTGGCGCCGGCGGCGGGCGCCACGTCCCACTGGATGGCCTGATAGAACTTCGCCATGCGTTGCGAAAGCATGCGCTGGCGGCCGGCGATGTTGATCAGGCGGCCCTCGCTGGTGCCGGAATGCTTTTCCAGCAGCGCGGTGCCCTGGTGCGCCAGGCTGAGCACCTCCTCGTTGATCTCCATCACCTTCCTCGCCCCCGCCTTCCCCGCAGCCGCGCCCACCAGCACATCCTTGTAGGCCAGCCAGGCACGCTCCAGGTTGAGGTAGGTGTTCTTGATTTCGGGGGTCGGTGAAAAGTTTTTCAGCTCGACGAGCTGGCGGTCGAAGAGCGCGATCGAGGCATCGAGGATTTTCTTCGAGCGCTCCGTATCGACGGCCTGGCCGATCTGCAGGTAGGCCTTGGCCATGCGCTGCGAGAGCATGCGCTGGCGGCCGGCCTTGTTGATGGCGGCGTTGATGTCGCTGATCTGGGCCAGGGCGGGATTGCCCGCAGCATCGATGGCGAAGACCGACACGGCAAGGGCAAGCAGGGAGAGCAATTTTTTCACGGCGTCATCCTTTCTCGGCCCCACCCCCCGGAAGGACGGGGTCAAGGTCCTGGGAAAGGCTGCATTCTAGACAGACAGCGCAGGCGAGAGATTGACAAACATCAATCTGCCTTGCCGCTTATCCCGTCCCGCCGACCGTCAGTCCGTCGATGCGCAAGGTCGGCTGTCCCACCCCGACGGGCACGCTCTGGCCTTCCTTGCCGCAGGTGCCCACGCCCGGGTCGAGCGCCAGGTCGTTGCCGATCATGGACACGCGGGTCAGCACGTCCGGGCCGTTGCCGATCAGGGTCGCCCCGCGCACCGGATGGGTGATCCTGCCGTTCTCGATGAGGTAGGCCTCGGCGGCGGAAAAGACAAACTTGCCGCTGGTGATGTCCACCTGGCCGCCGCCGAAGTTGGCGGCGTACAGCCCCTTCTTCACCGAGGCGATGATCTCCTGCGGGTCGCGCTCGCCGTTGAGCATGCAGGTGTTGGTCATGCGCGGCAAAGGCAGGTGGGCGAAGGATTCGCGGCGGCCGTTGCCGGTGAGCGGCACGCCCATGAGGCGGGCGTTGAGCGAATCCTGCAGGTAGCCGGTGAGGATGCCGTCCTCGATCAGCACGGTGCGCTGCGTCGGGTTGCCTTCGTCGTCGACGGAGAGCGAGCCGCGCCGGTCGGGAATCGTGCCGTCGTCGACCACCGTGACGCCCGACGCGGCGACGCGCTCGCCGATGCGGCCGGCAAAGGCGGAGCTGCCCTTGCGGTTGAAGTCCCCTTCGAGGCCGTGGCCGATCGCCTCGTGCAGCAGGATGCCCGGCCAGCCATTGCCGAGCACCACCGTCATCTCTCCTGCCGGCGCGGGGCGTGCGGCGAGGTTCACGCTGGCCTGGTGCACCGCCTGCTTCGCGTAGTCCCGCAGCACGGCATCGCTGAAATAACCGTAGTCGAAGCGGCCGCCGCCGCCCGCCGAACCCTGCTCGCGCCGCCCTCCCTCCAGCATGATGACGGTGACGGACACGCGCACCAGGGGCCGCACGTCGGCAGCCAGATGCCCGTCTGCGCGGGCGACCAGCACGACCTCGTAGACGCCGGCGATATGCGCCATGACCTCGACGACGCGCGTGTCCGCGGCGCGGGCATAGCCCTCCAGCCGCTCCAGCAGCTTCACCTTTTCCGTGTCGGGCAGTGACGCCAGCGGATCGGCCGCGCCGTAGAGGGCCGGCACGATCCTGGCGGAAAGCATCGGCACCCGCCCCTTCGCGCCCTGTGAGGCAATGGCGCGGGTGGCACGTGCCGCAGATTTCAGGGCCGGCAGGGATATCTCGTCGGAATAGGCGAAGGCGGTCTTCTCGCCGGAAATGGCGCGCACGCCGACGCCGCTTTCGATATTGAAGCTGCCCGACTTGACGATGCCCTCCTCCAGGCTCCAGCCCTCGGAGCGGCTGTACTGGAAGTACAGGTCGGCGTAGTCGAGGCGGTTGCGGTAGAGGTCGCCGAACACCGTTTCGAGCTGGCGCGCGGAAAGATCGAAGGGCGCCAACAGGCGGGATTCGGCGGTGTGCAGATGGTTCGTGGTATTCATGTTCATTGTAGGTCGGGCTTCAGCCCAACGGCAGCGGTTGATCGGCGGACTATGTCGGGCTGAAGCCCGACCTACAGCCCAACCTGCGGTTCATAATCTCCGGTGCTCCAGCGCAGGCAGGCTGGCGCGAAGTTCGGCGATGCGGTCACGGTCCACCTCGGCCGTCACCACCCCCGGCCCTTTCGCCAGCCGATCGAGCACGCCGCCCCAGGGATCGACCACCATGCTGTCGCCCCAGGTCATGCGTCCGCTCGGGTGCGTGCCGCCCTGGGCGGCGGCCAGCACGTAGCAGAGGTTCTCCACCGCGCGCGCGCGCAAGAGCAATTCCCAATGCGCCTGGCCCGTGGTGTGGGTAAAGGCCGCCGGCACCACCAGCAGGTCTACCGGCCCCATGGAACGATAAAGCTCGGGAAAGCGCAAGTCGTAGCAGAGCGACAGCCCGACGCGCCCCACCGGGGAATCGAAGGCGACGACCTCGTCGCCGTGCTCTATGGTCTGACTTTCATTGTAGTGTTCGGTTCCGCGATGAAAGCCGAACAGGTGGATCTTGTCGTAGCGCGCCACGCGCCGGCCGGCGGCGTCGAACACCAGGCAGCTGTTGCGCACCTTGTCCGGCACCGCGGCCTCCAGGGGAATGGAGCCGCCCACCAGCCAGACCTTGTGGCGCACCGCCGTCTCGCGCAGGAAGTCCTGCAGGGGGCCGGCGCCCTCCTTTTCCCGGGCATGCACCTTGTCCATGTCGTTGCCGGAAATCAGGGGGAAGTACTCCGGCAGTGCCACCAGCTGCGCGCCGCGCGCGGCCGCTTCGGCCACCAGGCGATCGGCGTCGCGCAGGTTCTGCGCGATGTCCGGCCCCGACACCATCTGCACCGCGGCAATGCGGGAAGGCTGCGTCATTGATTTGTCCCCTCCTGCTTGGCGGCCGCCTGCTTCTGCAGCTTCTCCACCTTGGGATCGATCCAGCTGCCGGTGATGTCGTATTCGAAGGCAAAGATCTGCCCGAACGGGTCCTTGAGGATTTTCTGCGCCAGCCAGGCGGCCGCGCCGACGGCCGGATTGGCGATCATGGCGCCAACGGCCAGCGTCTCCCCCAGCGCCGGCTCGATGCGTACGCGCAGGTTCTGCGTTTCGGCCGGGATGCTGATCTCGCCTTTCATGGCGATTTTTGCCGAGGGCCCCTGGATGAGCAGGTCCTTCGTGCGCATCACGCCCCGCTCAATTGTTGACGTGCCCTCGATCGAGTCGAAGGCGAAGCCGTCGCTGAAGATGTCGCGGAAGTCGAGGGTGATGCGACGCGGCAGCGACTGCAGGCTGAGGATGCCGAGCAGCCGTCCCACGCCGGGGTCGAGCTTGTTGAACTGGCCGCGCGCCGCCTCGACGGCCATCGTCCCGCCGAGGCTGGGGAAGTCGATCCGCGTCGGCGGCCCGGCCCAGGAAACTTTTCCATCCATCTTCGCGGTGCCGCGCCGCACGGCATCGGCATAGCCCAGACGTTCCAGCATCTTGCCGATGTCGGCCACATCCAGCTTGAAGTCGAGCCGGGTTCCGCCGTCATGCCAGAGGCCGCTCGAATTCAACGTGCCGTCGGGACTGCTGATCGCCAGTTTGTCGAGATTCCAGCCATTGTCCGCATTGGTTGCGCTCAACTCGAGCTTGCCCAGTTTCATGCCATGCAGCGTGAAGCTGTCGGCCATGATGTCCATGCCGGGCAATTCACGCAGGGGCTCCTCCGCAAGGACCGTCTTGCCCGGCCGGGTTTCGGCCAGCGTCAGATGCTTGAGGCGCGCTTGCAGGCGGCCCTTTTCGCCGCCGTCCCAGGTGAACTCCCCGGCCACCTCGCGGCTCGCCACCTGGCCCTGCCAGCTGCCGCCGCGTTTGCTCGCACGCAGCGTCACCGCGTTGAAAGGCCGGTCGAAGACCTGCATCTTCTCCGCACGCAGGCTGATGCCTCCGAGCGGCAGCCCATCGCTGCCGTTGCCGGCAACAAGACTGCGCCAGAAGTCCACATCGAATTCGCCCACGCTGACCCCGACCTGAATGCCCTTCTCCGGCAGGGCGGGCGGGGGCTCGCCAAGTCCGATGGTGCCGCGCTCGATGATTCGCTTGCCCCCGTCGGCGCGGCGCAACAGCTGGGCGCCGAAGACCTTTCCCAGACTGATGCGGACCTGGTCGCGCCCGGGTCCGCTTTCAAGATTTGCGCGCTCGAAGCGGAACGGCATGACATCGGTGGCGCTCTTGTTGAAAGGCGGGGGCAGGCTGGATGCAATGCCCAGCAGGTTCGAGTCAAGCACCACCTCGGCGTTGCGTCCCTTGAGCAGCACCGTGCCGCGCCAGGGCGTGGTCCCGGACAGGTGGTTGAAGACGCGGTGATCCCGATAATTGCGCATTCCGGCGACATTGAGGCTGCCCTGCGCATCGATGGCGACGGTGCCGTCCTTGCGCGTGGCCGCCTTGACGGTCAGCGGTGCGCCCAGCAGCTGGCCGCGTATCTCCTTGATGGTGATGCTGTCCGCATTGAAGTTGAGCCGCCCAGCCACTTCGGTGAGCTGCGGCAGGTCCGGGTCGACAACCAGGGCATTGCGCAAGAACTGATAGTCGCCGTCGATCTTCGACTGCTCCAGCCTGCGCAAGGGCAGGGTCAGCTTGAGCGCCAGCTTGCCCTGGCCCTCCGCCTGCATGCCTTCCGTAAAGCGGTCGATCTTCTCGGACACGGGACTGGTGGCGACGAAGCGCAGGAAATCCGCAGTCGGTCCCAGAGCACCCCCGGCGACAGTCAGGATTTCCTCGTGCGCCTCGAGATCAGGGATTTCGGCGCTGACGCCGGAGAGGGAAACGCCGTAAATGCTGCCCTGGCGCGCCTTGATCAGCATGCGCTTGCCTTCGAACAGCAGGTCGCCGGCGATATTCTCGATGACCGGCCAGTCGGGCGCATAACGCAGGCTCGCGCCGGCAACCTTCGCCGTCACCTTGAAGGTGCCCTGCTTGCCGTCGGCAAAGGGGAAGTCCTTCAGGTTGCCCTGCAGGCGCAGTTTCGCGTCGTCCGCGCGCCCGCCGCGAATGGCTTCGCGCAGCCAGTCGCGCACATCGGGGTTGACGCCCAGCGGCATGTAGCGCCAAACGGCGGCGCCATCCGCGCGTGACAGATTGGCCGTGATGTCGATCTCCCCCGGTCCTGCTGGATCGCTGCGATAGCGGCCGCTGGCGCTGCCGGTCGCGTCCAGGTTGTTGAAGGCGAGATTCTGGAAGTGAACATCGATGCGCCCGTCCTTCGCCTTCCAGGAAGCCTGCCCCTTCAGTTCGGCCAGCGCCAGGCGGGGATCGGCAAATACCGTCGGCAGTTCGATGATGGCGTTGCGGCCGCTCACCTCCACCATGCCGCCCTTCTCGGTGCCGTCGATGCGGCCGTAGAGGCCGTCGAAGCCGGGATAGTAGCCCAGCGCCCGCCGGCCCAGCGCTTCGAAGCGTGCATTGATGCTGAAGGCGGTGAGGATGTCCGCATCCCCCTTCCAGCCCAGCCTGAGGTCGAACACCCGGCCCCGCGGCGCATGGTCTTCGAGCATCCGTCGCGTCCCTGCGTCGAGCGGAAGGTAGCCGGCCAGCTTTGCCAGGACATCGAGGTCGAGGCCATTCGCCGTCGCTGCGCCGTTGGCGGACTGCTTGCCCTGCGCCGGATTCCAGCGCAGGGAGAAATCGGTTGGCGGCAATGTGATGCCGTCCTTCGTCGCCAGCGTCAATCTTTTCGTCGACACCTCGAAGCCGGCGTCGGGCAGGCGCCCGGCTATGCGGCCGGTGAAGTGCTCGAGCTCCAGCATGGCGAGGTTGCGCGCCAGGCGCAGCTTGACGTCGCGCAGGGCAATGTCAGCAGTGAGGCTGCGCAATTTCTTGTCGTTGAAGCCGAGCCACAGGCGCATGCCGCCCGCGCCCTGCGGCAAGTCGAGCGGATAGTCCACCCAGGCGCGCCAGACGGCCAGGTCGGCATAATCGAGCTCGGCATACATCTCGCCCTTCCATAGTTCCGGCCGGTCGATGTCCCGGCCGCGGAAATCGCCGCGGATGTCGATGCGCGCCGCCAGTTCCGCCGGCGGCGAAGCCGTCAGGCCGAAACGGTGGCGGCTGCCGTTGTTTGTCAGGACGAAATTCAGCTGGCGCAGTTCGAGCGGCGGCGCGCCGCGCTGTTCGTCTTCCCAGCGGATGGTGGCATCGCGCACGGCGATGTTCTTCTGCGACAGCAGCCAGTCGGAGAAATCGGTGCCGCTCGCCTCGGTATTGACCTGCAATCCGGCAATGAAGATGCGGCCGCCCTTGTCGCGCCGGATCGTCAGCTCGGGGGCATGGACTTCAAGGCGATGCAGGTGCAGCCGCCAGCGCAGCAGGGAAGACCAGCCCAGATCCGTCTCGACCGTGTCGAAAGTCAGCACCGGGCGGGCGGCGGCATCGTGCACCTTGAAGCCGTGCAGGGACAGATGCGGCCGCAGGCCGTGCCAGTCGGTGTCGATGCGGGAAATGGTGACGTTGAGGCCGACCGCGCTGGAGATGCCGCGTTCGATGTCGCCGCGGTAGCTCTCGATGTTGGGCAGCACGGAATAGCGCAACACCAGGACCAGCACGGCAAAACCGAAATAGCCCAGCCAGAATGCCCACGCCAGCGTGCGGCGCAGCCAGGCGGGAATCAAGCGGGGAAGTCGAAGAAGACGCGCAAAGATGCGTTTGCGCGGGATCGGCGAATCGATTGCAGTCCTCTCGTGCACAATGGGTTTGGGTGCGCCCGGACGCCTTACAATGCCTCCGATACGCCAATTCCTTGATTTTACCCTTAAACGTTCCAGCAACCCGCCCGACAGACATGTCCCACGCCACTCTTGAAGAAATACTTCCCCTGAGCCGATATCTCACGCGGCTCCTCGACAGCCAGGCGGATATCGGCGCGGCGCTGCGCGCCGAACTGCAGCATCCCTGGACCGCGCAGGCCATGCGTGACTTCCTCGTTGCCGAGGCGGCGGACGAGGCCGCCTTGCGCACCGGCCTGCGCCGCCTGCGCGCCAGGGTGATGGCGCGCGTCGTCGCGCGCGACCTGGCCGGCCTGGCGGACCTGGACGAAGTGACGGAGACCATGACGACCCTGGCCGACACAACCGTCGCCCATGCCGTCGCCGTGCTCTCCGCCGTCCTCGTCGCCCGCCACGGCTCGCCGCGCTCGGAGGCGGGCGAGGCGCAGGAACTGATCGTCGTCGGCATGGGCAAGCTGGGCGGGCGGGAGCTGAACGTCTCCTCGGACATCGACCTCATCTTCGTCTATCCGGAGGACGGCGAGACCGACGGCGAGGGGCAGCGCCTGTCGAATTTCGACTTCTTCACGCGGCTCGGCCGCCAGCTGATCGGCGCGCTGGCCGAAATCACGGGTGACGGCCAGGTCTTCCGCGTAGACATGCGCCTGCGGCCGAACGGCGACTCCGGCCCGCTGGTGGCAAGTTTCGACATGCTGGAGAACTACTTCATCACCCAGGGCCGCGAGTGGGAGCGCTATGCCTGGATCAAAGCGCGGCCGCTGTGCGGCACGCGCGGCGATGCACTCTCCACCCTGGCGCGCCCCTTCATCTTCCGCAAGTACCTGGATTTCGGCGCCATCAACGCCATGCGCGAACTGCACGCGCAGATCCGCCGCGAGGTGGCGCGGCGCGACATGGCCGACAACATCAAGCTCGGCCCGGGCGGCATCCGCGAGATCGAGTTCATCGCCCAGGTGTTCCAGCTCATCCGCGGCGGACGCGACAAGGCCCTGCAGGTCCGGCCGACGCTGCGCGTGCTCGCCTTGCTGGGCGAGCGCGGACTCCTTGCCGAGGCCGCCGTGCGCGAACTCGGCGCGGCCTACCGCTTCCTGCGCAACCTGGAGCACCGCCTGCAATACCTCGACGACGCGCAGACCCACACGCTGCCCGGCAAGCCCGAGGACCAGGCGCTGGTCGCGCGCGGCATGGGGTTCTCCGAATACGGCGCGCTGCTGGCGGAGCTCGACGACCATCGCGCCAGCGTCAGCCGCCATTTCGAGGCCGTCTTCGCCGATCCCAACCGCGAGGACCACGACCTGGCTGCCGTCTGGCATGACTGCGAAGGCGGCGGCAACGCCCGCGCGGCCGCCGAGGCGCTCGAACGCCTCGGCTACGCTCAGGCCGAAGACAGCGCGCAGCGAATGGCCGGCATCCGCAGCGGCGCCCGCTATCAGCAACTGACGCCGCGCAGCCGCGAGCGATTCGACGCACTGGTGCCGCGCCTGATCGAGGCGGCGGCGGAAAAGCCCAATCCAGACGCCACGCTGGCGCGCGGGCTCGACCTGCTGGAGGCCATCAGCCGGCGCGGCGCCTATCTCGCGCTGCTGCAGCAGTATCCCCAGGCCCTGCAGAAAGTGGCGCAGCTGGCGAGCGCCTCGAGCTGGGCGGCGACGTATCTGACGCGCCACCCGGTGCTGCTCGACGAATTGCTCGATGCGCGCCAACTCGAGGCCGAGCCCGACTGGGCCGCCTTCCGCGCGCAGCTCGCGCAGGAGCTGGACGAGCACGAACCGGACATCGAGCGGCAGATGGACATGATGCGCGAGGCGCACCATGCGCAGGTGTTCCGCCTGCTGGCGCTGGACCTGGCCGGACAGCTGGCGCTGGAGAGGCTCTCGGACCACCTCTCCGCGCTGGCCGACATCATGCTCGACCTGGCCCTGCGGCTGACCTGGCGCAAGCTGGCGAAGCGCCACCGCGAGACCCCGGCCTTCGCCGTCATCGCCTACGGCAAGCTGGGCGGCAAGGAGCTCGGCTACGCCTCCGACCTCGACATCATCTTCCTCTTCGAGGACGAGGCGTCGGAAGCGCCGGAGATCTACGCCCGCCTGGCGCAGCGCATCAACACCTGGATTTCCAGCACGACGCCGGCCGGCATCCTCTTCCAGACGGACCTGCGCCTGCGGCCGAACGGCGAGTCGGGCCTGCTGGTCAGCTCGGTCGAGGCCTTCCGCAAGTACCAGATGGAATCGGCCTGGGTGTGGGAACACCAGGCGCTGACGCGCGCGCGCTTCTCGGCAGGCGATGCCGGCATCGGCCGCACGTTCGAATCCATCCGCATCGAGGTGCTGCGCAAGCCGCGCGACCTCGCCGAGCTCAGGCGCGAAGTCATCGCGATGCGCGAGAAGATGGCCGACACCCACGCCAACAAGAGCGCTCTGTTCGACATCAAGCACGACCGCGGCGGCCTCATCGACGTCGAATTCATCGTGCAGTACCTCGTCCTCGGCCATGCACACGCGCATGCCGAACTGACGGGGAACCTTGGCAACCTGGCTTTGCTGAGAATCGCCGCCGACCTCGGCCTCATCCCGCCAGCACTGGCCGAACGGGTGCGCGATGCCTACCGCCGTTATCGCACCCTGCAGCACAGCCTGCGCCTGAACGACGCGCAGTACGCGCGCATCGAGCAGACCGAACTGGCTCAGGAAATCGAGGGCGTGCTGGAACTGTGGCGGACGGTGTTCGGGGAAGGCTGAAGCCCCGCCGCGAAAACGCGGCGGGGCGCAGACATCAAAGCGGCTTCTTGATGGTGATGGCGCCGCGAATTTCCGCGGCGTGATAGCCGACGGCCTTGTCGGCGGGGTAGAGTTCCTTCAACTTGGCCTGCACGGCCGGGCTGATGCGGTCGGGCGTGCCGTGGCAGTTCAGGCAGAGATCCTGCGTCGGCAGGGCCTTCATGTAGCGATAAACTTTCTTGCCGTCCATCGTGACGACCTCGCCCTTCTCCAGCCCGGTCGGCTTCTCGCCGGCGGCGGCGCGCTTGTCGAATTCCTTCAGCACGGCCTCTTCCCAGGCGTCGGGCACGGCCTTCGGATTGCGGTTCTTCAGGCTGACGCGCCGTATCGCCCAGCCTGACTTTTCCGAGGCGGCCTTGGCCATGGCCGGCGCCTTGTCGCGGCAGACGCCGATGGCGCCCTCGGGGCCGCCCTTCTTGATTTCCTCGTCCAGCACGTTGAGCAGCTTGGGCGGGATGGCGGACGATACGCCGCGGGCTTCTTCGAGCAGTTTCGCCTCGTCGGAGAATGCCGGGGCGGCAGCCAGCGCAATGACCGGAAGAGCAAGGATGCGGATGAAGTTGAAGGTTTTCATTGTTTCCTCCTTTAGTTAGGCGCCCAACAGGGTGCGGAAGTTGATTTCCGTCACGCCAGGAAGTGTCTCCATTCCGGCGTGGGCTATGCAGCAATGTTCCGTGGGGATGCCGAACAATGGCGCCTGGTCGATGCGCCTTATTATCAGCCTTTCATTTCATTCAAATATACCGTGTTCATGACGCAATTGAATCAATAATATTGCTTCATTCATTAGGGCGTGTTCTCAATCATTCTGTCGGTGCGAATGATTGAGAACACGCCCTAACCCGGCACGGCGGAATTCCCCCATGGGAGCGCGCAGACGCGGGGCCGGCTCACCAGCGCATTGCCGCGCCGATAAGGAAGGCGCGATCCGCGGCTGCCCGGCCGTGGCCATGCTTCCATCCCACATCGAGGTCGAGCCAGGGCAACGGCGAATAAATAAGGCCGAGAATGCGATAGCGCACCGAGCCGCGGTCGGCGCGGTCCGGGTTGGTGTCGGCGCTGAGGTCGGCGACCAGCTTCAACTGCTCGGTCGCCTTGTAGGTCACCGCAGCCGAAAGATGCTTCAGGGAAATCCGCTGGCCCACGTCATTGTTGTTGTGGCGGTAGCCGGCATGGGTATGGAAGGCCCAGTCTCCCGGCTCGTAGGACAGAATCCCCAGAACGCCCCAAGTCAGGCGCCCCGTGCCGAAGCCGTGGCCCTTGTCCCCGGTCGGCAGGGTGATGCCCGGCTTGAAGCCGAGGCTCAGGGCCTCGCGTTCGAGGAAACGCCACTTCAGGTCCACCGTGGCGTCGAGCACCCCCTGGCTGGCATGGCGGCCGGCGGCGGCGTGCAGGTGCTGGCGGGCATGCGGCAGGCCGAACTGCAAATCAACGTCATCCATGAGGCCGTAGCTGAGCACGGCCGTCGTGACCCGCTCGCGCATGGTGACGCCCGGTTCATGGTCGCGCGTCTGGTCGACCATCAGTTCGAGCTGGTACTTGCCCTCTCCCTGCGTGCCGGTGTCCTCGGTAAGCAGCGGGTGGGCGGCATGGGCCGGTGTGCCGAATGCCGCTGCAAGAATCGCTATCGCGGCCATGCGATTCATGGGTGCAGCCCGGTGGCTAACATGTTGCATAGGATCTTCCTCCCTGCGCATCCGGTAAATGGAATGCGCCGGGAATGTACTTCAGATCGCGGTCGCCTGGCCATCCCGGCCGTGCGCTACTTCTTCTTCCTCGCCGCGCCGCGATCGACCTCGATCTGATAGATGCCGTGGCAGGCGTTGCATTTCTGCAGCAGGTCGCTCACCTGCGAAATGGTGTGCTTGGGATCGGCGAGGGATTCCGCGTCCAGAGCGATCAGATCGAAGAGGGTGTGCACGCCGCCGGCGAGCACCTTGAACTCCTCCGGCAGCTTGGCCACCGTCTTCGGCGGGATCTCGTTGGCGGCGCCGCTGCCCATGGTGCGGGCGGCGCGGGCAATCTCCTTCATGTCCTCGCGCGGCACCGCGTCCGTGATGATCTGCAGCACGGCGAGGAAGTTGCGCATTTCCTCGAGGACGATGTGGCGCTCGGCGTCGAGCAGGACGAGCGGCGCGCGCTGGTCGGCCTGTTTGGCCGGGCCCGATGCCAGCGACGGCCCGGCGAGGAGGGTGGCGCCGAGCAGCGCAAGGGCAATATGCTTGATTTTGAGTTTCATGAGTTCAACTTGCTTGGGTATGAGGTCAGGCGATCGTCGCCTCGGAATGGGCCTTCTCGCCCTTGTTGTCTTCCCAGGCGATCATCAGCTTGTCGCCGGACTTGGCGCCCTTGACGCGGAAGCCGAATACCGGGTTCTTCGAGATCGCCGGGCCGCATTGCAGGTTCAGCACCGGCTTGTCGTTGATCGTCGCCGTCACGCGCTGGATGAAATGGGCGGGAAAGGCCTGGCCGCTGCGCGGATCCTTGCGCTGCCCGGTTTCCATCGGGTGGATCATCAGCACGATGATGTGGGCGCTGCCGTCCACAATCCTGGCGCGGATTTTCATGGGTTCTGACATTATTGACTCCTGTGTATCGAAGAAGTGTGCTTGTGAAGAAATCGTAGCGAGCGGGCCGGGGTCGCTCCGAGGAGCGCAGGCGTACAAATGGGCACGTTGAGCACCGCAGGAGCGAGATCGGCACGCGCAGTAGATTTATTCACCAGCACTCAGCCGCCGCAGCCGCCGATGGTGACCTTGATTTCGCGGCTGGCGATGTACTGCTTGCCGCCGGCCTTCACCACCACCTTGACGACGGAGGTCTGGCCCATCTTGAAACGGGTGTTGAGGTAGCCCTCCGTGCCGCCGACGAGGTCGGCATAGGCCATCAGGGGGAAGGGATTCTTCTCCGCCAGCAGGGCGATGGATTCCGCGCCCTCCATGCGGCACGTCACCTCGATCGGGATGACAGCGCCGTTTTCCGCCACGTCCGGCGCCTTGACCAGGATGTCGGCGCTCTCCGCCGCGCCCGCCGCGCCGATGTTCTTCAGCGCGTCGGCAAGCGACTTCGACTCGAAGGCCGCCTTGTTCCAGTCCGCCGCGAACGCCCGCGTGGGGCGCAGCAGTCCCGCCGCGAGGGCGCAGGCGAGCACGCCGCCGGCGCCGCCGCCTTTCAAGATCAATCTGCGTAAATGATTCACTCTGCATTGCTCCATATGTAATCCCCGGCTAACGCGCCGAGGGAACCGAAACGGGGTAGCCGTTGGACAGCACGGTCATGAACACTTCCAGGTCCGTGTAGGCCGGATCGCCCGGCTTGAGCTTCTGGGTGCGCATCTGGTTGTGGCAGCGGGCGAAGCGCTCCTGGATCGACTCCAGGGCGCCCACCGGCGTGCGGTAGGTCGGGAAATGCGCCGTGTCGCCGAAGGGCGTGGTCGGCGTCTCGCCGCGCAGCTTGTGGCCCATGATGCTGCCGGGCACGTGACAGGAGGCGCAGGCCATGTTGAGCTGGCCGGTGCGCGCATAGAAGGACTGCTCGCCGCGGCGGTAGGCCTCCATCACCTTGCCGTCGCCGATATCCACCTTGATCGGCACGCCGGCGCTGAGCGACTTGAAGTACACCGAAATCTTGGTGTTGGCCGGCTTGCCCTGGGGGATCTCCTCGCCCAGCACGCTCTTGGCGCAATGCTCGATGCGGCCTTCCACGGTGACGATGCGGCCGAGCGCGGCATCGAACTTCGGATAGGCCGCCGCCTTGCCCTTGAGGTCCGCAGTACCCTCGCCGAGGCACGTGAGGAAGGCCGCATCGCGCGCGGCGAGTTTCTTCACCAGCGCCGCGCCCTCGTCCACCGCCATGTGGCCCGGATGCAGGTCGATGCGGTCGAGATCCATGTGCTTGCCGTTCAGCTTCCACTGCTCGTCCGGCTTGTCGGCCATGCCGGCATTGCGCTCGAGATCGGCCTCCGTGCGCCAGTACTGGATGGTGTCGCTGAAGCCGACATCGCCTTCGACGCCCTTGGCGGGGTCGATTTTGGCGTCTGGATAACGTTCGCGGTTGGCCTGCTCGCCCAGCACATTGCCGGCGGCCAGGGCGCAGAAGGCCAGCGCCGCGGCCGCCAGGGCCGGGGTGCGTTTGTGTTCGGACATGTTCAGCCTCTTATCTGAAGGTCAGGAGATAGGCGACGACGTCGCGCAATTCCTGCTCGTTGAGGATGTCGTTGGTGCCGAAGGGCGGCATCAACGTCTCTGGATTCACCGTACGCATGTCGAAGACCATGGCGTAGGCCTCGGCATCGCTCCTGCCCGAGCTGCCGAAATGGCTCAGGTCCGGGCCGCGCGTGCCCGGCTGGCTGCCGCCCGGGATGACATGGCAGGCCAGGCAGTTGCCGCGATTGCGCGCCTGGGCAAGCTGCTTGCCCTTCTCGGGGTTGCCGTTGAGCGGGCCGTCGAGCGCCTTCTTCACCGGCGGCCGCGTGGCGACCTTGCCGCAGGCCTGCGTGTAGCTCAGGCAAGGAAAGACCGAGTAGTCGGGCGGCGCCTGGGGGGCCGGCGCCCCCTGGGCGCCGGCCATCCCGGCGAAAGTCAGCCCCGTCAGGACGGCGGCCAGCATGCGGAGAGTACGTTTCATCCTTGCCCCGCTCAGAACTGGTGGGTCACCTGCAGGCCGAAGCGCGCGCCGACGGCCCCGGTGACGATGTCGGCGTTGTTCGTCGCCCGTGCATTGAAGGCGGCGCTGGGTCCGGTGGTCACCGGATTCGGCGCCTTGGCGTCGCGCGGCTCGAGGTTGAAGGTGATGCGCGTGGCCGGCGAGTAGTTGTAGCTCACCGCGAAGGTCAGCTGCTTGATGACGCGTTTGTCCGAGTCGCTCCAGAAGGCCGTGCCGGCGTTGGCGTAGAGGACGTCGTGCCGCGCGTAGCGCACGCCGAAGTTCCACTTGTCGTTCATGTACCAGCCGTAGTCGAAGGTCATGCCGCGCGCCTTGTTGCCCTTTTCCGCGGCGATCTGGATCTGCCCGCCGAAGCGGCCGTCCACCAGGTTGCCGGTCGGCGTATAGAAGATCATGCCGTTGGCGTACATCAGGTCGACGCCGAGGCGGTGCTTGCCGCGCCCCTCGCCGAAGATCTCGCCGAGCGCCTTGATGCCGAAGCCGTGGCGGGTGAAGTCGAAATCGCTGCTGTGGTCGCCGGCGGCGTTGATCTCGAAGTTGCGCGTGCCGCGCTGATGATAGACGTAGCCCTTGACGCCGTGCTTGCCCGGCCCCTTGCCGCCGGGCAGGTCGTACTCGGTGGAGAAGTAGAGGTTGAGGTCCTTCTCGCTGTTGTAGTCCCTGACGCTGTGGATGCCGCTGCCGTTGCCAACCATGGCGGCGTAGGTGTGGGTCCACTTGCCGATCTTGAAGGCGTCGAAGAACTGGATGCCCCAGTCGCGGCCGGCGTCGGCGTCCCAGCCGCTGAACGAGGAGGAGCCGGCACCGAAGCTCTGGCCGGGTATCGGCGTCGTGCCCTTGGTATTGGTGCGCACGAACTTCTCGGTCTGCACACGGGCGATGAAGTCGGTCGGCCACATGTAGGGCTGGGCGCCGACACCCTGATAGAGCTCCTCGGGGCCGGGCTTCCTCATCAGGCCGGCGCGCACGCGCACGCCGGGGATGTAGCTGAAGGTCATGGTCGCGTCGGTGAGGCTGGCGAAATGGTCGCGCGAGGTGTCGAGCGGCTCGTAGTTGGCGGCGTTCTGGCCGAAGTTCGCCATCAGGAAGTAGTTGATCTTCCCGGGGATCAGGTTGCCGCGCAGGCCGACGGCGAGGTTGTCGAGGTTGAAGTCGGCCTTCTGGTCGCGCAGCTCCGGGCCGGTGCGGCACATGGCGTTGTAGGAGCCGTTGAGCAGGGCGTGGGCCGTCGTGGTGCTGCCGTTGCCGGGATTCACCAGCCCCTGCATCTTGTCGCAGCCATAGTAGTTGCTGTACGAGATCTGGCCGATGCCGAAGAACTTGTGCGTGGTGCTCGGCGGCTCCATCGCCTGCGCCATCACCCAGTCCACCGCGGCCGCCTGTCCGGACAGACCCAACGCCGCGAACGCCGCGGCCAGCGACAGGCTCATTTTCGTTTTGTTGTTTCTCATGTTATTTCCTCCCTTCGAAATCTTGTTATGAACAGCAGTTCTCTTCTTTCACGCCCGCCTTCTTCAGGAAGAAGGCCAGCGGGCAGAACTGGGTGATCCCGCTCTGCGCCAGGTTCAGGCCGACGAAGGCCGGCAGCGCGAGCCAGTAGGGATGCACGTACTGCGCCAGCGCCAGGCCCAGCAGCACCATCAGGCCGGCGACGAGATGCACGATGCGATCGACTGTCATGATTTCCCCCGAGCGTGTGTTTTATTGAAGTGGTTACTTCTTCAGCCGCTCCGACGTGCCGGGCTGGCCGCGGAAGTGGGCATGGCAGGTGACGCAGCCGCCGGTGATGGCGCCGAACTCCTGCGCGGCCTTGCCCATGTCGCCCTTCTCGGCGGCCTCGGCCAGGCGAATGGCGCCGACCTCGATGATGTTCTCCATGGCGGGCAGGAGAGAGAGATCCTTGGTCGTGACCTTCTCCAGCGGCAGGTAGGGCAGCATGCCGCCGCGCGGCAGGCGATGGTTGGCCAGGCGGCGCGCCGCATCGGAGGCCAGTTCGTTGTTGTCGGTGGCGATCGCCGCGCCGATGGCCTGGTAGTCGGCGAGGATCTCCGTCATCACCTGGCGCAGGGTCAGCGTGTCGCTGTGACGCGAATGCTTGAGGGCGATCTTGACGAGGAACTGCTTGATCTCCGGCGACAGCGCCTTGGCCTTCTCGACCAGCTCCGGCGTCATCATGCTCATCTGCTTCTGCATGATCTCCGCGCCGCGCTGCATGTCCGCCTTGGACGGCGCCTGCGACCACGCCGCCCCGCTCAACCCCAGGCCAAGCGCAACCACAGTCACAATGGCGCCCCGTTTCGCTGTTCTCATTTACGTTCTCCCTTTCGTACAGATTGAATAGTCAGTCTTTGACTGCAATGGTCACGCTCATCAGGCCGATGAGGTCACCGGTTTCCAGGCCGTCCTTCTCGAAATTGACGATGTCCAGCTCGCCCTTCGGCTTGCCGTGGCAGGGCAGGCAGGGCGGCATCAGGCGGATCGGCTCCATGTGGCGGTAGACGGTCTGCTTGCCCCACTGCGCGGTGGACATCAGCGGCTTGTTCTCGCCGTGGCCGGCCTTGATGTAGTGCTCCATCGCGGCGCGCTCGGCGTCGTCGGGCACGTTCACCGGGCTGCGGTAGGCACGGCCGGGCTGCTTGATGACGATGCCGGTCTTGGCGGTGAACACCTGGCCCATCTCGCGCTCCCACTTCGCCGGCAGGAAGTTCTTCCAGCCGACGCCCTTGGTGTTGATGCGGTCCTGGTTGTTGTCCATGACCTGGCGCCCGGCCCAGATGAGCTTCTCGAAGAGGCGCTTCTGGTTCGGCGTGGCGTCGATCAGTTCGGGCTCGAGCGCGGCACGCCATTGCGTCTCGAACACCTCGCCGGAGAAGCCCTTGTCGCCCAGGTTGGGATCGACGAACTTGCCGGCGTAGGCGAAGATGATCAGCCGCGCGGCGATGACCGCGCGCGCCAGCTTCTCCGCCGTTGACTTGGCTTCGGCGCGCGGCACCTTCTCGAGGAAGAAGGACTCGGGGAACCCCCCTTTGGCGCGCGCGCCCACCTGTTCGGCCGCAACCGGCAGCGACGTCAGCAGAAAAATTGCGGCGAGCGCCGCGGCACGTGCAGTCATCTTCTCCTCCTTCTTGTGTTATGTTTTTCAGCACGTGCAGTTTGAGGAGTAGCGGTTTCCGCGCTGTTGCAGGAGGGCCGCAATTGTTACAAGTTGTTACAAGAGGAGTGTTCCCGAGAATGGCCGAATGCCGCGGTCGCATACTGGTGGTAGACGACGACGAGGGCCTGCGCGACCTGCTGGTGCGCTATCTGGCCGACAACGGCTATGAAGCGACGGGCGTCGCCGAAGGCCGCGCCATGAAGCAGCATCTGGCCGCCCAAGCCGTCGACCTCATCCTGCTCGACGTCATGTTGCCGGGCGAGGACGGCCTCATGCTGGCGCGCGACCTGGGCACCCATGGCGGCCCGCCGATCATCATGCTCTCGGCGCGCGGCGAGGAAGTCGACCGCATCGTCGGCCTGGAAGTCGGCGCCGACGATTACCTGCCGAAGCCCTTCAGCCACCGCGAGCTGCTGGCGCGCGTGGCGGCGGTGCTGCGGCGCCGGCAGCCGGCCGCGCCCAGCGGGCGCATCCGCCGCTTCGGCCCCTTCGAAGTGGATCTGGACGCGCACCGGGTGACGCGCAACAACGAGGAAGTCGACGTCTCCGGCGCCGAGTTCTCCCTGCTCAAGGTCCTGCTGGAAAATCCCGACCGCGTGCTCAGCCGCGATGCGCTGGTCGAACTGCTCAAGGGCTACGAGCGCGCGCCCTTCGACCGCATGGTCGACGTGCGCGTCACCCGCCTGCGCCGCAAGATCGAGCCCGATCCGGCCCACCCGATCTACCTGCGCACCGTCTGGGGCGAGGGCTACCTCTTCTCGCCCGGCGGCGCACGCAAACCATGATGCTGCCGCGCACCCTGTTCGGGCGCACCACGCTGGTCATCGCGCTGGTGTCTTTCGCCTTCCAGATTTTCACCATCGCCATCATTACCACTTTCGCCCTGGTGCCGCTCGGCCGCAATGCCACCAACGACCTCGCCGCGCTGATGATCGAGACTGCCGAGAATTGGCAGGGCGAGCCGGCCGGGGATCGTCCCTGGCTGCAGGAGCGCATCGGCCGTCTGTACCGCATCCAGGTGCAGGATCCGCCCGCCGAGGTCGCCGGCTTTCCGCGCATGCTGCCGTATTTCCAGCTGCTCGAGGCGGCGCTCAGCTCGCGCACCGGGGAAAGCATCGTGCTGCGCGCCAGCCACGCCGACGACGGGGAGGAATGGTACTGGGCCGACCTGCCCACCGAGCGCGGCACGGTGCGCGTCGGCTTCCCGGCCAGCCGCGTCGACGTGCAGCCCTGGCTGGCGATGCTGCTGATCCTTGCGGTGGGCATCTTCGTCACGCTCAACACCTCGGCCGGGCTGGCAAGCTGGCTCATCCGGCCGCTCGCGCGGCTGGCCAGCGCGACGCAGCGCATCGGCCAGGGCCGCCGGCCGGAGCCGCTGGCGGAGACCGGCCCGACCGAGCTCGCCACCCTGGCGCGCGAATTCAACCGCATGGGCGAGCAGGTGGAAGAACTGCTCGCCAACCGCACCACCCTGCTGGCCGGCATCTCGCACGACCTGCGCACGCCGCTGGCACGGATCCAGCTCGCGCTCGGCATGCTCTCGGAGAAGCCCGACCGCGACCTCATCGACCGCGTGCTGCGCGACGTAGAAGGCATGAACGAGCTGATCGCCCGCTGCCTCGAAGTGAGCCGCGACTTTGCCGAACAGGCGTCGGTCAGGCTCAACCTGTGCGACCTGCTCGCCGGGGTGGCCGCCGAGTTCGCGCACACCGGCGTCGAGATCCGCGGCCGCAAGGGACCCGAGTGCAACCTGAGCGTGCGGCCGCTGGCCCTCAGGCGCATCCTTGCCAACCTGGTCGACAACGCCGTGCGTTATGGCAACGGCCAGCCGATCGACATCGAATACCGCGTCGACGACGGCCGCGTCGAGGTCTGCGTGCTGGACCGCGGACCCGGCATTCCCGCGTCCGAACGCGAGGCGGTGTTCCGCCCCTTCCACCGCCTGGAGCCCTCGCGCAGCAGCCGCACCGGCGGCAGCGGCCTCGGGCTGGCCATCGTGCGGCAGCTGGCCGCGGCGAACGACTGGACGGTGGAACTGGCGGAACGTCCGGGCGGCGGCACCGCAGCCTGCGTGCGCGTGCCGCTCGAGGAAGCGTAGTCAGACCGCGCGCAGCTTCTCGCCCGCCTGCGCCAGCGTCGCCTCGTTCTTGGCGAAGCAGAAGCGGATCACCTTGTCGTCGTGGCCATCGCGATAGAAGGCAGAAAAGGGAATCGCCGCCACGCCATGCTCCCGCGTCAGCCGCTCGACGAAGGCGCGGTCCGGCTCGTCCGAGATCGCGTCGTAGCGCGCCGACTGGAAGTACGTTCCCGGGCAGGGCAGCAGTTCGAAGCGCGAGCCTTCCAGCTGTTTCCTGAAAAAATCGCGTTTAGCCTGATAGAAGCCGGCGAGCCCGAGGTAGCGCTCCCGGTCCTGCATGAACTCCGCCAGCGCCAGCTGCACCGGATGGTTCACGCAGAAGACGACGAACTGGTGCGCCTTGCGGAACTCCGCCATGAGCTCGCGCGGCGCGAGGCAGTAGGCGACCTTCCAGCCGGTGACGTGGTAGGTCTTGCCGAACGAGGAGACGATGAAGCTCCTTTCCGCCAGGCCGGGATAGCGCGCCACGCTTTCATGGCGCAGATTTTTTGTTTCCGCGTCGAAGACGATGTGCTCGTACACCTCGTCGGAGACGATCACGATGTCCGTGCCGCGTACCAGCGCCTCCAGCGCCCGCATGTCGGCAGCCGCCCACACCGCGCCGCTCGGGTTGTGCGGCGTGTTGAGGATGATCATGCGCGTCTTCGGCGTGATCAGCGCGCGCACTTCGTCCCAGTTCGGCCGGTAGTCCGGGAAAGTCAGCCTTGAGAAGACGGCGCGCCCGCCGTTCAGCTCGATCGACGGCACGTAGGAGTCGTACACCGGCTCGAAGACGATCACCTCGTCGCCCGGCCGCACCAGCGCCGCCACCGCCGTGAAGATGGCCTGCGTCGCGCCCGCCGTGACGGTGATCTCCTCCTCCACGTCGAAAGTCAGCCCGTAGAGCACGGCGACCTTTTCCGCGATGGCCTCGCGCAGGGGCAACGCGCCGGCCATCAGCGCGTACTGGTTGGCGCCAGCCTGCATGTGCTTGGCCACCAGGTCGAACAGCGCCTGCGGCGCCGAGAAATCCGGGAAGCCCTGCGACAGGTTGATGGCGCCGTGCTGCGCCGCCAAGCGCGACATCACGCTGAAGATGGTGGTGCCCACCTGGCAGATCCCGCCGCCGAGCTGCGGCACCAGCTTACCGTTGACGATGGCGTTGGCCTCCTGGTAGCCCTTGGCGGCCGTGCGCTGACCGATGGA
>PHCS01000043.1 GCA_002840845.1 Betaproteobacteria bacterium HGW-Betaproteobacteria-14
CCCGCCTGCTTGTAGATCGACTCGTGGTGACGCACCGCGTCGAGCAGACCGTAGAGGGTGTCTTCGTCGAGGCGGGCCACCGCGGGCAGCGATACTTTTTCGATCTCGTCCATCAGGTCACCGAACATCGTGCCCTGGCCGCAGCCCGTGGTGACGGTACGTTTGCCCATTCTTTCTTCGAGGTCGCCCGCGGAGCGGGTCGTGGTGACGGCCACCGAATCCGTCTCCCAATCGACCTGCACGGCGGCGATGTCCTCCAGGCGCGATACCAGGCGCTGGTTGCGCAGATAGCCGATGGCCAGCGCCTCCGGCGCGCCGCCCAAGGTCATCAGCGTGACGATCTCGCGCTTGTCGAGGTAGAGCGTCAGCGGATGTTCGCCGGCGATCTGCGTCGGCACGGCATCGCCGTGCTCGTTGGTGGCGGAGATGGTGATGGTGGCCGGACGGGCGGCGTCGGTCAGCTGCGGACGATAGGGCATCAGCCCCCCGTCATCGACATGAAGCGGACGACCTTCGGATCCTGCATCTGCTCGTTGAAATCATGCCCCTTCGGCTTGATGCCCATGGAGTCGACGATGGCCTGGCGCAGCGGCGCGTCGTCCTCCGGATGGCCGCGCAGCACCGGCATCAGGGCGAGGGCGTCGTTCTGGCCGAGGCAGGGATAGAGTTCCCCCTTGCAGGTGATGCGCACGCGGTTGCAGCTGTCGCAGAAATTGTGCGAGTGGGGCGAAATGAAGCCGACCTTTGTGCGCGCCCCGGGGATGCGCCAGTAGTGCGCAGGTCCGCCCGTGGTTTCGGCCGAGCTGACCAGTTCGAAGTGTGGCTGCAGCAGCGCCAGCGCCTCGTCCGAGCTGAAATAGGTGTCGGCGCGCGAGCGGTCGATCGAGCCCAGGGGCATTTCCTCGATGAAGGAAATGTCGATGCCCTTGCCGACGGCGAATCGCACCAGGTCGAGGATCTCGTCGTCGTTCACGCCGCGCATCATCACGGCATTGAGCTTGATGCCGGAGAATCCGGCGGCGATCGCCGCATCGATGCCGCGCAGCACCTTGTCGATCTCGCCGACGCGGGTGATGGCCTTGAAGCGGTCATGCCGCAGGGTGTCGAGGCTGACGTTCACACGTTTCACGCCGGCGTCGACCATCTCGGCGGCGTAGCGGTCGAGCTGCGAGCCGTTGGTGGTCACCACCAGTTCCTTCAGGCCTTCCAGCTTGCCGGTTTCGCGCATCAGCCACAAGGCGTTGCGCCGAACCAGGGGCTCGCCGCCGGTGATGCGCACCTTGGTCACGCCCATGCCGACGAAGGTGCGGATGACGCGCAGACATTCCTCCAGGCTCAGCACCTGGTCACGCGAGAGGAACTCCATCTCTTCCGCCATGCAATAGAAGCAGCGGAAGTCGCAGCGGTCCGTGATCGACAGGCGGATGTAGGTGATATGCCGGCCGTACTTGTCCACCAGGGTGCCGGGAGCGTGGGCGGAGGTCGCAGTGGACGTCGGGGGTACGAAGCGCTCCAGGCTTGGCGGCACGGATTCGGGGTTCAGGGATTCATTGCGCATAGTTGCCTCTGTGCGTATATTTTAACTCTCCTGTAATTCGATCTGCTATGCAAGCCTTTCGGTCAATTATGTTTAAACCCTTATCCATGCAGGGAAATATGGCTTGCCGGGCCGCGGCCGCTATCGCACTGGCCATCCTGCTGGATGCCTGCGCCAGCACGGGTCCGGTCGCCGAAGCCCTGCTGACGCCCGCACAGGACGTTATCACCACCGGACGGGTTGTCTTCGAACAGCGGGAAAACGGCATCCGCGTGGTCGCCCACGTAGCCGGACTCGGTGCCGGAACTTACGGCATGCATCTGCATGAAAAGGCGGATTGCAGTGTGGCCGTAGATACCCGCGTTCCCGCCCTTTCAATGGCGATATCCGACGCATACGGCAACGCCAAGTTCGACGCCGTGGTGCCGGGGCTGACTTTGCAGGGAGACAAAAGCATCGCCGGCAAGGTTGTCACCGTGCGCACCGCCCCTGGCCCGCACTTGGCCTGCGGCGTGGTCGTCAAACAGTAGCGGCAGTCATTCCTGCGGAGGCGGAAATCCGGCCACCCTTACTTCGCTTTCGGCTTCTTCGCCGGTAGCGTCTTCACGAACTGCAGGCAGGCATCCACCCAGCGCGCCAGGTCGCGATCCTCCTCGAATCCCGGCGGATCGATGAAGACATAGCCCTTCATCGGTTTTCCGGTGAAGTCCATCTCCCGCACATGCGGCCGGCGCAACGCGTCGGCATAGGCCTGCGGGCCGATGCGCGCCATCAGCGTATCGCCGACGATGCCGGCAAACATGAGGCCGCGAGAAAGAAAGCACAGCCCGCCGAACATCTTTTTCTCGGTGATGCCTGAATGCGCGGGCATGATGTCACGCAGGCGCTCGGCCAGACCCTCGTCGTAAGCCATGTCAGTTGCGCCTTGCCTACTGCATCGAGTGCAGTCCGATCATGTTGCCTTCGGTGTCGACGGCCAGCGCGATGAAGCCGTACTGGCCGATGGACATCTTTTCCTTCTGCAGGCTGCCGCCGGCCTTTACGACCTTGGACGCCTCGGCCGCGCAGTCCGCGCAACTGAAATAGACCAGCACGCTGTTGCCGCCGGAGGGGAAGCCCGGCATCTTCACCAGCGCGCCGGAGGCGCCGTAGCCCTCAGCGCCCATGGGGAAGCCCCACATTTCCATTCCAGGGCCCTCCAACCTGGAAAGCTGAACGCCAAAAACGGATTCATAAAACGCCTTGGCGCGATTCATGTCCTGAACGTAGATCTCGAACCAGCCGACAGGGTTGCTCATGATGGATCCCTCCTCGATGTCGCGGCCGGACCTGCGCCGCAAGCCGTTATCCTGCTACCTTCCGTCGGACACGTCCAGTTCCGTAGCCGAAAGTCAGCCGCTGGAATACGGCGAAGACGGCGGGGGCTGATTGGACGAATCGCGCCAGCGGGCATCCGCCAGGACCACCGAGGTTTCGATCTGCCGCTCGGAGATCGTCCAGTATCGTTTCAGGAGCCGGTTCTTTTCTGCGTCACTGACCAGGCTGAACCCGTTGCGCGCGTAGAAATCGACAGCCCAGGTTGCCGCCCGCCAGGTGCCGACCAGCACGGGGCGGCTGGCAAGCGACATCAGGTGCGTCAGCAGTTTCCCGCCGACGCCCTGCCGGCGGCTGCGGCTCGAGACATAGGCATGGCGGATCAGCGTCACGTCCTGCACATCCTGGATGCCCATGACGCCCAGCAGCGAACCATTTTCGAAGCATCCCCAGAAGCGCACGCCGCAATCGATCTCGCGCTGCAGTTCCGCGAGCGACATGTACGGCTCGTGCAGGCAGTCGTCGGGAACATGGCCGCGATAGGCGCGGGCGGCGTCGTTGATGACGGCGAGAATCTCGGGGCCCTGCGAAGCGGTGCAGGTGGCGATCATCTTCCGCCGGTCACGTCGAGTATCGCGCCCGTGGAATACGACGCCTCGTCGGAGAGCAGCCACAGGATGGCCTTCGCCACCTCATCGGGTTGGCCGCCGCGCAGCATGGGCACGGCCGACTTCACCCGGTCCACCCGCCCCGGCTCGCCGCCGTCGGCATGGATGTCGGTGTAGATTACGCCCGGCCGCACCGCGTTGACGCGGATCCCTTCCGCGGCAACCTCCTTCGACAGGCCGAGGGTGAAGGTGTCGATGGCGCCCTTCGACGCCGCGTAGTCGACGTACTCGTTCGGCGAACCGAGTCGCGACGCGGCGGAGGAGAGGTTCACGATCGCGCCGCCCGAACCGCCGTGGCGGGGGAGAGCCGGCCGGCATCCATCTCCTCGACGCGCATGTGCCGCTCGAGGATGCCGGCGTTGTTTACCAGTGCCGTCACGCGCCCCAGTTGCGCATCGACCTGCTCGAAAAGACGCATGATGTCGTCCTCGACGCTCACGTCCGCCGCCACGGCCATCGCCTTTCCGCCAGCATTAACAATGTCCTGCACGACGGCATCCGCGGCCTCGCTGTTGCGCAGATAGGAGATGCACACTGCGTAGCCGCTTGCCGCAGCCAAGCGCGCCGTCGCTGCACCAATGCCGCGGCTGCCGCCGGTGATGATGGCGATCTTGTTCAAGAAAGACCTCCGTAGTTCATGGACTGCTCGTTTAACAGAGAACGTGACGCAGGGGAAAAGTCAGCCGCCAGGGGACGGCGAACAGGATGAAGCTTCATAGGAGACTGGTTGCAGCGGTGTGCTGTTTCGCGCGATTTGAAGCCGCACCGGCGGCAACATCCGGTAGCGTTCATCTTGCCCGCTGATCTCGCGCCAGAGTTCGCCGAGGGGAATCCGTCTTTCGCGGTCGCGGGCGACCCATTCGGTGGGGGGCGTCCTTGCGGGATCGAAACGCACGCCCCAGATCGGCTCGAACTCGAGGGTGGCGAGGGAGTAGCGGGCGTCGGCTATCACCGACGCATCGCGCGGCGCGCGCGCCAGCCAGCCGGCGGAGAAATAGCTGAAGCGCTGGAAGTCGCGGCGGACGCGCGAATCGGCGGCCGCCTGCGGCGGCAGATCGTCGAGGGCGACCGGCTGCAAGCTGTTGCCGGCCAGCCAGGTCGGCTCGCCGCGAAGCGGCACGCGGATGCGGTCGGCGTGATACAGCGCGCCGTTCCGGTAGAGGGAACGCCAAACCAGCGGGTTGCCCACCGTGGGGAAAATTTCTGCGCGCACAACGGTGTGGCCGCGCGCCTGGGCAATGCGCGCCAGCGCCTCGACGGCGCGCTCGCGCTGCAGGCCGGCAACGCCGACATAGGTGAGGCACAGGCACAGCGCGGCGATGGCGGGAAAGCGCGAACTTCGCAGCGCGGCGAGCACGACGCCAACGAGCAGGAACAGGGTGAACAACGGCCCGATGGTGGCGATCAGGTTCCACGCCGTGCGCTCGTCGGAGAACGGCCAGTACAGGTGCGTGCCGTAGGTGGTGCAGGCATCGAGCAGGCCGTGCGTGGCATAGCCGATGGTGGAGGCGGCGATCAGCAGCTTGGCGTCGGGCCGCTGCTTGCGGAACGCCAGCCAGGGCAGGGCGGCGATGAGGCCGCCGGCGGGAATGAAGGCCAGCGAGTGCGTGAAGTGGCGGTGATACTCGATGGCCAGCAACGGGTCGGCCGTGCTGCGGATGAGGATGTCGGCATCGGGCAGCAGCCCGCCGATCGCGCCGGCGATCCAGCCACGGTGGCCGAGACGCTTGCCGAGGACGACTTGCGCGGCGGCTGCGCCGAGCAGGCCCTGGGTCAGCGGGTCCATTTGGCGTGGGTGCGGGATTCGGCTGTTTGATAGACCTCATCGTCGCGTCTCGCACCGACGGCGATGATGAGCACCTCGATGCGTTTTCCGTCGACGCGGTAGACGATCCGGATGTTGCCCGTCCTGATACGGCGGCAGCCAGCAAGAATTCCGCGCAAGGGCTTGCCGGCCTTGTCCGGTTCGCCGTGGAGAATACGCTCCTCGATCACCGAAAGCGCACGGCGGGCACCGGCAGTGCCCAGCAGCGTCAGGTCCTCGGTGACCTCCGGGTGATAGAAGACACTCCAAGCCATTACTTGGCGAAGCGCTGGACCATTTCAGCGTGGGTGATGGCTTTCTTGCGGTCGAAGCCCTGCAGCCGCTCGCGCGCGACGGCCTCGATGCGCAGATCTTCGATTTCGTCGATCAGTGCCTCGTAGGCGGCGACGGGCATCATCACCGCAGTGGGCGCGTTGTTGCGCATCACGACGTACTTGTCCTGTTCCCCGGATTCGAGGCGTTCGAACACTTCCTTGGCCGAACGGACAAGGTCGGTGACGGAGAGGGCCTGGTTGGAGCGATCAAGCAGGGTGGACATGGCGCACCTCGATTCGGAATGATGATTGTGTGATTATAAGCAAACTATAATCAAGTTTCAATCATGTTGTTCTGTCATACCCACGAAGGCTGAGATCCAGCAGCATGAAACCTGGACCCCCGCTTGCGCGGGAGTGACGCATCAGGCTTTCAACTGGGCGTTGAGGTGCGGCGCGATGATCTGCAGCAGTTGCACGAAGACCTTCGGGTTGCCGCCGACGATGTTGCCGGTCTCGAGGTAGTGCGCCTCGCCGCTGAGGTCGCCGACGAGGCCGCCGGCCTCGGCGATGAGCAGCGCCCCGGCGGCCATGTCCCAGGGCGAGAGGCCGAGCTCCCAGAAGCCGTCGAAGCGGCCCGCCGCGACCCAGGCAAGGTCGAGCGCGGCCGCGCCGGGGCGGCGCACGCCGGCGGTCTTGTGCATGAAGTCGCGCAGCATGCCCATGTAGGCGTCGACATGCTCGAAGTAGCGGAAGGGGAAGCCGGTGCCGACGATGACCTCGTTCAGCTTGATGCGCTTGGAAACGCGGATGCGGCGCTCATTGAGATAGGCGCCGCCGCCCTTCACGGCGGTGAAGAGTTCGTTCTTGGTCGGGTCGTAGACGACGGCGTGGGTAAGGACGCCCTTGTGGGCCAGCGCGATCGAGATGGCGTACTGCGGCACGCCATGGATGAAGTTGGTGGTGCCGTCGAGCGGGTCGATGATCCAGACGTATTCCGAGTCGCCGGAGGCGCCGGACTCTTCTGCTAGAATCGCGTGCTCCGGATACGCTTCCTTGAGCACCCCGATGATGGCCTCTTCGGCGGCCTTGTCGACTTCGGTGACGAAATCCTTGTCGCGCTTGGCACTGACCTTGATGAGTTCGACGTCGCGCGAGGCGCGGTTGATGATGCCGCCGGCGCGGCGCGCGGCCTTGATGGCGATGGTGAGCGTGGGATTCATGGGCGTCCGGTTTGTTCAATGAGCGTGCCGGCGAACAACGCTGCCGGCGAAGAAGGCGGCATTTTAACAGGCTGTTGCATGAATCCAGCGCTCGACCGCATCCGCATCGTCCTCTCCCACACCAGCCATCCCGGCAACATCGGCGCCGCCGCACGCGCGATGAAGACGATGGGGCTGTCGCAGCTCTACCTGGTGAATCCGGCCGCCGATCCCGACGGCGTGGGGCGCGCCCGTTCCTCGAATGCGCGCGACGTGCTGGAGGGCGCCGTGGTCTGCGGCACCTTGGAAGAGGCGCTGGCCGGCACGGTGCTGGCCGCGGCGATGACGGCACGCCAGCGGGAAATGGCACCGCCGCCGCGCTGGGCGCGCGAGGCCGCGCCGCAGATCGTCGGTGCCGCGGCGCATGGCCCGGTGGCGCTGGTGTTCGGCAACGAGACGGCGGGGCTGTCAAACGACGAAGTCGCGCTGTGCAGCCTGCCGGTGATGATTCCCACGAACCCCGCGTATTCCTCGCTCAACCTCGCCGCAGCCGTGCAGGTGATGTGCTACGAACTGCGCCTGGCGGCGCTCGATCCGGGTGCGCCGCCGGCGCCGGACAATCCACCCGCCACCCTGGAAGAAATCCGCCATTTCTATGCTCATCTCGAGGATGCCGTCACGCAGAGCGGCTTTCTCGATCCGGCCCATCCCAAGCGCCTGATGCCGCGCCTGCGCCGCCTCTTCGACCGCATCGGACTGGAGCGCGACGAAGTCAGCCTGCTGCGCGGCATGCTCAAGACCTTCATGAAACCCGGCAATAAAGTTGACTAAAACTGAGGGTTTTTTGTAATATTTCAGCACTTGCTGATGGAGCCTCATGATGTTCACCCGCCTGCGCGAAGACATCGCCTGCGTTTTCGACCGCGATCCCGCCGCCCGCAACACCTGGGAGGTGCTGACCTGCTATCCGGGCCTGCATGCGCTGGTGATACACCGATTCACCCACTGGCTGTGGGGGCATGGCCTGAAGTGGCTGGCACGCTGGATCTCGCATTTCAGCCGCTGGTTTACGGGCATTGAGATCCACCCCGGCGCGACCATCGGCCGCCGCTTCTTCATCGACCATGGCATGGGCGTGGTGATCGGCGAAACCGCGCTGATCGGCGACGACTGCACGCTGTACCACGGCGTCACTTTGGGCGGCACGTCCTGGAACAAGGGCAAGCGCCATCCGACGCTGGAGCGCGGCGTCGTCATCGGCGCCGGCGCCAAGGTGCTCGGCCCCATCACGCTGGGCGAGGAGGCTAAGGTTGGCTCCAATGCGGTGGTCGTGCGCGACGTGCCGGCGGGGGCGACCGCGGTGGGCATTCCGGCCCGCATCATCGAGGACCGCCGCGAGATTGCCCGCGAGATCAAGGCCGGCCAGATGGGGTTCTCCGCCTATGCGGTGACGCGCAACGAGGACGACCCCCTGTCTACGGCCATCCACGGGCTGCTTGACCATGCCGTCGAAACGGACAAGCGGATCGAACGCCTGATCAAGCTCCTGGAACAGTCGGGCGTCGAACTGTCCGACGAACTGGCGACCGCCGACAAGTTCGACCCGCAATACTTGAACAAAATAGTAGACTGAACTGATCGGGTATTGTATTGTCTACTAAATCGTTCAAGTATTAGGCGCGCAAGCGTCTTTTTCGGAGAGGATCCAACATGAGACTGACTACAAAAGGCCGATTCGCAGTGACGGCAATGATCGACCTGGCCCAGCGCCAGGCCAACGGACCGGTGACCCTGGCAGGCATCAGCGAGCGCCAGAAAATATCCCTGTCCTACCTCGAGCAGCTGTTCGGCAAGCTGCGCCGCCACAAGATCGTGGGCAGCGTGCGCGGCCCCGGCGGCGGCTACCGCCTGGCGCGCCCGATGAACGAAGTGACCGTCGCCGACATCATCGCGGCAGTGGATGAGCCGCTGGATGCCACCAATTGCGGCGGTCGCGAGAACTGTCACGACGAGCATCGCTGCATGACTCACGATTTGTGGACGAACTTGAACAAGCGCATGCACGAGTACCTTGCCTCGGTGTCGCTGCTCGACCTGGTGAACCAGCCGAAGGCCAAGGCCATTGCTGCCGCTTCGGTGACGCTTGACGATCGTCTGCGCAGCACCCGGCGCGACAATGTGGTGTTTTCTGCCTGAACCATTCATGTTCGCGCCGGCCTACCTCGACCACAACGCCACCACGCCGCTCGATGCGGACGTGCTGGAGGCGATGCTGCCGTTCCTGAGGGAGCGCTGCGGCAATGCCTCGAGCCGCCACGAGTACGGACGCGCGGCGCGCGCCGCCATCGACACGGCGCGGGAGCAGGTGGCCGCCGCGGTGGGGGCGCATCCGACCGAAGTGGTATTCACCAGTGGCGGCTCGGAGGCCAACAACCTTTTCATCAAGGGTGCGGCGGCCTGCCTCAAGCCAGCCACAGTAGCGGTGTCGGCCATCGAGCACCCCTGCGTGCGCGAACCTGCAGCCGACCTGAAGCGCCTCGGCTGGGACATGGTCGAGATCGCCGTGGATGCCGCGGGGCGTGTCGTGGCGGCTGACTTTGCCGTCGCGCTGGCCAGGCCGGCGAAACTGGTGTCGGTCATGCTGGCCAACAACGAGACCGGCGTATTGCAGGACATCCCCGCGCTGGCCGAGCAGGCGCGCGCCGTCGGTGGCAGGAATGCGGCCTGGTTCCACACCGACGCGGTGCAGGCGCTGGGCAAGGTGAAGCTGGATTTCCGCGCGCTGAATGCCGCCGGCGTGAATGCGCTGACCGTCTCGGCGCACAAGCTCTACGGACCGCAGGGCGCCGCGGCGCTGGTGCTGGACAAGCGGGTGGAACTGAAGCCGCTGATCTCCGGCGGCGGACAGGAACGCAACCTGCGCTCGGGCACGGAAAACGTGGCAGCCATCGTCGGTTTCGGCGCGGCCTGCGAACTGGCGACGGCGCGGCTGGAGGCGGATGCCGCACGCCTGACAGGCCTGCGCGACATGCTGGAGCAGGGGCTGGCGAAGCTGGAGACGGTCGTCTTCAGCCGCAATGCGCCGCGTCTGCCGAATACGGTATTTTTCGCGGTGGCCGGCATTGACGGCGAGACTCTGGTGGCGCAGCTGGATCGCGCCGGCTTTGCCGTGGCAAGCGGCTCGGCCTGCTCGAGCGTTTCACCCGAGCCGTCGCACACCCTGCTGGCCATGGGCGTCGCGGCAGACGTGGCGAAAAGCGCATTGCGCGTCTCGCTCGGCCGCGCCAATACGGAAGAAGACGTCGCGCGCTTCCTGCAGGCGCTTGACGGCACGGTTCGCAAACTGAAAGGGCTGGCCGCGGTGGCCGCCTGAAGCACGAAGCACTGGAGAACGAAAATGCTGAAATTCCCCATCTATCTCGATTATTCCGCGACGACCCCGGTCGACCCGCGCGTTGCCGAGCAGATGATTCCCTGGCTGGCAGAAAAATTCGGCAATCCCGCCTCGCGCTCGCATGCCTACGGCTGGGAGGCGGAGAAGGCCGTGGAGGACGCACGCGAGCAGGTTGCCAGGCTGGTCAACGCCGACACCAAAGAGATCATCTGGACCTCGGGCGCGACCGAATCGAACAACCTCGCCATCAAGGGTGCAGCCCAGTTCTACCAGGGCAAGGGCAAGCATATTGTCACGGTGAAGACCGAGCACAAGGCGGTGCTCGACACGACGCGCGAACTGGAGCGTCACGGCTTCGAGGTGACCTACCTCGACCCAATGGAGAACGGCCTGGTCGACCTGGAGCAGTTCAAGGCGGCGCTGCGGCCCGACACCATCCTCGCCTCGGTGATGTACGTGAACAACGAGATCGGCGTCATCCAGCCCATCGAGCAGATGGGCGAGATATGCCGCGGCAAGGGCGTCATCTTCCACGTCGATGCCGCGCAGGCGACCGGCAAGGTGGCGATCGACCTCGCCAAGCTGAAGGTTGACCTGATGTCCTTCTCGGCGCACAAGACCTACGGCCCGAAGGGCATCGGCGCCCTCTACGTGCGGCGCAAGCCGCGCATCCGCCTCGAGGCGCAGATGCACGGCGGCGGCCATGAGCGCGGCCTGCGCTCCGGCACGCTGGCGACGCACCAGATTGTCGGCATGGGCGAGGCATTTCGCCTGGCGCGAGAGGAGATGGCGCTCGAGAACGATCGCATCCGCATGCTGCGCGACCGCCTGTGGAACGGCCTCTCCGACATCGAGCAGGTCTTCCTCAACGGCGACATGGACAGCCGCGTGCCGCACAACCTCAACATCAGCTTCGCCTTCGTCGAGGGCGAATCGCTCATGATGGCGATCAAGGACGTGGCGGTGTCTTCCGGCTCGGCCTGCACCTCGGCCAGCCTGGAGCCGTCCTACGTGCTGCGCGCGCTGGGGCGCGAGGACGAACTGGCGCACAGCTCGATCCGCTTCACCATCGGCCGCTTCACCACCGAAGAAGAGATCGACTACACGATCACCCTCCTGCACCGGCAGATCGGCAAACTGCGCGAGATGTCGCCGCTGTGGGACATGTACAAGGAAGGCATCGACCTGAACTCCGTCCAGTGGGCGGCGCACTAAGTTGAACTGAAGGAGCAGCGAAAATGGCTTACAGCGACAAGGTACTGGAACACTACGAAAACCCGCGCAACGTCGGCGCCTTCGACAAGGAGTCCGAGGGCGTGGGCACCGGCATGGTGGGCGCGCCGGCCTGCGGCGACGTGATGAAGCTGCAGATCAAGGTGAACAAGGAAGGCGTCATCGAGGACGCCAAGTTCAAGACCTACGGCTGCGGCTCGGCCATCGCCTCCAGCTCGCTCGTCACCGAGTGGGTGAAGGGCAAGACGGTGGATCAGGCCCTGGAGATCAAGAACACCAAGATCGCCGAGGAACTGGCCCTGCCGCCGGTTAAAATACACTGCTCGATCCTGGCCGAGGACGCCATCAAGGCGGCCGTGGCCGATTACAAGAAGAAACACGAAGGGTGAAGAAGATATGTCGGTCACGATGACGGAAAAGGCGGCCAAGCACGTAGCCAATTTCATCGCCAAGCGCGGCAAGGGCGTCGGCGTGCGCATCGGGGTGAAGACCTCGGGTTGCTCGGGCATGTCGTACAAGCTGGAGTTCGCCGACGAGGCGGCGCCCGAGGACATCGTTTTCGAGAGCCACGGCGTCAAGGTGCTGGTCGACCCGAAGAGCCTGCCGTACGTGGACGGCACGGAACTGGATTTTGCGCGCGAGGGCCTCAACGAGGGGTTCAAGTTCAACAACCCCAATGTCAAGGATCAGTGCGGCTGCGGGGAAAGCTTCAACGTCTGATCCCCGACTTTAGATGGTCCCCGATTTCAGCCAGGATTTCTTCGCGCTGTTCGGCCTCAAGCGCGCTTACCGCATCGACGCGGCCCGGCTCGACCAGGCCTACCACGAGTTGCAGGGCCAGGTTCACCCGGATCGCCACGCCCACCTGCCCGAAACCGAAAAGCGCCTGTCGATGCAATGGGCGACGCAGGTCAACGAAGCCTATCGCACGCTGAAGAAACCGCTGCTGCGGGCGAACTACCTGCTGCGCCTGGCCGGCACGGACACCGACCACGAGAGCAACACGGCGATGCCGCCCGAGTTCCTCATGGAACAGATGGAGTGGCGCGAGGCGGTGGCCGAGGCAAGAGAGGCCGGCGACCACCACGAGCTGGAAAAACTGATGCAGCGCCTGGAGAAGCATGCCGGCGCGATCCGCGACGAGATCGAAGTCAGCCTGGACACGAAGAAGGATTACGCGACGGCGGCGGACGCGGTGCGCCGGCTGATGTTCATCGAAAAGCTGGAACACGAAATAGAAGACGCGCTCGAAGCGCTCGAAAGCCAGGAATAAGCATGGCCCTTCTGCAAATTACCGAGCCCGGCATGTCGACGGCGCCGCACCAGCACAGGCTGGCGGTGGGCATCGACCTGGGCACCACCAATTCCCTCGTCGCCACCGTGCGCAACGGCATCGCCGTGGTCCTCAGCGACGGCAAGGGCCGCAGCCTGCTGCCCTCCATCGTGCGCTACAAGGCCGACGGCAGTGTCGATGTCGGCTACGCGGCGCAGGGCGCGCAGTCCGCCGACCCGCGCAACACCATCGTTTCCGTCAAGCGCTTCATGGGGCGCGGCCTGAAGGACGTATCGCACATCGAATCGATGCCGTACGACTTCCTCGATGCCGAGGGCATGGTGCGCCTGCGCACGGCCGCGGGCGTGAAGAGCCCGGTCGAGGTGTCGGCGGAAATCCTCAAATCGCTGCGCGCCCGCGCCGAGGCCAGCCTGGGCGGCGAACTGGTCGGCGCCGTCATCACCGTGCCGGCCTATTTCGACGATGCGCAGCGCCAGGCCACCAAGGATGCGGCCACGCTGGCCGGCCTCAACGTGCTGCGCCTGCTCAACGAACCGACCGCGGCGGCCATCGCCTATGGCCTCGACAACTCCTCGGAGGGCGTCTACGCCGTGTTCGATCTCGGCGGTGGCACCTTCGACATCTCCATCCTCAAGCTGTCGCGCGGCGTCTTCGAGGTGCTGGCGACCAACGGCGATGCCTCGCTGGGCGGCGACGACTTCGACCAGCGCGTCTATTGCTGGATCCTCGACGACGCCAAGATCCGCTTCCCGAGCATCGAGGACACGCGCCACCTGCTGCTCAAGGCGCGCGAGGCCAAGGAGATGCTGACCAGCCACGACGAGGCGCCGATCCATGCCGCGCTGCGCACCGGGGAGCAGGTCAATCTCACGCTGAAGATCGATACCTTCGCCGACATCACGAAGAACCTCATCACCAAGACCCTGGCGCCGACGCGCAAGGCGTTGCGCGACGCCGGCCTGACGGTGGACGACATCAAGGGCGTGGTGATGGTCGGCGGCGCCACGCGCATGCCGCAGGTGCAGCGCGCCGTGGCCGAATACTTCAAGCAGGAGCCGCTCACCAACCTCGATCCGGAGAAGGTCGTGGCGCTGGGCGCGGCCATGCAGGCCAACGTGCTGGCCGGCAACCGCGCCGGGGCGGACGACTGGCTGCTGCTCGACGTCATTCCGCTCTCGCTCGGCCTCGAGACGATGGGCGGACTCACCGAGAAGGTGATCCCGCGCAACTCGACCATCCCGATCGCCAAGGCGCAGGAATTCACCACCTTCAAGGACGGCCAGACGGCGATGAGCTTCCACGTCGTGCAGGGCGAGCGCGAACTGGTCTCGGACTGCCGTTCGTTGGCGAAATTCGAGTTGCGCGGCATTCCGCCCATGGTGGCGGGCGCGGCGCGCATTCGCGTCACCTTCCAGGTCGACGCCGACGGGCTGCTGTCGGTGTCCGCACGGGAGATGACCTCGGGCGTCGAAGCCTCCATTCGCGTGAAGCCGTCCTACGGTTTGACCGACGACGAAATTGCCGGCATGCTGAAAGAGTCGATCGACAACGTCGGTGACGACGTGCAGGCGCGCAACCTGCGCGAGCAGCAGGTCGAAGCACAGCGCCTGATCGAGGCTGTCGAGGCGGCACTGGCCGCCGATGGCGGATTGCTGCGCGTTGAGGAGCGCACCGACATCGACGAGGAAATCGCTTCATTGAAGAAGCGCATCGCCGGCACCGACCACCGTGCCATCAAGGCCGGCATCGATTCGCTCAATGCCGCCACGCAGGATTTCGCCGCCCGCCGCATGGACCAGGGCGTCAAGCGGGCGCTGACCGGACACAAGGTAATCGAACTCAAGCTATGACCCAGATCATCGTCCTCCCCCATGTCGAGCTCTGCCCGGAAGGCACGGTGATCGATGTTGCGCCCGGCACCTCCATCTGCGACGGCCTCCTGCAGAACGGCATCGAGATCGAGCACGCCTGCGAGAAGTCGTGCGCCTGCACCACCTGCCACGTGATCGTGCGCGAAGGCCTCGAGGGGTTGGCCGAGGCAGAGGAAAAGGAAGAGGACATGCTCGACAAGGCCTGGGGCCTGGAGCCGAATTCGCGCTTGTCTTGCCAGGCGCTGGTGACGCAAACGCCTCTGGTCGTGGAAATACCGAAGTACACCATCAACATGGTGAGCGAGGCCCACAAGAAATGAAGTGGACAGACATAAACGACATCGCCATCGAATTGGCAGACGCCCATCCCGACATCGACCCGACGCGGGTGAATTTCGTCGACCTGATGAACTGGGTGAGGGCGCTGCCGGGCTTCGACGACGATCCCAAGCATTGCGGCGAGAAGATCCTCGAGGCGATCCAGGCCGCCTGGATCGAAGAGAAGGAATGAGCCATCCCCCCACCCCTGTCCCACGGCCGGCTTTGCACAGCCGGCCGGCTCGGGCGGCGTGGAGCGGTGCTCCACGAAACCCCGCCCTTGCCCCCCGGAAGGGGGTGACGATCGTTCGCCGCTACGCGACTCCATGTCATTGGCTGCGCCGCCCTTGGGGCGGCCCGGCGGGCGGCGCGCAGGCATGAACCGCGACGAAGGCGGCCTGCAGCGCAACGTGCTCGGCGGCCCGCTCGGCGTCTGCAGCGAGAAGCCGGTCACGGGGTTCTTCCGCACCGGCTGCTGCGACACGTCGCCCGAGGACATCGGCCGTCACACCGTCTGCATCGTCGCCACGGAGGAATTCCTCGCCTTCTCGAAAAGCCGCGGCAACGACCTGTCGACGCCGATTCCCGAATACGATTTTCCCGGCGTGCAGCCGGGCCAGCGCTGGTGCCTGTGCGCCGCGCGCTGGCGGGAAGCCCTGCTGGCCGGCCAGGCGCCGGCCGTGGTGCTCGCCGCCACCAACGAGGCGACGCTGGACATCGTCTCGCTCGAAGACCTCAAGCGTCACGCCATCGACCTGCACTGACGGCGACTCAGCGTCGTTCCCGCGCAAGCGGGAATCCAGCAGCATTTGATATTCCATGGATTCCCGCGTGCGCGGGAATGACGGTTAGTCCAGCACGTGCGACACCAGTCCGTCGGCCAGCTTGGGCTCGAACCAGGTGGACTTCGGCGGCATGACTTCGCCTGCATCGGCCACCGCCATCAGGTCGGTCATTTCGGTCGGATGGAGGGCGAAGGCGGCCGCCATTTCGCCACTGTCGACGCGGCGTTCCAGTTCCTCCGGACCACGTACGCCACCGACGAAATCGATGCGCTTGTCGCGGCGCAGATCCTTGATGTCCAGCACCGGCCCGAGCAAGTTCTCCGACAGGAGGCTGACATCCAGTCGCGCGACGGGGTCGTCGCGAGGGATCAGATGCTGGCGGATGCTCAACCGGTACCACTGTCGCGGCAGGTACAGGCCGTAATCCCCGACTTTCGACGGACGCACGCGCGGCGGGCTCACCGTCACGGAAAACCGTTCGGCGATGCGCGCCAGGAAGCCCATCTTGCTGAGCCCGTTGAGATCCTTCACCACCCTGTTGTAATCCATGATGCGCATCTGGTGGTGGGGGAAGATCACCGAGAGGAAGTAGTTGTAATCTTCTTCACCGGTAGGGTGCGAATTCTTCGCGTTGCGTGCGGCGGCCACGCGCGAGGCGGCGGCCGAGCGATGGTGGCCGTCGGCGATGTAGAGCGCAGGCATGGCGTCGAAGGCCAAAGTCAGCCGCTGCAGCACGGCGGCATCGCGGATCACCCAGAGCATGTGGCGAATGCCGTCGGCGGCGGTCACGTCGGCATCCGGCTCGCCGACCGTTGCCTGCGCCAGGATGGCATCCACCTCTGGCGCATTCGGGTAGGCGAGCAGCACCGGGCCGGTCTGCGCGTTCAGCGCCTCAATCTGGTGCACGCGGTCGTCCTCCTTGTCCGGCCGGGTGAACTCGTGCTTGCGGATGCGGTTGGTGTCGTAGTCGGCCACCGAGGCGGCGGCGACCAGGCCGGTCTGGACATGCTCGCCCATGATCAGGCGGTAGGCGTAGTAGCAGGGCGCCTCGTCCTGCCGCAGCACGCCCTCGGCGATCATGCGGTCGAAATTCTCGCGCGACTTGGCGTAGACCTGCGGCGAGTAATGGTCGGTTTCCGGCGGCAGGTCGATCTCTGCTTTGGAGATGTGCAGGAAACTCCACGGGCGGCCTTCGACGCGCGCGCGTGCCTCGTCGGCGGAGAGAACGTCGTAGGGCGGTGCGGCGACTTCGGCGGCGCGGCCTGGCGCCGGGCGCAGGCCGCGGAAGGGTTTGATGAGCGACATTTTCTTCGTATGTGAGATCAGTTGTCAGTGTGTAGATCGGGCTTCGGCCCGACACGGATACAGGCAAAGCAGTCGGCCTGAAGGCCGGCCTACATTTTTCCTCGTTGCGGCAGGATGTCCTTGAGGACGGCACGCGCCTTGCGGATGATGGCTTCGGTGGTGGGCCAGTCGATGCAGGCGTCGGTGACCGACTGGCCGTACTTCAGCTTGGAGAGGTCTTCGGGAATCGGTTGGTTGCCGGCTTCGATGTTGCTCTCCAGCATCATGCCGACGATGGACTGGTTGCCCTCGCGGACCTGGTGCACGCAGTCGGACAGCACCAGCGGCTGCAGGGCCGGATCCTTCAGCGAGTTGGCATGCGAGCAGTCGATGACGATATTCTGCGCGATGTTCGCCTTGGCCAGCGCGCGCTCGACCATGCACACGCTGACCGTGTCGAAGTTCGAGCGTCCGTCGCCGCCGCGCAGGACGACGTGGCCATAGGGGTTGCCCTGCGTGCGCACGATGGCGCTGCGCCCCTGCATGTTGATGCCGAGGAAGCTGTGCGGCGCAGCGGCCGACTTGATGGCATTGATGGCGGGCGTGATGTCGCCGTCGGTGGCGTTCTTGAAGCCGACCGGTGTGGAGAGCCCAGAGGACATCTCGCGGTGCGTCTGCGACTCGGAGGTGCGCGCGCCGATGGCGGTCCAGGCGATCAGGTCGCCGAGGTACTGTGGCGCGATCGGGTCGAGCGCTTCGGTCGCCGTCGGCAGGCCGAGCTCGGTCACCTTGAGGAGGAAGGCGCGCGCCTTCTCCATGCCTTCCTCGATGTGGAAGGAATCATCCATGTAGGGGTCGTTGATGAAGCCCTTCCAGCCGGTGGCGGTGCGCGGCTTCTCGAAATACACGCGCATGACGAGATAGAGCGTGTCGCTCACCTCGTCGGCCAGTTTCTTCAGGCGCTGGGCGTAGTCGTAGCCGGCGACCGGGTCGTGGATGGAGCAGGGGCCGACGACGATGAAGATGCGCGGGTCCTTGCGGTCGAGGATGGCCTTGATCACCTCGCGGCTGGCGAAGACGGTATCCGAGGCCTTGTCGGAGAGCGGCACGCGGGCATGGATCTCCTCGGGGGAAGGCATCAGGTCGAAGGCCCCGACGCGGACGTTTTCTAGCGGTTGCTGGGTCATGACTGCTTTTTGGATGGTGAAACAGGATGGTTCAATAATGAAATGATCTCACGGATTGCCGCCGCCCGCTCGGGCAGGGTGGCGGTTTCCCGGGAAACGGTGAGCTTGTCCGGCCCGGCCAGCTTCCAGCGGCGGTCCTGCTGCACGAGCTGGATGATGCGCGCCGGGTCGATGGGTGGATTGGGCACGAACTGCAGCTTGACGACGGCCTCGGTGGCATCGATCTTGGCCAAGCCGGCGGGCCGCGCCAAGATGCGCAGGCGGTGCGTCTCGAGCAGGGTGCGCGCCTGGGCCGGCAACTCGCCGAAGCGGTCGATCAGTTCCTCCTGCAGGCGCAGCAACTCCTCCTCGTTTTCGCAGTTGGCGAAGCGCTTGTAGAGCGTCAGGCGCTCGTGCACGTCGCTGCAGTAGTCGTCGGGCAGCAGGGCCGGGGCATGCAGGTTGATCTCGGAGGTGACGCCGAGCGGCTGCGTGAGGTCGGGCTCCTTGCCCTCCTTCAGCGCCCGCACGGCGGCGTTCAGCATCGAGGTGTACAGGTTGAAGCCGACCTCCTGGATCTCGCCGCTCTGCGCCTCGCCCAGCACCTCGCCGGCGCCGCGGATCTCGAGGTCGTGCATGGCGAGGAAGAAGCCGGAGCCGAGTTCTTCCATGGACTGGATCGCTTCCAGCCGGCGCTGCGCCTGGGCGCTCGGCTTGACGCCGCGCTCGGTGAGGAGATAGGCGTAGGCCTGGTGGTGCGAGCGGCCGACGCGGCCGCGCAGCTGGTGCAGCTGGGCCAGGCCGAACTTGTCGGCGCGGTTGATGACGATGGTGTTGGCGTGCGGGTTGTCGATGCCGGTCTCGATGATGGTCGTGCACAGCAGCAGGTTGTGGCGCTGCTGGGTGAACTCGCGCATGACGCGCTCCAGCTCGCGCTCGGGCAGCTGACCGTGGCCGACGACGATGCGCGCCTCGGGCAGCAGCTTGTCCAGGCGCTCGCGCACCGTCTCGATGGTGTCCACCTCGTTGTGCAGGAAGTACACCTGGCCACCGCGCTTGAACTCGCGCAGCACGGCCTCGCGCACGATGCCGTCGGAGTGGGGCACGACGAAGGTCTTGATGGCCAGCCGCTTCTGCGGCGCGGTGGCGATGACGGAGAAGTCGCGCAGCCCCTCCAGCGACAGGCCGAGGGTGCGAGGGATCGGCGTGGCGGTCAGCGTCAGCACGTCGATCTCGGCGCGCAGGGCCTTCAGCGCCTCTTTCTGGCGCACGCCGAAGCGGTGCTCCTCGTCGATGACGACCAGGCCGAGGCGGGCGAACTTCACGTCCTTCTGCAGCAAGCGGTGGGTGCCGATGGCGATGTCGGCCTTGCCTTCGGCGAGGTCCTGCAGGGCCTGCGTCTGCTCCTTGGCAGATCTGAATCGTGACAATTCGACGGTCCTCACCGGCCAGTCGGCGAAGCGGTCGCTGAAGGTGTTGAAGTGCTGCTCGGCAAGCAGCGTGGTCGGCGCCAGCACCGCCACCTGCTTGCCGTCCATCACGGCGGCGAAGGCGGCGCGCAGCGCCACCTCGGTCTTGCCGAAGCCGACGTCGCCACAGACCAGGCGATCCATCGGCTTGCCGGATTTCATGTCGCCGATGACCGCGGCGATGGCGGCGGCCTGGTCAGGGGTCTCCTCGAAGCCGAAGCCGTCGGCGAAGGCCTCAAGATCATGCTCCTTGAAACTGAAGGCGTGGCCCTGGCGGGCAGCGCGGCGGGCGTAGAGGGCAAGCAGTTCGGCGGCGGTGTCGCGCACCTGCTGCGCCGCTCTTCGTTTGGCGCGGTCCCAGCGGTCGGTGCCGAGCTTGTGCAGTTCGACCAGCTCGGCTTCCGCGCCGCTGTAGCGCGAGATGAGGTGCAGTTGCGAGACCGGCACGTAGAGCTTGTCCTCGCCGGCGTACTCGAGATGCAAAAACTCCGTTTCGCCTTCGCCCAGGTCGAGGTGCACCAGGCCATGGTAGCGGCCGATGCCGTGGCTTTCGTGCACCACCGGGTCGCCAATCTTCAATTCGGTGAGGTCGCGCAGCCAGCCCTCGAGGCTGGCGCGGCGGGCATCCGCCTTGCGTCCCCTGGGGCGCGCCGTGGCGGCGTACAGCTCGTTTTCCGTGACGATCGCGATATCCGATCCGGGCAGCAGGAAGCCGGCCGAAAGGGGCGCCACGGAGAGCATGAGCTTGTCCGCGGACGCCATGAAGCCGGCGAAGTCGGCGCAATGCGCCGGTTGCAGGCCGTACTCCGCGAAATACTGCAGCAGGGTTTCGCGGCGGCCGGGCGATTCGGCCAGCAGCAGGATGCGGCCGGAAAAGCCCGCGGCGAAGGCCTTCAGCTTGTGCAGCGGGTCGTCGGCGCGCCGCTCGACGGCGATGTCGGGCAGGGGCACAGCTGGCGCGTCGGGTTCCGCATCGCCAGCGGGCAAAGTCAGCCTCCCCAGCACGGCGGCCGCGACGAAGAACTGCTCGTCGGAGAGGAACAGTTCCTGCGGCGGCAGCAGGGGCCGGCTGCGGTCGCCGCCGAGCAGGCGATGGCGCGACTGCGTATCGGCCCAGAACTCGCGGATTGCGCCGGGCACGTCACGATGCAGGCACAGCACCGTGTTCTGCGGCAGGTAGTCGAAGATCAGCGCCGTCTTCTCGAAAAACAAAGGCAGGTAATACTCGATGCCGGCCGGCGCGATGCCGTTGGAGACGTCCTTGTAGATCGGGGAGCGCGAGGGGTCGCCCTCGAAGGTCTCGCGGTAGCGGCCGCGAAAGCGCGTGCGGCCGGCTTCATCCAGCGGAAATTCGCGCGCCGGCAGCAGGCGGATCTCCGGCACCGGATAGACGGTGCGTTGCGAATCGACATCGAAGCTGCGCAGGGATTCGATCTCGTCGTCGAACAGCTCGATGCGGAAGGGCAGGGCCGAGCCCATCGGGAAGAGGTCGATCAGCCCGCCGCGCACGCTGTACTCGCCCGGTGAAACGACTTGCGTGACGTGTTGGTAGCCGGCCAGGGTCAGTTGCGCGCGCAATGCATCCACGTCGAGGCGCGCGCCCTGCTTGAGGAAGAAGGTGTGCGCCGCCAGGTATTCGGCTGGCGGCAGGCGGTGCAGGGCGGTGGTGGCGGGAATGAGCGCGATGTCGCAGGCGCCGCGGCTGATCTCGTAGAGGGTCGCGAGCCGTTCGGAAATCAGGTCATGGTGCGGCGAGAGCGTGTCGTAGGGCAGGGTCTCCCAATCCGGCAGCAGGTGCACGCGCAGTTGCGGCGCGAACCAGGCGATCTCTTCCTGCAGCCGCTGGGCATCGAGCGGGTTGGCCGTGACCACTGCCAGCAAGCGGCCTGAGCCGGCAGCCTGTGCCAGGACCAAGGCATCGCTCGAGCCGGTTAGCACGGGCAGGTCGAGGCGCATGCCGGGCTTTGGCAATGCGGGCAGCTGCGGCAGGAGCGCAGGGAATGCGGAGGTCACTGGACGGCCTTCCCCCCATCCCCCTTCCCAAGGAAGGGGGTGACGGCGGTTCGCGGGCTGAGCCCGCTCCATGGGGTTGGCTTCGCCGCACTTGGGGCGGCCCGGCGGGCGGCAATCATCGGTAAATCGAGGGGAGCCTTGCGGGAGACTGCTTTCAAAGGTCGAATTATACCGGTCTGGACAGGCGGGCAGGTCGGGGCTAAGGTAAGGCCATGATCTTCAGAGACAGGGAACAGGCCGCGCAATTGCTGGCCGAAAAGCTTGCCGCCTATAAAGGACGGCATCCGCTGGTGCTCGCCATCCCGCGTGGCGCCGTGCCGATGGCGAAGACCGTTGCGGATGCGCTGGACGGCGAATTCGATGTGGTGCTGGTCAGAAAACTTGGTGCGCCGGGCAACCCGGAATTCGCCATCGGCGCCATCGACGAGACGGGCTGGGCCCACGTCGGCCCTCACGCCATCCTGGCGGGAGCCGACGATGCCTACATCGAGCGCGTCAAGGCGCGCGAGCTGGAGACCATCCGCCAGCGCCGCGCCCAGTATTCGCCGCTGCACCCGCCAGTCGATCCCAAGGATCGCATTGTCATTGTCATCGACGACGGCCTCGCGACGGGCTCGACCATGCTCGCCGCGCTGCATGCACTGCATCAGCGCAATCCGAAAAAACTGATTTGCGCCGTGCCCGTTGCGCCGCCGGATACCCTGCTGAGAGTGGCAGAAAAGGCTGACGACGTGGTGTACCTGTATGCCCCGGATAACTTCCAGGCCGTCGGCCAATTCTACGAGGACTTCGGACAGGTGGAGGACGATGAAGTGGTCGCCTTGCTGTCGGAAAGGAAGAAACCATGAGGTTGTTCCCGCTGCTCCTTGCCATCCTGCTTGCCGGATGCGGCGTCTCCGAAACCGCCACTGTTGCGGCGACCGCCGGCGCCGCCAAGGCCAAGGAAGCCGAACAGGCAAAAGCCGCCCCTGCCCAAGTGCAGGGCAAGCTCGATGAAGCGTTCAAGCAGGCTGAACAAAAGCGCGAGGCGGCGGAAGGGCGCTGATGTCTCGGTCGGGGCGTTCATCGTACAGGCCCGTGGGACGTTGCCGGACCCACGCGAGGCCGTGCCCGCGATGATTCGCCTGACTGCATCCCTCCAAGCCTGGGGCTCGCCCGATTTTCCCTCGGTGCTCAAGAAGGAAATCGGACGCCTCGACGCGGCGCATCTGCCCCTGCAGCAGGGACTGACGGCAAGCAGCCATGCCCTCGAGGGCACGCACAGCGCGATGATCATCAGCGTGGCCGACAAGCCGGACTGCATTCAGGCCAGGGTGGGCATCTTCTACTCGGGAATCCTCGCCGGCTGCAGCTGCGCCGACGACCCCACGCCCGTGGAACCGCAAAACGAATACTGCGAGGTCCTCGTCTCCATACGCAAGTCGACCGCCGAGACCTCCATCACCCCGGTGGCAGAGTAGTGCGCCCATTCCCCGGGCAGGCGCTCCCGAGGCCTGCCTCCGGCCGGTTCATTGCTTGGTGATCACGATCAGTGGATATGAAGCGATTCGGTGACAAAGTCGCTCTGGTCTGGTTCCGCCGCGACCTGCGCGTCGACGACAATGCCGCCCTCGGGCGCGCGCTCGCGACGGCACAGCGCGTCCATTGCGTTTTCGTCTTCGATACCGAGATCCTCGATGCGCTGGACTCGCGCGCCGACCGGCGCGTGGCATTCATCTGGCATTCTGTGCGGGAACTGCGCGAGGCGCTGCAAGGGCAGGGCGGCGACCTCATCGTCCTGCATGGACGGGCGCGGGAGGAAGTCCCGCGACTGGCCGCTGCGCTTGGCGTCGATGAAGTCGTGGTTGCCGAAGACTACGAACCGGCAGCCTGCGCCCGAGACGCGGCGGTACGCACGCGCCTCGAGGAGCACGGCATCGGCTTGCGCATGCTCAAGGATCAGGCGGTTTTTGCCAAGGGCGAACTCCTGACCCGGGCCGGGCGGCCGTACACGGTATTCACCCCCTATAAGAAAGCCTGGCTCAAGCTCGTGGGCGAGGCAGAACTCGCGCCGCGGCTGTCGCGGGGCCATCTGAAGCATCTCGTGCAACCGCCCATGGCGACGCGCCTGCCTGCATTGTGCGATCTGGGTTTCGAGCCATCCGACCTTGCCGCAGCCGGCATCAGGCCGGGAGAGCAGGGCGCGCGAGTTACCCTCGATGATTTCCTCGAACGGATTGACACCTACAATCTGCAGCGCGACCAGCCGGCGCTCGATGCCACCTCCGGCCTGGCCATCCACAACCGCTTCGGCACGATTTCCATCCGGCGCCTGGCGCGCCTTGCGATTGAACGCCGTACTGCGGGGGCTGACTCCTGGCTGGCCGAACTGATCTGGCGCGACTTCTTCTTCCAGGTGCTGCACCATCAGCCGCAGGCGGCGCAGGAAGCCTTCCGTCCGGCATTCGCGCATATCGCCTGGCCGAACGATGCGGCGCTGTTCCGGTCCTGGCGCGAAGGGGAAACCGGCTATCCCATCGTCGATGCCGCCATGCGACAGATCAACGCCACCGGCAACATGCACAACCGCCTGCGCATGATCGCAGCCTCCTTCCTCGTCAAGGATCTGCTGGTGGACTGGCGTCTTGGCGAGCAATACTTCGCGGACAGGCTGAACGACTTCGACCTCGCCGCCAACAACGGCAACTGGCAGTGGGCGGCCTCGACCGGCTGCGATGCGCAGCCGTATTTCCGCATCTTCAATCCGCTGACGCAGTCGAAGAAGTTCGACGCCGAGGGCACATTCATTCGCCGCTACGTGCCGGAACTGGCGGCAGTGCCGGTAAAATTCATCCACGCGCCGTGGGCCATGCCGCCGGGCGAGCAGGCCGCCTGCGGCTGCGTCATCGGCCACGATTATCCGGCGCCCGTCGTCGACCACGCCGTGCAGCGGGAACGCGCACTGGCCCTCTACAAGAAGGCTTCGCCATGAAAACCCGCCTGGCCGACATCGCCCCCTACATCACCAAGGACGGCTCGGAAATCCGCGAGCTGATGCATCCAGAGCAGCATGGCAATCGCAGCCAGAGCCTGGCCGAGGCCGTCGTGCCGGCCGGCACGCGCACGCTGCTGCACCGTCACCTGAAGAGCGAGGAGCTCTACCACGTCACGGCGGGCGAGGGGCTGCTGACGCTCGGCGACGAAAAAATGAAAGTCAGCCCCGGCGACACGGCGCTGATCCCGCCCGGCACGCCGCACTGCATCGAGGCGACTGGCCCGGGCGCGCTGCATATCCTCTGCTGCTGCAGCCCCGCCTACCGCCACGAGGACACAGAGATGCTTGAGGCGGCAGCCTGAATGCGTGGCTATAATCGGCTTGCCTTCATCCATCGGGGAGTTCCGCAATGACGTCACAGCCATCCCGCCTTGTCCTTGCCCTGTTTGCCGTCGTCGTGTCGATGGGCGCACGCGCCGACACGATGTCGCCGGTCGGGGCGTGGACCACCATCGACGATGAAACCAGCAAGCCGAAATCCGTCGTCCGCATCACCGAGAAAGATGGCGTGATTTCGGGTGCGGTCGAGAAGATCTTCGACCCGGCCAAACAGGACTCGAAATGCGACGAATGCCCCAGCGACGATCCGCGCAAGGGCAAGCCGGTGATCGGCATGACCATCCTGAACGGCCTGAAGAAGGAAGGCGACAACGTGTATGCCGGCGGCACCATTCTCGACCCGGCCAACGGCAAGACCTACAACGCCAAGGTGACCCTCATCGAGGGCGGCAAGAAGCTCGAAATGCGCGGCTCCATCCTGTTCTTCGGCCGCACCCAGACCTGGGTTCGCGCGGAGTAGGGTCGGCCACCGCGGGGCGTCCTCGCACGCGCTAGCGGCCCTGGCTGCGTTCCCGCTTCGTCAGCAGCGCATCGAGACGGTTGGCAAACGCCTGCCGGTCGGCCGCCGAGAATGCAGGCGGGCCGCCGGTGTCGACGCCGCCGCTGCGAAGCCCTTCCATGAAGTTGCGCATCGTCAGCCGTTCGCGGATATTGCCCGCATCGAGCAGGTCGCCGCGGGGATCGAGCACGCGGGCGCCCTTGTCGATCACCAGTGCGGCAAGCGGCACGTCGGCGGTGATGACCAGGTCGCCGGCCGCGGCTTCCTCGGCGATGCGCTGGTCGGCGACATCAAAGCCCGCCGGCACCTGCAGCGTGCGGATCCAGGGTGAAGGGGGTACGCGCAGCGCCTGGTTGGCGATCAGCGTGAGCATTACCTGCGTGCGGTTGGCGGCGCGGTAGAGGATATCCTTGACCGTGGCCGGGCAGGCGTCGGCATCCACCCAAATCTTCATGAAAACTTCCTTGCAAAACGCTACATACCAAAGACCGATCCCGTATACTATCGCCAGCGGGGCATGCCTAGAATCCAGTCGAGTCCTGTCGTCCCACCTACAACCGGAGAACTCCCTTGAGCAAAAAGCTTTATGTAGGCAATCTGGGCTACAACGTCAGCAAGAGCGATCTTGAGCAGATGTTCGCGGCCTACGGCACGGTCGGTTCGGCGCAGGTCATCATGGATCGCGATTCCGGCCGCTCCAAGGGTTTCGGCTTCGTCGAAATGGGTTCTGACGATGAAGCGCAGGCGGCCATCGCCGGACTCAACGGCAAGAGCGCCGACGGCCGCAACATGATCGTGAATGAGGCCCGGCCCCAAGAGCCGCGTACCGGTGGCGGAGGCGGCGGCGGCTTCGGTGGCCGTGGTGGCGCCGGTGGGGGTCGCGGCGGCAAGCGTTACTGATCCATATTTGTATCCGACCGTCCATTGCGGCGGTCCAAGGAGTTCTTTTGGCCAAGCCCAATTACCAGTTCGAAAAACGCCAAAGAGACCTGGCGAAAAAGAAAAAACAGGAAGAAAAGCGTCTGCAGAAACTCGCGGCGAAGAGTGCCGCTGCTGATCCCGGGGGCATTGCCTCGGTGGATTCTTCCGAAGTGACACCTGCCGGCGACGGCAGTGCTGTCACCCCACCGGGCAGCGAATAGCAGCAAAGTCAGTCCCGGCAGTACGGCGCTAAATCCCAATTCGCGCCACACAGTACTTGACGAGTGTCCGTTCGGACACTATATTGGTGTTCATACGGACACCAATATAGTGCGGAGCCTGCCATGCCTTCCTCTGATACCGAACGCGATACCGAGTACCTCGGCCGCCTGCGCGATTATTTCGCGGATGCCCGGCGCATTCCTTCCCTGCAGCGCATTGCGACCCTGATGGGCTTCGCCTCCAAGACGGCAGCCCGAAAACTCCTCGGACGCCTGGAGCAGGCCGGTTATGTCGAACGCACCCCCGACGACGACGCCTGGATGCCCAGCAGGCGTTTTTTCGAACGATCCCTGGCCGGCACGACCGTGCGCGCCGGCGCTCCGGAGATGGTCGAAGGGGCAGGGGGCGAGCCCTTTCTCGTCGATGAATACCTGGTCCGCACCCCTTCGCGCACCGTGATGGTGCCCGTCAAGGGCGATTCCATGGAGGAGGCTGGCATCCATGACGGCGATATCGTCGTCGTCGAACGCAGCAAGGCAGCCCGCTCAGGGGATTTCGTCATTGCCATCGTCGACAACGAATTCACCCTCAAGGAGCTGGGCATGGAAAAGGATCGCTTCATCCTCAAGCCCCACAACAAGGCATATCCGGTCATCCGGCCGAAGGGCGAGCTAGAGCTTTTCGGCGTCGTCACGGGTCTCGTGAGGCGCTACCAGGGGTGATCGCGTGGCTTGTCCGATTACCCCATGTCGCAAGCCCGGGACGACGGGCAGTCCTTTACCGGCATTCCCGGAAGAGGGCGTAATCCCCCTGCCAGGCTTGCCGCTCCTGGCCAGGCCGGTACCAGCCGGCTTGCCGTTATCCGCCGACAACCAATTCAATGACCGTCTGAGCCTGGACGTTTTCCTCGGCGAGCACCGCGAAGACACTTTCCTTGCGCGCGTCAGCGGGGACTCCATGACCGGTTTCGGCATCCACGACGGCGACCTGCTCGTCGTCGATCGCGCCCTCAGACCGGCCGACAGGAGCGTCGTGATTGCCGTGGTCGACGGCGAATTCACCGTGAAGCAGCTATGCCGCCTGCCCGAGGGGATCCTCCTGCGCGCCAATGGCGAGGACCATGGGGACATTTACGTGGGCGAGGAGCAGGATTTCGCCATATGGGGCGTTGTGCGCTGGTCCATTCACGGCATATGATTATTTATTTACATAATACAGATTGCATAACCCACTAGTCTGCGCCGTTGCTGCATCTGCGGCCGGTGATGTCACTATCGAAGTGACACCGAGCAGCAAGGCGACGGCC
>PHCS01000044.1 GCA_002840845.1 Betaproteobacteria bacterium HGW-Betaproteobacteria-14
GTCGGCATTGGGGTTCTGGAAGCTGCGGCCGTAGGCCTGCTCCAGCACCCGTGCGTGGCGGGCATCGAGCTGATTCGTGAATGATCCTTCGGCAATCGCGTCCGCCCCCGTCCAGGCGAAGAGCAGGTCCTCGAAGCGGGCATCGAGGACGGCGGGATTGGTCTCGTTGAGGAAGGCATCGAGCTTCGCGCGCAGCGTCCCGGGCGGCTGGCCCCGCCAGCCCTCCCCGGCATCCCTCACCATCGCCTGGGTCAGATCCATCTGCACCCCGCCCAAAGTCAGCTCCGGCAGCACGGCGACGTCGGCCGGCAGGGGGCGCCAGTCGAGGAACTTCGTCTCGGCGTTGTCGCGCGCGAAGCGGTATTCGGCGATCTCGCGCGTGGTGTCGCCAGCGTCAGGTTCATTCTCATCAGCGTTCACTCCAACCCTCCTTCAGTTTTAATCTCCGTTGGTGGCGTCTGCTCCGCCATTGCCCTCCCCCCAAAACTGAACACCTCATCCACCTGCAGCCCCTTCGGGATCTGGTGGGTGATGAAGAGCATGGTCGCCTGCCCCTTGAGGCGGTTGATGGTCTGGGCGAAGTGCTCGGCGGTCTGCTGGTCGAGGCTGGACACCGCTTCGTCGAAGATGAGGATCTTCGGACGCTTGAGCAGGGCGCGGGCGATGGCCAGGCGCTGACGCTGGCCGCCTGAGAGGCCGACACCGTGCTCGCCGATCACGGTCTGGTAGCCCTGCGGCAGTTGCTCGATCACTTCATGGATCTCGGCGAGCTTGGCGGCCTTGATGACGTCGTCGAAGCCGGCATGCGGATGGGCCATGACGAGGTTGTCGTAGATGGTGCCGGCGAAGAGCACGGTCTCCTGCGGCACGACGCCGTAGGTCTGGCGCAGCTCGTTGGCGGCAAGGTGGCGGATGTCGCGGCCGTCGAGCAGGATCTGTCCGTCCGTGGGCGGATAGAAGCCCTGCAGCAGCTTCGCCAGCGTGCTCTTGCCGCAACCGGAGGGGCCCATCAGCACGGAGAGCCGGCCGGGCTTGAGCGTGAGAGTCAGGTTGCGGTAGAGGAAGGGGTGTTGCCCGGAATAACGGAAACTCACCTGCCTGAGGTCGATGCGCCCGGCGCCACCCGCTTCGCGGTGGGGAATGAGGGCGTGCGGCTCGGCGGGGGCGTCCATCAGGTCGCCCAAGCGCTTCACCGCAATATTGGCCTGCTGGAATTCCTGCCACAGGCCGACCAGGCGCAGCATGGGCTGGCTCATGCGGCTGGCGAACATCTGGAAGGCGACGAGCATGCCGACGGTGAAGCCGTCGTTCTGCATCACCAGCAATGCGCCGACGACGAGGATGGACAGCGTCATGGCCTGCTCCAGACCATTGGCGAGCACGTTGTAGGTGTTGGAGACCTGCCGCGTGGAGAAGCCGGCGGCGAGATAGTCGGCGAGATAGCCGCCGTATTTCTGCTCGAGGTGAGGCTCCATCTGCAGCGCCTTTACGGTGGCGATGCCGGAGACGAACTCTGTGAGAAAGGACTGGTTGCGCGCGCCGAGCAGGAACTGCCGGTTGAGCTTGTCGCGGAAGACGGGCGCGACGAGGAAGCTCGCCACGCCGATAGCGCCCAGCAGCGCCACGGCGATGAGCGAGAGCTGCCAGGAGTACCAGAACATCACCGCCAGGAAGATCAGCAGGAAGGGGAAATCGAGGATCAAGCTCACCGCGGCGCCGGAGACGAACTCGCGGATGGTCTCGACGCCGTGCAGGCGGGCGACCAGCACGCCAGTGGTGCGGTTCTCGAAGAAGGGCAGCGGCAGGCGCAGCAGGTGGCGGAAGACCTGGCTGCCCAGCACGGCATCGATGCGGTTGCCGGTGTGCAGCACCAGATACTGGCGCAGCCAGGTCATGGCGCTGGCGAAGAGCATGAACAGGATCAGCGCCACGCCGATGACGACGAGCGTGGATTGGGTCTGGTGCACCACCACCTTGTCGATGATGACCTGCGTGAATACCGGCGTGGCGAGGCCGACCAGCTGGATGGAGAGCGAGGCAAGCAGCACGTCGCGCCAGATGCGCCTGTGCTTGAGCAGCTCGGGGAGGAACCAGCGGAAGCCGAATTTGGAGGGGGTGGCCGTTTCACCCTCTACCCCCTCTCCCCCTGCCCCTCTCCCCGCTGGGGCGAGGGGTGTGGATTCGCGGGCGGCGAGAATGACCTTGGGTTCGAAGTAGAGGTCGAATTCTGCGAGCGGCAGAGTTTCAGCCTGCTCGGCCCCGGCGCAAAAGTAAAGGAACTGGTTTGCATCGGCACGCAGGATGAGCGCCGGACGCACCGGTTCCGGCTCGCTCGGCTCATCACCCTCGCCCTCGCGCACGACGTGCAGTTGCGTCGGCGAACCGGCCGAGTGCGGAGCTTGATGCAGGAAGGCGATGCAGGGGAAAGTCAGTCCCGGCAGGACGGCGGGGGTAACGCTGCGTTCGCCGGTCCTGAAGCCCAGCGCGCGGGCGGCTTCATGAAGTGTGGTGATCGAGTGCGGCGGGGGGAATTCCTGGGCAACCAGGGTGGCGTCGAAAGGCTGCCGGCCGATCTGGCACAGGCTGCCCAGAAGCCATAGCAAATCTCCCCCCTCCATGCGAGCTTGCGCCTGCACCCGACCTCTCCCTGGACTGCCGGCTTGAGCCGGTCTGTATGCTAAATAGGTGCGGCATTAGAGCACGATTTCATTCATTGAAAGCGTGAAATAATTCACGATATTTCGTTTATAGAATTTCGGAAGATATTTGAATATTATTATATTTGTTTGTTTTTAATAAATATTATCCTCCACCTCTATCACTATTGGCGTAATACAAGACACACAACAACTTGATTGCGTTTTGTTTTAAGGCGCGCAAGGCAGACCGGTGCCTTGCGCCGATGGCAAGACTTACTTGACTCGGGTGAGGTGTGACCGGGGCGGGGTGTCGGGGGGCGGGGGTTCAGGGCTTTCGGGCGCACCCTCCCCTGCCGGGACGGCAGGCGCTTCGACCTGTTCGCCGACTTCGAAGGCCATGCCCTGTCCGTTCTCCCGCGCGTAGATGGCGGCGACGTTGCCGATGGGGATGGAGAGCGACTGCGCGACGCCGCCGAAGCGGGCCTGGCAGGTGATGAGGTCGTTGCCCATGTGCAGGTTCTGCACGGCATCGGCGCCGAGATTGAGCACGATCTGGCCGTCGCGCACGAACTGGCGCGGCACCAGGGTCTGGGCATCGACCTGCACGGAGATGTAGGGCGTCAGTCCCTGGTCGGCGCACCACTCGTAGAGCGCGCGCAGCATGTAGGGTTTGGTGGAGACGACGGGAGACATTGAAACCGCGGGGAGGCGCGCAGAGGCGCCGGGCCGCTATCGCCGCATGACCTTCTCGGAGGGCGTCAGGGCGTCGATGAAGCCCTGCCGGCTGAAGATGCGCTCGGCGTACTTCATGAGCGGCACGGCGGTCTTCGGCAGTTCGATGCCGTAGTGGTCGAGGCGCCACAGCAGCGGCGCGATGGCAACGTCGAGCATGGAGAATTCGTCGCCCAGCATGAACTTCTGCTTGTTGAAGACCGGCGCCAGTTCGGTGAGGCGGTCGCGCACGTGCAGGCGGGCCTTCTCGGCGGCCTTCAGGTTCTTCTCCAGCGCCTCGATGTGGGTGAACAACTCCTGCTCGAAAGTGAACAGCAACTGGCGGGCGCGGGCGCGCATGATCGGATCCGGCGGCATCAGCTGCGGATGCGGAAAGCGCTCGTCGATGTACTCGTTGATAATGTTGGCCTCGTAGAGCACAAGGTCGCGGTCGACGAGCACGGGTACGCGGTTGTACGGGTTGATGACCGCGATGTCCTCGGGCTTGTTGAAGAGATCGACGTCGATCACCTGGAAGTCCATCCCCTTCTCATAGAGGACGATGCGGCAGCGGTGGCTGAACGGGCAGGTCGTGCCCGAATACAATGTCATCATGGTATTCCCGCTCCAGGAATAGTCGGCATCGCGCACCACGCGGCGGACGCGCGGGGAGTTGAAATCACGATGGCCGAGAAACTGCATGGCGATCCTTGCAGTGGATTAGTGGATGTCTTTCCAGAACGCGCGCTTCATGGCATAGGCCACGACGAAGAACACGCCTAGGAAAAGCAGTACGGCGATGCCGAGGTTCTTGCGGAACGATGCCTGCGGCTCGGCCATCCAGACCATGAAGGCGACGAGATCGCCAACTGCGTCGTCGTATTCCCTGGGCGTGAGCTTGCCGGGCTTGGCCAGCGTGAGCTTGTGGTCCGCGCCCATCACCTGCTCGCCCTGCAGTTCCCACAGGACGTGCGGCATGCCGACACTGTCGAAGACGACATTGTTCCAGCCGGTCGGCCGCTTTTCGTCGCGATAGAAGCCGCGCAGGTAGGTGTACAGCCAGTCCGCCCCGCTGCCGTCGCCGGAGGCGCGCGCCCGGGCGATGAGGGAAAGGTCGGGCGGCCAGGCGCCGAAGAATTCCTTGGCATCCTTGCGCGGCATCGAGATGCCCATCGGTTCGCCGATCTTCTCGGCGGTAAACAGCAGGTTGTCCTTGATCTGCTGCTCGGTCAGGCCGATGTCCATGAGGCGGTTGTAGCGGACATAGCTGGCGCCGTGGCAGTTCAGGCAGTTGTTGATGAACAGCTTGGCGCCGTTCTGCAGCGCTGCATTGTCGGTGGCGCGGTCGGGCGCGCGGTCAAGCTTGAGGGAGACGCTGGCCTGCGCGGCGAACGGCGCGAAAAGGAGCGCAAGGACGAAAGAGAAAAGGATTTTCTTGAACATGACGATTCTCATTTGGTCACCCTTTCCGGTTCCGGCTTGCACTTGTCGATGCGGCTGTACCAGGGCATGAGCAGGAAGAACAGGAAGTAGATGACCGTGCAGATCTGCGAAATGATGGTGAAGACCGGCGTCGGCGCCTGCATGCCCAGATAACCGAGGATGAAGAAGGCGACGATGAACACGCCCAGCGCGGTTTTGTAGATCGGGCCGCGGTAGCGGATCGACTTGGCCGGGCTGCGGTCGAGCCAGGGCAGGAAAAACAAAATCATCACGCCCAGGCCCATGAAGATCACGCCCCACAGCTTGGCGTCGATCCAGAAGAAATTGACCGTGTTGGCGCGCAGGATCGAGTAGAACGGCGTGAAATACCACACCGGCGCGATGTGCGGCGGCGTCACCAGCGGATCGGCCGGGATGAAGTTGTTGTACTCGAGGAAATAGCCGCCCAGCTCCGGCGCAAAGAAGACGATGGCGGAGAAAACCATCAGGAAGACGATCACGCCGACGATGTCCTTCACCGTGTAGTACGGGTGGAAGGGAATGCCGTCGAGCGGGATGCCGGTCTTCGGGTCCTTGTTCTTCTTGATCTCGATGCCGTCCGGGTTGTTCGAGCCGACCTCATGAAGCGCGAGGATGTGCGCGGCGACGAGGCCGAGCAGGGCCAGCGGGATGGCAATGACGTGGAAGGCGAACATGCGGTTCAGCGTGGCATCGGCGATGACGTAGTCGCCGCGTATCCACAAGGCCAGGTCGTTGCCGATCAGCGGGATGGCCGAGAACAGGCTGAGAATCACCTGGGCGCCCCAGAAGGACATCTGGCCCCACGGCAGCAGGTAGCCGGCGAAGGCTTCCGCCATGAGGCACAGGTAAATCAGCACGCCGAAGATCCACAGCAGCTCGCGCGGCTTGCGGTAGGAACCGTAGAGCATGGCGCGGAACATGTGCAGGTAGACCACGACGAAGAAGGCCGAGGCGCCGGTGGAGTGCATGTAGCGGATCAGCCAGCCCCACGGCACGTCGCGCATGATGTACTCGACGCTGGCGAAGGCCACCGGCACGCCGGCAGCATTGAGCGAAGCGTCCGGCTTGTAGTGCATCACCAGGAAGATGCCGGTGACGATCTGCATCACCAGCACCAGCAGGGCAAGCGAGCCGAAGAAGTACCAGAAGTTGAAGTTTTTCGGTGCGTAGTACTCGGACAGGTGGGCTTTCCAGTTCGCCGTCAGCGGAAAGCGCTCGTCGACCCACTCCAGGACGTTGCCCGCGAGCGTGCCGTCCGACTTGAATTTCTCGAAATTGCTGCTAGCCATGTCGTGCGTCCCCTTATGCCTTCTTGTCTTCGCCGATCAGAATGCGCGTGTCGGACATGTAGTAATGCGGCGGCACTTCCAGGTTGTCCGGCGCCGGCTTGTTCTTGTAAACCCGGCCGGACAGGTCGAATGTCGAGCCGTGGCAGGGGCAGAAGAAGCCGCCTGGCCAGTTGGGATCGATGTCGGATTCGGCGCCGGTCTTGAACTTGTCTGTCGGCGAACAGCCCAGATGGGTGCAGATGCCGACGACAACGAGGTATTCCGGCTTGATCGAGCGCTCATCGCCCTTGATGTAATCGGGCTGCATCGGGCGCTTTGACATCGGATCAGCGACCTGATCGTTGACCTTCTTCAGCGAATCGATCATTTCCTGGGTGCGGTAAACAATCCAAACGGGCTTGCCGCGCCACTCGACGCGCAACATCTCGCCGGGAGCGAGCTTGCTGATATCGACTTCCACCGGGGCGCCTGCCGCCTTGGCGCGCTCGGAGGGAAGCATGCTGGCTACAAAGGGCACCGCAGTTGCGACTGTCGCCACGCCTCCCACGGCTGCAGTGGCGAAAACCAGGTTCCGCCGGCTGCAATCTACTTTCTTGTCACTGCTCATGGCCTCGACTTCCTGAAGAAAATGAATGCGAATCCAAAACTATATTTCAGTATTTGCTAATGCTCGCCGCGAGGGGGCGTGATGCCTTAGCCAAAAACCGCAGGATTATACAGAATAATCAAGGGAGAATGGAAGAAAAACCGCCGAAAGCCGCGCCAATCCTGGGTTTCCGCTCGGCTAAGGCTGGTTGTTTGCGCCAAACCCGATAAGCATCGCCCCGGTCTGGAAAATCCATATACAGCAAGGGCTTGAGCTGCCGCAGGACGGATCAGACGGGGCGGCGCTCGATCAATGCCTGGGCGATGGTGCCGGCGTCGGTGTGTTCGATTTCGCCGCCCACCGGCAGGCCGCGGGCAATGCGGGAGACCTTCAGGTTGCGCGCCCGCAGCACTTCGCCGAGATAGTGGGCGGTGGCCTCGCCTTCGTTGGTGAAGTTGGTGGCGAGGATGACTTCCTGCACCACGCCGTCGCAGGCGCGCGCGAGCAAGCGCTCAAGGTGCAGTTCCTTCGGCCCGATGCCGTCCAGGGGCGAGAGATGGCCCATCAGCACGTAGTACATGCCCTTGAAGGCGTGCGTCTGCTCCATCATGTTGAGATCGGCCGGCATTTCGACCACGCACAGCAGCGAGGCGTCGCGTCGGGGCGAGGCACACCGCTCGCAGACCTCGTTCTCGCTGAAGGCGTTGCAGCGGCTGCAGTGGCGCAGCACCTGCACGGCCTGCTCCAGTGCCCGGCCCAGGCGCTGTGCACCCGGCTGGTCGCGCTGCAGCAGGTGGTAGGCCATGCGTTGCGCCGATTTGGGACCGACGCCAGGCAGGCAGCGCAGGGCTTCGATCAATTCCTCGAGGGCGGATGGAGTGGTCATGATGTAGGTCGGCCTTCAGGCCGACAATGTCGGGCTGAAGGCCGACCTGCGATTCAAAAGGGCAGCTTCATCCCTGGCGGCAGGTTGAGCCCGGCGGTAAAACCGCTCATTTTCTCCTGCACGGTAGTCTCAACGCGGCGCACGGCGTCGTTTATGGCGGCTGCCACAAGATCCTCCAGCATGTCCTTGTCGTCGGCCAGCAGCGAAGGATCGATGCTGACGCGCCGCACGTCGTGCTTGCAGGTCATGACCACCTTGACCAGGCCGGCACCAGACTGGCCTTCGACCTCGATGCTCGCCAGCTGTTCCTGCGCCTTCTGCATGTTTTCCTGCATCTGCTGGGCCTGCTTCATCAGTCCAGCCAGTCCGTTTTTCATCATGTCGATCTCCGCTTCAGTTCAGTGGCTTGATGGATTGTTCGTTGATCGTGGCGTCAAAGGTTTCGATCATGTCGCGCACGAAGGCATCTTGCTCAAGCGATTCGATGGCACGATTCTGCCGCTCGTTGCGGACCATCTCGGCGCGTTGCGCAGGGGTCTCGCCGGATAGGTCGCCGATATCGATGGCAAGCTTGACCGGGTTGCCGAAGTGGGCGGACAGGGCGGCCTGCAGTTTGTCCTGAGTCGCCTTGTTCATCAGCAACGACTTGTGCGCCGGATTCAGGCGCAGCTTGATGGCACCGGCGGACTGCTCGGCCAACTCGCAGTGATGGGCCAGTTCCCGCACCATGCCGCCAAGCTTGAGACGAACCAGAATGCCATGCCAGTCCCCAGAGGGAACTCCCTGCAGGGCATCGCTGCCCTCCATTGACGCCGCAGGCAAATCCGCTTGCACAGGGGCGGGAGTCGCCCGGGGCGCGGCTACGGCTTGCGAGGCCTTGGCTGGCGGCGGCGAACTGCGCCTGGCAGGCTCGGGCGCCACGCCTGCGTCAAGGGCGGGGGGCATTTCCGGATTGAATGCCACCAGTCGCATCAGCGTCATGAGGAAGCCGGAGTATTCGTCCGGCGCCAGCGCCAGATCGCCGCGGCCGTTGATGGCGATCTGGTAGCAGAGCTGGAGGTATTCGGCATCGAGGTGCTGCGCGTATCCGGCGAGGCGGGCGCGTTCGGCCTCGTCGACAAGAGCCTCTGGCGCGAGCTGCACGAGGGCGATGCGGTGCAATTGGGTGGCCAGCTCCTGCAGGGCCGAATCGAAGGACAGGCTGCGTGCGTCCATCTGCTCCGCCACGGCCAGCATGGCGCGCAAGTCGCGCGCGGCCAAGCCGTCGAGCAGCGCAAAGAGGTGGTCCTCCCCCACCGTGCCGAGCATGTCGCGCACGCCCGCCTCCTCGATGCGGCCGGCGCCGTGGGCGATGGCCTGGTCGAGCAGCGAAAGCGCGTCGCGCATGCTGCCTGCCGCACCCTTGGCGATGTGGCGCAGCGCAGGCGGCTCGAAGCCCACCTGCTCCGCCTCGAGAATGCGCCCAAGATGTTCGACGATGTGGCCCATCGGCATCTGCTTGAGGTTGAACTGCAGGCAGCGCGAGAGCACCGTCACCGGGATCTTCTGCGGGTCGGTGGTGGCGAGGATGAACTTGATGTGCTCGGGCGGCTCCTCCAGCGTCTTGAGCATGGCATTGAAGGCCGAGGTGGACAGCATGTGCACTTCGTCGATGACATACACCTTGAAGCGGCCGCGCGTCGGCGCATAGGTGGCGTTCTCGAGCAGCTGGCGCATTTCGTCGACCTTGGTGTTGGTCGCGGCATCGACCTCGATGAGGTCTACAAAGCGCCCGCTGTCGATCTCCTGGCAGGAACTGCAGGTGCCGCAGGGCTTCGAGGTAATGCCGGTTTCGCAGTTCAGGGCCTTGGCGAGGATGCGCGCGATGGTCGTCTTGCCAACGCCGCGCGTGCCGGTGAACAGGTAGGCATGGTGCAGGCGCTGCTGATCCAGCGCGTGGGTGAGCGCGCGCACGACATGCTCCTGCCCGACCAGTGTCTCGAAAGACTTCGGCCGCCACTTGCGCGCGAGAACCTGATAGCTCATGACGGGATTTTAGCAGAGGGGGAGTGAGGGGCGGCGAGCCTGACCCCCGGCACTTGCAGTCAATGGCTGTGGCTGCTTCCTTCCGGACCTGACCAGATTCACCACCTTGCAATGCGGGGAGACCCGCCGCACTGCATTTTACCGCAATTCAACCGCCACCCCGGGCGAAATACAAATCAAAGCGCTGAAAAAAGGCGGTGATTTCACCTGCGGAATAGCCCTTGAAGGCAAACACGGCGCGCTGGCGCTCAAGGCGGATGAGGCCGATCGTCAGATCCGGCAGCGGCGTCAGCGCGATGCGCCAGCCGCATTCGGCATCGCCCTGGACCAGCATTCCGTCCTGGATTTCGTAGGACACGCCTGCCACGGCGGCGGGCAAAAGGCGCATGAAATCCGCCTGCGAAATCGTCATCTCGCAGTCGCGCGCGACAACAAAGTCAGCCACCCGCTATCGGCGGCCAGATGGCCAGCACGTCGCCCTCGACCAGCATGCGCCCTGCCCGATCCGCAGGCTGAATGTAGTTGCCATTCACCAGGACCAGATGCACCAGCTTCGGCGGCAGGTTGAAATCATCGATCACCTGCCCGACCGTGCGGCCGGACGGCACCTCAAGCAACATGGAGTTCGTCTTGCGCGCCTCGTCCGGCAAGTGATCGGCAAGCATGGCATACAGCTTGAAAGTGATGCGCATCAATTGATCCTTGCCTGCCCTATATCGGCCGTGTCCCCAGATAACGCGTTTCGCCACCCTGCGCACGAGCAAGGTAGGCTTCCATGATGCGCGTCGGATCGACGAGCAGGCGCTCCTTCCATTCGCCGAGGCGCACACGCCCCATAGTCAGCCCCCGCAACACGCCGACGTGATCGGTCAGGCCGATGCTGGTGGCGCCAATCAGCACATCGTCCTTGAACTGCAGGCTGATGTACTTGAAGTCGTTCTCGTCCGCACGCTCGACCGACTCGCCGCCCGCCTCGCCCCACCACTGGCCGAAGGACGCCGATATCAGCCCCAGCGTGTCGAGCACGTTGATGGCCAGGCTGCCCTGCAGGCTTGCCTGTCCGCCCGCCATGTTGATCGCGGCGATGCGCGCCTGATCGGCGGCATTCGGCTGGATGGCGTTGAGGGTACGCTTGCCGCTGATGAAATCCACTGCCTCGGTCACATCGCCCGCGGCATAGATGCCGGGAACGCTGCTCTGCATGTCGGCGTCGACCAGAATGCCGCGTTCGACGGCAATGCCGCTGCCCTGGAGGAAGTCGATATTCGGTGCGACCCCGGCGGCGCAGATGACGAGATCGGCGGCGATGTCCTGGCCGTTGCTGAGCTTGGCGACGAGTTCGCCCGCCTTGGCGCCGGCACGCAGGGATTCGACCTTGGCGCCGGTATGCACGCGCACGCCCTGCTTCTCGCACCACTGACGGATCATGCCACCGGCCTTCTCCGTCATCATGCGCGGCACCATGCGGTCGCCCATTTCGACCACCGTGAGCTGCGTGCCTCGCGCGGCGAGTGCCTCCATGATGATGCAGCCGATGAAGCCGGCGCCGATCTGCAGCACGCGCGAACCGGATTTCGCCAGTTTGACGATCGCGCGGGCATCTTCCAGCGTCCAGCAGGTGTGCACATTGGGTGCATCCATGCCTGCGATGGGCGGCTTGAGCGGATGGGAGCCGGAGGCGATGAGAAGGCGATCGAAGCCCTGGCTCTTGCCGTCGGTAAGGGTAATCTTGCGCGCCTTGGCATCGACGCCGGCAACGCGACCGCTGATCAGTTGGATGCCGAGCGACTCAAAATGGCCTTTCTCCTTGCGCAGGTGCGTACCTGATTCGGCGATGTTGCCCATGAGCAGATAGGGGATTGCCATGCGCGAATAAGGCGGCTCAGGCTCGTCGCCGATGAGTATGACCTCAGCCTTGGGGTCCGCCTTGCGCAACGTCTCCGCGGCAACCACGCCGGCGGGACCGTTTCCGATGATGACGTGTTTCATGAATGCACCTCAGACAAAAACGCCAAGGCGCCGGCAGTACCGGGCCTTGGCGGTATTGAGGAAGCTTACAGCCCCAGACGCTTGGCCGTGTCCTTGGTCGGCACACCCTCAGCCGTCCAGCCTCGCACCTTGTAGTACTCCGGAATCATCTTGTCGATGCCGGATACCAGGCCCTTGGCCGGGCCTGACTTGGCCGGTTCGGTCTTGAGGCGCTTGGGCAGGTCGTCGTCCTTGGCCGTCAGGCCGGCTGCAAGGTTGTACTGGCGCTCCATGTTCCAGATGCGCTCGCCGACCTCGGCCAGGCGCTCCAGCGTCCAGCCGCCCTCGCAGGCGGCGTCCAGCTGCGGAGCGAGATCGCCCAGCGTCCACGCGAAGGTGGTGAAGATGCAGGTGCCGGAAGAATCGAAGGCCGCCGTCGCATCCTGGAAGGCCTTGACCAGATCGGGCTTGCCTTCGGTAGACAACGGATCGGTCTTCACCGGCACGCCGAGGATCTCCGAAGCCACAGTGTAGCTGCGCAGGTGGCAGGCGCCGCGGTTGGAGGTGGCATAGGTCAGCCCCATGCCCTGGATGCCGCGCGGATCATAGGCCGGGAACTCCTGCCCCTTCACTGTCATGGACAGCTCCGGATGGCCGTACTTCTTGGTCAGACGCGCGGAGCCGAGGGCGATCTCCTTGCCGAAGCCGCGCCCTTCCGCCGTCATGTGCGCCAATTCAAGCAGGGCCTGGGCAGAGCCGAAGGGCGCCTCGACGCCGATCTGCTCCTTCTTCAGCACACCCATCTGGAACATCTCCATGACCGCGCCGATGGTGGCACCGAAGGTGATCGGATCCATGCCGTCCTCGTTGCAGATCATGTTGGCCACCGTCAGGGCCTCGAGATCATCCACGCCGTTGGCGGCGCCGAGCGACCAGGCGTTCTCGTACTCGAGGCCGCCGGTGGCACCCCAGTATTTCGGGCTGTTCACCACGCTCCAGTGCGTCTTGTCCACCTGGGAGACGCGGCCGCAGGCGATGGTGCAGCCGAAGCAGGCGGAGTTGGTGATGAGATTGGCCTTGCCGTCCGTGGGACGCTTCTCGTGCATGGCCTCGGCCGAGATCTTGCGCGCCCCCTCGAACTGCACATCCTGGGCATTGCGCGTCGGCAACGCACCGACCTCGTTGATGACGTTCATCAGCACCTGGGTGCCGAACTTGGGCAGGCCCTGTCCGGTGACCGCGTTGTCGGCCAGCACTTTCTTGGCGGCCGTGGTGGCCTGCAGGAAGGCCTTGAAGTCGCGGATGCCGGACACGCCGACCGTGCCGCGCAGGGCAACCGCCTTGAGGTTCTTCGAACCCATCACGGCGCCGACGCCGGAGCGGCCTGCGGCGCGGTGCAGGTCATTCACCACGCAGGCGTAGAGCACGCCGTTCTCGCCGGCGCGGCCGATCGAGGCAACGCGGATCTGCGGATCCTGGTGCGCCTGCTTGATGGTTTCCTCGGTATGCCAGGTGGTCGTGCCCCACAGGTGGGACGCGTCACGCAACTCGGCCTTGTCGTTCTCGACCCAGAGATAGACCGGCTTCTTCGACTTGCCCTCGAAGATGATCATGTCCCAGCCCGCCATCTTCATTTCTGCGCCGAAGTAGCCGCCCGAGTTGGAGCAGGCGATGGCGCCGGTGAGCGGACCCTTGGTGACGACGGAATAGCGCCCGCCGGTGGAAGCCATCGTGCCGGTGAGCGGGCCGGTGGTCATGATCAGCTTGTTCTCGGGCGAGAGCGGATCGACCTTGGGGTCGGTCTCGGCCACCAGGTATTTCGTCGCCAGCCCGCGCTGGCCCAGATACTGTTGCGCCCACTCCATGTTGAGCGGCTCGGATGCGCAGGTGCCCTTGGTCAGGTTCACGCGCAGGATTTTCTTAGCCCATGCCATGTTGTCTCTCCTTTCAGGCGCGCGGTTGGGTGTCGGTCTTTTCGGCCCACTGGCGCATCTTGCCCAGGCCGGTCCAGTCTGACTCTACGTAGGTGATGGCGCCCGTCGGGCAGGCATCGGCGCAGGCCGGCTGGCCGCCGCATAGGTCGCACTTCTGCACCTTGCCGCTGTCGGCGACGTAGTTGATCGTGCCGAACGGACAAGCGATGGTGCACACTTTGCAGCCGACGCAGGTGTTCTCGAACACCACCTTGGCACCGGTGGCGGCATCGATGCGGATCGCGTCGACCGGGCAGGCATGCAGACACCACGCTTCGGCGCATTGGGTGCAGGTATAGGGCACCTTGCGTCCGGCGGACTCGAAGTTGAAGACCTTGATGCGCGACTTCGAAATATTGAAAGCACCGTAGTTCTCATAGGAGCAGGCCATCTCGCACTGGAGACAACCGGTACATTTATTGGGATCGATGTGCAACGACTTCTGCATGACGCCTCCTTTGGATTTTTTTGGATTGACGCTGCGTCCGGCCGGCTCTTAGTGACTCCGTACCAGTAGCGCACATTGTGTCATTCGATGCATATATGCGCTTGATGGAACTATAGGCCAATTCAAAAGGCGAGTGAAGTACTCCTTGATTCTTTGGCCCGCCTAGCCTCCCAACGCTAATGCTGCATCGCACCACCAAGCCCTTTCTGCTAGAATGCGCCCCTTCCGGAGAGATGGCCGAGTGGTCGAAGGCGCACGCCTGGAAAGTGTGTATACGGTAAAACGTATCGAGGGTTCGAATCCCTCTCTCTCCGCCAGGTAATCCAAGGTGCAGTCAACAAAAAAAGGGCCGCTGAAAAGCGGCCCTTTTGCATGAGAGGCGATACTTAGTGTTCGCCAAGCACCGATACGGTAATGCCGGCTACCACGTCGCTGTGGAGGACAATCTGCACCTGAGCGTCACCGATCAACTTGAGCGGGCCCTCTGGCATGCGGATATCAGCCCGCTCCACCTCAATGCCCTGCTCCTTAAGCGCCTCGGCTATATCGAAGTTGGTGACAGAGCCAAACAGACGGCCGTCGACCCCCGCCTTGCGGGTGATCTGCACCATCATGCCTTCCAGCTTGGCACCCTTCTCCTGCGCAGCGGTTAGTTTCTCGACCTGCTGCTTCTCGAGTTCAGCACGACGCTTCTCGAACTCCGCCATGTTCTCGGGCGTGACCCGCTTGGCCTTCCCCTGGGGAATGAGGAAGTTGCGTGCATAACCGTCGCGCACCTTGACAACGTCGCCCAGACTGCCGAGATTGACCACCTTTTCCATCAAAATCACTTGCATGGCCGTTTCCTCTCTCAGTGCAGGTCAGTGTAGGGCATCAGCGCCAGATAGCGTGCGCGCTTGATGGCGGTAGACAACTGGCGCTGGTAGCCGGTCTTTGTTCCGGTAATGCGCGCCGGCATGATCTTGCCGTTCTCAGTAATGAAATCCTTCAGGATCTCGACATCCTTGTAGTCGATTTCCGCAATCTTCTCGGCTGTAAAACGGCAGAACTTGCGCCGCTTGAACATGCCACGCGACCCCTTGTCGTCCTTGCGCTTCTTCGCGTCCTTCGCATTTCTCGGTTTAAACGCCATGATTCATTCCTTCCAAAAATTCGATTTGTTCCACATGCAGCACCAACTGCTTCGACTGGGTACTTTTTGCGGCGAGGAATCCGGTCAGCTTGACACCATCGCCCGGCTTGGCCGCCCTCAGCATAATTGCCGTTTGTCCCAGCGTTACGGCCTGCAGTTCGCATTCAACCTTGCGCGGCAGTTCTGCTTCGATCTGTTCCGAGGCGTGGGCGATTCTGAAATTCAGCACCGGTACGCCTGCCGGGGTGTGGCGCAGTTGCGCCAGTTCGATGATGCACCCGGTAATCGACAGCTCGTTCTGCTGCGCCGTCACCTCAGGCCGCGGGCTGCTCGGCAGGCTTTGCCTCTTCCGTCTTGGCACCCTCAGCGGCATGCGTCAGCGACTTGGCCTTCTCTTCCTTCATCATCGGGGAGGGCGTCGTCACGGCATTGCGCATCTTGACTGTGAGATGACGAAGCACTGCGTCGTTGAACTTGAAGGCGTGCTCCAGTTCAGTGAGCGTCTCGGCGTCACACTCGATGTTCATGAGCACGTAGTGCGCTTTGTGGATCTTCTGGATCGGATAGGCCAACTGGCGACGCCCCCAGTCCTCGAGGCGGTGGATCTGGCCAGAACGGCCGGTGACGAGCACCTTGTAGCGCTCGATCATCGCGGGCACCTGCTCGCTTTGATCCGGGTGAACGATGAAAACGATTTCGTAATGTCGCATGCAGTCTCCTTATGGGTTGTACCCCCCGCCATGCGTTGCAGTGGGGCAAGGTTTGTGAAGCCGAGTAGTGTAGCTAAACAGGCACGAAAAATCAAGCGCTTGTGGCGATCAAGGCCCTCTAAGCACGAACCCGCCTACGCCAAGCCTCGCTGGCGTCGAGCTTCAAACAGGCAGATGCCGCTCGCAACCGAGACATTCAGGCTTTCCACACTGCCATGCATGGGTATCCTGACAAGAGCGTCGCAGGTTTCCCGTGTCAGGCGGCGCAGGCCGTCCCCCTCGGCACCCAGCACCAGTGCAACCGGCTCCTTGAGATCCGTGCCATAGATATCCTTCTCTGCATCGGCGTCGGCGCCGCACGTCCGGATGCCGCGTTCCTGCATCTCGCGCAAAGCGCGCGCCAGGTTTGTCACGGTTACATAAGGAACGCTGTCGGCTGCGCCGCACGCCACTTTGATGGCGGTTGCATTGAGCCCCACGGCCCTGTCCTTCGGTGCAACGACGGCATGTGCCCCGGCCGCATCGGCCACGCGTAGGCAGGCGCCAAGATTGTGCGGATCCTGCACCCCATCCAGCACCAGCAGCAAAGCCGGCTCGGCAAGCGTGTCGAGCACATCGTCCAGCGTAACGTGGCGCTGGCCTGACGAAACGCGTGCCACCACGCCTTGGTGGCGCGCAGCCTTGCCATGCCCCCCGGCCATGCCATCGAGACGCGAGGAATCGGTGGCAATGACACGCACACCCTGCGCCTCGGCCAACTTGACCAGATCGCGCGTACGGCCATCCTGCCTTCCGGCGGCTAGATAGATTTCCTGCACACTGCCGACGCTTTGCCGCAACCGGGCATTGATGGCGTGGAAGCCGTAGATGAAATGCGCATCAGCCACGTCGCCCGCCTTTACCCCTCGCCTCCTCTGCCAGGCGGAAATCGATCTTGCTGCTTTCCATATCCACCCGCACCAGTTGCACGCGCACACGGTCGGCCAGGCGGAAGCGATTGCCGCTGCGCTCGCCGACCAACTGGTGCTTGGCATCGTCGTAGTGAAAGTAATCGCTGCCCAGGTCCGAGATGTGCACCAACCCCTCGATAAACACGTCGTCCAACGCCACGAAAATGCCGAAGGACTTGACGGCGGATACACTGCCGGCAAATTCCTCTCCGATGCGATCTTGCATGTAGTAGCACTTCAGCCAGGACACGACGTCTCGCGTCGCCTCATCGGCCCGTCGCTCGGTTTGCGAGCAACGGATGCCGATATCCGCCCAATTCCCGGGGCGGTATTTCTCGCCTTGCAGAACCGCTTTGATGGCCCGATGAATGAGAAGGTCCGGATAGCGCCGGATAGGAGAGGTGAAATGAGTATAGGACTCATAGGCCAGCCCGAAATGGCCTACGTTGTCCGGGCTGTATACCGCCTGCTGCAGGGATCGAAGCATCACGGTCTGCAGCAGTTGCATGTCAGGCCGGCCTTTGATCTTCTCCAGCAGGCGGGCGAAGTCCTTGGCATGCGGTTCGTCGCCGCCGCCCAGGCTGAGCCCGAACTCCTTGAGGAACTCGCGCAACTTCTCCAGTTTCTCGGGAGTCGGCCCTTCGTGGATGCGGTATAGCGCAGCATGTTCGCTCTCTTGCAGGAAGTCCGAGGCGCAGACGTTGGCCGCAAGCATGCATTCCTCGATGATGCGATGGGCGTCGTTGCGGCTGACCGGGATGATGCGCTCGATCTTGCCCTGCTCGTCGAAGACCATCTGCGTCTCGACCGTTTCGAAATCGATCGCGCCGCGCGCCGTGCGCGCCTTGACCAGCACTCGATAAAGGTTGTCGAGCTGACGCAAATGCGGCAGAAGCCCCTTGAGCCTATTCCTTGTCCCGGATTCATTTTCGTAGAGGGCCGCCGCCACCTCGTTGTAGGTGAGCCGGGCATGAGAGTACATTACCGCCGGATAAAATCGATATCGCTTGATGGTGCCGTTGGCTGCAATGGCCATGTCGCAAACCATGCACAAGCGCTCGACATGGGGATTGAGCGAGCAAAGCCCGTTGGATATTTTTTCCGGCAGCATCGGAATCACGCGCCGCGGAAAATAGACGGAATTGCCGCGATCCAGGGCATCAAGATCGAGATCCCGCCCCGCCTGCACGTAGTGACTGACGTCGGCTATGGCAACGATGAGGCGAAAGCCGCCCTTGCCATCCTTGCCCTGCCGCTCGCAGTAGACGGCGTCGTCGAAGTCCTTGGCAGTCTCGCCATCGATAGTCACCAACGGCAGGCTACGCAGATCCTCGCGAATGCCGCCTTCCCACTTCCAGTCGCTCTTGCGCACAGCATCCGGAAGTTTTTTCGCCTCGGCAAGGCTTTCCCGGGAAAACTCGAAAGGCAACTCATGCTTCCTCAAGGCGATCTCAATTTCCATGCCCGGATCCGCGTAGTTGCCGAGGATCTCGACCACCTTGCCGATCGGCTGAGCCTGCCTGGAAGGCTGCTCAATGATCTCGACCACCACCACCTGCCCAGCTACGGCCTTGAGCTTGCCACCAGGGGCAATCAGGATATCCTGGCTGATGCGTCTGTTCTCGGCAACCACGAACAACACGCCGTGTTCATTGTGAACGCGCCCGACGACACGGTGGTTCGCGCGTTCCAATACCTCGACAATCTTGCCTTCGGGCCGGCCACGGCGGTCAATGCCGACAATACGCGCCATGACGCGATCGCCGTGCAGGGCTTTATCCATCTCCTTCGGGCCGAGAAACAAGTCCGGGCCTTCCTCGTCAGGAACCAGGAAACCGTAGCCGTCCGGATGGCCTTCGACGCGCCCGCGAATAAGGTCGGCTTTGTCCGGAATGAGGTAATCGCCGCGGCGGTTCTGCATGATCTGGCCTTCACGCCCCATCGCGCCGAGGCGACGCGAAAAAGCGTCGAACTCCTGCTTCGTGACATCGAGCAATTCAGCCAGTTCATCGAACGATAGGGGTACACCGCGTTCTGTCAGAGTTGCGAGCACATACTCCCTGCTCGGCAAGGGATTCTCGTATTTCCCGGCCTCACGCTCATAGTGGGGATCACGCTTGCGTATCTTGCTGGGTTTGTTTGACAAAATGGATCTTTCCTTTAAAATTGCGCCCTCTTTGCCCAGATGGCGGAATTGGTAGACGCACTAGGTTCAGGTCCTAGCGGTGGCAACACTGTGGAGGTTCGAGTCCTCTTCTGGGCACCAGATACAAAGGAAAAAGCCGGTCGCTGACCGGCTTTTTTTCGCCCGCTATTTGAACGGGTGCCGCAAGACGATGGTCTCCTCGCGGTCCGGGCCGGTGGATATCATGTCGACCGGAACGCCGCATAGTGTCTCCATTCGTCTCAGATAAGCCTGCGCTGCTGTCGGCAGCGCTTCGAAATGCTTCACTCCCACAGTGCTCTCCTTCCAGCCCGGAAGCGATTCATATACCGGTTCGCAGCGTTCTAGATCGTCGGCCCCGACCGGCAGTATGTCACTGAGACGGCCATCAATGCGGTAGCCCGTGCAGATCTTCATTTCCTCAAGGCCGTCGAGGACATCAAGCTTGGTCACGCACAGGCCGGAGACACCATTGATTTGGATTGCACGTTTCAATGCAGCGGCATCGAACCAGCCACAGCGTCGTGCGCGCCCTGTCGTGGCTCCAAACTCGTGGCCACGGGTGGCCATATGCTTGCCCACCGGATCGAGCTTGCCCACCGCATCGTAGAGCTCGGTCGGGAACGGCCCGCCACCGACGCGCGTGGTGTAGGCCTTGGTGATGCCCAGAACGTAGTGCAGCATGCCCGGGCCAACGCCGGCACCCGCCGCCGCCGCCCCGGCAACGCAGTTCGACGATGTCACATAGGGGAATGTGCCGTGGTCGATGTCGAGCAAGGTGCCCTGCGCACCTTCGAAGAGCAAATTGGCGCCGGCATTGTGGGCATCATAGAGGGCACGCGGCACGTCGGCAATCATGCGCGTCATGCGCGGCGCTATGGCCATTGCACCCTCCAGCACGCCCTGGAAATCGACAGGCTCGGCGCCGAGGTAATTCTTCAAGACGAAGTTGTGGTATTCGAGAATTTCCGCAAGTTTCTCGGCGAAAGGCTTTGGCCTCAGCAAGTCCTGCACGCGCAACCCACGTCGCGCCACCTTGTCTTCGTAAGCCGGACCAATACCGCGGCCGGTGGTGCCGATCTTCTTGGCGCCCTTAGCCGCCTCGCGCGCCACGTCGAGCGCCTGGTGATAGGGCAGAATCAAAGGGCAGGCCTCGGATATCTTTAAGCGCGATTCGGCGTCTACCCCCGCCGCCTGCAGTTCATCCAGTTCATGCATCAAGGCATCAGGGGAAAGCACCACGCCATTGCCGATATAACATGTAACGCCCTCGCGCAAGATGCCCGAGGGCACCAGATGCAGCACGGTTTTCTTGCCGCCGATAACCAGTGTATGGCCGGCATTGTGGCCTCCCTGAAAGCGCACTACGCCCTGCGCGTGATCGGTCAGCCAATCGACAATCTTACCCTTGCCCTCGTCACCCCACTGAGTTCCGATGACGACAACATTTTTAGCCATTTTTTATGCTTCTCCCTGAATACTCTGAATAGTCCATTTCCCAGCGCGAAGCACCAATTGTCGGTCGCAACCGGCTTCTGTCCAAGTGCCATCATGGCCGGGAAGCGCTTCGATGACGACCTCCCCCTTGGCTCGCAGGGCGGCAATGGTAGCGCGGAGGTCGTTCTCATTTCCTGGTGGCGCCATGATAGCCCTCGGCAAGTCCGCAACGGCATCGAGCTGGGACAGCTCTCGCAAATCCATGCTGAAGCCGGTCGCGGAACGCCCGCGACCAAACGCTTTTCCAACTTTGTCATAGCGTCCCCCGAGTGCAATGGCGCCGGGGTGGGCCCCGCAATAAGCGGCGAATACCACGCCACTGTGGTAGTGGTACCCGCGAAGATCAGCCAGATCGAAACTCAAAGGCAGTTCTTCAAGTTCCACTGCCAGTTTTCCGAGATCGCTGACCGCCTGGGCGATTTCAGCATCTCCCGGCAGCAATGCAAGCACCCGCTCCAGCACTTCTGGGCCACCATAACAATCAGGCAGGGCCAGCAGTGCCGAACGGACCGGCTCTGCGACATCCCTGACTAGCTCGCGCAGGTCTGGCATATCCTTCGTCTGCATCACGGCAAACAATTCCTGTGCCAGCTCGGACTCCAGTCCGCCGCGTACCGCGAGGGCGCGGAATACGCCAACATGGCCAAGATCGAGACGGGAAGCCTTCACGCCTGCTATTTCCAGTGCCCGCGCAAGCAGCCGAATCACTTCGACATCGGCCTCGATACCGGCATGTCCATATAACTCAGCGCCGATTTGCAATGGTTCGCGGGTAGCGGTCAGCCCAGACGGCAGCGTGTGCAGAACATCGCCGCAGTAACATAGGCGCGCCACTCCCTTGCGGTTAAGCAGATGGGCATCGATGCGGGCGACCTGAGGCGTGATGTCGGCACGGATACCCATCGTGCGGCCGGACAACTGATCGACCAGCTTGAAGGTGCGCAAATCCATGTCGCGCCCACTCCCAGTGAGCAGCGACTCGATATACTCGAGCAGCGGCGGCATGACCAGTTCATAGCCGTGGAGACCGAATTCGTCGAGCAGCGCACGGCGCAGCATCTCCACCCGGCGCGCTTCAGGGGGCAGGATGTCCTCGATGGATTCGGGCAGCAACCAGCGGCGCATGGTCAATTCAGGATGAAAAGGAGAATGATCCCCGCAAGAATCGAAGACAGCCCGAGAAATCGGATCTGCCCGTTGGAGAGCTCAGTAATGCGTCGGAATGTCTCGCGCCACGCCTTGGGGGCGATGAACGGCATAAGCCCTTCCAGCACAAGCATCAGGGCAAACGCCGTCAGCAGCGTGGGCCACATCACTTCCCTTTTCCGGTGCTCTTCATGTATTTGAAGAATTCAGTATTGGGTTCGATGACCAGCACATCCGTCTTGCTTCCGAAGCTGGTTCGGTATGCTTCCAGACTGCGGTAAAAGGAATAGAACTCCGGATTCTGCCCGAATGCCTGCGCGTACAAAGCAGTGGCCTTGGCATCACCCTCCCCCTTGATGCGCTGCGCATCCCGATATGCCTCGGCGATGATGACTTCACGTTGCCGATCGGCATCAGCGCGAATCTTCTCGGCATCGGCGGCACCCTTCGAGCGCAATTCGTTTGCAACCCGCTTGCGCTCTGTCTCCATGCGTCGATAGACCGACTCGGACACTTCCTGCGGCAGATCGACGCGCTTGAGTCGCACGTCCACAATCTGAACGCCAATGGCGCGTGCATCCGCGTCGGCCTTGGTGCGGACTTCTTCCATGATCTTGTCGCGCTCACCGGACACCACTTCATGCACGGTGCGCTTGCCAAACTCTTCACGCAATCCGGCGTTCACCGTTTGTGAAAGGCGAATGTGCGCACGTACCTCGTCGCCCTGAACCGAAATGTAATACTGCTTGGCTTCAATGATGCGCCACTTGACGAAGGCATCCACCAGCACCGGTTTCTTCTCAGACGTAATGAAACGTTCCGGATCCGGTGAATCGTAGGTGAGGATGCGTTTCTCAAAGTAGCGCACGTTCTGAATCATCGGCCACTTGAAATACAATCCCGGCTCGGCAATCACGCTCTTGATCTCACCCAGCTGGAGGACGATCGCAAACTTGCGCTGATCGACTGTGAAGATCGACATGGCGGCAGCCACCAGAATGCCGAAAATGGCAGCGGCTACAAAAGGCAAGCTATTCCGCATTATCGCTCCCCTCTTTCGCGCGAACGCAAGGCATCGCGAGAACGCGTAGTCGAATCCAGTTGCGGCGGTACCTCGGCAGACAGGTTCGGCATCTGACGCAATGGCATTGCCGCTGATTCGCCACTCGCTGTGGCGGCCGGGACTGCCGCCGCAGCCTGCATCAGTTTATCGAGCGGCAGGTAAAGGAGATTCCCCGAGCCTTTAGTGTCAAGCAGGATCTTGCTCGTGCTCGATAATATCTGTTGCATGGTATCCAGATACATCCTCTGTCGGGTCACTTCGGGTGCCTTGTTGTACTCGACCAATATCTGCCTGAAGCGGCTCGCGTCGCCTTCGGCATTGGCCACCACGCGGCTCTTGTAGCCGTTGGACTCCTCCATCAGGCGCGCAGCGTTACCCCGCGCCCTGGGGATCACGTCGTTGGCGTAGGCCTGGCCTTCGTTGATCTGCCGGTCGCGGTCCTGCCCGGCCTTCACGGCATCGTCAAAGGCCGCCTGCACCTGCTCTGGCGGCTGAACGTTCTGCAGGGTCAGTTTGGAAACGATGATCCCGGTTCCATAGCGGTCCAGGATTTCCTGCATGAGTTTGCTGGCTTGTGCTGCAACCTGCTCCCGGCCTTCGTATAGCGCGAAGTCCATTTTGCTCTTGCCAATCACCTCGCGCATGGCCGTCTCGGCGGCTTGCAGGACGGAATCATCTGGGTTGCGGTTATTGAACAGGTACTCCTGCGGATCCTTCAGAAACCACTGGACTGCAAACTGGATATTGATGATGTTTTCATCATCGGTCAGCATGAGCGCTTCTTTGAGCACCCGATTCTTGTCAGAGCCGCGATAGCCCACCTCGACAACGCGCACATCGGACAGGCGAACGATTTCGTGTGCCTGAATAGGATAGGGCAGACGCCAACGCAAGCCCGGCTCGGTCGTCTGGGAATAGCGGCCGAATGTCAGGACGACGCCTCGTTGCGAAGCATCGACGATGTAGAAACCGCTCGCCAGCCAGACCACCAGCACCAGCACAATCAGCGCACCGATACCGCCACCAAAGACCTTTAGGTTCATCGGCGGGCGAG
>PHCS01000045.1 GCA_002840845.1 Betaproteobacteria bacterium HGW-Betaproteobacteria-14
GAGAGCGGGAGCCCGCGCTCGGATATCTATTCGCTCGGCGTGATCGCTTGCCAGATGCTCTCGGGCCGGCTTCCCTACGGCGCGGAGGTGCCCAAGGCGCGCACGCGCGCGGCGCAGCGCAGGCTCGAGTACCGTTCCGTGCTGCACGAGGAGCGCGAGATCCCGTCCTGGGTGGACGACGCCCTCCGCAAGGCGGTCGCCCCCGACCCGGCCAGGCGCTACGAGGAACTGTCCGAGTTCGTCTACGACCTGAGCCACCCAAACCAGGCCTTCCTCGACAAAACCCGCCAGCCGCTGATCGAACGCCATCCTGTGCTGTTCTGGAAGGTAGTTTCCCTGCTATTGCTGACGATGGTCATCGTCCAGGCCTGGCTGCTTTCACGCTAGACAGCCTTTGCGCCGGCGGCACACACCCGATGGGCAGCGGACTTCCATGTGATCGCGGAGCATGCCCAGCAGAATGTCAGAATTTCACAGTCAGCCCAGCGTAAATCGAGCGGCCTGGGCCGGGCACGGGAGTACCCCATTTTGGCGTCGTGACGGCCGTTGTGCTGGAACTCATCGTCGTACCCTGTCCCGTGTAGGCGCCGCCGAGCGGATGGTAGTAAAGCTTGTCGAAGAGGTTCTCAACGCCGAAATCGAGTCGCATCTGCTTCCAGGCATAGCTCCCGCGCAGATTGACGAGCGCATAGCCCGGAGTATCCATCTCGTTGCGCGCGCTGGAGCCGTCGTCCTTGCCCTTCACCATAACCAACTCGACGGCATTGTCCCAGCCGCTGAGCCTGTGCGTCAGTGCGAGCTTGGCGTTGAGCGGCATGACGTTGTAGAGCCCGTCCCCGGTATCGCGATTCCTGCCATTCGTGTAGCCGAGCGTACCCTTCAACCTGAACTCGCCAACGCCGGTCTTGGCCAAGGGCATCCTGCCGGACAGGTCGAGACCGTAGAGGCGAGCCGACTTGTTCATGAACTTGAGTACTGAGAACTGGTTCGTCTGCGGCACCGTGCGGGGGTGTTGGTCGCGCCATCCCACTGGATGGCGTCGATGTAGTCGGTCACCCGCGTGATTGCGCGTGCTTCCGACCAGGCGGTGCACCCAATGATTTCGCTTTGAGTGGGTAAATGAAATGATTGAACACGTGAAGGCATGGCAATGTATCGGCTGCGGCAAAATCGAGGCCCCGCAGACCTGCGTCGGGGTCTGCCAGGACCGCCGGGTGGAATTCGTGTACGCATTTGAGTACGAGGAAACCCTGGCCGCGCTGGAGGCGGAACGTCGGCGGGCGAATGCCTTGGAAACACTTGTTCGCCAATTGGCGCGAACCACACCGAGCGAGGGCGGGTGGGAGCGCTCCTACCGAGCCATGCAGGACCAGGCCCGAAAAGTTCTGGCGACGTTGGCGAAGGATAAAACATCCCAGCTTTGAAAGACGCACGAAGCCTTACACTTCGGGCTGGTCGGGAAGCAGATTGACCTTGCTGCACCACGCCTCAATGCATTGAGGACCGCAGAAGTGATAGATGTAATCGGCGCCATCAAAGCCAACCGCTACGCTCGCAGGAATTTTCGCGTGACAGTATTCGCAATCAAACGGCGTTTCCATGGCCGCGGGCCCGAGATCATTGCCGCTGCCGACATTGCAATCGGGAATACTGCTCGCCCCACCCGTTTCCCGCGGCGCATGTGGCACGCTGTCGTGAAGCAGGTCTGCGGGCGATATGGCAATCGGATCGCTGGCGGGAAATGTTTCGGCGAGCGCCTCATCGAGCCGCCATTCTTCGTGCGCCTCGGAACGCCTGGAGGACTCGGACGAAACTTCATCAGGCGCTTCCGTTGAACAACCCGCCGTGCAGCAAGGTTTTCTACTCATGGCACGCCTCTTCCGGCTGACGAATGCAGGCCCTGCCCGTCGGAATGAATCGTTGGCAGCAATCTCTGCTGTCAGCTTGCGCGACTGCCATCGTCTGCCTGCGCGATGTGGTTATACACCGCACAATAACGCTCTTCGATGCTCGCGCCGAACATGGGATCCGACTCGGAGAGCACCTTGTCATTTATCTTCTTCCAGTCATCGTCGCGCAACAGGCGTTCAGCCAACAAGAAAAGATCGCTTTCCTCAGTGTCCATGTGGGTGCGGTAGTAAGTGACATACTGGAGACCCGGCGCCTCTACCATCTTTCGCGGCATCATCGTCCCCGCAATGACACTCTGCAGGTTTTCGTGCAGGCGGGCCCCGGACTCCGCGATCACGTGATGCTGCCTGGCAAGCTCTTCGACGCTGGGCGCCACGCTGGGATCGCGCTCCAGGAGATATGAAAAAATCACGTCTTCTGTCGGATGATGAAAACCATCGGGATAGCGGGTCATGTAATGCAGGATGTCCGTCATGAGCGAGTAATCGGGCTGTTCCCCCTTATGGAAAAGATCCAACTGCGCCTCGAGCAAATCGAGCAGCTTTCTGAAGTTCCCATGTTCTATCCTCAACCTGGCAATTTCATTCTTCATGCTCATCTCCTGGGATTATTGAGTATTGGGTCTCGCACACAGGCGAGCGTCAGCATTAATCGAGATTCACCTCGATTCGCCGCCTTAGACTGGATCATGCCCGCCTCAACAGCATGGTGATCAGGAGCAATGAGTCCTCCAGCGCCTTGACGGCGTGCGGCTCCGCATCCGCCAGGTAGACCATGCTTCCCGCACGAAGCACCTGAGTTCGCCCATGGGCCTCGAGATTCACTGCCCCAGCCAGGCATTGAATCGTGATAGCGCCGGATGCTTTGTGGTCCTGGAGCGTCTTTCCGGCGGCCAACACCAGCCGGAAGACCTCGAGGTGGTCTGCCCTGACCAGTGTGCTTGATTTCGCCTGGCGCAGATCCTCGCCAGGCGACAGGACTTCTATCAGTTCGCCGGATGCGGCGTGGGGGATTGCCATGAAGACTCCTTGCTGTGACGGGGAGTGGAGAGCCGTCCCGATGAGCCGCACCTTCAGATCGTAATCCGCATGCGGATGCCCATGCTTCTGGATAATACTCTTCAGCGGGTTGGAAGACGAATCACGGCCTCCGCAATTGGCCGATGGATCGCGTTTGGAATTCCTGGCGCAAAGCTGTCGCTCGGAGACTATTGAACTTCGTATATTTTCCTGCCGGATGTAGGTCGGCCTTCAGGCCGACGCCGCTGTCGGGCTGAAGCCCGACCACAGCGCCGTGCGCAGCGTCATGGCCGCGATGAATTGCGCCAGGCAGAGCCTTTACTGTGCCTTATCGATGGAGAGATCATTGCGCAACCGCATGAACTCGGCCGACTCGCGAAGTATCTTTCCCCCGGCAGCGATCAGTTTATCCACCTCTTCGGTCGGCAGCGAGAAAGAAGTCGGAATGGCGAGGAGTTCCCCGCGCAGCTTCGGCTCGGGATGGTCTTGCAAACTGACCTCGATGACATACAGATCGACGGACGGGTCGAGCGCTTGACTGCCTGCGCGCGCCGCAGCGCGCAGTTCGCTGCGCCAGCGCGCCGCACCTCGGTCCAGAATCTCCCGTGACTTGCTGGAGCGGTGGGCGAGCATCGCCGAAGAGATGGCATCGAGGACCTCGGCGACCGACGGCACCTTGTCGCTGCGGTCGAGGGCGGTATTGAGGCCCTGCTCGGCATTCACGCTAACGATGACAAGCCTGCGGATTCCCTGCAAGCCGCTCGTCTCCAGTGCCCCGGCCATCCCCCCGGCGTGGGCGATGGCATCGATGATGCCGCGCACTGCCAGGTTGTCCGACAGTCCGCCGTCGACCAGATGGATGAATGGGCGCTGCTCCGGATCCAGGTAGGCGTCCGCCGCAGCGAGCCGAGGATTCACGGCCGGAACGAGCGGTGCGGCACACTTGCCGGCCTTGTTCTCAAGCGTAACCGGGCTCATCACCACCGGGACGGCGCTGGACGCAGCCACTGCGAGCGAGAGCGGCACCCTGTCGAGGCGGGAACAAAGCAGGTCGAACTGACCCTGCGAAAACTCGAAGCCGGTGCCCTGCGTGAGGTCAGTCGCGGTAACGAGCAGATATGGGCGTGTCCCGCGTGCGGCCAGATCGCCATAGGTGATCCCGCGAAACAGGGTTTCGTCGAGGCGTTCGGCGAGCAAATGGCCGCGGCCGAACCAGGGGGAACTCAAGCGGAAGGCATTGGCCGGACTGCGCACCCTCGACAGCAGCCCTCCCTGGAAATCGGATTTCAGGAATGCGGGCTCGAAGCTCCTGAAGGTCTCGTCGCCAAAGGCGGCAAAATAGGCCGCTGCAACGCTGCCGCCCGACACGCCGGCGACGACATCGACTTCGTCGAGTAACGTGGTTTGCGCACCGTTCCAAAGGACCGGTGCATTCTTGAGTTCCTTGAGTACGCCGTAGGCAAAGGCGGCGGCGCGAGTACCCCCGCCCGAGAAACTCAGGATGACGGCAAGGCTGTCGCTGTTGCCGCTCTGCGGGACCAGACGAGGCAGACGATATTCGCCGGCGCCGACCTGCCCAGTGGCCGGCGCTTGGCGAAATGACTCGATCATGGGTGGGCGCGTCGTCGCGCAACCGGCCAAGGATGCGGCAAGCGCCAGCGCGCCGAGCCACTTGAGCATGGTGCGACCGAACGAATTATTGTCAGGCTTGTTCAACGAATATCTGCCTTGCCGTAAAAATGCTCCTGAAACGGCTGGCGAAACGCCTGGTGGCAGGCGAGGCAGGATGACTGGAGCTTGCGGAAGGCCGCAATGGCCTCCTCCCCGTTGCCGCTTTTCGACGCCCTGGCCAGCGCCTTCGCGTTGTCGTGGGTTTCGCCGTCGAAGGCCTTGAAACGGGGCGCGTTGCCGCCGATAAAGCTCATGACGCGAATTTTTTCTCCTACAGGCGGTTGCGGATGATCGGCAATCGCCAGAGCCGCCCTTTCGGCCTTCGCGTAGTCCTCCCGCGACAGGCCGTCGACGATCGCCTGCATGTTCCTGCCCATGTCCTTCATGATGCCTTGCAGGGCCAGCGGCTCCGCCGCCAAACCCGCGACGGGCTGCACAGAGCAGACCAGCGCAGTCAGCAACACCCATGGCGCGGAGCGACAGCCGCGCCTGGCTGTCGTATTTCCGGTTAATCCCATATCGATCCCTCCTGCAGAAATGGGCTTAGATGAATACAGCGGCCTGACCCGACGCCGGAGCAGTTCGAATGCCGTCGAGATAGGCTGGGAACACGGCCGCCGCTTCCTGCAACAGCATATCCGGCTGGCTGATGCCGGCGTGCATTCTCAGCGCCAGGCCCTGGATCATTCCGACAAGAACGCTGGCTGCCGTTGGCGCATCGACACTCGGCTTCACCATGCCTTGCTCTTTCGCCCGGCCGATCATCCGGGTCAGGCGTTTTTCATAGTGTCCGATGGCACTCCGGATGCGTGAGCGGACACGGGCATCGCCGGTTTTCGAATACCAATCCAGGATCGTCACGGGAACGGCAGGATGTTTCGCCATGAGCGACACATGAAAATAGATTCCGCTCTCCAGCGCCTTCAGCGGATCATCCTCGTCGTGCGCAGCGCGCCTGGCGAGATGCAGCAATGCGCGGAGGGCCCAGGACAGGAGCGCACCCCGGCCGCCTTGGCCTTGAACGGCAGGATGCCCTTGGGCGACCTCAGCCTCTTCCACGTGTTGCGGCCCGCTGAGCGGAGCGAGCAAATATCCGCGGGTAACCTTCAGCCATTTCACCAGATGCTCCGGAACGAATGAGCCTGCTCCATCGACGTTCATGGTTGCATCACTCAGGGACAGGCTGTAACGGAGTGAGCGTGGGGACCAAGTCATATTTCGTCCTTCGCTCAACGATGACGCCCGCCGCCCATGCCGCGCCCACCGCCGCCACCAGTGCCATTACCTTGGCGCGACTCGTATCCCTGCCCGTAGCGGCCGCCTTCGCGTCCGCCCCCGCGCATTCCATCGCCTTGCGCGGACTGCCGATTCTCCATGCGGGCACGTCCGTCGGCGCTGGTCTCGCGCATGAGCTTCTGTTCTTCCGGTGTCATGTTGCGCATGCGCTCCTGCATTTGCTCGCGGTAGGCGGTTCGATCATCGGTACTCATGCCGCGAATATTCTCGCGCTGTTGCGCGGGTTCGGTGGGCAATGGCATCTCCTCTGCCAATGCCAAGCCGGCGCCCAGCATGGCGACGCTGATTACGGTGAGTCTGAGATACTGTGTAGCTTGCATGATTGATCTCCAGTGGTTGAATGTTGAGCATCATTGACGTCGCGACGCCGATACGTTTCCGGTGCAGCGCATGCCAACCCGACGGCAGGCGAACCAGGCGATGCCCATCCACACTGCCGTGCGCAGCGTCATTGCGCCGACCGTACGCGACTCGAATGGCGTGCCGTCCAGAACAAGCAGAGCGAAAGCGACAAACGCCAATGCCGTGGCAATTGCGATGGCCAGTGCCAAACGCGCCGCCCAAGCCTTTCGCGCCGCCAAGCCGGCTGCCGCAACGACATAGGCGAAGCCGGCGAGGAAATTGAACCAGACGACGAAGGGCAGGTAGTTTCCCGCCGCCTGGCGCACCGCCTCGCCGCCGAACAGCACTTGTCCGCCGGAAACAATGGTGGCCAGGCCGAAGACCAGAGCGACGCCAGCGACACCGTGGAGAGCGAAACGAGAGAGTTTTGTATTCATGCCATGCCTTTCATGCCAAGCCCAGCTTGTTAGAAGCGGTACTTGATGCCGACGGTTGCCGTCACCTGATTTCTGCTGCCCACATCGGCCACAATGGGACTGTCGGCCGCGTCGCCGACCAGCCGCATGTAGCGCAGCGAGGCGAAGCCCGCCCATTCGCGGCTGATCGCGCGGTCGGCCATGATATTCATGCCGACGCTTTTGAACCCCGCGTCGGCCTGGTACTGGCGCAGTCCCGAGTTCGCCGACTGCACCGCATCGACGCCGTAGTACGTATTCATGTGATCCGAAGAAGCCCAGGTCGCATCGATGGAGGCGCGCAAATGGAGTTTTTCGACGACGCGCCAGCCACGGCCGGCAGACAGGTTGACCGTTGTGCCGCCGCCGTTGCTGACGCTCTTGCGAACATCGGCCCGCGCCTGCCAGCCGCCCATCCGCAGGCGGACGAAACCGCCGGCATCTAGACTGCGGTTGATGTCGCCCAGCCCGGCGAGGGCCGCACTGTCGCTTTCCTTGCGGCCGCCACGCAGGGCCAGCAGCGGCCCGGCGCTGATGGCCAGGCCCTGCGACGTCCGGTGCCGGAAGAGATGGGCGCCCGCCATCATGCCGGTGAGAAACAGGGTGTCGCCATAGAAGAGGCTGACGGCTGGCCGGAGACGCGTTTCGCTGTCCTTCGCTCCCGCATACTCCGGCTTTATGCCCACACCCAAACCGACGCTGCCATGGAGCCCAGTGGGCTGGGTAACCATATCCTCGTAGGCCACGGCCTGGCCGGCAGCAAGCAATAACAACACAGCTGCTGCCGTTGAATTGCTCCGAGTTCCGGAGCAGTCAAATTGGCGCATCTCCGTGAGCCGATCAGTTGCTCGATGTCGTGGTATCAGGCGCCGTCGGCGCGTGCAGCCGATCGCGGGTGCGTTCGCGGGTGCGCTCCTGGGTCTGGGTTTCTTTCTGTTCGCGTGCCTGGGTGCGCGTCTGCGTCTGTTCTCCCTGTCCGCCACCCTCGCCGCCGCCGTGGCGGTACATCTGGCCCTGGCCCTGGCCGGAGCCCATGCCGCCACCTCCCATCCCGCCCCCTCCGCCACCTGGCCCACGGGCCTGGGCAGGGCCGGCTGCGGCGAATAAGGTGGCAAGTGCAACTGCAAAAATCATTTGCGTTTTCATGATGCATTCCTTCCTTGATGGTGAATGAAAAATCCTTCCGGGTATTGCTGTGTGCATCATCGCGGCACGCCGTAACCGGACGATGTCGCGGCGGCATCGCTCCGTTTCCGATTGTTTCAGATCGTTTCAGCCGTTCGGGCAACGAAATCGCGCGCTACACTGACGTCATGAGTGATTCCACCCCTGCGCGCATCCTGGTCGTCGACGACGACCCCGCCCTGCGCGACCTGCTCGCCGAATACCTGAACGTCAATGGCCTGACGGTGGAGACGGTCGGCGACGGTGTGGCAATGCGGGCCGCGCTGGCGCACAACCTGCCGGATGCCATCGTGCTCGACCTGATGCTGACCGGAGAAGACGGATTGAGCCTAGCCCGCCAGTTGCGTAGCGATCCCGCCAGTGCGACTTTGCCGATCTTGATGCTCTCGGCGCGCGGTGAAGAGATCGACCGAGTGGTTGGTCTCGAGGTGGGCGCCGACGACTATATGGCCAAGCCCTTCAGTCCGCGCGAGCTGCTTGCCCGGCTACGCGCCCTGCTGCGCCGCGCCCGCGTAAGCGCCGGCCCGCTCGATAGGGTTGCCGGCGGTCAGGCCGCACAGCGCCGCTTCGGCCCCTTCTTGCTCGATCTGGCCGCACATCGCCTGCTGCGCGACGGCGCTGAGATTCCCCTGACCAGTGCCGAATACGATTTGCTGCGCGTGTTCACAGAATGTCCAAACCGCGTCCTCTCTCGCGACAACCTCGTCGATCAACTCAAGGGCTACGAGCGCGACCCCTTCGATCGCAGCATGGACGTCCGCGTTACCCGTTTGCGCCGCAAGATCGAGGTCGATCCGGGCGCGCCGGTCTACATTCGCACCATTCGCGGCGAGGGCTACCTGTTCAATCCGCTTGGCGAGGAATCTTGAGAGTACGTAAAGCCGAGGGCACCAGCCTGGCGCGGCATATCGCGCTGCTTCTGGCATTGGTGTTTGTCGTTTTCGAGCTTATGGTGGCGGCAGCTGTCGCCTTGTTGCTGATGGCGCCGATGGCGCGCCGCGCCGCAGAGGATCTCGCCGGCCTGGTGGTGCTGTCGGCTCAGACCTGGAGCGAGCTGCCACCGGCAACACGGCCGGATTTCGAGCAGGAACTGGCCAGAACGCATCTGCTGGTCCTGCGCGCCGAGCCCCCGCGCATCGGCGTCCACGAGACACATGGCCTCTATCTGCGCATTCTGGAGACGGCATTGTCGGAAAGAACCGGGCGCCTGGAACATTTGTCGCGCGAAACCGTTGACGGTGAAACCTGGTACTGGATCGCACTGCCATCCGGGGGAACGACGATCGCGGTCGGCTTTCCGGAATCGCGCGTCGGTGCCCAGCCATTTCGCACCCTGCTTGTCTCCATGTCCATCGGCCTGATTCTGGCTCTGCTCTCGGCAGCATGGCTGGCGCGGCGTACCGTGAGACCATTGGCCCGCCTCGAACAGGCCGTCGCCGATGTCGGCCGCGGCGGGGTGCCCGAGTTGTTGCCGGAGACCGGGCCTCGCGAACTGGCGAACTTGGCACGCCGCTTCAATGAAATGGCGCGACAGGTGCGGGAACTTCTTGCAGCGCGAACCATTTTGCTTGCCGGGGTGTCGCACGATCTGCGCACACCGCTTGCGCGCATGCGACTGGCCCTGGCATTGCTGGCGGAGCAGCCGACACCCGCGCGGATCGCGCGGCTGGAAAGCGACATCGAAGAAATGGATCGTCTGATCGGCAAGGTGCTCGACCTTGCACGCGGCCTCGAGAGTGAGCCGATCACCGAGACCGACCTTGCTGCGTTGCTGTCCGAGCTGGCCGGGGGTGCGTCAGCCGGCGCTGTACGGTGTGTGCTTCCTGCCTTGCCACTGCGCGTGCACACCGCGCCGCTGGCGTTGCGCCGTGCACTTGGCAACCTGCTTGGCAACGCATTGCGCTACGGCGGAGATCAGCCCGTTGAGTTGGTCGCCGAGCGCGACGGAACGCGGTTTCGCATCGGCGTGCTCGATCGCGGCCCTGGCATTCCCGCAGAGCAGATCGAAGCAGTGTTCCAGCCTTTTCACCGCGTCGAGGCCTCGCGCAGTCCCATCACCGGCGGGGCCGGATTGGGGCTGGCCATCGTACGGCAACTCGCTGATGCCAACGGCTGGGAGGTCGAGCTACGGAATCGCGATGGCGGCGGACTGGAAGCGTGGCTGAGCCTGCCTGTGGATTGAAAAGTCAGCCGCCAGAGGACGGCGGTTCGCTATCAATCGCCGATCTCCCGCCCCTCGCCGGCCTCCTCGTGCGTGACGCCGTCGCGGATGTGGTAAATGCGCTTGAAAGTGGGAATGATCTTTTCGTCGTGCGTGACGACGATGACGGCCGTGTTGTACTGGCGCGCCATGCGGTTGAGGATGCGGATGACGGCGAGCGCCCGCTCCGAATCGAGCGGCGCGGTCGGCTCGTCGGCGAGGATCACGGGCGGCTGGTTGGCGAGCGCGCGGGCGATGGCGACGCGCTGCTGCTCGCCGCCGGAGAGCTGCGAGGGCTGGGCGCGGGCGCGGTGGCCGACGTCGAGCGCCTCGAGCAGTTCCTTGGCGCGGCTGCGCGACGCGGCATTGGGCTGGCCGGCGAGCATCGGCAGCAGCGCGATGTTGTCAGTGACGTCGAGGAAGGGAATCAGGTAAGGCGCCTGGAAGACGAAGCCGATGCGGTCGCGCCGCAGCGCCTTGAGGTCGTCGATCTTCCAGCCGTCGTCGTAGATGACCTCGTCGCCCAGCGTCATGCGCCCGGCGGTCGGCTCGATCACCGCGCCGAGGCATTTCAGCAGCGTGGTCTTGCCCGAGCCCGACGGGCCGATGAGGCCGACCACCTCGCCGGGCGCGACGGTCATGTTGACTTCCTTCAGCGCGTCGACGGCGGTGTCCCCCTCGCCGTAGCGCTTGCGCATGTTCTCGATGCGGATGCCGAATCCGTCCACCTTAGCCCCCGATCGCCGTGGCCGGATCGACCTTCAGCGCGGCGCGGATCGCCAGCGTGCTGGCGATGGTGCAGATGATCATCACCGCGATGAAGCCCCTGAGGGCGTCGCCCGGTTCGAGCAGCACGTACTTGGGAAAGAACGGCGCCCACAGCGCGGCCGAGATCTTGCCAACGACGAAGCCGATGAAGCCGAGGCCGAGCGCCTGCTGCAGGATCATGCCGGCGATGGTGCGGCTGCGCGTGCCGATCAGCTTGAGCACGGCGATCTCGCGGATCTTGCCCAGCGTCATGGTGTAGATGATGAAGGCGACGATGGCTGCGCTGACGACGGCGAGGATGGCGAGAAACATGCCGATCTGCTTCGCCGAAGTGGCGATCAGCTTGGCCACGAGGATCTCCTCCATCTGCGCGCGGGTGTAGGCCTGCAGGTGCTTCCAACGGCGGATCGGCTCGGCCACTTCTTCGTGGCTCAGTCCCGCCTGCGTCTGCACCAGCACAGCGTTCACGCTGCGGCTGGTGGTCTGCGAGGCCTGGATGGCTTCCAGCAGGCCGGGCACGCCGGGCCGGTTGAGGCCGGGGTTGGCGGCGGTGCGCGCGCGCTCGTTCACGATGGCGTCGTTGTCCTTGAGGAACTGCGCCTCCTGCGCATCCTTGAGCGGGATGAAGACCATCGGGTCGCCGCCGGAGGACACCATGCGCCGCGTCAGGCCGACCACCGTGTAGTCCTGGCGGCGGATGCGGATGCGCTCGCCCAATTCGAATCCGGTCCTCACGTCCGCCACCGCTTCGTAGTGGCTGCGCGTGATGCGCCGCCCCGCCACCAGGTAGCCCGGCTCGCCCGGCTGGCCGGGCTCGAAGCCGACGACCATGACGCGCACGTCGCTTGCGTTCTCTCCGCCCTGCTTCACCTGCATGGTCAGATAGGTGACGTTGGCCGCACGCGCCACGCCCGGCATGCCGCGAATGGCGCGATAGACGTCGTCGCGCAGGCTCGACGGCTCGGCATAGGGGCCGAGGGTGTCCTTCTGCACCACCCAGATGTCGGCGCCGCTGTTGCTGAGCAGGACCTTGGCGTCGTCCACCATGCCGCGGTACACGCCGGCCATGGTCAGGGTGGCGCCGATGAGCAGCCCGAGGCCGACGCCGGTGAAGACGAACTTGCCCCAGGAATGCAGGATGTCCCGCCCGGCGAGGCTGATCATGCGCCCTTCCCGACGATGGCTTCTACGACCTTGATGCGGCTGTCTGCGGCGAGTTCCTTTTCGCTATGCACGATGACGCGGTCGCCCGCCTGCAGGCCCTCGCGTACCTGCACCGTACCGTCGAGGCTGGCGCTGCCCAGCCGCACCGGCACGAACTGCAGGACGCCGGCGCGCAACACCCACACGCCGGCCTGCTCGCCGCGCTGCCGGAGGCTGGCGTTGGGCAATACCGGGCCCGGCTGCGTAGCCGGCAACTGCAGCGTCACCTCGGCCAACTCGCCCAGCGTGATGCCGGCGGGCATGCTGTCGAAAGCCACCTGGGCGATGCGCTCTTCCGTCACGCTGTCGCTCAGCAGTTCCAGCCGCACGATTTTCCCCGGCAGCGGCTTCGCCGGATTGGCGCGCAGCACGATCTCGGCGGGCAATCCCACGGCGAGCCCGGCCGAACGCCCCTGGTCGAAGCGCACCCTGATCCACAGGCTGGCAGGATCGACCAGCCGCACGACGGCCTGACCGGCGACGACGGTCGAGCCCGGCTCGGCGTCGCGCGCGGTGACGACGCCGTCGGCGGGCGCAACAAGGCGGATGTTCTGCCGCTGCTGCCGCAAACCCTCGCGCTCGGCGCGCAGGCGCGCGATGTCCTGCCGCGCGCCTGCCAGATTCGCTTCTGCGGCCGACACTGCGGCATCCGCAGACGTTTGCTCCTGCTGCTTCGCCTCGACGACGCTGGCGCTGACGAACTTCTTCTCGCCAAGCTCCACGTAGCGCTTCGCGTTGATCGTCGCCAGTTGCTTGCGTGCCTGCGCGTCCTGCCGTTGCGCCTCGGCCGCCGACACGGCGCTGCTCGCGCGCGCCATGGAGGCATTGAGCGCGCTGACGCGCTCATCCAGGTCCACCGGGTCCATCTCCGCCAGCAGCTGGCCGGCCTTCACCGCTTCGCCGACGTCGACCGCCACCCTGAGCACGCGACCGGACGCGGTCGGCCCGATCAGATAGGCGCGGCGCGCCTCCACCGTGCCGATGCCGAATAGTGCCGGCGCCACGCTGCCTTCCGCCACCGTGACAGCGGTGACGCGCACGGGCGCGAACGGGCCGGTGCGCACGACGACGTAGCCGAACACGGCAAGCAGCACGATCCCCAGCAGGCCGAAGCCGGCGCGGCGAACCCACACAGCATCGAATTTCATGACGCCTCCCGAATGGCGTTGAGGTAAAGGGCGAACACGCGCCGGGCCTCGGCCTCCAGCTTCGCCGTGCTGCCGGCGAGCATCGCCTGCAGCATCAGGCCCTGCAGGGCGCCGAGGAACAGGGTGGCCGCGCCCTCCCGGTCGAGGCCGACGGCGACCTCGCCGCGCTTTTCCGCTTCCGCCAGCAGGCGCACGAGCAGCTTGCGGTAGCTCTCCTGCATGCTGCGGGCGCGACGCTTGACCGGCGTGTCCTGCGGTTTCTGCAGCTCGTTGAAGAGCAGGCGCGGCACACCAGGATGCTTCGCGACGAAGCGGGCGTGCTTCATGAAGACCGCGCGCAGCCCCTCGAGCGGCGTGGGTGCCGACGTTGCCACCGTATCGAGCGACGAGAGCAGGTGCGACTCGACCCAGCCCATCACCGCCAGCCAGATGGCGTCCTTGGTCGGAAAGTGCTTGAAGACGGCGCCCTGTGTCAGCCCCAGGGTGCGGGCGATATCGACCGTCGTGATGGTGCCGGGACCCAACGTGTCCGAGAGGTCGACCACCGTGTCGACGATCTCGGCCTGGCGGGTTTCGGTCGAGAGGCGGGTGCGTGCGGGTTGCAGGCTCATACTCAATTCGGGTAGTAAGTGTTTAATTACTTACCAGTATAGCAGAATGGCCTCCTTGTGTATGCCTTGTTTCGATGAAGCTGTTCGGCACCATGAAGGTGTTGCCACAATACGCGAGTCCGCACCGCGCCCCGCACGGACGACCGCTACCGTCAGGGCGCGCTGCAGCCGGCCGGCGGCGCAGCGCTAGCGGGCTGGCTCAGGTATTGCCTGGATGCCGACAGTCAGGTGGGAGGGATGTCGATCGAGCGGTAAGCATGGCCGGTCGCCTTGAATGCGAGCGTCCCGGTCTCCTTGATAGAGTGAATGCACGCCTTGCCGCAGCCTGCGCACGTATAGACCGGGACGTCGACCTCCACCTTGAACGGCTGCGCCCCCTCTATCTCCGCCCGCACTTCCAGCCGCTGGGCGTCGGTCGGCGCGTCGGGCAATTCGTGGGCGCAGGCGGGGCACAGGTAGGTCTTCTTGAAGAAGCCCTTCTCCGTCGCGATCGGGAATTTCTGGTATGTCGCTGGATTTAACATCAGGTCCATCAACTGCGCGGCGAAGGTCAGGTTCAGGAAGCGCTTATGCCCCTGGGCGCAGGCGTCGTAAGGCATGTCGCTGATGGTGAGCCGCAGGCCGCCCTCCTCGCCATGAAACGGTTCATGAATCGACGGCGACATCTCTCCCTTGCACTTGCTGCATGGTTTGTTCATGGGCTCTCCTTCCTGTTAATGGAACGTCGGCGGGAACAATGGAACATGCTGAATGAAGGGCATGGGCACATTTGGCACATTGCCATCTCCTGCCGTCGAACGATGGAGAGCAGGCGGCCCGACCTGCCCGATGCCTACGGCGTGCTTGCGCCGTACCTCTTGGGTTACGAATCCTCTATTTCAATTTAGGTCGTTACGCAGCGAGTGTCAATGCGCGGGCACTCTGGGAATCACGCCGCCTTTTAGGTAGCATCGCAGTGAATTCCTGCAACGCCAGGCCGCAGCACGGGAGGAAACAGACATGGAAGCCATGAAGGGACTGCTCGAGGAACTGCCCCGCCTCGTGCCGCTGCTCGTCATCGGCCTGGGCACCGTGCTGGTCGTCTGGGGCGTGAACCGCCTGCTCTTCGAACGGCTCGGCGTGATGGCGAAGAGCAAGCTGCCGCGCCAGGTCACGGTGATTGCCCTGGTCGGCGTCGGCGTCGTGCTGGCGATTCTCGCCCTGCCGGTCGGCGACGAGACGAAGGGCCATCTGCTCAGCCTGCTCGGCCTGCTGCTCACGGCGATCATCGCCATGTCCTCCACCACGGTCGCCTCGAATGCCATGGCCGGCCTGATGCTGCGCATCATGAAGAGCTTCCGCACCGGCGACTTCGTGCGCACCGGCACGCATTTCGGCCGCGTCACCGAGATCGGCCTGTTCCACACCGAGATCCAGACCAGCAACCGCGACCTCACCGCGCTGCCGAATGCCTTTCTCGTCAGCAACCCCGTGACCGTCGTGCGCCACTCCGGCACCGTCATCGAAACGACCCTGTCGCTGGGCTACGATGTGCCGCACGCCAAGGCCGAAGAACTGCTGCTGAAGGCGGCGGAGGCGACCGGCCTGGAGGATGCGTTCGTGCTGATCCTGGAACTGGGCAACTTCGCCGTGACCTACCGCATTGCCGGTTTCCTCGCCGAAACCCGGCGCCTGGTCTCGGCCGGCACCGTGCTGCGCCGTGCAGTGCTCGACACTCTGCACCGCGCTGGCGTGGAGATCGCCTCGCCCACCCTGATGAGCCAGCGCCGCATCCATGAAGGCGATCGACTCGTGCCGCACGAGCAGGGCCGCGCCAGGTCGAAGAAGGCGAAGCCGCTGCCGGAGGACATCGTCTTCGACAAGGCCGAGGAAGCCGAGCGCCTCGAGCAATTGCGCCTCGATCGGGACGAATTGGCGCAGCGCCTGAAGGAACTGGAGAAGCGCCTCGACGGCACCTCGGAAGCGGAGCGCGGCGAGGTGGAGGCGGAGATCGCCTCGTGCCGCCAGCGCATCGAGGACATCGACCGCTTCCTCGGCAAGGGAGCGTAGCAGCGCTATGTCTTGCTGCCGGCGACCAGTCCGACAAGCTCGTCCAGCTGCGAGATCATGAAGTCCGGCGGATCGGCGGCGAAATCGGATTCGACGCATTCGCCGCCGCGAATGATGGCCACGCGCACGCCGGCCGCGCGCGCCGCGCGCACGTCGGCGCGGCTGTCGCCGACGAAAAGCACCGCGCCCGCCTCCAACTGCCATTCCGCCAGCACGCGCAGGACGCCCTCGGTGCCGGGCTTCATGGTGTTCACGTCGTCGCGGCTCACCACCGGCATGAGCCACGCATCGAGGCCGAAGCGTTGCAAGGCCGCCGCGAGCGCCTTCCGTCCGACGTTGCTGACCATGCCCGTGCGCAGGCCCGCCGAAGCGAGTTCCCGCAGCAGCGCCTTCGCGCCCGGGCGCGGCGACCAGCGCGTCAAAGCGTCGGCATCCCAGCGGTCATAGATGGGGCACAGCGCCGCACGCAATTCGTCCATGCGCCCCAGCGGTTCCAGCCGGTCGGCGGCGGCGGCGTTCCACATCGTGGCGTAATTGCCATGGATGAATTCATCCCCTTCGAGGCCGAGCGACGCAATGGCCGCACGCAGTTCTGCGTGCGCCGGCTCAAGCTGCCACTGGAAGTCGACGAGCGTGCCTTCGAAGTCGAAAAGGATTGCCTTGAAAACCGGGGCTGTTGCTGGGGATCGTTGCATGAGCGGCAGTATCTCCGCTGCCGGCTCACGGGTCAAACACAGAAACCGTTAATTGCCATGCGGCCGCGGCATGTCGGACAGGTTGAGGGCCGAGTCGACGAAATGGAAAGTAAGGGTCGGCGGATGCCAGCCGGCGGCCGGCCGCAGCACCTTCTTCACCGAGTCGTTCAGTTGCATCTCGACGCGGTACGCCGGCGGGAAGGTCCTGTCCCAGCGCGGCAGGACCTGCTTGAGGTACAGCATCTCGTGGTCCTCGCGGATGATGACCCCCATCGTTTCGAGCAGACTGAGCTTGGGCCAGTGCTCGCCGCCGGGGCGCCCATAGGTCACGACGTTCATGAACTTGACGAAATCGCCGTAGAACGGCTCGGCGGGATCGACCAGCTTGCCGTTCGAATAGATCGCGTCCATGAAATACGTCACCGTGAGGTTGCGCGGCGGCTTCTTCGCCCACTGGTGAAGGATGTCGTGCAGCGCGGCGGACAGGCACAGCTCGAGATGCCCGCCGACGATGTAGAGGTGCGATGGCGGCACGTCAAAGCTGATTTCCCCGCCCTGCGAGAAGGCCCAATAGTCCGGATGGCAGTCGGCCATGTAGTAATGCTGCCCCGGGGTGTCGTCCTGCAGATAGATGACCGGAATCTTGTTGTTCTTGGCGAAGCGCACCGCCTCGTCGACACCGCGCTTCGCCGAATAGCGGGCATCGTGCGTCGCGGTGGCATGGACGACGATCATGACGGCATCGCCCTGGATGCGGATGCGGGCAGGCTCGGCGAAATCATGCGGCGGGCAGGCTGCCCGGCCGAGGACCGAGAACAGGGAAAGCAGAAACAGGGCAAGCGCACGAGTCGGCATTTTCGGGGGAAATGAAGGCGGCAGGAAGGATGCGCGGCGGGCGTGTGAATTATACGTTGGGCATAACTGTCAATTGCGAACATTTGAGCGTCAGCCGGCACGGAAAGTTCAACCACTGCCGTCCTCCGCCAAAAAAAACGGGAACCCATTCAGAGTTCCCGTTGAAACCTGCCGCTTTGCGCGGCGAGGAGGAGGATCGTTTCAGCCGATCAGGCGCAGCTGCCACCGACCGAGGGCTTGGCCACGCCCAGCTTGATGAGAATGGTCTCCAGCGGACAGAACTTGGAAAAGCCGCTCTGGAAAAGGTTCGCGCCGACGAAGGCGGTGAACCACAGCCACGTCATCTGCGACAGGTCGGCCTGGCCGTTGAAATGGGTCAGCGCCAGGGAAATCAGGATGAAGGCGCCGGCGAAGATGCGGATGTACTGGTTGACGGTCATGTGTGGCCTCGCTCAAGTAGTATTAGTTGTTGCTAATATACTGTTGCAAGGGCTGGCCGTCAAGCCTGCGCCGGACTGTGTGTGACTTCGGTTACATAACGAGGCGCAGCGAACGCGGCGGCTCGTCATCGGCCGGTGGCAGCAGCTTCGCCATCTCGGCGAAGAGGCGCTCGGGCCGCACCGGCTTGCGCAGGACGGGGAACGCCTCCGCCGCGGCATCGATCATCTCTGCGGGCGCGCTCTCTCCGGTGAGCAACAGCACGGGCAGGTCACGCCCGCAGTCCTGGCATAGCCGCCGCGCCACCGCCACGCCGGTTTCTTCGCCGCGCAGGCGGTAATCGGCAATCACCAGATCCGGCGTGCGACCTGCCCTGTTCAAGGCTTCGCGCATCTCCGCATAGTCGGCGCCGGCCGCCACGACGAACCCCTTCCCGGTCAGCAAGCCTTCCATGGCAATGCGCACCAGGCGGTCATCCTCGATCAGTGCGATCAATTGGTGCGCCCCGGCGAAATCCGCCTCCTGGCTTGCCGCAGGCAATGCGTCCACGGCCGCGGGCGCCTGCCGCGTGCGCACCGCGAACATCGAGCCGCGACCTGGGCTCGACTTGACGACCAGGCGCTCGCCGAGCAGGTCGGCGAGCCGCCTGACGATGGCCAGGCCCAGGCCCAGCCCCTTGGCGCGATCCCGCTCGGGATTGGCGAGCTGGTAGTACTCCTCGAAGATCTTCTCGCGCTCCGCCTCAGCCAGGCCGACGCCGGTATCGCGCACCTCCAGCCACAGGCGCCGGCCGCGCACCCGGCAGGCGACCAGCACGCCGCCGTGTTGCGTGTAGCGGATGGCGTTGGAAACGAAATTGCGCACGATGCGCTCGAGATGGATCGGATCGCTTTCGCACCACTGCCGGGTCGGGCGGATGCGCAGCTGCAATCCCTTTTCCTGCGCCAGGGGCAGGAAGTCGGCCGCGATGCGGTCGAACATCTGCTGCACCGGAAAGCGGTTCAGCGTCACCTTGACCTTGCCGGCATCGAGTTGCGACATGTCGAGCAGTTCGCTGAACATCGTCTCGAGCGCGCGCACCGACTGGCCGATGCGCGCCACCAGCGCCAGGTTGTTGGGCGCGCGTTCCCGGTTCTCGAGTTCCGCCGCGAACAGGCCCAGCGCATGCAGGGGCTGGCGCAGGTCGTGGCTGGCGGCGGCGAAGAAGCGCGACTTGGCGGCATTGGCCGCCTCCGCCTCGGCCTTCGCCTGCGCCAGCTTGTCCATGTTGCTCAGCAGCGCCGCGCTCTTCTGTGCGACCCGCTCGTCGAGCATAACGTTCATCTGCTCGAGCCGCTTGTATGCCTGCAGGAAGCGGTGCGCCAGCATCCAGCCCACTGCGGTGGTGAAGAACAGCGCTGCATACGGCACCAGGCGCACGCTGTCGAACATGCCGGCGCTGCCCACCGCAGCCCAGTCGTAGATGCCGAAGGCGAAGGCCACGGCGCCGGCCAGCGTGATCAGAATCGCGCCCAGGCTGCGCTCCTGCAGCGCCTTGCGCGCGACCACGTAAAGCGGCGGCACGACGAAACCGAGCATGCCGAGCAGGACGAGCCGCGTCGACGTCAGCACCGATACCCAGGGCAGCAGGGCATACGGCAGCAAGGGCGAGCCCGCCATCGCGCCGCGCAGCATCCGCTCGTAGCGCGGCAGCGCCGCGCCGACGAAGCGCAGGCAGAACAGGCACAGCAGGCCGACAAACAAGAAGTACAGCGCCGTCATGGCGATTTCCCAATGCGGCTGGGGAATGGCCAGGTGGAACAGCACGTCGACGACGTTGCGCACCCCCCACACGATGGAGGCGGCGCCGAACAGCGCGTAGGAGGCATCGTCGCGGCGGCGCGACCAGAGGATCAGGAAGAAGATGCCCAGCAGGCCCAGCGCGGCGGCCAGGCCGACCGGCCCCATGCTCTGCAGGGCGAAGCGCCGCCAGTACGCATCGCGCAGCTCGGCCTGCGGCCCGAACGCCACTTCCGACAATCCGCTGTAGTGCTCCATCACGCCCTCGAGGCGGATGTGGAAGACGTTCTCCCCCGCCACCAGGACGGCGGGCGGCAGCGTGAACAGCAGCGGGCGCTTCCAGGTGTTCATCGGCTCGCCGCCCGGCTCCGCCGTGCTGCCGACCAGGCGGCCATTGACGAAGACCGACAATCGGTCGCCGCCGCGTGGCAGGTAGAGTGCCTGCACCTCGCCCGGCACGGCCGGCAGCGCGGCGCGGAAGCGGTACCAGGCGGTGCCGGTGAACTGCGGCCGGGTGCGATGCCACTCGTCGGGCAGGCGCTGCGTCGTCCACGGCGCGGCTTCGCCGGGCGGCTGCGCGGCATCGGAAAGCAGTAAGCCGGCTTCGCTCCACGGCGGCGGCAGCGCGGCCGCGGCCGCGCCTGCAAGCAGCAGCGCGGCAAGGGCCAGCAGACGCCGCAACAATATGCCAGGATTGCCGAACACGGTACCTCCCCTTTTTCGGGGTGAGATTACCCGAATGCACGGCGAAAGTCAGTTGCTGCGGGACGGCGGCAGCTCATCTTCCGATCCTGCTCCGCTTTACCATCATGCTGACTTCAGCGCAGGGAGTGGACGTGACACTTCTGCAATGGTGAAGATGGGCTTTGTGAGAGAAGCCTCTCTTCGTAACCAGAAAATATCGTGCCATTTTCTGGCACGATCATGCTAGAATCTGGCTATGTCAATTGCCTCCGCCCTTTTTTCCGACAGTCTGTCCCGCCTGCTGCGCTGGCTGTTCGGCCAGCCGGACCGCGGTTTTCACCTGAGCGAGCTGCGCCGCCTGACCGGCCTGGGCAGCGCTTCGCTGCAACGCGAGTTGAAGCGCCTGACCGAAGCGGGGCTGGTGCAATCCGAGCGGGTCGGCAACCTGCGCCGCTTCCAGGCCAATCCGAATAGTCCCGTGTTCGGCGAGTTGGTGACCCTCATGCGCAAGACCTTCGGGGCGGAGCCTCTGCTGCGCGAGGCGCTGCAGCCGCTGCTGCCCGGCCTGCAGGGCGCGTGGATCTACGGCTCGGTGGCGAAGCAGACCGACACGGCGCAAAGCGACATCGACGTGATGCTCGTCGGCAAGAACCTTTCACTCGCGAAAGTGCTGGAACTGCTGCTGCCAGTGGAAGAACAGCTCGGGCGCAAGATCAATCCGACCTGCTACACGCCGGCCGAATTCGCGCGGCGCCGAGCCGAACCCGATTCGTTCGTCAATCGCGTGCTGGCGCAGCCCGTCCTGCCCTTGATCGGAGCACTGCATGAACCTACCCGCGCTGGATAACCTGGTGCGGATCGGCCAGCTCAAGGCCGAGCCGCGCAACGATGCCGAAGTCGAACGCATGCTGGCGATGGCGAGGAGCCGGCTGGCCGATGCCGGGCAGACCAACATCTCGCTTGAAGGCCGCTTCACCAGCGCCTACAACGCCGCGCACGCCGCGGCCCTGGCTGCCCTGCGCTGGCATGGCTACCGCAGTGAGAACCGTTTCACCGTGTTCCAGTCCCTCACGCACACCCTGAATTGGCCGGCGACGCGCTGGCGGGTGCTGGATGCCGCCCACCAGAAACGCAATATGGCCGAGTACGAGGGCTTCCTTGAGGTGGAGGAATCCGCCATCGTCGAGCTCTGCGAGGTGGTGGCCGGGCTGATCGGGGATGTGGTTAAGCTGGCAGGGAAGTAGTCCCCTCCCCCCGGCCCTCTCCCCGCGCGCGGGGAGAGGGGGAAGGACAAAAGTCAGTCGCTGCGGGACGGCGACAGTTTCTTGCGCATGGCGGCGTAGTAGAGCACCGGGATCACCACCAGGGTCAGCAGCGTCGAGACGAAGATGCCGAAGATGAGGCTGATGGCCAGACCGTTGAAGATGGGGTCGTCGAGGATGAAGATGGCGCCGATCATGGCGGCCAGCCCGGTGAGCGCGATGGGCTTGGCGCGGATGATGCCGGCCTGGATCACGGCCTCGGCGAAATCCATGCCGCCGGCCACCTGCTCGTTGATGAAATCCACCAGCAGGATGGAGTTCCTCACGATGATGCCGGCCAGCGCGATCATGCCGATCATCGAGGTGGCGGTGTATTGGCTGCCGAGCAGCGCGTGGCCGGGCATGACGCCGATGATGGTGAGCGGGATCGGCGCCATGATGATCAGCGGCACGAGGTAGCTCTTGAACTGCGCCACCACCAGCAGGTAGATGAGGATCAGGCCGACGGCGTAGGCGAGGCCCATGTCGCGGAAGGTTTCGTAGGTCACCTGCCATTCGCCGTCCCACTTCAGCGCGTAGCCGGCGTAGGGGTCCTTCGGCTGGCTGATGAAGTATTCGCCCAGGGTGCCCCCCTGCTCCAGTGCCATGCCGTTCACCTTGGAGCGGATGTCGAACATGCCGTAGAGGGGCGAGTCGAGCTTGCCGCCCATGTCGCCGACGACGTACACCACCGGCAGCAGGTCCTTGTGGTAGATGGCTTTCTCGCGCTCCGTCTGGCGCACCTCGACCAGTTCCGACACGGGCACCAGTTTGCCGTCGCGCGCACGCACGGTGAGCTTGAGCAGCGAGTCGATGGTGTTCTGCTTTTCCGGCGCGAGGGTCACGCGCACCGGGATCTCGTGCTTGGCGTCGCGCGAATGCACCGGCGTGACGTCCTCGCCGGCCAGCCCCATGCGCACCACCTCGACGATGTCCTTCTGCGCCACGCCGAGCAGCGCCGCCTTGCTCTGCGAGACGCGCAGCACGAACTTCTGTGCGTCGGCCTGCACGGAGTCGTCCACGCCGAGGATGTCGGCGGTGCCCTCGAAGGCCTTGCGCACTTCCTTCGCCACGGCGATCTGGCCGGCGTAGTCCGGCCCGTAGATTTCGGCGACGATGGGCGAGAGCACCGGCGGGCCGGGCGGCACTTCCACCACCTTGGCATTGCCGCCATGCTTGCGCGCGATCGCCATCACCTTGTCGCGCACGGCGACGGCGATCTCGTGGCTCTGCCGGCTGCGGTCCTTCTTGTCGACGAGGTTCACCTGGATGTCGCCCAGTTCGCTCGAGGCGCGCAGGTAGTACTGGCGCACCAGGCCGTTGAAGTTGATCGGGCTGGCGGCGCCGGCATAGGCCTGGTAGTCGGTGACTTCCTCGACTTGGGCGATCTCGCCGCCGATCTCGCGCAGCACCTTCGCCGTCTCTTCGAGCGGCGTGCCGACCGGCATGTCGAGCATGATCTGGAACTCGCTCTTGTTGTCGAAGGGCAGCATCTTCAGCACGACGAGTTGCACCAGCGCCAGCGACACCGAGACGACAATGGCGGCGAGGATGCCGAGCCACAGCTTGCGGCGGGCGGATTTGCCAGTGCGCTCGTCGAGGAAGGGGGTGACGTATTTGCGGAAAATGCGTTCGAATTTCCCCTGCAGCCCCTCTCCCCCAGCCCCTCTCCCCGCAGGCGGGGCGAGGGGAGAAGATGTGCTTCCCTCTCCCGCCTGCGGGAGAGGGTTGGCCATTTCACTCCCCTCTCCCGCCTGCGGGAGAGGGGCCGGGGGAGAGGGATGGTGTTTCCCGCCGAGCAGCTTCAGCGCCAGCCAGGGCGTGACCACAAACGCGATGGCGAGCGAGATGAACATGCCCATCGAGGCATTGATGGGGATGGGGCTCATGTAGGGGCCCATCAGGCCGGTGACGAAGGCCATCGGCAGCAGCGCGGCGATGACGGTGAAGGTGGCCAGGATCGTCGGGCCGCCG
>PHCS01000046.1 GCA_002840845.1 Betaproteobacteria bacterium HGW-Betaproteobacteria-14
TCGGCGGGCGAGGAGGGCCGTCGCTGCCATTGCCGCCATCGCCGCCATTTCCGCGACCTCCCCTCTTGCCGAGAAGTCCGGATAGGCGTCGATTGAAATCGCGCCAAAGGTCCTCAAGATCGGGGGGGCCCTGATTAGGCCGATTACCCCACTGAGGATCATTCATCGACATCAGAATGCCAGTAATCATCGGGTTCGATTTCTTGCTAGGTTAAGCGGCGTTGACGGAGTGTGACGCGGGTTCGGCATGGTCCAGTGCGGTTTCGGCAAGCGCCTGCCGCAATAGATCCAGCCCAGCACCAGTACTTGCACTGAGACGAACTCGAGTGATTTTACCATAGGCATCGCGTTCGACCCCCGGTTCGACATTCGTGACGTCAATCTTGTTCCACACCAGGATTTGCGGAACCTGTGCTGCACCAATTTCCTCAAGAACACCATTCACCGCTTCTATTTGGGCATCACGGTCGTCGCTGGCCGAGTCGACTACGTGCAAGAGCAGGTCGGCTGAGGCGGTTTCCTCCAGAGTGGCATGAAACGCGGCTACAAGCGAATGCGGCAGATCGCGGATAAAACCAACTGTGTCGGATAGGACAACCTGCCCGGGGCCTTCCAGATAGAGTCGGCGCGAAGTGGTATCCAGGGTCGCGAACAATTGGTTTGCGGCATAGGCTCCTGCCTTTGTGAGCGAATTGAAAAGGGTCGACTTGCCGGCGTTGGTATATCCGACCAGCGATACAGCCAGCATTTCCCGACGCAGGCGGGCGCGGCGACGCACGGCGCGCTGGCGCTCAAGAAGTTTCAGCCGTTCCTTCAGCACCTTGACCCGTTTACCGAGCAGGCGCCTGTCGGTTTCCAGCTGGGTTTCGCCCGGACCGCGCAGGCCAATACCGCCCTTTTGACGCTCCAAGTGGGTCCATCCGCGCACAAGGCGAGTCGCCATGTGCTGCAGTTGAGCCAGTTCCACCTGAAGTTTTCCCTCGTGGCTTTTGGCTCGCTGGGCGAAAATGTCGAGAATCAGGCTGGCGCGGTCCACTACGCGGCAACTTAATTCCTTTTCAAGATTTCGCTGTTGAGCCGCTGACAACTCATGATTGAAAATAGCGATGTCGGCGGCGTTATCCCGGATGACATCCGCCAATTCGGCTACTTTCCCCTTACCGGCGTAAAGCGCTGGATCAGGACGCTGGCGGCGCCCCTGCACGACCGCAACCGTTATCGCGCCGGCTGAAGCGGCGAGTAATTTCAATTCCGCGAGTCGTTCGACGGTATCGCCCTGGCCGAAATCCAGTTGGACGAGCACGGCACTCTCTCCGCCGCCTGGGCGTTCAAACATGGGCTTGCTATGATCGGCGGAGAACAGCCCGATCGGGACTCCGGGTCATCAACTTTCGCTGTGCTCGTGCGGAATATTGACTGGCCGCGCCGGAACAACGGTGGAAATGGCATGCTTGTATACCATTTGCGTCACGGTGTTCTTGAGCAGGACGACATACTGGTCAAAAGACTCGACCTGACCCTGCAGTTTGATGCCGTTCACAAGATAGATGGATACCGGAATATGCTCCCGGCGCAGCGTGTTGAGGAACGGGTCTTGTAAAAGTTGCCCTTTATTGCTCATGGTGTGCCCCACGTAATAAATTGTTTTTTGAAACGGCACTTTACCGGATTTTCTTGTCCTCCGCCACCGGGCGGGGACATATCTAGCATCAGTGTTCTTTATTCGCGTAGGGGTTTCTAGCCGTACGGAATTCCACCCTGAGAGGCGTGCCTTTCAGCTTAAAGGCCTCCATGAAGGTCCTCTCAAGATAGCGGCGGTACGAGTCCGGAACGTGATCCAGCGCGTTGCCATGGATGACTATGATAGGCGGATTGTTGCCGCCTTGATGAGCATAGCGCAGCTTGGGCCGGAAAATACCGTGACGCGGCGGCGCCTGCTTTTCCAGGGCAATCTGCAGCAGGCGGGTAAGTTTGGGGGTGGGCATTTTCTTCATCGATGCAGCAAAGGCCGCGTCAACCGAAGCCATCAGCGGGTTGATGCCTTCCCCCCTCAGGGCGCAGATGAAATGTGCGTTGGCAAATCCGAGGAAATTGAGCTTCCGCGCCATGTCCGCCTTGATCCTGTCGCGCCGATAATCGTCAGCGCAGTCCCATTTGTTCACCGCGATGACCATGGCCCGGCCCGCCTCCACGCAAAAGCCGGCGATATGTGCATCTTGGTCGGATATGTCCTGGCTGGCGTCTAGCACCAGTACGACGACATTGGCCTCTTCGATGGATTGCAGCGTCTTGATGACGGAGAATTTTTCGATTGTCTCGAAGACCTTGCCCTTGCGCCGCAGTCCGGCGGTGTCGATCAAAGTGTAGTCCTTGCCCTTGCGCTGGAAATGAATGGCAATCGAGTCGCGGGTTGTGCCGGGTTGGTCAAAGGCAATGACGCGCTCCTCGCCAAGCAAAGCATTGATCAGGGTTGACTTGCCGACGTTGGGACGGCCCACAACGGCGATGCGTGGCGACTGACTCTTCTCCAGGTCCTCCTCGGCTTGTGGAAACGGCTCCAGCGCCACGTCGAGCAGTTCCCTCACTCCTTCGCCGTGGGCGGCCGAAATGACTAGCGGCTCGCCACAGGCCAGTTCGTGAAATTCGGCTCCTACTATGGCGCGCTCCATGCCTTCAGCCTTGTTCACGACCAAAAGCAACGGACGGCCGGTGCGGCGTAACCGCTCGGCAATCGCCTTGTCCTGGGGAGTCAGGCCAGCGCGTCCATCGACGATGAACAGGAGCATGTCGGCCTCGGCGATCGCGGCTTCTGCCTGCAGAGCCATTTCTGCCAGGATGCCCTCCTTTGCATTCGGCTCGAAGCCCCCGGTATCCACCACCAGATAGGGACGTTCTCCTACGCGGCCATGTCCGTAATGGCGATCGCGCGTCAGACCCGGCATATCCGCCACCAAGGCATCGCGCGACCGGGTGAGGCGATTGAAAAGGGTGGACTTGCCGACGTTGGGCCGACCGACAATGACAAGCGTTGGTTTCATTGCAGGGTGGGGAACGGCTTGCGTGCGATCACAGTGGAGAAGACTTTGCTTTTACCGCCCGGCGCATCGAAGGTGTCGTGCCTGGAGAGGAGGATCTTCCAACCGGCAAAGCTCTGCTCCAGTTCCTCGCGTCCGAACAGGGTGTAATGGCCGTCGAGAAACATGTCCAGGTAGGTCGTTCCCTCTATCAAGACATTCACAATCCCACATCCGCCTTCCTTGACGTGGTCTTGCAAAGCCCCCAGCAAGGTCAGGGCCTTGTCTCTTGGAAAAAACATCAATAAGCCAATGGAAACCACCGTATCGTAATTCTCAAGGATTTCGTAACTGCCAAGATCGGCTGTAACGGGGTGAACCAGCACGTTCGAGACAGCCGCATCCCGCTTGATGCGCTCGACTGCAGCCACGCTGGCATCAACGGCAAGCACTTCACAACCGCGCCGACCGGCCTCCAAGGCCAGATTACCCAATCCGCAGCCCATATCGAGTACCCTGCCCTTCATGTATGGCAGGGCAGCCTGCTCGAAAGGGTTGAGCGCGAATTCTTTCGATTCGATCTGGCGTTTGAATTGCGTATTGAAAAAGGCTACGGGATCGACCATGGGGTGGGTTAGTTCACCTTGAGCGCATACAGGCCGCCATTGCGCGTCTGTATGAGAAAGCCCCGCTCGATCCGCTGCGACTCGGCCGCAATGCCGCTACTGTCCGTATTGAGGCGAGCGGCAAATGTGCCGTTATCTCGGCGCAGCAGATGCACAACGCCCTGGAAATCACCTACGGCGACATGACTGCCCAGCGCGATTGGCCTGCTCACCTGGCGCATGAAAAGCCTGTCCTGTTTCCACAGGGTTGCGCCATTGGCACGGTCCAGCGCATGCACCGCGCCCTTGTCATCCGCGATATATACGTTGCGCTCATCCACGTCGATACCCGCGGCGGAGGACATGTCACGTGACCACAAGTGGTTTCCCGACGATAGATCAAAGCAGGCAACGCGCCCCTGGTAGGCGGCTGCGCAAACTTCGTTCCCTGCAACAACCGGAGCACTGGTGACGTCTGAAACCCGCTCGAGCTCTGTGGCCCCCTTGGGCAGGGCTACCGTGGCCTCCCAGATGGCGGCGCCGTTGTTGAGCGCTATGGCCACCAGCTTGCCCCCAGGGAAACCCGCTAATGCTGCCTTTCCTGCCACAGTAACGCCAACGTTGCTGCGCAGGGAAAGCGCTGGGGTACTGCGTTGGTACACCCATTTGCGTTTGCCGTCAGCCACGTCAAGGGCAAATATCCGGTTATCTCCACTGCGCACCAACACCAGCCCTTCAGCGATCTGGGGGGCTGCCAATACTTCCGAAGTAACCCGTGCCGACCACAATGCCTTGCCTGATTTGTCGAATGCCAGCACACCCCCTTTCGCCGTAGCGACCGCCACCATGTTGGCATCCGCTCCGACGCCACCTGAAATCGGTTGGCCTGCATTGATACGCCATACCTGGCTACCATTGTCATAGCGCGCCAGCGTGCCATCCTGAGCGGCTGCGTAGACGCTGGTGCCTACCACCGCCGGGGTCAGCACATACCCCCCGGAACTACCGACATTTTCTTGCCAGAGGACAGCAAGCGCCGCACTCGGATTGATCGCCTCCAGTTCAGCCGGCTTCACTTTCGGCGCACTGGAAAACCAGTTCACCGGATTGATTCTTTCCATCGTGGAACAGCCGGCCGCCAGTATTGCGGCAAGCGACAGGACGAGAGAAGCTCGCATCAGTTGCCTCCGAGGGATTCCAGCTTGACTTGCAGCAGGTCGCGGTATTGCGTCTCACGCCCACTCTGGCTTCCTGCAGATTCCACGGCATCATAGTTGGTCAAGGCGGCCTGATAGGCGGCACGCGCATCGGCCTTCTTGCCCTGAACTGCCAGGATGTCGCCCTTCAATTCGCTGAAGCGTGCCGCAAAGGCTGCTCCCGGCTCCTCGCCGAGAAGCTTGAGGGCTTCGTCCAATGCCTGGTCGTCAAACAGGACATGCGCCAGTCGCAGCCGTCCGAGATCGCGTAAATCTTTGTCGCGCGCCTTCTCGGCGACCCATTGCAATTGCGCCCGCGCGGTTTTCAGGTCTCCGGCATCGAATTGCATCCGCGCAGAGGAAAGCGCGGCCATCGCAGCATAGGTAGTACCAGGATGCTTCTCGATGAGTTCCCCGGCGGCTTCGCGCACACGCTTCGCATTACTTTCCATTACTGCCTTCTGCACGGCTGAGTAGATGACAGACGCCTCGGCTACCTGGTTGCGTTGATACCAGTTCCAGCCCTGCCAGCCGACAACCCCTGCGGAAACGGCCAGCAACGCCGCCGTCACCAGATTGCCGTACATCTTCCACCAGGTTTTCAGCTCCGATATCTGTTCCTGTTCTTCCAGGTCATAGGTCGCCATCGTTGTCATCCCCAAAAAGATAATTACCGATCTCGTCGGCCAGTTGGTCCAGCGGGATGCGCTTCTGCGGCGCATCCTCGCGCATGAATTTCAGGCTAGCGCTGCCTTCGCGCGCCTCGTCGTCGCCGAGGATCACGGCAATCTGGGCGCCGGATGCATCGGCACGTCTCATCTGAGACTTGAAACTGCCGCCACCGCAGTGGAACAGCACATCGTAGCCTGCGCCGCGCAAGGCTTCAGCCGCTCGGAATGCAGGCTGCTGGGCCATTGCTCCCTGATGCACAATGTAGATATCGGGAACACCACGCGCCGCCTGTTCCGCCTCTGCGCCATGCGCTTCCTTCAGCAGGGCAATGAGGCGTTCGACCCCCATGGCAAAGCCGCATGCCGGTGCCGGCTTGCCGCCAAGCTGCTCAATCAGTCCGTCGTAGCGGCCGCCGGCGCACACCGTACCTTGTGCGCCGAGCTTGTCGGTCACCCATTCGAAGACGGTCAGGTTGTAGTAGTCCAGGCCGCGCACCATGCGCGGATTGATGCTGTAGGGTATGCAAGCTTCCTTCAGCAGCGCCTGCATACCGCCGAAATGCTCCAATGAAAGGTCCCCAAGAAAATCCATAAGCTTGGGTGCGCCCTCAATGAGATCCTGCATATGCGGATTCTTGCTGTCGAGGATGCGTAGCGGGTTGGAATGCAAGCGGCGCAGTGCGTCGGCATCCAGGTCATCGCGATGGCGTTCCAGGTAGGCAATCAGTTCCGCACGGTGACGCAGCCGTTCCTCAGTACTTCCCAGCGAGTTGATTTCCAGACGGATGCCAGTCAGTGCCAGTTCATCCCAAAGCCGGGCACACATGACGATCAGCTCGGCATCGATGTCCGGACCGGCGTAGCCGAATGCCTCGACCCCGTATTGGTGAAACTGGCGGTAACGCCCCTTTTGCGGCCGTTCGTGCCTGAACATTGGGCCGGCATACCACAACCGCTGCGGGCCGGCATGCAGCAGGCTGTGCTGCAGCACCGCGCGCACACAGGACGCCGTACCCTCCGGACGCAAGGTGAGCGCCTCGCCGTTGAGCGCATCTACGAAGGAATACATCTCCTTCTCGACGATGTCGGTTACCTCGCCGATGGCTCGCGAAAAAAGCGGCGTCGGCTCGACAATCGGCATGCGGATCGGCCGGTAGCCATAGGCGCGCAACCAGCCGCGTACGGCGTCATCGAAGCGCTCCCACAACTCCGCTTCGTCGGGCAGGATATCGTTCATCCCGCGGATTGCCTGAATCGTCTGGTTCATCGAGAACTCATGTTGCCACTCTGCGCGGATACGTCCGCGCAACATAGTCGTCGACAATCGCCTTGAACTCCCGGGCGATGCCTTCCCCCTTAAGCGTGACGGTTTTCTCGCCGTCCACGAATACCGGTGCCACTGGCGTCTCGCCGGTACCTGGCAGGCTGATACCGATATTGGCGTGCTTGCTTTCGCCCGGACCATTCACCACGCAGCCCATGACGGCCAGCGTCATGCTCTCGACGCCTTCGTATTGCAGTCGCCACTCAGGCATGCGCGCGCGCACGTAAGTCTGGATCTCCTGCGCCAACTCCTGGAAGACAGTGCTAGTGGTGCGCCCACATCCCGGACAAGCCACCACCAAAGGCGTGAAGGCGCGCAGGCCCATGGTTTGCAGGATTTCCTGCGCTACCACGACCTCCTGCGTGCGGTCGCCATTGGGTACCGGCGTCAGGGATACGCGGATGGTGTCCCCAATTCCTTCCTGCAGCAGCACGGCCAAGGCTGCCGAAGAGGCAACGATGCCCTTCGACCCCATTCCTGCCTCAGTCAGTCCCAGGTGCAATGGATAATCACACCGGTTCGCCAAGTCCCGATAAATGGCGATCAAGTCCTGAACGCCGCTCACTTTGCAAGACAGTACGATTGAATCACCCGGCAAGCCGAGTTCTTCGGCCTTCGAAGCGCTCTCAAGTGCAGAAATGACCATCGCCTCGCGCATGATCTGCATCGCGTCTTTGGGTTGCGGGCGCCGGGCATTTTCGTCCATGATGCGGGCTAATAGTGTTGGGTCCAGGCTACCCCAGTTGACGCCGATGCGCACCGGCTTGCCATATCTGCAGGCCAACTCGATGAGTTGAGCAAACTGGTCATCGCGCTTGGCGCCCCGGCCAACATTGCCTGGATTGATGCGCAGCTTGTCCAGCGTCTCTGCGCAGGCCGGGTTTTCGCGTAGAAGTTTGTGGCCGTTGAAATGAAAGTCGCCGACCAGAGGCACATTGAGATTCATGGACAGCAGCCGCTCGCGAATCATTGGCACGGCGCGGGCCGCTTCCTGCGTATTGACTGTTATGCGCACGATTTCCGAGCCGGCGCGGGCCAGTTGCGCCACCTGAAGAGCGGTGGCCACCTCATCCGCCGTATCGGTATTGGTCATCGATTGAACGACGACCGGATGCCCGCCGCCAATCTCCACGCCGCCAACCCTGACAATACGCGTCTGGCGGCGGGACAAGCGCCCGTCATTCGGTTCAACTGCCATGTCCATCCGGTTTGCTAATCTAGCGTAAGCCGCGCCACTTCGACACGAGTGTGCGGCATGAGGTCGACTGGCTGATCGTTGTATTGCAGTCGGACTAGGGATGCGTTGCCTACGACCAGTTGAAATGGGGGGCGCCCCTCGACCACCTGCGTCGTGCCCTTGGCATTCATTTGCGAGAATATGGTGCGCCCGGCCGCGTCCTTGACTTCCACCCAGGAACTGCCGTCGAAGGTGAATATCAACTGATGCGCACCAGGCTTCACGACCGGTTTCTCGGACGAGTCGACTGGTTTCTCCTCGCCACTCGTCTCCATGGGCGGGGAGGGAGATGCAACAGGCTGGGGCAGCGGCTGTACTACCTGAGGCTGTCCTTCCTGCGTGGAGGTCATCGGACTGCCCTGAAGCTTTAGAAACATGCCCACGTCAATCACGTCAAAAAATAAAACAAGCGCAAGGGCTAGCATGAGCAGTGCCAGGAGGGTGGCGCCCAGCAATCCTTTGCCGTGCCGTCCGCTGCCAGTCGGCATCTTCACTCCGACATCCATCGGCGCATTCAATTCGGCATGCGGTAGCGCGGCATTTTCCGCAAGGGCCGCCAGTACCGGTCCCGCGTCAATCCTGAGCAGCTTGGCATAATTGCGAATAAACCCCCGGATAAATGTCGCGCCTGCCAAGCGCGAGAAATCCTCACTTTCGATCGCCTCAATCTGCCGCGGACTCAACTTGAGTGCAGCCGCCACCTCCGCGATCGTCGTCCCGCGAGCCTCCCGCGCCATGCGCAGCATGGCGCCCGGTCCCGGCTCGGCCTGCGTCTCGCTCGCGTGAAGTTCCAACTCACTCACTCGTATTTTCCTTCAAGCAGGGCCTGGTGCTCAGGCGTGCCGGCAAATTTCCTTCGCAACTGGGACGAATAGCTCGCCTCGGCCTGCCTGTCGCCAAGCTTGCGTTCAATGCGAACGCCCAGCCACAGCGACCCGGCATTTGGCTCAATCAGGCGGTGCAAGTCGCTAAGCAGCTTCTTGGCGTTGATGAAGTCCCCGCGCTGATAATAAAGGCTGGACAGGAGAAAAATCGCCTGCGCGTTGGAGCCGTCCAGCATGACGGCACGCTGGAAATTGACCTCGGCTGACTTCTCGTCCTTGACCTTCAGATAGCACAGCCCGGCATTCGTATACGGGCGGGTCGGTGTCTTGTAAAGGGGGTTCCTAGCCGCTGCTTCGAAATACTTGAATGCCTCAGTCTCGCGCCCGCTCTGGCAGAGAAACCAGCCATAATCGTTGGCAATCTGCGGGTCTCCTGGGGCCAGCTGGATGGCCCTTTCGAAGGAAGCGCGCGCCTGGGGTATTTCGTTGAGCATGAGATGCACGATCCCCAGGAGGTTGAGCGCCGGAGCATATGTCGGGTCGGTTGCGGCGGCAATGCGCGCCTCTTCAAGGGCAACGGCCAGATTGCCCGCCTGTAAATACAGGGAGCCCAGTTCGGTATGCGTCTTGGCGCTTCTCTCTGCGGTTCCGGTTGCCACCTGCTCGGAGACGGGGGACGCTGCGGGGCCGGGGCTGGAGCCGGGGCCCGGTCCAGTGTTGGATCCGGCACAACCTGCAAGAAATACGGCGACTATGATCCCTGCGATTCGTTTCACGATGCGGCCTCCGCAATGGTGATGATGCGTTTTTCCCGGCGCTGCGTGCGATCGCGCACTTGCCCGGCCAACTGACCGCAGGCGGCGTCGATGTCCTCGCCGCGCGTCTTGCGCGTCGTCGTGACGATGTGAGCCTGCAGCACTATCTCGGCGAAGCGGCGCACTCGCAGCGACGGCGAGCGCTTGAACCCCGAATCCGGAAAGGGATTGAAAGGAATCAGATTCAACTTGCACGGCACGTCCTGCACCAGCCGTACGAGTTCGCGGGCATGCTCTTCCGAATCGTTGACGCCGTCCAGCATCACATACTCGAAAGTGATGAAATCGCGCGGTGCTTTATCCAGATAGTGCCTGCAGGTCGCCATCAATTCAGCCAGGGGATACTTCCGGTTGATCGGTACCAGCCTGTCGCGCAACGCATCATTCGGTGCGTGCAGGGAAACCGCCAGCGCCACCGGACATTCATCCCGCAACCGATCCATGGCCGGCAGGATGCCCGAGGTGGACACCGTTACTCGCCTGCGCGACAGCCCATAGGCATTGTCGTCGAGCATCAAGTGCAGTGCGGCCACAACGCTCTCGAAATTGGCCAGCGGCTCGCCCATGCCCATCAGCACGACATTGCTGATAATCCGGTCCACGGGAAAGTCAGCCTCTGCGATACGGCGACCAGTCTCCCTGCTGCCTGCATCCCGGAAGTCGCCGAGCGCCTTTTTGGCCCACCAGAGCTGGCCGATGATCTCGCCCGTCGTGAGGTTGCGACTGAAGCCCTGTCTTCCCGTTGAGCAGAAAGCACACTCGAGGGCGCAACCTGCCTGCGTGGAAATGCACAATGTGCCCCGGTTCTCCTCCGGGATGAAGACGCATTCGACGGCATTGCCGTTTCCCACGTCAAGCAGCCACTTGCGCGTGCCGTCCGCGGCGGTCGAGTCTCGCAGCACCGTCGGCAGGCGCACCTCAGAGCTTTGGGAAAGGCGGGTGCGCAGGCTCTTGGCGACATCGCTCATGCGCTCGAAGTCATCCTCCCCAAACTGATGCAGCCAACGCGACACCTGCTTGGCGCGGAAAGGCTTTTCGCCCATCCCGGCGAACCAGGCAGTCAGGCCGGCAGCATCGAATTCGAGCAGGTTCTGTTTCATTTAGCGCGAATAAACATCCATTGTGGGGAAGAAATAGGCGATTTCAACGGCAGCCGTCTCGGGCGCATCGGAGCCGTGTACGGCATTGGCGTCAATGCTTTGGGCGAAATCGGCACGGATGGTTCCCGGCTCCGCTTTCTTCGGGTCGGTGGCCCCCATCAGTTCGCGGTTCTTGGCAATAGCGCCCTCGCCTTGCAGCACCTGAATCATCACCGGACCGGAAATCATGAACTCGACCAGATCCTTGAAAAAAGGACGCTCGCGATGAACGGCATAGAAACCCTCGGCCTCTTGTCGCGACAGGTGCTTCATTTTCGCAGCAATGACCGTCAGCCCGTTGGTTTCAAAACGAGAATAGATCTTGCCGATCACGTTCTTGGCCACAGCATCGGGTTTGATGATCGACAAGGTGCGCTCAATAGCCATCTAAAAAACTCCCAAAATGAACAACAAGTTAGAAAAAAATAGCGAGAAACATGCGTAACGCGCTATTTTATCAGGGATTTCCTTACTTAGAAAGAAAAAGCCCGGCAATCCGCCGGGCCTGTCGATATTTGCCTCGGGCTATTTGACCAGCATGACTGGCACGCTAGCCGAGCGGGAGACCTCGCTCGCCACCGAACCGAGCAAAAGGTGAGTCAGGGCAGAACGGCCATGCGTTCCCATAACAATACGGTCGCAATCGAGTTCACGCGCCAATCTGACTATGGTGTCGGCAACATGGCCCACCGCCACATGCCATGTGTAGGTCATGTCGGCGGCATCGAGCTTTTCGCGTGCTTTCCTGAGCGCCTGCATGCCTTCCTCCCTATGGTAGGCCTCGACGTCCCCGCCACTGACAAACATGCGCGCATGGCCGGAGTCGACTGGAATCTGAACATTGAGCAAATGCAACTCCACCGCTTCCCCGGAGCCATGCTCGCGCATCAGGTGATCAATGACGCGATCGGAATTGGCCGACCCATCCACTGGCACCAGCACCTTCAACATGATTCCCCCCTCCTATTTGCCATCGCCGCCGCCCACATGCCTGCCGCTCGACAGTACTTCCACAGCCCTTGGTCGCATTGCGCGTCGGGCCAGCCAAGTGCCGACCATCACCACTGAACAAGCGCCTGTCACCGAGGCCGCATATTTCAACCATCCCGGAAGACCTGCAACATAGGGCTTTATCACGGCGTCGCCCAACAGCATGTCTCCGGCGATCCATCCCAGCAAAGCCCCTCCAAACGTAATAACGACAGGCAGGCGATCCATCAGCTTGAGCACGAACTTGCTGCCCCACACGACTATGGGAATGCTGACAAGAATGCCGAAAATGACCAAGGTTAAGTCACCCTTGGCAGCAGCAGCCACGGCGATAACATTGTCTAGGCTCATCACTGCGTCGGCAATGATGATGGTTCGGATCGCTCCAAACAAGTGGGTGCTGCCATCGACCTGACCATGCTCGCCCTCGCTTTCCGGTTGCAGCAGCTTGACTCCGATCCAAAGCAACAGGGCACCACCGACGATTTTCAGAAACGGGATGGCGAGCAGTTGGAGGGCGAAGAAGATCAATATCACACGCAGGCCGATGGCACCGACCACGCCCCAGAAAATGCCCTGGCGACGCTGCTTCTCAGGCAAACGCCGGCAGGCCAATGCGATCACGATGGCATTGTCGCCACCGAGCAGTATGTCGATGGCAATGATTTGCAGGACCGATATCCAGAACCCGCCGGTCAGTGCGGCTTCGAGCATGTATTCAAGGCGACGAGAGGGAAGGTGAGCTTATCACGGTATAGGAGGCCCTCATAAAAAAAGCCCGGCCTGAGCCGGGCTTGCCCTGCATAGGTGCTTTCCCTACATCATGCCCAATGTCGTGGGCAGCCAAGTCGATATTGCTGGCACATAGGTCACCATCATCAGGAAGACCAGCATGCTCAGCAGCCAAGGCCAGACCGCCTTGGAGCAGTCCGTCAGGCCCATCTTCGCCACGCCGCTTGCCACATAAAGATTCAAGCCAACGGGTGGCGTGATCATGCCGACTTCCATGTTCACAGTGATCATCACGCCGAAGTGGATTGGGTCAATGCCCAGTTTCGTGGCGATGGGGAACAGGATCGGCGCCGTGATCAGGATGATCGACGAGGGTTCCATGAAACTGCCCATGACCAGCAGCAGGATGTTCACCGCGATCAGGAAGCCGATCATGCCAACGCCTGAATGCGTCAACCATTCTGCGATTCCCTGGGGAATCTGCTCGTTGGTCAGGATGAATGAGAACAGCACCGCGTTGGTGATGATATAGAGCAACATCGCGCTCATGTTCGCCGAGTTGAGCAGGACGCGCGGCACGTCTTTCATCCCCAGGTCTTTATAGACGAACACTGCTATAAAGAATGCATACACGGCACTCATCGCCGCCGCCTCGGTCGGGGTAAACAAGCCGCTGTATATCCCCCCCATCACTACCACGATCAGCAGCAAACCCCAGATTGCCTTGCGGAAGGAATCCCAGCGTTCGCCCCAAGAACGAGGCTGTTCGCGGGGGTAGTTGCCCTTCTTGGCCACATACCAGGTCGTGAAGCCGAGGAATAACGCCAGCAGAAAGCCAGGAATCACGCCCGCCATGAACAGCGCACCGATCGAACTGTTGGTGGACACGGCATACATCACCATGACGATCGACGGCGGGATCAGGATCCCCAATCCTCCGGATGAGGCGATGACGCCGACGCCGAACTTCTTCGGGTAGCCTGCCTTGACCATGGCCGGCAGGAGGATCGAGCCGATCGCCACCACTGTCGCCGGCGAGGAACCGGACACGGCGGCAAACAAAGCGCAGGCAAACACCGAACTGAGGCCCAGACCGCCACGCAGATGACCCACCATCGAAGTCGCGAAGTAGATCATGCGCTTCGCCACGCCGCCATGAGTCAGGAAATTTCCGGCAAGTATGAAGAACGGGATGGCCATGATCTCGAACTTTTCGATGCCGGTGAATAGCTTGAGTGCGACGGCCTCCAGGGGTACTTGAGAGAAGGCAAACAGGAAGGTCAGCACCGTCAGGCCCAGCGAGATGGATACCGGCATCCCCGACAGCATCAGTAACGTGAGCAATGCAAAAATGATCAGGGCGCTCATTTGCGTTCTCCCTGGTCATCCGCCGTATCGCCATCGCTGACTTTTCGCTCGGGGTGGCGCTGTTTGTACTTCAAGTCATGCATGTGGAGATCGTCGTCCATGCTGTAGGGGTTTACATCCACTGGCACCGAATCCTCCTCGATCCCATCGACATGACCATGATCGTGGTGTGGCAGTTCGCCGGTGCGAATAAAACTCGCTGTGACCTGAAGGAAGCGAAAACACATCAGGTAGGAGCCCAACGGAATGGCTGAATAGACGATCCAAGTCGGCCATTCAAGATCGGGGGTCGTCGGCCCGGGATACATATCCTTGACAGCGATACCCAGCGTGCTGAAGATCGCGTAGTGGGCGCCGTTTTCCCAGACGAAATGCGCTCCAAGGGTGCCGACGATGCCGGTGAATAACGCTCCGGCCAGCAGACCGAAGACGATGAATTTGGCCCGTATACGGCCAGACAGGCTATTGATCAGCACATCGACGCCAACGTGGATGCCGGTACGCACGCCATATGCCGCGCCAAACTTCGCCATCCAGACGAACATGATGATGCACAGTTCCTGCGCCCAACTCAGGTTCAAACCAATCAGCCAATCCTGAACACCTGGTATGGACACACCTGCCGCATAGCGATGCATGACCGATACAAAGATGAGAAGCGTTGCCGCGCCGATGAGGAAGGTGATGATCCATTCCTCCAGATGATCAAGTAATTTCATGGTTTATGCCTCTGAAAAAACGGTGGGGGCCGCAGCCCCCACCGTAGATCTGCGCAATCAGAGCTTGGATGGATCGAAACCGGTTGCCTTGTAGATCGTGTCGATGTTCTCCTTGCCGATGCGGTCGGCCATCTGCTGGTGCACCTTGAGCAGTGCTTTCTTCATGGCCTTCTTCTGTTCGGCAGTCGGCACCAGGATTTCGCTCTTGCCCGACTTGCGAACTTCCTCCATGGCCTTGTCGTTTTCTTCCTTGGCAATCGAGTTGGCGTACTTGGTGGCTTCCACCATCGCCGCATCCAGAGCCGTCTTCACGTCTGCCGGCAGGCCATCCCAGAATTTCTTGTTGGTGATGACGGCATAGCCGAGGTAGCCGTGATTGGTAAGCGCCACATACTTCTGAACCTCATGCATCTTTTGCGTATAGAGATTCGACGGCGGATTTTCAGTGCCATCAACCACGCCAGTTTGCAGTGCCTGATACACCTCGGAGAACGCCATCTTCTGGGGAATCGCACCCAGCGCACGCATCTGGGCATCGAGCACATTGGATGACTGAATGCGCATCTTCAGACCCTTGTAGTCGTCCGGAACATTGATTGGCTTGTTGGCGCTCATCACCTTGAAGCCGTTATCCCAATATGCCAGCCCAACCAAGCCTCGGGTTTCGAGCTTCTGCAGCAGGGCCTTGCCCACCGGACCCGTGGTCACGGCATGCAATTCCTTGTAGTCATCAAACATGTAGGGCAGGTCGAACAGTTCGAACTCCTTGACGCCGAGCGGGGCAAACTTGGCAAGGGAGGGTGCAAGCATTTGCACGGCGCCCAGTTGCAGCGCTTCCATTTCCTCCTTGTCCTTGTACAGCGTCGAGTTGGCATAGACCTCGACCTTTACCTTGCCCTTGGTCAGCTCACCTGCTCTCTTTGCAAAGAACTCCGATGCTTTGCCCTTAGGCGTGTCTGCAGCGACGACATGGCTAAACTTGATGACGATCGGTTGCTGGGCTACCGCGGTTGCCGAAAACGCCAACGCTACGGCGCCTAGCAGCAGGGAATGTATTTGCATGGTCTCCTCCTTCGCTTTGATGAATATGGCCAACTGGGCCTACGGGAAATAGCGTGGCGGATTTTGGTAGAAAGTGCAACAAGCGGCAATTGTGGTTATCCGCAACACTGCTGCTGGCCCAGAGTACCATGATGTAACATGCACCCACGGAAAGCCAAGATTCCACAAATGGATGCCGCAACCCCGCGCCTGCCAAACATACAAAACTGGTACTGGACTGCGCCGCGCATTGCGGTTGGCCTGTTCGTGCTGGCAGTCGCATCCTTGCTCTGGCTGTTGCATCGTCAGGAACTTGAAGAGCAGCATACCGGCCTGATCAGCGATACCCTATGGGTAGAACAGAACCTTCGCTTCCAGCTCTCGCGTAGCCAAGAACAGTTGCAGCAGCTTGGCCAGGATTTCTTCAATGGGGATATCGCGGACAGGCGTTTCGACCCACGCATCAAGAGCCTGTTGCTGAATAATCCCGGTATCACCCATATTATTATCCTTGACGAAGGCGGCAAGGCGTTGCGCGGCGGCCCCGGGCCAATCGGCGAAGCTATCGTTGGGGATGTTATGCGGCCGGGCCCTTCCCAGCTTGCCTACCGATTGGCGCGCTCCACGGGTAATCCGGTATTTGGCGCGAATTATTCAAGTGGCGGCGAATGGCTGTTCGACATCATCGTGCCATACTTCCGCAACGAGAAGCACCTCGGTTCGATTGTCGCAGCGTACTCTATCAAGACGCTGCTGGCCGATCAGGTACCTTGGTGGTTTGCCCAGAAGTATCGCCTTAGCGTGGAAGATTCAGATGGCGTCATTCTCGGATCGAAATCCAACGTTGTGACCCGTGAGGAAACCCTAAGCCACAGCATTCCATTCGACCCCCCGGGATACGGGTTGGTGCTCGTCTCCACGGCCTACAAAGCTGAGACCAGCCTGCCTCGCAACCTGCTCGCCCTAGCTATAGTGGGGCTTGGGGGCGGTGTCCTCGCCAGCCTTTGGGCGCAGCGACGACACTTGAAAAGGCGTCTTGATGCCGAGCAGGCGCTCTCCAACGAGTACGCGTTCCGCAAGGCCATGGAGGATTCGCTGTTCACAGGACTTCGAGCACGCGACCTTCAGGGAAAGATCATTTATGTCAATCCAGCTTTTTGCCGCATGACCGGCTTCAGCGCAACCGAGTTGATCGGTCTAATGCCGCCGATGCCCTATTGGGCACCGGAAGAGCACGAGACGATGCTGGCCGTTCACCGGAAGGCGATGGCCGGGCTTGCGCCCAGCGAAGGTGTCGAAGTCAGGCTGCAACGCAAGACTGGCGAACGCTTCGACGCCCTGATTTACGAGGCGCCCCTGATCGATGCCACCGGCCGACAAACCGGCTGGATGGGTTCTGTACTCGACATCACCGAGCGCAAGCATGCAGCGGAATTGGCCCGGCAGCAGCAGGAAAAACTGCAATTCACTGCACGACTAGTCACCATGGGCGAGATGGCATCCACCCTGGCACATGAACTCAACCAGCCGCTTTCTGCAATTGCCAGCTACACAACTGGCTGCCTGAACCGGCTCGATGCCGGCAACCTGCCCCGGGAGGAGCTTCGCGAAGCGCTTGGCAAACTCGCAAGTCAGGCACAGCGGGCTGGACGTGTAATTCGACGCATCTACGACTTCGTGCGCCGCAGCGAGCCACAGCGTACGTCATGCGACATCAATGAGATCGTTCAGGATTCGATTGGGCTGATCGAAGCCGATGCACGCAAGCGCGGCATGGAAATCGTTTCCGATCTCGCCGGTAATTTACCGCGTATCCAAGCCGATACAGTGATGCTCGAGCAGATTCTCATCAATCTTATGCGCAATGGCATGGAAGCCATGCAGGCCGCCCACCTCGGACGCAGGCAACTCGTTGTCAGTACCTCACTCGCCGAGAACAGCCTCCAGGTCAGCGTCGCCGACTACGGCAGCGGTATCTCAAAGGAGGCAATCGGGCATCTCTTCGAGCCTTTCTACACGACCAAGCCCGAAGGAATGGGCATGGGGCTGAACATTTGCCGCTCCATCATTGAATTCCACAAAGGACGAATGTGGGTCGACGCCAATCCGGAGGGCGGTACGATCTTCCGTTTCACCCTCCCGCTTGAAGAAACATGAGCGGAACCGCCTTCATCGTCGACGACGACGAAGCCATTCGCGATGCGCTGACTTGGCTCTTTAAGTCGCGCCAGGTGGCATGCCGAGCATGGCCTTCGGCTGAGTCCTTTCTTGCCGACTGGAAAGAAAGCATGCGCGGCTGCCTGGTTCTGGACGTTCGCATGGATGATATGAGCGGCCCGGAGTTATTCGAGCTCCTGGCTGAACGCGGATCTCAGCTACCAGTGATTTTCCTCAGCGGACATGGCGATATCCCGCTCGCCGTTGCAGCTGTGAAGAAGGGTGCATACGATTTTGTCGAAAAGCCTTTCAATGACAATGAACTGGTAGATCGCGTCATCCAGGCTTTGTCCTATGACGCTTCCCTCCATGAGCGGCAACGGGGGCAGGCCACGCTGGCTTCGCGTCTGGCACAAATCACTCCGAGAGAACGGGAGGTGATGGAACGCATCCTCGATGGGAAATACAACAAGGTAATTGCAGATGAATTGAACATTGCCATGCGTACAGTTGAGGTGCACAGGGCACGTATTTTCGAGAAGATGGGTGTCAAGTCGGCCGTGGAACTGGCGCAACTGCTTTCGAGCCTAAAATGATTCAGGCTGGTACTCAGGAGAAATCCCGGGTTCGTTTGATGTACACCTCCATGCAATATCGATGCCGATACCGGGTACCCAGACCAATTCATCACCACACCATAGCAAAGGCAGTCTGCCACGCTCCCATGGCGGCACAGCGTGCTCCTGCAGCAGTTTTTTCAGTTCCCTGCGCGGCCTTCCGTATTCTGGATGGAACCGTTCCCCTCCCTGCCGAGCGGTAATCTTAACCTTATTGCTGGCAAGTTTCTCACGACTAATACCTTCACCCATCGTTGGCAGGAAACGCAGTTTGCCACCGCCCCATGCCATCTCGTCCTCACCAAGCCACTCCTTTTCCATAACCGCATCAAAATGCGGAACCAACCAGACTTCTCCCCTGTAACGATGCAGCACCTTCTCACCAAGATCGAAACTCAGATGACTGTCGGGCGCAGCATGACACACTTGCCTCACGATCTCATAAAGACGCACGGTATCCGGGAGCGTGACGGACTCGCGCTGCAGAACATATCGCATCAGATTCCGGGCGCGAGCGTCATTCATTATTTTCAGCTGTGCTGCAACGATCCGGCCTTCACGTACAGCTTTATTGGAATCCTCCCGTGCCAGTTCCTGCAGCAGATTCTGGCAGTCGGCAAAATGGGCCGCAGCACGAGCCAGTACTGCTTCACAACCAGGAAACCGGTCTCGCAGCAAGGGAAGAACGCGATGACGAATGAAATTACGGGAATAGTGTGTATCCGCGTTGCTCTCATCCTCAATCCACGTAAGGCCTTCCTGGTGAGCGCAGGCTTCTATTTCCTTGCGCGACACCTCAAGCAACGGCCGCAATATTCTAAGTCCGGGGCGACCTGGAACTGCGCGCGCCCTTGGCATGGCAGCTGCTCCGCCCAAGCCGGTACCACGTAGCAAGTTGAGCATAAGAGTCTCCGCCTGATCGTCGCGCTGATGCGCCAACGCAAGCCACTCGGCGCTTACATCAGCGAATACATCGTAACGCGCCCGACGCGCAGCCGCCTCAAGACCATCTTTGCGGGGTGCAACAGCTACACGGCTCACGTCAAGACGAATGTTCCATGCCGCACATAAACGTTCGCAAAACGACTGCCAATGAGCGGCATTGGGACTGATGCCATGATTAACATGAAGTGCGGAAAGCTGGAGTCCGTGGCTTACCGACAGCTTGTGTAGGGCATACAAGAGGAAGACTGAATCGGCTCCGCCGGAGAGCGCGACTGTCAATCTCTCCCCACGCCGCACATACTGACCCAAACAGTCAGCGACCCGCGTGAGCAGGTCAGCGGACGGGCTGCTGTTCCTTGTACTTGCCATAACCGAGCACGCGCTCGAAACGCTGCTCGACAAGCTCGGCAGGAGAGAGATTTGACACTTGGCGCAATGCATCCTGCAACGCCTTCCTAAGTGCCTGTGCCATGATCCTATGGTCTCGATGGGCACCGCCCAAAGGTTCGTTGATCACGCGGTCCACCAAGCCAAGTGTTTTCAGACGAGTAGCCGTGATACCCATGGTCTCGGCAGCCTCAGGCGCCTTGTCCGGGCTCTTCCAGAGGATCGACGCGCAACCTTCGGGGGAAATAACCGAATAGGTAGCGTACTGCAGCATCATGACAACGTCACCCACTGCTATTGCGAGCGCCCCACCGGAACCACCTTCTCCAATCACTGTGCAAATCAGTGGCACTTTCAATTCGGCCATGACATACAGATTACGGCCGATTGCCTCGGACTGGCCACGCTCTTCAGCGTCGATACCGGGATAGGCGCCCGGAGTATCTACGAAGGTTATAACTGGAAAACCGAACTTTTCCGCTAGACGCATCAAGCGCAGGGCCTTGCGGTAACCCTCGGGGCGCGGCATACCGAAATTCCGCTGGATCTTTTCCTTTGTGTCCCGCCCTTTCTGGTGGCCGATCACCATTACAGACTGGCCGTTGAATCGCGCAAGGCCACCGACAATCGCATTGTCGTCGGCAAATGCCCTGTCTCCGTGAAGTTCCTCGAAATCCGTAAAGATATGGTGGATGTAGTCCAGGGTATAAGGTCTTTGAGGATGTCTTGCAACTTGGGCAATCTGCCAAGGCGTGAGCTTGGCGTAAAGTTCCTTGGTCAGAGATTGGCTCTTGGCTTCAAGCCGCCTGATCTCCTCGGATATATCGACTGCCGAGTCGTCCTGCACATAGCGTAGCTCCTCGATTTTCGCCTCCAACTCAGCGATGGGCTGCTCAAAATCCAGGAAAGTTGTTTTCATCGGTCGAATAGGGTATTGAAGTATTGATATTTTACCGGAATGGTTTCCCTAGGTATTTATGGATCTTGATCTGGTGACCACCCGGATTTCCACTTTTCCAATAGAAGAATAAATGGCGGCTCGCCGTTGTCCAGAAACCAAGAGTCGGCAGCCCAAAGACGGTGCCTTTCACTATCTCCAAAATAACCTGTTTCAGCCAAAACTGCGGTTGTATGAGGCCATCCCCCAATAAACCAGCCTCGCGTGGCTCTATCCTGGACCCGATGTCCACGCATCAAACCATATTTCTGAAACATGGTCAGGTAAAGCGTGGCATTGATAGACTCATCAATACAGTCCATCTGCCCTTCACCGCCATTAAACGTGCCACCTTTATCATTCCACGTACCAGTAGCTTCACCTACATATTTTTCCATTAAAGCGATTGCCCGCCGCACCCTATTTCTTTCCTCCTCCGCATTTCCTGCCAAGGGATGGAATACATCAAGCAACTTCCGCCATTGATCCGGTTTCAGACTCAGAAATGCCAGATTGAGGCAGCCGTTTCCATGGCAAGCAGTAAAGAAGTCCGGCATTGGATTCGTGACTATGTCATCACGAACAAAGACATCCGCCCGTGAAGCAGTGCACAGCACAAGCAAACCCAGCACCGAGAGCGCTCTCATATCAGGCCATTGAATAGCCATCATTCTGGAATTCCATGGTTCCATTCCTCATATGCAATCTATGCATGTGAGGGAGTTGGATAATTTCACGATCATGGCATGCAAGCACGACCGTGCTATTTGCATTACACAGGTCACGAATGAGCCTCAATGTTTGCTGACGTGCTTCAGCATCCAAATTGGCTGTCGGTTCGTCCAAAAGAAATAATCTCGGATGGAGCACGCGCGCGCGCGCCAAAGCCACTCGTTGCTTCTCGCCCCCTGACAACCTATGCGACGGGACATCTAGCAGTTCGTCTACCCCAGCCCAGACAATAGCTTCTCTTACTTGCGGCTCACATGACGCTCTTGTCATTCCTCGAGCCTTCAGGCCATAACAAATGTTGTCAATAATACTGCCGCGGAATAGATACGGATGCTGGTGTACATAGATCAGATCATGTCTTAGCCACTCCGGATAACTTCTCAAGCTTACCGATCTGCCATTGAATAAATAGAGATCTACTTCGGCATCCTCCATGCCCGCTAGCACTCGCAGCAATGTCGACTTACCTGAACCATTATCGCCTGTGAGAACATAGCTCTTACCGGAAGCAAGCTCCAGTCTCGAGACATCTAGAATGCGGCGCGTACCATACGACTTGCGAACACCTTCCACAACAAGAATGGGACTGCTCATTTCATTCCCCCTTCCCCTTGGGCAAAGGCCAGGGCAAAGTTAACGCTGAGAGCAACCACTAGAAGAACAAATCCAAGCGCAATACCCTGTGCGAATTCCCCCTTGCTGGTTTCTAGTGCAATTGCGGTGGGGATATTCCGGGTCACACCGGCAATATTTCCGCCGACCATGAGCGAACAACCTATTTCCGAAATGATTCGCCCAAATGCATTAAATACTGCAGCCATCACGCCGAAGCGAACTTCAAGGAGGGTTGTCCACGCTGATCGCATCCGCGAGGCCCCCAGACTGATGGCTGTTTCCCTTGCACGCGGATCCGCGCCTTGAACGGCTGATATGGTAAATGCAACCAAAACCGGCAACGCAATAAGGACCTGCCCAATGATCATCGCTTCTTGCGTGAACAGCAGCTTGAGCGATCCGAAAATTCCTTGTCGCGACAGCAGAAGATAAAGGATCAGACCAACGACTACGGTAGGTGATGCAAGCAAGCCCTGTGTAATAACCACCATCAGCCTACGGCCAGGAAACGATGCTGTAGCCAATAGATACCCAAAGGCAATGGCGGGAGGGGCTGCGATCAGCATTGCCATGAGAGATACACGCCATGATATGTAAATAATCTCCCAAAGCTCGGCATTCCCAGATATGAGGAGAGCGAATGCCTCTCGAGTGGCTGCCAATAAATCCATATATCAGTCTTGTTAATCTGAATTATTACGATGATACCTGATGGTTAATGGCCAATAAAAAAGCCCGACTTCGAATGAAGTCGGGCTTTTTCTTGTAACTAGTCTGACGATGACCTACTTTCTCACACGTGGTGTGCAATATCATCGGCGCGGAGTCGTTTCACGGTCCTGTTCGGGATGGGAAGGG
>PHCS01000103.1 GCA_002840845.1 Betaproteobacteria bacterium HGW-Betaproteobacteria-14
CGCCAGCCTGCTGGCAGGCGGCGCTCCCGCCAATGCCGCCGGGCCTCGGCAGACGCTGGTGCACCAGGGCGTCGAAAGAAGCTACCTGATCCGCACGCCGGACGAATCGGCGCTGCGCAACGGGCCGCTGCCGCTCGTGCTGGTGCTGCATGGGGGCGGCGGCAATGCGGAGAACGCCGAGCAGATGACGGGGTTCACCGAAAAGGCGCGCAAGGAAGGTTTCATCGTGGTCTATCCCGATGGCAGCGGCCGGTTCAGGAAGAAGCTGCTGACCTGGAATGCCGGCCACTGCTGCGGCTACGCCATGGAGCGCGATGCGGACGATGTGGGATTCGTGCGTGCGCTGATCGACAAGCTGATTGAAAGCCATCCGGTCGATCCACGGCGCGTCTACGCGACGGGCATGTCCAACGGCGGCATGATGGCGCATCGGCTGGGCCGCGAACTCTCCGGCAGGATCGCGGCGATCGCGCCCGTCGTCGCCACGGTTTTCGGCGATGAGCGCCGGCCTGCGCATGCGGTGTCCGCGCTGATGATCAATGGCATGCTCGACCAGTCGGTGCCGCACGAGGGCGGCCCGCCGGGCGGGCGCTTCAACACCGCCTGGGACGGCACGCCGGCGAAACCGGCGCTGGATCAGGGCGGTTTCTGGGCTGAAGCCAACGGTTGTGCGACGAACCCTGACAGGCAGGACAGCGGACCGCTGCTGCGATGGCAATACGCCTGCCCTGCCGGCAAGGCAGTCGCGCTTTATCTGCTCAAGGACAACGGCCACGCCTGGCCGGGCGGACAAAGGGGCAATGCACGGGGCGACCTGCCGAGTTCTTCCATGAACGCGACGGACGTCATCTGGGATTTCTTCAAGGCGCATGGGAAACGGGCTGAATGACCAGATCACCGCAGCGCGCATTGCGCTCGTATAACTGACGCGAGCCGCCGCCATGACCGCCCCCATTCTCGAATCGGTGATCACCTGCCCCGAATGCGGACACGCGCGCACGGAGGTGATGCCGACCGACGCCTGCCAGTGGTTCTACGAGTGCGTGAATTGCCGCACGGTGCTGCGGCCGAAGAAAGGGGATTGCTGCGTCTTCTGCTCCTACGGCACGGTGCCCTGCCCGCCCATCCAGCTTCATGGCCGCAACGGCGATTGCTGCGCGTCCTGAATAACCGCGCCCATCCAGCCATGCCCCAAGCCAACGCGATCTTCTGGCCCGAACTGCAACCCGCGCAGATGCCGCCGCACTTCAACAATTTTGCGCAGCTGCTGCTGGCGGAAGGCGATTCGTGGTTCGCCTGGGCCTACATGGGCTTCGACATTTCACCGAGCATCCTCAATGCGCTGACGTTCAATCGCAGCACCGCCACGCTCTGCTACGCCTATTCCGGCCACACCAGCGGCGACATGGCGGCGATGGCGGTGAGCGCGGGCTTCATGCAGGAGTTCAGCGCGCGGCGCTTCCAGGCGGTGCTGCTCTCCGGCGGCGGCAACGACCTGTTCAACGCACTGGCCGGCGGCAACATATTGAAGCCGGCCGGCGGCGCCGACCCGAACGATCCGGCAAGCTACATCGACGTGGCCGAACTGGATGCGCTGAAGGACTACGTCACGCGGAACTACCAGCAGATCCTCGCCTGGCGCCTGCGGCCGATCTCGATGAACAAGACGACGCCGGTGCTGCTGCACACCTACGACTATCCGATGCCGCGCCCCGCGCCGGCCAAGGTCTTCGGCCAGCCGGCCGTGGGGCCGTGGCTGCTGCCGGCGCTGCGGAATGTGAATGCGCCGGCGGCGCTGCACTTCGACATCATCAAGGAAATTGCCTCGGACATGCTGGATTGCATCCGCGCCTTTGATGATCCGGCGGCGGGCATTTTCGTGGTGGACACCTGCGGCACGCTGACGCCGTCCGCGCCCGGCTCAACCGGCGACGACGCCGACTGGGTGAACGAGATCCACCCGAACGCCGCCGGCTACGCCAAGCTGGCGGCGAAGATCCAGCCGCAACTGGCGGCGTGCGGCGTGAGCTGACTTTCAGCCCTTCAGCCCTACCCCTGCTTCATCCATATCACCGGCTTGCCCTTGGCCGTGGCCGCGGAGGGCTTGGCCTCCTCGTAGGCCAGCGCCGCCTCGCGCGCCTTGCGGATGGCCACCCGCAGCGCATCGGCGCCGCGCGCCACCGCCTGTTCGTTCTCCACCAGGGTGTCGAGGATCTTGACGAAGGCCGCGTGGCTCTTGCGCCAGGTCTCGCCATAGCCGCGCACGAGCTTGGCGCACAGGACGATTTCCAGCGACAGCTCGGCGTCGAGCACGGCGAAGCCGAGGCGCTTGATGGCGCCGAGCCAGCGCTCGATCAGCGCCTGTTCCTCGATGAAGCGCGCACTCCTGCGCCGCAGCGGCTTCATGGCCGCCATCAGGCGCATGGCGAGAAAGCCCGAGACATCGCTGGTGCGCAGCTTGACCGCGCGGCCAGCGCCGGCATTCCTGCGCAGGCGCGCCGCCCAGGCCGGCGGCAGGATGTCGGCGATCTCGTTGGCGCTGGGCTTGAGGTAGTCGGTGACGACGACGATCTGGCCGTCCTTCGCCGCCGCTTCCTTGCGCACACGGGCGAAGCGGCTGGCGCGCGTCTTCAGGTCGGCAACGCGGATGGTGTCCTCGTAGCTCATCCACAGGGCGAGCAGGCGCGCCGCTTCCTGCGTGAGCTTCCAGCCGCCCGCCTCGCCGCCCGCCTCGCGGTCGACGGCCAGCACGCCGCGCATGCGGTCGAGGTAAAGATCCGCGTAGGCGACGTCCTGGTAGTCGGCGAGGCGTGCGACGCCCTGTTCAAGCAGTGCGTGCAGCGGTTCGGGGAATTCGCGGCGGATGCGGTCGGATTCACTCCCTCTCCCTGGCAGGGAGAGGGTTGGGGTGAGGGTGTCCTGTTCGTTACCCCTCACCCCGGCCCTCTCCCCGGGGGGGAGAGGGGGAGAAGCGTGGTCGGCCCTATCCCCGGGGAGAGTGGACACCGCATGCTCAAAGCCCGCCGCAAACCCGCGCAGGCTGGCCTCGGCGCCCTTGCCGGCGCCGCGGATGGCGGCCTCGCAGGCTGCGCGCGAGAGCGGCAGCGCGCCACTGCCGGCCATGGCGCCGAACAGCACGGCGTTGATCACCGTGCCGGCCTCCTGCGCCATGCGCGACATGTCGAAGAGCACGGCTTTCTGCGCCACTTTCGGCGCGGCCTCGAGAATCTTCTGCGCGTCGTAGCGGCCGTCGGAGGGCACCATCTTCTCCGAGGTGGCAAAGATGCGGTGGGTGGAGGCCACCAGCGTGGTGCGCTCCGGCGTGATGAAGGCGTTCTGCATGGCGCGGCCGGCTTCGACCAGCTCGGAGGCGGCCATCAGGTCGATGCTGCCGGGGCTGGGCACCAGGGCCATCACCGGTGGACGGGCGTCCTTTTCAGGGTAGATCTCGACGTAGTAGGTGGTGGCGCCGGTGCGCTGCGACACGCCGGGAATCGAGGTCTTCTGCGTCGGAAAACCTTCGTGCAGGGCAGCCTCGATGAGCCAGTCGGCGAGCACGCCGCCGCCTTCGCCGCCCAGCGCCGCTACCAGTATCGTGATGGGCCGCGTCATCGCGCCTCCCTTGTGGGAGCGGCGTCCACGCCGCGATCGTTTCTGGGCTGGCTTCGCGGCGTGGACGCAGCTCCCACACCGGACAAGGCGCCGATCACACCCTGCCGGATGCCATGCATGAAGCGGTCCCAGCCGGTGGGGTTCTGGATCACCTCGATGCGGTGGAAGCTCGGGCACAGCGCGGCGGCGTGAGCCGCCTCGCCGCACAGGCCGCAGCCGACGCAGCCGCTGTTGATGGTCGTCACCGGTTCGCTGCGCAGCGGATCGGGACTGTCCTTGATGGTGAGCGAGGGACAGCCGGAGAGGCGGATGCAGGCGCGGTCGCCGGTGCACACATCGTCGTCGATGCCGAAGCGCGTGCGCCATTCGCCGTCGGCGATGATGACTTTGAGGCCCTTCTGTTCGGTCGTCATGGCGCGGCGCAGGGCGTCGGCAACGTCGGCTACCTGGTAGTTGGGCACGCGCTCCAGCCACTTCACGCCGAGGCCGCGCAGTGTGGACTCGATGGCGATCGGACTGCCCTCCTTCGCCGACAGGTCCGGCGAGGACGGGATGTTCTGCGTGCCGGTGGCCGAGGTGTAGCCGTTCTGCATGATGACGAGCACGCCGTCGTCGTTGCGGAACACCGCGTTGGCCACACCGGTGGTGAGGCCCTGGTGCCAGAAGCCGCCGTCGCCCATGACGGTGATGATGCGCTTGCCGAAGTTCGGCCCCATGGCGGAGGCAGCCGCCAGCGACAGGCCGTAGCCGAGCACGGTGTTGCCGAGGTTGAAGGGCTGCAGCGTGGAGAAGGTGTGGCAGCCGATGTCGGAACTGATGTGGATGCCGCCGAGCTCCTTCTCGATGAGCTTCAGCGCGGTGAATACCGGCCGCTCCGGGCAGCCGATGCAGAAGCCGGGTGGGCGCGTCGGCACCGGCGCGCCGAGCAGCTCGGCGGCGCGCGTTTTCGCCTGCTCGACGGACGCACGCACCGCCTCGACGGCCTTGAGGTCGACGCCGTCGGGCAAAGTCAGCCCCAGGAAGGCGGCAAGCCCGTTCAGCACCACCTCGCCGGTGTATTCGCCGGCCATCGGCAGCACGTCCTTGCCGATGACGTGCGGATCGTTGATGTCGGCGCGGCGCAGGATCGAGTTGATGGCCTCCTCGATGTGGGCGGGCTGGCCTTCCTCCACCACCAGCACGGCGCGCTTGCCCGAGCAGAAGCGCGTGATCTCCTCGGGCACGAGCGGATAGGTGACGTTGAGCACGTAGAGCGGGATGCGCGATTCGCCGTAGGGATCGGCGAGGCCGAACTGCTGCAGGGCGCGAATGGTGGTGTTGTACATGCCGCCCTGCAAAATGATGCCGATCTGGCGCAGGTCGCCCGGGAAAAATTCGTTGAGCTGCTCGCGCTGGATGAACTTCAGCGCCTCTGGCAGGCGCACGTCGATCTTGTGTTTCTCCTGCGTGTAGTTGGCGGGCGGCAGGGGGATGCGCTCGAGGCTGAAGACCGGCTTCTGGATGGGGTTGCGGCGCGAATGCCTCGGCGCGACGTTGTCCTTCGTCTCGAAGCTGCCGTGCACATGGCAGGCGCGGATGCGCAGCTCGAGCATCACCGGGGTGTTGCTGGCTTCCGACAGTTCGAAGCCCTTCTCCACAAAGCGCACGATGGAGGGCAGGTTGGGCCGCGGGTCGAGCAGCCAGATCTGCGACTTCTGCGCGAAGGAATGGCTGCGCTCCTGGATGATGGAGGCGCCCTCGCCGTAGTCCTCGCCGATGACGATCAGCGCGCCGCCGACTACGCCGGCCGAGGAGAGGTTGGAGAGCGCGTCCGAGGCGACGTTGGTGCCGACCACCGACTTCCAGGTGGCGGCGCCGCGCAGCGGGTAGTTGATGGAGGCGCCGAGCATGGCGGCGGCGCCGGCCTCGTTGCCGCAGGCTTCGAAGTGCACGCCGAGCTCGTCGAGCAGCTCGCGCGCATCGGCCAGCACGTCCATGAGGTGCGACACCGGCGCGCCCTGGTAGCCGCCGACGTAGGAGACGCCGGACTGCAGCAGCGCCTTGGTGACGGCGAGGATGCCCTCGCCGGTGAAGGTTTGGCCGGCGCCAAGCCGCAGCTTGGCGACTTCCGCCTTGAAGGATCGTTCCATAGCGTCTCTCTGTCGGCAATGACGGCGTACCGGCATTGCTCATTCGTTGTTAGGCCGAAATTCTCCGACCAATCATACCAGCCTGCCCGTTTGCTCCCCTCTCCCGCAAGCGGGAGAGGGGTTGGGGGAGAGGGTGGGCAGGCCGTCGGCCCCCCCCCCCCCCCCCCCCCCCCCC
>PHCS01000047.1 GCA_002840845.1 Betaproteobacteria bacterium HGW-Betaproteobacteria-14
CGGGAAGAGGCCGAGGCTCTGGAAGGCCACCGTGACATTCTGGCCCTCGCCGATCAGCTGGCCGGCGCGCTTGAGGCCGTCGCGGATGACGGCATTGCCGACCACGTCTTCCGTGGCGCGGATCGAGTCGATGATGGCGATGCCCGAGGCGTACATCATGGCGAAGACGCTGGCGAAGCGGGACAGGATGATCTTGCGCAGGATGGGACCGACCACCGGCAATGCCAGCTTGAATTCGTCAAAACGGTGGCGGAAGGCCGGATTGGTTTCGACTGCCACCTTGATGCCGACCGCCACAACGGTGGGCACGATCAGGAACAGATACCAGAACTGCTTGACGAAAGCCGAGGTGGCAAGCAATACCCGGGTCTGCGTCGGCATGTCCTGCCCCATGTTCTTGATGAACCCCGCCATCTGCGGCACCAGGTAGACCATGAGGAAGAAGGTCACGCCTATGACGATGGTGCCGACGAAGGCGGGATACATGAAGAGCTTCTTGGTGTGGGAAGCCAGTTCGTCTTCCCACTTCAGGGATTCGCTGAGGCTTTTCAGCACGGCCGGCAGATTGCCGGTGTTCTCGCCGGCAAGAATCAGGCTGCTGAAGACCTTGTCGAAGACTTTCGGATGCTCGGTCATCGCCTGCGAGAGCGTGCGGCCGCCCTCGATCGACTCGATCATGCTGGTGATCACCTCGCGAAAGCGCGGGTGGTAGATGCTGTCGCGCAAGTCGGTCAGCCCATCCAGGATCGGCACGCCGGCGCGGGTGAGCTGCTCCATGTGGAAGCAGAAGTTGATCAGTTCCGGCTTCGGCACCTTGCCGCCGCGAAACAGGCCGCCCTGGCGGACTTCGTTGCCGTTGATGAAATCGAGATCCATGCGCTTGAGGCGCATTTCGAGGTCGACCAGATTGATGGCGTCGAGCTGGCCGTGCACGACGCGGCCGCCTTCGTTCATGGCTTTGTAGGTGAACAGGGACACGCTCAGGTCTCCGCAGGGCCGCCCCAAGGAGGCCTGAAGTCAACAACCCGGAAGTCGCGTAGCGACTGAACCGTCGTCATCCCCTTCCATGGGAAGGGGGCGGGGGGGAAGGTCGTCATTTCTACATCCGCTCCGTCAGGTCGACCACCCGGCCGATTTCCTCCAGCGAGGTGGTGCCCTCGCGGACCCGTCTCAGGCCATCCTCGGCAAGGCTGCGGAATCCCTTAGCGAGGGCGGCCTGCTTGATGTCGCGCATGGTGGCCCGCCGCGCGATCAGTTCGTCGAGGTCGGCATCCAGGCGCAACAGTTCCATGATGGCCTGGCGGCCGCGGTAGCCCTGATACTCGCAGTGCTCGCAGCCGCTGGCGCGATACAGCGTCGGTGCCGGCGCGTCGGCGGCCAGGCCGAGCAGGCGGGTTTCGTGCGCCTCGGCCTGATAGGGCTTCTTGCAGTGCGGGCAGAGCTTGCGCACCAGGCGCTGGGCGATGACGCCGATGATGTTGCCGGCCATGATGTCGGGCAGGACGCCGATGTCGAGCAGGCGAGGCACGACGCCGATGGCCGAGTTGGTGTGCAGGGTGGAATACACCTGGTGGCCGGTCATGGCGGCACGGAAAGCCATTTCGGCGGTGTCCGCATCGCGGATCTCGCCGACCAGGATGACGTCCGGGTCCTGCCGCATCATGGAGCGCACGCCGTTGGCGAAGTCCAGCTTGGCTGCCTCCGCCACGGAGGTCTGGCGGATCATCGACATCGGGTATTCGACCGGATCCTCCAGGGTCATGATGTTGATGCCTTCCTCATTGATGTGATTGAGCATCGAGTAGAGGGTGGTGGTCTTGCCGCTGCCGGTCGGGCCGGTGACGAGGACGATGCCCTCCGGACGGGCGATCATGAGCTTCAGCTGGTCCAGCTGGCTATCGTCGAGGCCGATCTGGTCGAGCGGCACGATGCCCTTCTGGCGGTCGAGGATGCGCAGCACGACGTTCTCGCCGTGGATGGTCGGCTGGGCCGAGACGCGGAAGTCCACCAGCCGGCCGCTGATGTTGAGCGAGATGCGCCCGTCCTGCGGGGCGCGCGTCTCGGCGATGTTCATGTTGCTGACCACCTTGATGCGCACGGCCATGGCTGGCCAGTAGGACTTGTGCAGGGCGCGGATCTGCCGCAGCAGGCCGTCGATGCGGTAGCGGATGCGCAGAAAATTCTGCTCCGGCTCGAAGTGCACGTCGGAGGCGTCGCGCTTGACGGCGTCGGTGAGGATGGCGTCGATGAGGCGCACCACGGGCTGGCTGTATTCGTCGCTCGAGGCGGCCAGGCTGCGCCAGTCGATTTCGCCGGTCTCGATCTCGTGCAGGATGCCGTCGATCGACAGTTCGTGCCCGTAGTACTGGTCGATGGCGCGGGAAATCTCCGATTCGCCCGCCAGCACCGTGTCGATCTGCAGGTCGTCATGGGTGAGCGAGCGCAGCTTGTCCAACGCGACGATGTCGTTCACGTCGGATATCGCCACCGTCATGCGGTGGTGGGTGCGGTCGTAGTCCAGCGGCAGCAGCCGGTGGCGCTTGGCGAGTTCCAGAGGGACGAGGCGCAGCGCCGAGGGGTCGACGATGGCGTGGGAGAGATCGATGCTCTTCTTGCCGAGGCTCTCGCCGAGGGCGTCGCGCAGCGTTGCCTCGGTAATGAAACCCAGGCTGACCAGCAGCTTGCCCACCGGCTGGTTGGATTTCATCTGCTCCAGCAGCGCGATGCGCAGCTGGTCCTCGCTGATGACCCCCTGCGCGATCAGTATCTGGCCGAGCGGCCGTCGATGCGGTGCGGGTGAATTCATCTCCATGGCGCCGGTCGGGCGCTGAGTTATTTTTGCAGGTCGCTGACGCGGCCAGCGACCTGGTTTCTGTCGAAGGCTGCCGGGCGCTGGGTGGCCGCAGCAAGCGCCCCTTGATAATACTGCAATGCGAGCCTGGGTTGGCGCAACTGGTCCAGGCTGACTGCCAGGTTGAACTGGTAGTCCGGGTTCTCGCTGTCGCTGGTATAGGCGCGGAAGTAGGCCTGCTGGGCATCGTTCCAGCGGCCCTGCTGGGCATAGAGGTTGCCCAGTGCGAAATTCAGGCTCGGAGAATCCGGCTGGCCGGCGAGCAGGTTTTTAAGCCGGCTTTCCGACTGTATCGGATCGACCTGGCCCTTCAGGCCGATCAGGCCGGCCTGTGCTGCGCTGTCCTTGGGATCGGCTTCGAGGATAAGCAGATACAAGTTTTCCGCCGCTTCGTACTGCCCCTGGCGCAGGCTGATGGCGGCCAGGCCGTGCAGGGCGTTGATGTTCTTCGGTTCGCTCTTCAGCACCTGCTGATAGTCGCGTTGCGCTGTGGCCAGATCGCCGGAGAGGAAAGCCTGGTAGGCGCTGGCGATCTGCGGATTCACCTTCAGGCGCGATGTGGTGATGCGGATGGGACTTTCGGGTTCCGCGGCGGGTGCTTCGGGCGCAGCGGCGGGCGCGGGTTTCCTTGCGGCGGGTTTTTCGGCGAAAGTCAGTGCCGGCGGCACGGCGGCAGGTTCATCCCCCGAGGGGGGAGTTGCTGCAGATTCGGCTGGCGCGGCAGGAGCAGGTGTTGCCGGCATCGCGGCAACAGGGGGTGCCGGCGCAATGGGCGCAGTCGCGATCGGCGCGGTGCGGGCAGGGAGCGCGGCAGTGCCGAGGCCGCCCTTCGGCTGCATTTCCCACCACACCCAGCCGCCGATGCCGACCGCGGCCAGAAGTGCTGCCAGGCCGCCGACAATGAGCAGGTTGCGGTTCTGCGCCGGCTGCTTGGCCACGAATACATTCTGCGCGGCGGCACGTTCGCGTTCCTGGGCATCCGCCGCCGGCTGTTTTGCCGGCTGGGCCGCCGGCGCAGGCGTTGCAGCGGGTTCAGGCTTGGCTGCGGCAGGCGTATGGAATTCGTGATCGAGCAGTTCGAGACGCGAGGGCAGCTCAGGCAGTCCGCGTGTATCGGCTTCGGTTGAACCGCTGCCTGCCGGGGGGCTCTCGCGCGGCTCGATTTTCGCCGCCGCCTCGGACTGGCGCTTGGCCTCCTCGGCCTTCTTCAGCGCGTCCATGAGGAGGCTCACTGCGGATTGCCTCCCACGTTCCACTCGGGCACCGGCTGCAGACCATTCTTGTTCTCGAAGAAGTCGTCGTGCGGCAGATTGCGGCGGAAGCTGCTGTAGTCGCCGTGGATACTGGCTTCCTTGACTACCGTCGGTCGCAGGAAGATGACTAGTTCAGTTTTTGTGGTGGTGTCGTTGCGGTAGGTAAAGAGGTTGCCGAAGATGGGGATTTTCGAGACCCCGGGTACTGCATCATCCGTGTTGTTGGTTACATCCTGCATGAGACCGCCCAGCACGGCGATGTCGCCGTTATTGACCCGCATCAGCGATTCCATTTCCCGCGTCTGGATTTCCGGCACGAGGTTGGGGATCACCAGAGATGGGTGGGGGTCGCGCTTGGTGCCGGTGATGCGCGAGATGGTCGGACGTACGTTGAGTAGAACTGTGCTGGCTTCGCTGATCTGCGGCGTCACGCTCATTACCAAGCCGATCGAGACTGACTGCGGCGTGGTGGTGAGGTTGGTCAGCGTGCTGGTCTGACCCTGGCTGGTGTCCGATTTGACCTGGAAGTAAACGAAGTTGTCGACCACCTTGAGGATGGCCGTCTGGTTGTTGAGCACCGACAACTTCGGGCTGGATAGCACCTTCAGTGTGCCGAAATTCTCCAGCAGCTTGATAGCCGTCAGGAAGTCGCCGCGGCGGAAGGCAAGGCTGAATAGGGTGTTGCCGACCGCCGAAGGCAGGGTCGAGGTCGTGGTCGTGGCCTCGAAAGCACCGGTTGTCGGGTTGACACTGAAGGTGCGTGTGGTGCCGCCCTGGCCGATGGCGCGTCCGGCAGCGCCTTGGTTGAAATATTGCCAGTCGATGCCCTGCTGGTAATTCTGGTTCAGGCGCACCTCGACGATAGTGGCTTCGATCAATACCTGACGGCGGGCCGAGGACAGGACCTGGTCGAGAAATTCCTGGATCTTCTCGTGCTGGCGCGATGTGGCGCGCGCCATGAGAAAACCGGTTTCGCGGTTCACCATGACTGAGGCGGCCTGCAGGGTCTCGTATTCCTTGCTGGCCTGAGATTGCGGTTGCGGGGGGGCAATCTGTACTTGTATAGGTGTTGCAGCACCTGCGGCTCCGGCCGCTACAGACCCGCCAGGCTGAGCTGCCGCGCCGGCGGTTGCGGCAGCCTGTTCCAAGCCTTCCGCAACGCGGCGCTTGACGATGATTTCCTTATCCGTCTCGCGCAGGATGTCCTTGACGTTCTGTTCCAGGGTTTCCCAGAAACGGTTTTTCGCGACGTTGTCGACCTTGGTCGAGGACACATTGCCGCTGGTGCCGCCCGCTGCGGCGCCCGCGCCGCCCGCGCCCGCAGCGGTCGGGCTGATGCTGGCGATCTGGGTATTGATGGCGACGTTGCCGGTGGTGTCGCGCGTCATGTTGACGTAATCCACCTTGTAGGTGCGCAGATAAGGCGTGTCCGGCATCACTACCAGATTGGGGCCGTCGAGCTCGAAGCGCATGTCTGTCTGCTTGGCGATGCGGTTGAGCAGCTGCGGCAGGGTCTGGTCGATGGCGTTGAGCGTCACGGTGCCGCTGATGCCGGGGTGGATGTCCACATTCAGCTTGGCATCGCGGGCCAGCGCGAAGAGCAGTTCCTGCACGCGCACGTCCTTGACCACGACGCTGTAGGTTTCAACCTTGGCGGCCGGTTTCGGTGCAGGCAAGGTCACGGACTGCTGCACGGGAGAGGGGATGTTCGATTTTGCAGCGGGCGGGGCGCTGTCCGCGTTGATGTGTCCGCTCGATGGAGGCTTCACCTGGGGCGCGGTGCATGCCGCCAGGAATGTCGCACTCAGCAGTGATGCAATCGTAGTCGTTCTAGCTGTCATGGCGAGCCACAAGTTAGCGCCTCATCTCAGAGGTCGGGCGTTTCGAGCATAGCACATTAACATTATTTTGCAACTGGCTGATTTAATTGTTCAATGAGTCCGGCAATTTTAGGTGTTTATCAGTTCCTCAAGCGCCGCACCTGGCGCGGGTGGGGACCATAGACCCTGAGCGCAGCGGGGAGTTGCTGCAAGGCCTGGCTGGCCGCCGCACGGGATGGATAGTCGCCATAGATGACCCCAAGTCGATCCCCCTCTTTCCGTTCAACCTTATACACCCGGATGGACTCGGGGTCAGCCAGCCTGCTGGCGTTGGCGAGGAATCCCTCTACATCCCTGGCGCTGTCGGCGTCGGTGCTCAGAAGTTGAATGAACCAGCGGCTGTCTTCGGCGGAATCGAGCCATTTCAGAGTGTCGTCAAAGCGTTTTCGGGTCAGCGGACCCATGTCGAGCGTTTTTCGCTTGGCGTCCGACGTCGCCTGAATCGGGTCCGGCATTGCATTTTTCGCCGGGGTATCGACGGAATCGGCTACAGTGGGGCCAGGTATCGGCTTTGCAACCGTTGCCTCGGAAGGTGGGGCAGCCGGCGTGGTGGCCGGAGTGGCAGTCGGCGCGGATATCGCAGCAACCGCAGCATTGTTGGTGGTTGCGGCCCCTGCTTCCGGGGACGCTGCCGGGGGCAGGCTTGTCTGCAGTGACTTGGCGGAATCCTCTGCGGGGGAGGCGGGAAGCACAGTCGGGGCGGACGAAGTCGCCATGGCGTCTGCTTCAGGCTCATTGAAGCGGTAGTAGGTCAAGCCCGCTCCGGCTATCAGGATGGCCGCGGCCAACCAGCCCAGCCATTGCGCGGTGCTTGGGAAGCCCGCGCTGCGGAATTCGGCATCGCGTATGGCCGCCTTGACATGGGAAGGGGTGATCAGGTGCGTGTTGCCGGCGAAGGCCGCGAGCAGAGCCTTGTCGCAAAGGATGTTGATGCGCCGGGTCAGGCCGAGCGAGGCAGCGGCAATGCGCTTGAGCGCGGCCGGAGAGAATACGTCGGGCCCCTTGTAGCCTGCGGCGCGCATGCGGAAACTGACGTATTGGGCGACGTCCGAGCGGACCAGCGGCTCGAGCGAGAAATTGTGCGTGATGCGCTCCTTGAGCTGGCGCATCTCGTTGCGGTTGAGCACATCGTTGAGTTCGGGCTGGCCGAAGAGGACGATCTGCAGCAGCTTGTGGCGGTTCGATTCGAGGTTGGAGAGCAGGCGGATTTCTTCCAGGGTCTCGGCCGGCATGGCGTGCGCCTCGTCGATGAGGACGACAACCTGGCGGCCCTGTGCATAGAGATCGATGAGATGTTCCTGCAGGGCGCGCATGACGGCGTTGATGCGATTGGTGGCGAGATTGACCTGCAGTTCGTCGGCCAGGGTGAACAGGATCTCGTCGCGCGACAGGGAAGGATTGGCCAGGAAGATCGTTTCGACGCTGTCCGGCAGGCGCTCCATGAGCACCCGGCACAGCATGGTCTTGCCGCTGCCGACTTCGCCGCTGACCTTGACGATGCCCTCGTCGTGGGTGATGGCGTAGAGCAGCGCCTCCAGCGTGGCGCCGCGGTTCGCTCCTTGAAAAAAGAAATCCGTATGCGGCGTGATGCGGAACGGCGCCTCGTTCAGACCGAAATGTTCAAGATACATGTGCGGCGGTTTCTCCCTGATAAGTTCTCATGCCGTATTCGAAGCGGCGCCCAGATCGCGTTCCAGTACTTCCATGCGGTTGTAGAGGGTCGTGCGATTGACGCCAAGTAGCCGGGCGGCCTGGCTGACATTGCCGTGCGTCATCTTGAGGGCCGCCTGGATATAGCCCTGCTCCCAGCGCAGCAGGGTGTCTTCGAGATTGAACTGGCCGCGCTGTTGCAGCTGGCGCAACGCAATTTCGGAAAGCTCGCCGATGTCCTGGGGCGGCAGCCAGGCAGAAGGGACCCCTTCCGTCCCGGTATCCAGTTCGTCCTCCAGTTCGGCGTGGCCCACCAGTCGCCCGGGATACTTGGTGGCCAGGCGGATGACGATGTTGCGCAGCTCGCGCACATTGCCCGGAAAACCATAATCCTGCCAGCGCGCAAGGGCCTCGTCGGACAGTTCGAATGGCAATTGCTGCGCCTGACTAGCGTAGAAAGCGCGGTAATGGCGCAGCAGCAGCACCTTGTCGTCGCCCATTTCGCGCAAGGGCGGCACATTGATGGTGAAGACGGACAGGCGATGGTACAGGTCGGCGCGGAAGCGGCCCTCGCGCACCTCCTTACGCAGGTCGCGGTTGGTCGCCGCGATGACCCGGGCACGGCTGACGCGCTGCTGGGTTTCCCCAACGCGCTGGAACTCGCCGTTTTCCAGAACCCGCAGCAGCTTGGGCTGAAGGTCCAGCGGCAATTCGCCGATCTCGTCGAGGAACAGCGTACCGTCTTCGGCATCCTCGAAATAGCCCGACTTGGCCTGGGTGGCGCCTGTAAATGCGCCCTTGGCGTAGCCGAACAGGGTGGGTTCGACCAGCGTCGGCGATATGGCCGCGCAATTGAGGGCGAAATAGGGTTTGACGCGTCGTGAAGTCAGGCGATGCAGGCAGCAACTGGCGACGATTTCCTTGCCGCTGCCGGACTCGCCTTCGATCAGGACGGGGAAGGGCGAATCCCCATATTGGGAGATTTGTGCACGCAGCTTCTGCATGGGCACGCTGTTGCCGAGCAGTCCGCACGGATCTTCAGTGGCGGACGGTTGGGCTGCCAGTTCCGCCGACTGGTAGGCCAGGATACGGTGCAGTGTCTGCCGCAGTCCTTCCGGATCGGCCGGTTTGGCGATGAATTCCGCGGCGCCGAGCGCGCGGGCATGGCGCGCATTTGATTCGTCGTTCTGGCCCGATAGCACGACGATCTTGATGTTGGGGGAGTGGGCGAGCAGGTCGGAGATGAGGGCGAATCCCTCGTCGGGTTGATGCGGCTGCGGCGGCAGGCCGAGATCGACCAGGGCCAGCAAGGGGGGGGTCCCATGGCTGCGCAGCAAAGCCACGCAGTCGGCACGGGAGCCGGCGGTGCTGATCTCGAATTCGCGGCTGAGGAAGAAAGCCAGCGTGTCGATGATGAGCGGGTCGTCATCGACGATCAGGAGGGAAGGCTTGCGGGATTCTGGGTTGCTCATGCCGGTGCGCGCTGGGTACCCTCGTCGCTGTTAACTGCTTATTTACTATATCAGAGCCGCTCGCTGCAGACTAAGAGAATAACCTTTCGACATGGCGTGCCCGTCGGTGAATTGGCGGGCGTGACCGATTTAACGGCTTTGTTGCATATAGGCGGATATCATGGCCGGCGTCGGCGGCTCTGATAGAATGCACGCCATTGCGAAAACCAGCGGATTCCAGCTTTCGTGTCGAACGAACCCCTCGTCAAAATCAGCGATCTGAATTTTACCTATGACCGCCGGCCTGTCCTGACCGGGATCAACATGACGATCCCGCGCGGCAAGGTGGTGGCCATCATGGGGCAAAGCGGTTGCGGCAAGACGACCACCCTGAGGCTGATCGGCGGCCAGCTTCGGCCGACCCAGGGCGAAGTGCGCTTCAACGGCCAGATCGTGCATGAGCTGGATGCGGACGCCTTGTATCAGGCACGCCGGCGCATGGGCATGCTGTTCCAGTTCGGCGCCCTGTTTACGGACATGTCCGTGTTCGACAATGTCGCTTTCCAGATGCGTGAGCATACCAACCTGCCGGAGGAGATGATCCGCGATCTGGTGCTGTTGAAGCTGAATGCGGTCGGATTGCGCGGGGCGAGGAATCTGATGCCTTCCGAACTGTCGGGTGGCATGGCACGCCGCGTTGCGCTGGCGCGGGCCATCACCCTCGACCCGTTGCTGATGATGTACGACGAACCCTTCACCGGGCTCGACCCGATCACGATGGGGGTGATCGGGAAGTTGATCCGGCAACTCAACGATGCCCTGGGCGGCAGTTCCATCATCGTGACCCACGATGTGCAGGAATCCCTGCAGATCGTCGACTACGTCTACTTCATGGCCGATGGCAAGGTGGTGGCGGAAGGCACCCCTGACGAGATTCGCGCTTCCGACAAGGCTTACGTGCACCAGTTCGTCTGGGGGGAAATGGATGGCCCGGTGCCTTTCCAGTACCCCTCGGAACCCTATCGTCAGCAGATTTTCGGGATGGCCCATGCTTGAACAGACCGCCACCCTCCTGCGCGGCCTCGGCCGCCGTGTGACTGGCCGCATCTGGCGGCTGGGCTTCGCCAGTCGTTTCCTGCTGGCCACGCTGCTCTATTCCGGCACCAGCTTCCGCCGCTTCTTCCTCACCATCCGCGAGATCTATTTCACGGGGGTGCTGTCGCTCATCATCATCCTGGTATCCGGCCTCTTCGTCGGCATGGTGCTGGGCCTGCAGGGCTACGATACGCTCCAGCGATACGGTTCGAGCGAGGCGCTGGGCATCCTGGTGGCCCTCTCGCTGGTGCGCGAACTGGGCCCGGTGGTGGCCGCACTGTTGTTTGCCAGTCGGGCCGGTTCCGCCATCACTGCCGAAATCGGCCTCATGAAGGCCACGGAACAACTCTCCGCGATGGAGATGATGGCAGTGAATCCGATCGCCCGCGTCGTTGCGCCGCGCTTCTGGGCCGGCGTCATCTCCATGCCCCTTCTGGCCGCGCTGTTCTCCGCCATGGGCATTTTCGGCGGCTATCTCGTCGGCGTGGTGCTGATTGGCGTGGATGAAGGTTCTTTCTGGTCACAAATGCAGGCGTCGGTCGATTTCCGCGAGGACATCGTCAACGGCGTCATCAAAAGCGTTGTTTTCGGCATTCTGGTCACCTGGATTGCCGTGTTCGAGGGCTATGATTCCGAGCCCACCGCGGAGGGCGTGTCGGGCGCGACCACCCGCACCGTGGTGACTTCCTCGCTAGCCATTCTTGCTGCCGACTTCGTTTTGACGGCATTCATGTTCCGGGGTGTGTGATGAATCGTATGACTTTGGATCTATGGGTAGGGGTATTCGTGGCGATCGGCTTGGGGGCACTGTTGTTTTTAGGCCTCAAAGTGGGTAATCTGGCCACCACCAGCACGGGGGAAACCTATGTGCTTAAAGCGAATTTTGATAACATCGGGGGCCTGAAGGTGCGTGCTCCGGTGAAAAGCGCCGGAGTCGTGGTGGGGCGTGTCGGCGACATTCGACTGGATGCGGAGCGCTACGAGGCGGTGGTGACGATGAACATCGGCAGCCAGTACAAGTTTCCCCGCGACACGTTTGCCAAGATACGGACTTCGGGATTGCTGGGCGAACAGTATATTGGCCTGGCAGTAGGCGGCGACATCGAGGTGTTCAAACCCGGCGACGCCATCAAGAAGACGGAGTCGGCCATGGTGCTGGAGGATCTGGTTGGGCAGTTCCTCTTCGACAAGGCTGCTGAAGGAAATGACAAGAAGTGACGTTAAGCAATAAGTACAACAAGAGAGGCTTCGCGATGAAAGCAGTTTTTTTTAGCAACATCAGCAAGATAGTGGTTATTGCCGCTGCTGCCGGCCTGCTTGGCGGGTGTGCCACGAGCGGGAACCCGAAGGATCCGATCGAAGGCTTCAACCGCGCCATGTTCGGATTCAACGAGGGACTCGACAAAGTCATCATCAAGCCTGTAGCCACGGGCTACGAAGCCGTCCTGCCTCGACCCATTCAGACGGGCGTCGCCAACTTCTTCTCGAATATCGCCGATCTCATGATCGGCGTGAACAACCTGCTTCAGGGCAAGCCGGGACAGGCTGCCTCCGATGCGGGGCGCGTCCTGGTCAATTCGACCATGGGCTTCCTCGGCCTCATCGATGTCGCCAGTTCCATGGGCATGGAAAAGCACGTGGAAGATGTCGGCCAGACCTTCGGTCGCTGGGGCATGTCGGATGGCGCCTATGTCGTTCTGCCGATCTTCGGGCCGCGCACTGCGCGCGACACACTTGGCCTGGCTTTCGATGTCTATACCGATCCGGTGGGCCATGTCGATCACATACCGACCCGCAATGTGCTCCTCGTGACGCGCGTCATCAGCGATCGGGCGGAACTGCTGAAGGCCGACAGGATCATCGAGGAAGCGGCCCTGGACAAGTACAGCTATGTACGTGATGCCTACCTGCAGCGTCGCCGCAGCCTGATCCATGACGGCAATCCCCCCAGGGAACTGGACGGGTCTGCCGAACAGGAAGGCGACAACAAGATGGCGCAAGCCGGTGAAAGCGCCCAACCTGCGCCGACGCAAACGGCCATGCGCCGGTAATTCGACCCCGACCTGAACTTGCAAGGATAGTTATGAGGTTTATCGCTTTCATTCTGGCGGGCGCAAGCCTGCTTTTGCCTGCAGGTGCGCAGGCACAGGAAACAGCTCCCGATGCGCTGGTCAAGAATGTCACCACTGAAGTACTGGAGATCATTCGCACCGACAAGGACATCAAGGCCGGCAACACGCAGCGCGTGATTGATCTGGTCGAGAAGAAGGTGTTGCCGCATTTCAATTTCACTCGCATGACCGCCTTGGCCGTGGGCAAGGACTGGCGCCAGGCCAGCCCTGCGCAGCAGAAGATCCTGACGGATGAATTCCGCGACCTGCTCGTGCGCACCTATTCCAACGCCTTGACTGCCTACAAGAACGAAACCGTTGAATACAGGCCTTTCAAAATGCAGACCGGCGAAACCGATGTCACGGTGCGCACGCAGATTCATCAGCCTGGCGCCCGGCAGCCGATCGCGCTGGATTACAGCCTCGAGAAGAATGGGAATGGCTGGAAGGTATACGATGTGGTCGTGGCCGGCGTCAGTCTGGTGACGAACTACCGGTCATCCTTTGCCACCGAAATCCGCAATGGCGGCATAGATGGGCTGATCAAGACGCTGAAGGCGAAGAACAGCAGCCTGGAAGCTTCAACCCGGAAATGATCCGCGACACCGGAGATCGCCTCGAGGTTTCCGGTCCGCTCACGCTTGGCGTGGCGCGTGAGATGCTGGAAGCCGGAAGCGCGCTGATCAGCCGGCCCGAAATCACTTTTGATCTTTCCCAGGTTAAGGAAGTGGACTCTTCCGGGCTGACGGTCGTGTTCGGCTGGGTACGCGCGGCGAAAAAACAGGGCAAGGTCGCCCGCATCAGCAATCCTCCGCAGAACCTGCTTAGCCTGGCCGAACTCTACGGCGTGACCGAACTGTTGCCCATTGCCTAGCCAGGCAGGCGGCGCAATTCCCCTCATGAAAAACGCAATACGCATTGAAAGCGTGACCAAGCGCTTTGGCAGCGTATTGGCGCTGGCGGGCGTCGACCTGGAGATCGACCAGGGGGAATTCTTCGGCCTGCTTGGGCCGAATGGCGCGGGGAAAACGACGCTGATTTCTGCCCTCGCCGGCCTGGTGCGCCCGGATACGGGCCGCTTGGCCGTGATGGGCCATGACGTGATTTCGGATTACCGGGCCGCCCGGCAATTGCTGGGCGTGGTGCCGCAGGAACTGGTATTCGATCCTTTTTTTACCGTGCGCGAATCTCTGGAAATCCAGTCTGGTTACTTTGGCATCCGCAACAACGCATCCTGGATAGACGAGATCCTCGAGAATCTCGACCTGACTTCGAAAGCCGAGACCAACATGCGGCAGTTGTCCGGCGGCATGAAGCGCCGCGTGCTGGTGGCGCAGGCGCTGGTGCACCGTCCCCCGGTGATTGTTTTGGACGAACCAACTGCCGGCGTCGACGTTGAACTGCGCCAAGGCCTGTGGAGTTTCGTGCGCCGGCTCAACCGCGATGGCCATACCATCGTGCTGACGACGCACTACCTTGAGGAGGCGGAAAGCCTCTGTGGCCGCATCGCGATGCTCAAGCATGGGGGCGTCGTCGCCCTCGATACCACGGCCAACCTGTTGCGGCGCCTGTCGGGGCATACGCTGCGCTTGCGCCTGGCGAAGGGCGCCACTCTGCCCGATGCACTCCGGGCGCGCGTTGCCACGGAGTCCGGCAACGAATTCACGTTTGCCTTGGGAAGTTGCGAGGAGATCGAGGATATCCTTCATGCCGTGCGCGGATCGGAATGCGGCCTGGAGGATATCGATGTGAGCAAGCCCGACCTCGAGGAAGTTTTTGTTCGTGTCATGAACAGCGGGTACTGACATGGACGGCTTTCTGACCCTGCTCTACAAGGAGGTCTTGCGCTTCTGGAAGGTCGGCTTCCAGACCGTGGCGGCGCCGGTGCTGACTTCGCTGCTCTACCTGCTCATTTTCTCGCATGTGCTGGAAAAGCACGTGCAGGTGTATGACGGGGTTTCGTATACCTCTTTCCTGGTGCCCGGCCTGGTCATGATGTCCGTGCTGCAGAATGCCTTCGCCAACAGCTCGTCCTCGCTGATCCAGTCGAAAGTCACGGGCAACATCATTTTCGTGCTGTTGCCGCCGATCTCCTACCGGCAGTTCTTCGCGGCCTATGTGCTGGCGTCCATCGTGCGTGGCTTCGTCGTCGGCTTCGGCATGCTGCTGGTGACCCTGTGGTTCGTCGATCTGTCCTGGCAGGCGCCGCACTGGATCGTGGTTTTCGCGGTGCTGGGCGGCGCCATCATGGGGGCCTTGGGCGTCATCGCCGGCATCTGGGCGGAAAAGTTCGACCAGCTGGCAGCCTTCCAGAACTTCATCATCATGCCGCTGACCTTCCTCTCCGGCGTGTTCTACTCGATCCATTCGCTGCCGCCCTTCTGGCAGCAGGTCTCGCATTTCAACCCGATCTTCTACATGATCGACGGCTTCCGCTACGGTTTCTTCGGCGTCTCCGACGTGTCGCCGTTGATGAGCCTGGGCGTCGTCGCGGCCTGTTTCATCGTTCTGACCACTTTCACCTTGTGGCTGCTCAGGATAGGCTACAAGCTTCGCGCATAGTTTCGAACATCGTTTTCAGCAGAGGACACCATGGTTTCACCCGCAGACATTCAAGGCTATATCGCGCAGGGGCTGCCCTGCGAACATCTTTCGGTCGATGGCGATGGCGCCCATTTCGAGGCGGTCATTGTCAGCAGCGTCTTCGAAGGCAAGAGCCGCATCCAGCGCCAGCAGGCGGTCTACAAGGCGCTGGGCGGGCGCATGGAAAGCGGGGAGGTCCACGCCTTGTCCATGCGCACCCTGACGCCGGAGGAGTGGCGGCAGCAGAATGGATAAGCTGCTCATCGAAGGCGGCGTTCCGCTCTCGGGTGAGGTGAGCATCTCAGGCGCGAAGAACGCGGCCTTGCCGCTGCTGTGCGCCGCGCTGCTCACGGAAGAACCGCTGCGCCTGTCCAATGTGCCGCACCTGAACGATGTATCCACCATGCTGCGCCTGCTGGCGCAGATGGGCGTGGACGTCACACTGGACGAGAAGAACGGCATCCTCCTGAATGGCGGTGGCCTGAACAAGCCGGAGGCGCCCTATGACATGGTGAAGACCATGCGCGCCTCCATCCTGACCCTGGGGCCCTTGCTGGCACGCACCGGTCAGGCGCGGGTGTCGCTGCCCGGCGGCTGCGCCATCGGCGCGCGGCCGGTGGATATCCACATCCGCGGCCTGCAGGCGATGGGTGCAGAGATTAACGTCGAGCATGGCTACATCCTGGCCCGCGCCAGGCGCCTGCGCGGGGCGAAGATCTTCACCGATCTTGTCACCGTCACCGGAACCGAGAACCTGATGATGGCCGCGGCGCTGGCCGACGGCGTCACGGTCATCGAGAACGCCGCGCGCGAGCCTGAAGTGGTGGATCTGGCCAACTGCCTGAATGCCATGGGGGCCAAGGTGAGCGGGGCCGGCAGCGACGTCATCACCATCGAGGGCGTCGAGCGGCTCTCCGGGACGCATCATCGCATCATGGCCGACCGCATCGAGACCGGCACTTTCCTTGTTGCTGCGGCCGTGACGGGAGGGCGGGTGCGCCTGAACGGCACGACGGGCGCCATACTCGACGCGGTGGTGGAAAAGCTGCGCGAGGCCGGCGCACGCATTGAATGCTTCGACGACGCCATCGAGATTGCAGCCGAGGCGCCGCTCAAGGCGGTGAGCCTGCGCACGGCCCCCTATCCGGCCTTCCCCACCGACATGCAGGCCCAGTTCATGGCCCTGAACTGCGTCGCACGCGGTTCCGCGATGATGACCGAGACGATCTTCGAGAACCGCTTCATGCACGCCCAGGAACTGAGCCGTCTCGGCGCCGACATCGAGATCAGCGGCAACACGGCGATGGTGAAGGGCGTGCCCTGGCTCGACGGCGCCACCGTCATGGCTACCGACCTGCGCGCTTCGGCCTGTCTCGTCGTCGCCGGCCTGGTGGCGCGCGGCGAGACGCTGATTGACCGCATCTACCACCTCGACCGCGGCTACGAGCACATCGAAGAGAAATTATCGCAGCTCGGCGCCAGGATTCGACGCGTTCACTGAGCGCCCTCGCCGTATTGCGCAGGCTGACTTTTGCAACTGCGCTAGAATTTCAACTTTTCCGATTGGAAGCCCGCCGTGACCGGCATCACCATCGCCCTTTCCAAGGGCCGCATCTTCGAGGAAACCCTGCCGCTCTTGGCGGCGGCCGGTATCGTGCCGACCGACGATCCCGAAACCTCGCGCAAGCTGATTCTCGGCACCAATCGCGCCGATGTGCGGCTGGTCATCGTGCGCGCCTCGGATACGCCGACCTACGTCCAATACGGCGCGGCCGACCTGGGCATCGCCGGCAAGGACGTGCTGCTCGAGCATGGCGGCGCCGGCCTCTATCAGCCGCTCGACCTGAAGATCGCCCGCTGCCGCATGGCCGTGGCCGTGCCGAACGGCTTCGACTACGCTGCGGCCGTGCGGCGCGGCGCGCGCCTGCGCGTGGCAACCAAGTACATCCAGACGGCGCGAGAGCATTTTGCGGACAAGGGCGTGCATGTCGACCTCATCAAGCTCTACGGCTCGATGGAGCTGGCGCCGCTGGTCGGCCTGGCCGACGCCATCGTCGACCTTGTTTCCAGCGGCAACACGCTGAAGGCCAACAACCTCGTGGCGGTGGAGGACATCATGCCGATCTCCTCGCGTCTGATCGTCAATCAGGCCTCGCTGAAAATGAAGTGCGGGTTGCTGCAGCCGGTGATCGACGCCTTCGCAGGAGCGATAAAATGACGACCATCCTCCCAACCCCCTTCCCGCGGAAGGGGGTGACGCCGGTTCAGCCGCGATGCTCGCGGCTTTTGGTTTCCGACTTGCTGCTTCCTTGGGGCGGCCCGGCGGAGGCAGCGTGATGAAGCGCCTCACCACCCGCGACCCTGACTTCACCCAGCAGCTCGCCGCGCTGCTGGCGGTGGAGAGCGCCCAGGACGAACGCATCGAGCAGGCGGTCGCCGAGATCCTTTCTGCCGTGCGCACTGTCGGTGACGATGCGGTGCTGGAATACACGCGCCGCTTCGACCACCTCGAAGTGAAGGCCATGGTGGAACTGGAATTGCCGAAGCGCGAGTGGGAGGCGGCGCTGTTCAACCTGCCGGCCGAGCAGCGCGAGGCGCTGGAGCAGGCGGCCACGCGCATCGCCCTCTACCACCAGAAGCAGCTGGCCGCTTCGTGGGAATACACCGAGGCCGACGGCACGCGCCTCGGGCAGAAGGTAACGCCGCTCGACCGCGTCGGCCTCTACGTGCCCGGCGGCAAGGCGGCCTACCCCAGCTCGGTGCTGATGAACGCCATCCCGGCCAAGGTGGCCGGCGTCGGCGAACTCATCATGGTGGTGCCGACGCCGCGCGGCGAGAAGAATGCCCTGGTGCTGGCCGCCGCCGCGCTGGCCGGCGTCGACCGCGTGTTCACCCTTGGCGGCGCGCAGGCGGTGGGCGCGCTGGCCTACGGCACGCAGACCATCCCGCAGGTGGACAAGATCGTCGGCCCGGGCAACGCCTACGTCGCGGCAGCCAAGCGGCGCGTCTTCGGCGTGGTCGGCATCGACATGGTGGCCGGCCCCTCGGAGGTGCTGATCATTGCCGACGGCACGACCGATGCGGACTGGGTGGCGATGGACCTGTTCGCCCAGGCCGAACACGACGAGCTGGCCCAGTCCATCCTGCTCTGTCCGGATGGGCGCTACATCGAAGCGGTGGCGAAAAGCATCGAACGTCTGCTGCCGGAGATGCCGCGCAAGGACGTGATTGCCGCGTCGCTATCCGGCCACGGCGCCCTGATCCAGGTGCGCGACCTCGAGGAGGCCTGCACGATCGCCAACCGTATTTCCCCGGAACACCTGGAGCTGTCGGTGGCCGAGCCGAATGCGCTGGTGGACCGCATCCGCCACGCCGGCGCCATCTTCATCGGACGCTATACCTCGGAATCGCTAGGCGACTACTGCGCCGGGCCCAACCACGTGCTGCCGACCTCGCGCAGCGCGCGCTTCTCCTCGCCGCTCGGCGTCTACGACTTCCAGAAGCGCACCTCGATCATCGAGGTGTCGGCGCAGGGCGCGCAAACGCTCGGCCGCATCGCCTCCACGCTCGCCCGCGGCGAGGGCCTGCAGGCCCATGCGCGGGCGGCGGAACTGCGCCTCAAGAAATAATCACCGGAGGATCTCGCGCAATGCGCTGACCAGCGCCTCGCACTGTTCGTCCGTGCCCACGGTGATGCGCAGGAACTGCTCGATGCGCGGCAGGCGGAAGTGGCGCACGATGATGCTGCGTTGGCGTAGCGCAGCGGCGAGTTCGCCGGCATCCCGTTGCGGGTGGCGGACGAAGACGAAGTTGGCGGCGGAGGGCAGCACTTCGAAGCCGAGCGCGGAGAGTTCCCGCACCAGGTTTTCGCGGCTCTTCATGACGGCCAGCCGGGTGATTTCGAAATGCGTGTGGTCCTCCATCGCCGCGACGGCGCCGGCGATGGCGAGGCGATCGAGCGGATAGGAGTTGAAGCTGTTCTTGATCCGCTCCAGCGCCTCGATCAGATCCTCGTGGCCGACGGCAAAGCCGACGCGCAGACCTGCCAGCGAGCGCGACTTGGAGAGCGTCTGCACCACCAGCAGGTTCGGGTATTCCGCCACCAGCGGGATCGCCGTTTCCGCGCCGAAATCGACGTAGGCTTCATCCACTACCACGACTGAATCCGGATTGCCGGCCAGCAGGCGTTCGATTTCCGCGCGCGGCAAGGCACGCCCGGTGGGGGCGTTCGGGTTGGGGAAGATGATGCCGCCGTTGGGACGGGTGTAATCCCCCACGCGAATCTCGAAGGCCTCAGTCAGCGGGACGGTTTCGTAGGCCACGTCGTAGAGCCCGCAATACACCGGATAGAAACTGTAGGTGATGTCCGGGAAGAGCACCGTCCGCTCATGTTTCAGAAGGCCAAGGAAAACGTGGGCGAGGACCTCGTCGGAGCCGTTGCCGACGAAGACCCGGCGCGGCGCTACGCCGCAATAGGTGGCGATGGCCTCCTTGAGGCGGTCGGCGTTGGGGTCGGGGTAGAGCCGCAGACTGTCGTCGATTTCCGCCAGCAACGCCTCCTGCACCCTGGGCGAGGGGCCGTAGGGGTTCTCATTGGTGTTGAGCTTGACCAGGTTCGGCAGCTTGGGCTGCTCGCCGGGGACATAGGGGGTCAGGCCGCGGACGACGGCGCTCCAGTAACGGCTCATGGTGTGCTGTCAGAGGGAAAATCCAATGTTATCATGCAGTCCTGATTCACTATTGCAGTGCTGAACGCCATGCGGCAAGCCGAAATATCGCGCAAGACCCTGGAGACGGAAATCGCCGTCCGCCTCAACCTCGACGGCAGCGGCCAGGCGAAACTGGCCACGGGCGTGCCCTTCCTCGAGCACATGCTCGACCAGGTGGCGCGCCACGGCATGGTCGACCTCGAGGTCGCGGCCAAGGGCGACCTGCACATCGACGCGCACCACACGGTGGAGGACGTCGGCATCACCATAGGGCAGGCGCTGGCGAAGGCCATCGGCGACAAGAAGGGCATCCGCCGCTACGGCCATGCCTATGTGCCGCTGGACGAAGCCCTCACGCGCGTGGTGGTCGACTTCTCCGGCCGCCCCGGCCTGTTCTTCAATGTCGACTTCAGCCGGGCGATGATCGGCGAGTTCGACGTCGACCTGACCCAGGAATTCTTCCAGGGCCTGGTCAACCATGCACAGATCACGCTGCACATCGACAACCTGCGCGGCGAGAACGCCCACCACCAGTGCGAGACGGTTTTCAAGGCCTTCGGCAGGGCGCTGCGCATGGCGGCCGAAGCCGACCCGCGTGCCGCCGGCAGCGTGCCGTCCACCAAGGGAGCGCTCTAGGGTCCTTTGCCGCCGTCTCCCGGCAGCTGACTTTTGACAGACCGTCGATGAACACCGTCGCTATCGTCGATTACGGCATGGGCAACCTGCGGTCGGTTGCCAAGGCCATCGAGCATGTCGCGCCACAGGCGCGCGTGCTCGTCACCTCCGACCCGGCCGAGGTCGCGGCGGCAGACCGCGTCGTCGTGCCCGGCCAGGGCGCCATGCCGGACTGCATGCGCGAACTGGATGCGCGCGGCCTGCGCCCGGCCGTCATTCAGGCTACGCAGTCCAAGCCCTTTCTCGGCATCTGCATCGGCCTGCAGATGCTGTTCGAGTCGAGCGAGGAGGGTGATGTCGCCGGCCTGGCCGTGCTGCCCGGGCGTGTGCGCCGTTTTCCGCACGACCTTATGGTCGCGCCGGACGGCAGCCGCCTGAAGGTGCCGCACATGGGCTGGAACGAGGTCAATCGTGCCGAGCCGCACCCCATTTGGGAGGGGATCGCCGAGGGCGCGCGCTTCTATTTCGTGCACAGCTATTACGTCGAGGCGGGCGAGCCTTCCCTGGTTGCCGCCTTCAGCGTGTATGCTTTCCCCTTTACCTGCGCGGTGGCGAAGGATAATATTTTCGCTGTGCAATTCCATCCCGAGAAAAGTGCCCAGTCCGGCCTGGCCCTTCTGGACAACTTCATGCGCTGGAAACCCTGAGGGGATCCAGGCGATTTGAAACGACCTTGAACAACCTGTCAGACAACCTATGCTGCTGATACCTGCAATCGACCTCAAGGACGGCCATTGCGTGCGCCTGAAGCAAGGCGACATGGACGAAGTCACGGTGTTCTCGGAAGACCCGGCAGAGATGGCGCGGCACTGGCTGGCCGAAGGCGCACGCCGACTGCACCTGGTGGACCTTAACGGCGCCGTGGCGGGCAAACCGAAGAACGAGGCCGTGATCAAGGCCATCACTGCAGCAGTGGGCGACGATATCCCCGTGCAGCTTGGCGGCGGCATCCGCGACCTGGACACCATCGAGCGCTACCTCGACGACGGCATCACCTATGTCATTATCGGCACGGCGGCAGTGAAGAATCCCGGCTTCCTGCATGACGCCTGCGGCGCGTTTCCCGGCCACATCATCGTCGGCCTCGATGCCAAGGACGGCAAGGTGGCGGTGGACGGCTGGTCGAAGATGACCGGCCACGATGTCGTCGACCTGGCGAAGAAATACGAAGACTATGGCGTCGAGGCGGTCGTCTATACCGACATCGGGCGCGACGGCATGCTCAACGGGGTCAACATCGAGGCTACCGTGAAGCTGGCCCAAGCACTGCGCATCCCGGTCATCGCCAGCGGCGGCATCGCCAACATGAAAGACATCAAGGCCCTGTGCAAGGTCGAGAGCGAGGGCATCATGGGGGCCATCACCGGCCGTGCCATCTACGAAGGCACGCTGGACTTCAAGAAGGCCCAGGCCGAGGCGGACAAGCTCTCCAAGGGCGGCCAGTAGGCCGGCGCAAACCGGCTCCCATACTTTCCATGCTCGCCAAGCGCATCATTCCCTGCCTCGACGTCAAGGCCGGCCGCGTCGTCAAGGGCATCAATTTCGAGGGCCTGCGCGATGCAGGCGATCCGGTCGAGATCGCGCGCCGCTACGACGAGCAGGGTGCCGACGAGATCACGTTTCTCGACATCACTGCCAGCTCTGACGAGCGCGACATCATCATTCATATCGTCGAACAGGTGGCCGAGGAAGTGTTCATTCCGCTGACGGTGGGCGGCGGCGTGCGCGTCGTCGATGACGTGCGCCGGCTGCTCAATGCGGGCGCCGACAAGGTAAGCATGAACACCGCAGCGGTGCAGAATCCGCAGCTGGTGGCGGACGCCTCCGGCAAGGTCGGGTCGCAGTGCATCGTGGTGGCCATCGACGCCAAGCAGTCCGGCGACGGACGCTGGGAGGTATTCACCCATGGCGGCCGCAAGGGCACCGGGCTGGACGCAGTCGAGTGGGCGCGACGCGTGCAGCAGCTGGGCGCCGGCGAGATCCTGCTGACCAGCATGGATCGCGACGGCACGAAGAACGGCTTCGACGTGCCGCTGACGCGGGCCATTGCCGACGCGGTGGACATCCCGATCATCGCCAGTGGCGGCGTCGGCACGCTGGCGCATCTGGCCGAGGGCGTGCTGG
>PHCS01000048.1 GCA_002840845.1 Betaproteobacteria bacterium HGW-Betaproteobacteria-14
ACGATCTCTTCAGAGGCAGCTGCAACGGCGGAAAACAGGCAGAGGACAAAGCAGGCGAGGCGACTCGGCAGCGCGGGTTTGTGCTTGAACATGGAACCAGCGGATACGAAACCTCAATGCTACCGTCGCCCCATGCCGCAGTCAATTTGGCCTTCTTTTCTAGTATCACAGTTCGGCATCGCGAGCCCTGCGTGCCGACTTCCCGCATCCTGGTTACCAAGGAGGGTCACTAGCGAAAAGTATTTTTCCATTCCCGCAGGACGGCAAATACTGCATTTGCGCCCGGCAGCCTGGTGCCGCAATGCCGCTCGGCCGCGGCAGCGACATCGGGTTGGCCGCTGCGCAGGAAGGGATTGGTCTCCAGTTCTTCCTTAAGGGTAAAGGGTACCGTGGGCAGGTTGGCGGCGCGTAATTCTGCCACTTGCGCGGCGCGTGCTAGCAACGCGGCGTTGCCGGGCTCCACGGCCAGGGCAAAACGAACATTCGACTGGGTGTATTCGTGAGCGCAGTATGCAAGGGTGTCGCCCGGAAGGGCGGCGAGTTTAGCAAGTGAAGTCCACATCTGATCCGCCGTTCCTTCGAATAGCCGGCCGCAGCCGCAGCCGAATAGGGTATCGCCACAGAACAGTGCCCCCTGACCCTTGAAAAACCCGTAATAAGCGATGTGGCCCCGTGTATGGCCGGGTACTTCCATGACCTGTAAACGATCCTGGGAACCCGGCAGCACAACGGTGTCGCCTTCTCCCAGAGGATGCGTGATGCCTGCGATTGATTCGCCAGCAGGCCCGAAAACCGGTACCTGCTTGCGTGCGAGCAGTCCGGCCACACCGCCTGTGTGATCGCCGTGATGATGCGTCAGCAGGATGGCTGCCAGACTGGCGTCCTGGCCTGCCAGATATTGCAGCACGGGGGCTTCATCGCCCGGGTCCACCACGACGGCGCGGTGCCCGTCCCGCAGCAGCCAGATATAATTGTCCTCGAATGCGCGCAAGGCTTGGATGTCCATGGTGTGATTCTCTGACTTCGGAGCGAAATGTCAAATCCCGGGTTCGACGACTGGCTGCAGACCCCGCAGGGCAAGTACATCCTCGAATGGGAACAGGCCCGCTTCGACCAGATGGTGGCCGATGTATTCGGCTTCAACGCCCTGCAGATCGGCTTGCCGCAATGCGCCTGTCTTCGCGCCAATCGCATGCCGCTGCGCTTTGTCTATGACTCGACTGGCCCGGCCGGCGTTCGTGGCGACGCCCATCACCTGCCCTTTGCGGGAAACAGCGTGGATCTCGTCGTCCTGCCGCACGTCCTAGAATTTGCCGGCAATCCGCACCAGATCCTGCGTGAGGTGGAACGGGTACTGGTGCCCGAAGGGCAGGTTCTGATTTCCGGCTTCAACCCCTACAGCCTGTGGGGCATCAAGCGGCGTCTGGTTGGTCGCAACGGGTCATTCCCCTGGCAAGGGCAGTATTTCAGCGTGCGGCGCCTGAAGGACTTGCTGACCTTGCTCAGTTTCGAGACCCAGGCGGGGTGCTTTGGCCGCTATTCCCCTGCCGTCACGCAGGAGAAATGGCTGCGGCGCTGGCATTTCCTCGAAATGGCCGGTGACCGTTGGTGGCCGATCGCCGGCGCCGTGTACATCCTGCAGGGTGTCAAAAGACAGCATGGCCTGCGCCTACTCACTCCTACATGGCATGACCGCAAGGCGCGCGCCAAGGCACTGGCCCCGGCGGTTCAAAAAATCCAGAAAGACGGTCAATGAGTGCCGACGTGGAGATCGTGGAGATCTATACGGACGGCGCCTGCAGCGGCAACCCCGGTCCCGGGGGGTGGGGTGCGCTGCTGAGAATCGGCGGGCACGAGAGAGAACTGTTCGGTGGGGAAGCCGACACGACCAACAATCGCATGGAACTGATTGCCGTGATACGTGCACTCGAGGCACTCAAGCGGCCGGTCCATGCCCGTGTGCATACCGATTCGCAATATGTGCAGAAAGGCATTAGCGAGTGGATTCATGCCTGGAAGAAACGCGGCTGGCGTACCGCCGGCAGGCAGCCTGTGAAAAACGCCGAACTATGGCGCGAACTGGACGAACTGGCATCCCGGCATCGGATCGAATGGCGCTGGGTCAAGGGCCACGCAGGCCATGCAGAAAACGAGCGTGCCGACGCTCTAGCACGGCATGGCATCACGACCTTGCGGGGAAAGTAAGCATGAGACAGATCATTCTCGACACCGAAACCACGGGTCTTGATTTCAGACTTGGCGATCGCATCATCGAGATCGGCTGCGTCGAACTGCTCAACCGCAAGCTGACTGGACAGCGTTTTCATCGCTATATCAACCCGGAACGCGAGGTGGAGGCCGGTGCGCTGGCGGTGCATGGCCTGTCAAGCGAGTTTCTGCAGGACAAACCTACATTCGACGAAGTCGTAGTCGCTTTCCTCGATTTCGTGCAGGGAGCCGAACTGGTGATCCACAACGCCGCTTTCGACATCGGGTTCCTTGACAACGAATTGGCATTGTTGGGCAGGGTACCGCTGGGACAGGTTTGCTCGGGCGTGGTGGACACATTGAAAATGGCCCGCGAGTTGCATCCCGGGAGGAGAAACTCGCTGGATGCGCTTTGCGAACGCTACTCAATCAACAATTCCGGCCGCACGCTGCATGGCGCCCTGCTGGACGCGGAACTTCTGGCGGAAGTCTATCTTGCCATGACGCGCGGGCAGGAGAGCCTGATCATGGAGCTTGAAGCCGCACCTGTGGCCGGCCCGCAGGTGGGGATAGAGGTGGAGCGGATGCCCTTGCGCGTGCTGCGTGCCAGTGCAACCGAACTGGTCGAACATGAACGTGTATTGGCCGAGATCGACAAGGAAAGCAAGGGAAACCGCCTCTGGCCGGCGACCGAGGTAGCAGGCTCCTGAGATGCCGCCCGTTCACGGTGGGTTGTAAGGGCAGGGAGAAGATGAACACGGTTTCTCTGAGCGGCTTTCCGCCGGGATGCGTCAGTCATGGCAATGGACGCAGTTTCTTGGTCGCCCGCTCAACGCTGGCGTTTCAAATTCCTCCGGACTTGTGCCGGCAAGGCCCACATGGACTTGATTGCCAAGGGCCATTCAGTCAGCAAGGAGATATAGATTGATCCGTGCAAGTCGGAAACGTTACATGAAAAGAACCACTTTGAAATGGAATCGGTTTCGTCTACAATGCGCACCTTTGGTTCAGGCATAAGGCCCGCTCATACGGGCAATGTCCTGCACTGTTTGCAGGCGCGTAGCTCAGCTGGTTAGAGCACCACCTTGACATGGTGGGGGTCGTAGGTTCGAGTCCTATCGCGCCTACCAATTCGTAGAACAGAAGTCAGAGGACAGGGGCCGAGGCGGCTTCGGTTTTCTGGCTTTTGTTGTTTATGGCGGTTACAGGATGCTGACTATTACATTGCCTGATGGTTCGACACGGACATTTGCGCAAGCGGTCACTGTGAATGAAGTGGCGGCTTCAATCGGAGCCGGTCTGGCCAAGGCGGCACTGGCCGGCAAAGTCGACGGCAGGCTGGTTGACACCAGCTACCGTATCGAAAGGGATTGTGCCCTGGCCATCGTCACCGACAGGGATGCCGAGGGTGTCGATATCCTTCGCCATTCGAGCGCGCATTTGTTGGCCTATGCCGTGAAGGAGTTGTATCCCGATGCCCAGGTGACCATCGGCCCGGTGATCGAGAACGGCTTCTACTACGATTTTTCCTACAAACGGCCGTTCACCCCGGAGGATCTGGCGAAGATCGAAGTACGCATGTCCGAACTGGCGAAAAAGGATTTCCCGGTCGTGCGCGAAGTATGGGCGCGCGACAAGGCGGTCGAATTCTTCAGGTCGATCGGCGAGCACTACAAGGCCGAGATCATCGCCTCGATTCCACCCGATCAGGATGTGTCCCTCTATCGGGAAGGCGATTTCATCGACCTTTGCCGAGGCCCCCACGTACCATCGACCGGCAAGCTGAAGGTCTTCAAGCTGATGAAGGTGGCCGGCGCCTATTGGCGTGGCGACTCCCGCAACGAAATGCTGCAGCGCATTTACGGCACGGCCTGGGCGAAAAAAGAAGAACTGGCCGACTACCTGCACATGCTGGAAGAGGCGGAAAAGCGTGACCATCGCAAGCTGGGCCGCCACCTCGACCTCTTTCACTTGCAGGAGGAAGCGCCCGGAATGGTGTTCTGGCACCCCAAAGGCTGGGTGATCTGGCAGGAGGTCGAGCAATACTTGCGCCGACTGCTCAGCGCCAACGGTTACCTAGAGGTGCGTACGCCACAGGTGATGGACCGCGTTCTCTGGGAGCGCTCCGGGCACTGGGAGAACTATGCCGAGCACATGTTCACCACGAAAGCGGAAGAGCGCGAATTCGCGGTAAAACCGATGAATTGTCCGGGGCATGTGCAGATATTCAATCAGGGCATCAAGAGCTATCGCGACTTGCCGTTGCGGCTTGCCGAGTTCGGCTCCTGCCATCGCAACGAGCCTTCCGGTGCGCTGCACGGGATCATGCGCGTGCGCGGTTTTGTACAGGACGACGCACACATTTTCTGCACCGAAGCGCAGATTCTTGCCGAGTCTGCCTCCTTCATCGACCTGCTGCGTGAAGTTTATGCGGACTTCGGCTTCAAGGACATCCTCGTCAAGCTGTCCACCCGGCCGGAAAAGCGCATCGGTTCCGACGAAGTCTGGGATCGGGCCGAGACGGCGCTGGCGCAGGCGCTCGATGCAAAGGGCTTGGAGTACGACCTGCAGCCGGGCGAGGGTGCCTTCTACGGACCGAAAATCGAATTCTCCCTCAAGGATTGCCTCAACCGCGTCTGGCAGTGCGGCACGCTGCAGCTCGACTTTTCACTGCCGGGTCGTCTCGGTGCGGAATATGTTGCGGAAGACAATTCGCGTCGCGAACCGGTGATGTTGCACCGGGCCATACTTGGTTCGATGGAACGCTTCATCGGCATTCTGATCGAGCACCATGCCGGCGCCTTCCCGCTTTGGCTGTCGCCGGTGCATGCGGTGGTCATGAACATCTCCGAGCATCAGGCCGATTACGCCGAATCTGTTGCGGAAAAGCTACGTCAAGCCGGGTTGCGGGTCGTTTCCGATTTGCGCAATGAGAAAATTAGCTATAAAATACGCGAACATAGCGTGCAAAAACTGCCTTACCAGGTCGTCGTCGGCGACAAGGAGAAGGCAGCTGAGTTGGTCGCCGTGCGTGCCCGGGGCGGACAAGATCTCGGGCAAATGTCCCTCGAGACGTTTGTAGAACGCCTGACGCGAGAACGAGATGCGCGGGCAGGGGCGGCCTGATTCTTGAATTATTGGAGACTTGAACCATCGCACAACCACAGCAGAAGGCGCAGCGCCTCAATGAAGAGATTAATGCCCCCGAGATTCGCCTGATCGGGGTGGAAGGTGAGCAGGTCGGGATCGTGTCAGTCCAGGAGGCGCTGAGAATGGCCGAGGAGGCGGGTGTGGATCTGGTGGAGATAGCACCCATGGCCAGTCCGCCGGTCTGCCGCATCATGGACTACGGCAAGTTCAAGTACGCCGAGGCGAAAAAAGCCCATGAAGCCAAGCTGAAGCAGAAGCAGATTCAGGTCAAGGAAGTCAAATTCCGGCCGGGCACCGATGAGGGTGATTACAAGATCAAGCTGAGGAACCTAGTGCGGTTCTTGCAGGAAGGCGACAAGACGAAAGTCACCTTGCGCTTCCGTGGCAGGGAGATGGCCCATCAGGAATTCGGCATACGCCTCCTGGAACGGGTTAAGTCCGACCTGGAGTCATATGGGACGGTAGAGCAGTTTCCCAAGATGGAAGGGCGCCAACTCATCATGATCATGGCGCCGATCAAGAAGCAGCCGTTGAAGCATTAATGGATTCGTGCCCTGCGGGGCGCAAGGCGGCATGAACCGGCCTACAGGTTCATAGACAAGTGGTTGCGGGTTGTCGAAGTGTTTCCGAATCGGAAGCCACCCGGCGCCATGTTATAAGGAGTTCTTCGATGCCGAAGATGAAGACCAAGTCGGGCGCTGCCAAGCGCTTCAAGGTGCGGCCAGGGGGCAGCGTCAAGCGCTCCCAGGCCTTCAAGCGCCATATCCTGACCAAGAAGACCACCAAGGCCAAGCGCCACCTGCGTGGAGTGACGGACGTCCATGACTCGGACACCGCCTCCATTCGTGCCATGCTGCCCTACGCATAAGGAGACCAGACCATGCCACGAGTCAAACGCGGTGTAACGGCGCGCGCGCGCCACAAGAAAGTTCTCGATCAGGCCAAGGGTTACCGCGGTCGCCGGGGTAGCGTCTACCGCATCGCAAAGCAGGCGGTGATGAAGGCAGGGCAATATGCCTATCGTGACCGTCGCCAGCGCAAGCGCCAGTTCCGCTCGCTGTGGATCGTCCGCATCAATGCGGCCGCTCGCGAGTTGGGCCTGACCTACAGCGTTCTGATGAACGGCCTGAAGAAAGCGTCCATCGAGGTCGATCGCAAGGTACTGGCGGATCTGGCCGTGTTCGACAAGCCTGCCTTTGCGCAGATTGCGAACCAGGCCAAGGCGAGCCTTGCCGCCTGAGCGCGTAGCTGGCGAAAAAAGGAGGCCCCTAGCCTCCTTTTTTTACGTTTGAGACATGAGTGACCTAGATCAATTAGTCGCACAGGCGACGGCTGAGTTTGCCGGCATCGGCGAGGCTGCCTTGCTGGAGCAGGCCAAGGCACGCTACCTCGGCAAGAACGGGGCAGTGACGGAACTGCTCAAGGGGCTGGGCAAGCTTGCCGCCGATGAGCGCAAGAATGCCGGGGCTGCCATCAATAGTGCCAAAGAGCGCATCGAAGCAGCGCTCAATGCGCGACGGGAAGCGCTTCGGCAGGTTGCGCTCGACTTGCAGCTGAAGGCTGAAGCTCTTGACATTACATTGCCGGGTCGGGGCCTGCCAACTGGCGGCCTGCATCCTGTGACGCGCACACTGGAGCGCATCGAGGCGCTGTTCCGCTCCATTGGCTTTGATGTCGCAGATGGTCCCGAGATCGAGGACGATTTCCACAATTTCACCGCACTCAACACGCCGGAGAATCATCCGGCGCGTTCGATGCACGACACCTTCTATCTGGAGAATTCGCCTGGGCTGCTGCTGCGCACGCACACCAGCCCGATCCAGGTGCGTTACATGGAGACGCACAAGCCGCCCATTCGCATCATCGCGCCGGGGCGCGTTTATCGCGTCGACTCTGACGCCACCCATTCCCCCATGTTCCATCAGGTCGAGGGGCTGTGGATAGACGAAAATGTGAGTTTTGCCGACTTGAAGGGTGTATTCACCGATTTCCTGCGCAATTTCTTCGAAAAACCAGACTTGCGCACGCGTTTTCGTCCTTCATTTTTTCCCTTTACAGAACCCTCGGCCGAGATCGACATGAGCTGCGTGTTCTGCGAAGGCAACGGTTGCCGTGTTTGCAGCCATACCGGCTGGCTGGAGATCGCCGGCAGTGGCATGGTGCATCCGAACGTGCTGAAGCATGTCGGCATCGATAGCGAGAAATATATCGGCTTTGCATTCGGCATGGGGCCGGATCGCCTGACCATGCTGCGCTACGGCGTGAACGATCTGCGCCTTTTTTTCGACGGTGATTTGCGTTTCCTTTCGCAATTCAAATAATCATGCAGTTTTCCGAACACTGGTTAAGAGAACTCGTCGATCCGCCGCTTACCAGCGCCGAACTGGCACACAGCCTGACCATGGCTGGCCTCGAAGTCGAGGCGCTGACGAATGTGGCGCCGGCTTTCGTGGGCGTTGTCGTGGCCCATGTTATTTCCGTCGATAAGCATCCCGATGCCGACAAGCTGAAGCTGTGCCGCGTCGATGCCGGGCAGGGGGAGACGCTGCAGATCGTCTGCGGCGCGCCGAACGTTGCAGTCGGCATGAAGGTGCCCTGCGCACTGGTCGGGGCAGAGTTGCCGGGCATCAAGATAAAAGCGGCCAAGGTACGCGGTGTCGAGTCCTTTGGCATGCTCTGTTCTTCTCGGGAACTGGGCCTGTCGGAGGATCACAGCGGCCTCATGACGTTGCCGGAGGATGCGCCGGTGGGCGAGGACATCCGGGCCTATCTGACGCTCGATGACAGCCTGCTTACGCTGAAACTCACCCCGAACCGCGCGGACTGTCTCAGCCTTAAGGGCATTGCGCGCGAGGTGGGCGCCCTGACCGGGGCGCCCGTGACGCTGCCGCCGATCAGGGAAACCGAGATCACCAGCGACGATCGGCGCGAAGTCGTGCTGGATGCTCCGGCCGCCTGCCCGCGCTATTGTGGCCGTGTGGTGGTCGGCATCGATGCAAAGGCGCCGACTCCTGACTGGATGAAGAAGCGCCTCGAACGCAGCGGCATCCGCTCCATCAGCGCGGTGGTGGACATCACCAACTATGTCATGTTGGAACTTGGCCAGCCGCTTCACGCATTCGACAATGCGCGTCTTGAAGGTGCCATACATGTGCGCTACCCGCTGCATGGCGAGAAGCTGTTGCTGCTGAACGAGCAAACAGTTGTGCCTTCTGCGGATACGGCCCTGATTGCCGACGAAAATCGCGCACTGGCGCTGGCCGGCATCATGGGAGGCGAGGAAAGCGGTATCTCGGATGCTACGGCAGATTTGTTTCTGGAAAGCGCCTTTTTCGCACCGGACGCCGTAGCCGGCAAGGCGCGAGCCCTGGGTTTTTCCTCGGATGCCTCTTATCGCTTTGAACGCGGTGTCGATTTCGACGCCACACGCGAAGCACTGGAACGCGCTACGCAGCTGATTCAGGATATCTGCGGCGGGCGGGCCGGTCCGGTATCGGAAGCCATAGACCACAAGCATTTGCCGAAGCGCGAAGCGGTGCGCCTGCGCGTGCCTCGTGCTGAAAAGATTCTCGGCATCCAGCTCGGCGCCGGGGTTGCGGCACAACTACTCAAGGGCCTTGATTTCCGTTTTACCCGCGACGGCGACGTCTTCGATGTGTTGCCCCCCTCGCACCGCTTCGACATTGCTGTCGAAGAAGACCTGGTTGAGGAACTGGCACGCCTTCACGGCTATGACAATATTCCCGCGCGTATGCCGCTGGGCGCGTTGGCCATTCTGCCGTTGAACGAAGAACGGCGCAGCGTTTGGAGATTGCGCCGCCTGCTGGCCGCTCGTGATTACCAGGAAGTGGTGAACTACAGTTTCGTGGACGCCAGTTGGGAGCGAGATTTCTGCGCAATTGCAGATCCCGTGACGCTCGCGAATCCCATTGCCAGTCAGATGGGCGCGATGCGCTCGAGCCTGATTGGCGGTCTTGTCGGAAATCTCGTCTATAACCTGAACAGGCGGGTAGAGCGGGTGCGGGTGTTTGAAACCGGCCGCTGCTTCCTGCGCGCAGACAAGAGTCAGTCTCCACAGGACGGCGAAGCAGAGCAGATTGACGGTTACCTGCAGCCCAAGCGGATTGCCGGCTTGGTTTATGGCTCTGCGGTACCTGAGCAATGGGGATTGCCCCAGCGTCGGACGGATTTCTTCGATGCCAAGGCAGATGTGGAAGCTTTGTTGGCGCCATTGCAGGCGCATTTTGCGCGTCTGGGCCACCCCGCGCTGCACCCAGGACGCGCTGCCGCGGTCAGCGTCGGCGGCAAGCCCATTGGCGTTGTCGGCGAACTGCATCCGCAATGGGTGCAGAAATATGAACTGGGTGCGGCTCCGGTCGTGTTCGAACTCGATCTCGATGCCGTGCTGCAACAGCCGTTGCCGGGTTATCGGGAGGCCTCACGCTTTCCGGCTGTGGTTCGAGACCTTGCCCTGGTGGTGGATGCCGAGCTGCCTGCCCAGTCCTTGCAGGAAGGCTTGATTGCCGCTGCGCCCCCCTTTGTCAGGGAGGTCGTCCTGTTCGATGTTTATCAAGGAAAAGGGGTCGAGGTTGGGAAAAAAAGTCTTGCATTCCGGGTAGTTATGCAAGATACTGAGAAAACGCTTTCGGATGGCGAAGTCGAGGCGGCGGTGCTCAAAATGATCGAAGCCGCCACAGGGAAATTCGCCGCAAAGCTGCGATCATAGGGAGTAGAAATGACGTTAACAAAGGCGGAACTCGCCGATCTCCTGTTTGAGAAGGTCGGCCTGAACAAGCGCGAAGCTAAAGATATGGTCGAGGGTTTTTTCGAGGAAATCCGCACTGCGCTCGAACGCGGCGAGAGCGTCAAGCTGTCCGGCTTTGGCAACTTCCAGTTGCGTGACAAGCCGCAGCGTCCAGGACGCAATCCCAAGACCGGGGAGGAAATTCCCATCACCGCTCGCCGCGTGGTTACTTTCCATGCCAGCCAGAAACTCAAGGCCTCGGTCGAGAAGCTGAGCAGCCATGGCAAGCAAGGATGATCTGCCGCCCATTCCGGCGAAGCGATACTTCACCATCGGCGAAGTAAGCGAACTGTGCGGCGTCAAGCCGCATGTGCTGCGCTATTGGGAGCAGGAATTCACCCAGCTGAAGCCGGTCAAGCGGCGAGGCAACCGCCGTTACTACCAACACCATGAAGTGCTGCTGGTGCGTCGCATTCGCGAGCTGCTTTACCGCGAAGGCTTCACTATCAGTGGCGCGCGCAATCGCCTGGATGAAGGTCCAGGCAAGGAGGCCTCGAGCCATGTTGCCATCGCGCCTGATAATCGCGCGCCCGCCAACTCCCTGCGTGGCGAGATCATCGGCATTATCGCCCTGCTGCGCGCCTGATCGTCTCTTCGCACGTCGCACTATCCCGCTCTCTGATATAATCCGCTTCCAGTCGGGGCGTAGCGCAGCCTGGTAGCGCACTTGCATGGGGTGCAAGGGGTCGCGAGTTCGAATCCCGCCGCCCCGACCATTCTTTCCCAGAGGCAGCCATCGCCGCGCGGCATACCATGCGCATCCTCCTTTCCAATGACGACGGCTACTTTGCGCCTGGCATCGAGGCCCTCGCCAAAACCCTATCCGATCTGGCCGATATCACCGTTGTCGCGCCCGAACGCGACCGCAGCGGCGCCAGCAATTCCCTCACGCTTGACCGGCCGCTCATGCTGCGCCGCGCAGCCAACGGTTTCTATTTTGTCAACGGCACGCCGACGGATTGCGTCCATCTTGCAGTAACCGGCATGCTCGACTATCTGCCTGACATGGTCATCTCGGGCATCAATCTCGGCGCCAACATGGGCGACGACACCATCTATTCGGGAACTGTAGCCGCAGCGACAGAAGGCTATCTGCTCGGCGTACCCTCGATTGCGGTATCGCTGACCAGCCACAAAGCTGCACATTTCGAAACTGCGGCGATGGTGGTGCGAAACTTGGTCGAGCGTTGCCTGTCCGATGCCTTCAAGGAACCGGTGCTGCTGAATGTCAACGTGCCCGACGTAGCCTTGGCGCTGCTAAAGGGCGTGAAGGTCACCCGACTGGGCAAGCGGCACAAGGCGGAAGGCGTGATCAGGCAGGTGAATCCACGCGGAGATACTGTTTACTGGATCGGCGCCGCAGGTTTGGCGCAGGACGCCGGCGAAGGGACGGATTTCCATGCCGTGGAGAGCGGCTATGCCTCGATTACGCCCCTGCAGATCGATTTGACGCACGGAACGCAAATCGGTGTCGTCAGAAGCTGGCTGGAGACATGAAACGCGAGCTGTCCGGCATCGGCATGACTTCCCAGCGAACCCGCGCGCGGATGATCGAGCGGTTGCGCGTCGACGGTATTCGCGATGAACGGGTGCTGGCGGCGATGGCTGCGGTGCCGCGACATATATTCGTCGAAGAGGCATTGGCTTCGCGGGCCTACGAGGACATGGCGTTGCCGATTGGTCTCAAGCAAACGATTTCCCAGCCGTTTATAGTCGCACGCATGATCGAGCTGCTGGCGGCGGGGCGGGAACTCGGCAAGACGCTCGAGATAGGTGCCGGCTGCGGCTACCAGGCGGCAGTGCTGGCGCAGATGGCGAAGGATGTCTATGCTGTTGAGCGTCTCGCTCAGTTGCTCGACAAGGCGCGCGCCAATTTGCGCCATTTACGCCTGTTTAACGTCAGGCTCAAGCATGCGGACGGCAACCAGGGGCTGGCGGATGCCGCCCCATTCGATACAATCATCCTTGCAGCTGCTGCCGGTCGCGTGCCGCAGACGTTGCTTGGGCAGTTGGCCGTGGGCGGGCGCATGATCCTGCCGCTGGGAGGCGTCGAACAGTCGCTTTGCCTGATTGAGCGCAGCGCACGCGGCTATAGCGAAACCCGCCTGGAATCGGTTCATTTCGTACCCCTTGTTGCTGGAGTCGAATAAGCATGGCGAAATCATTATCCCGAGAAGCGATACTGCTTGCAGTGCTAGCCGCCGCACTTCTTGGCGGCTGTGCATCCAGGACGCCTGCTCCGGTAATCGAACGAGCCGGGGTGCCCGCCAAGGGACCGACGCCAGCTGCAGCCCCCATCAAGGCCGGTGACTATCACACGGTGAAGAAGGGGGACACGCTCTACAGCATTGCGTTGGAGCATGGACAGTTTTATCGCGATGTAGCTGCCTGGAACAACATCGACAACCCGAATGTGATCAAAGTCGGGCAGCTGCTGCGCATTGCGCCTCCCGAAGGTGTGGCCGTTGTCAAGCCGATTGTTGCCCCTGCATCCGTTGAAACCCGCTCCCTTGTCACTGGCGGACTGGCGAATACGGACACTCTCAAGCGCGAACCGAAAGGGGGGAAGCAACCCTACACGGAGCAGGCCATGGCGGCACTGCAGAAGCCTGATGAACCCCGACTGCAACCGCCAGCGGCACTCGTCAAGGTCGAACCCGGACCAGCTGAGCCTGTCGTCGGCAATGCATCGGATTGGGCATGGCCGAGCGGCGGCAAGGTGATCACTGCCTATGTGGAAGGCGGCAGCAAGGGCGTGGACATCGAAGGCAAGATTGGCGATCCAGTTCTCGCAGCCGAGGCAGGCAAGGTCACATATGCTGGCAGCGGCATCCGCGGTTACGGCAACCTGCTCATCATTCAGCACGCCAACAGCCTGTCGAGTGTTTACGCGCACAACAGCAGGCTTATTGCCAAAGAGGGCCAGCAAGTCAGCAAGGGGCAGAAAATTGCCGAACTCGGCGACAGCGATGCCGATCAGGCCAAGCTTCACTTCGAGATTCGCCGCCAGGGCAAGCCGCTCGATCCTATCAAGCTGTTGCCGCCGAGGTAATGTATGCGCGACGAGGCCTTGCCGGAGGATGGGGAGCTTGTCGAGCAGGTTGTGCCCGAGCTTGAACCGGCTGCCGAACCTGAATTTCTCAACGATGTCACCCAGATCTATCTCAATGAGATAGGCGCCAATCCGCTGCTGACGCCGGAGCAGGAATTGTCCTATTCCAGGCTCGCCCGCCAGGGTGACCAGGCGGCACGTCAAAAAATGATCGAGCACAACCTGCGCCTTGTGGTGAACATCGCCAAGCACTACCTGAACCGCGGCATGCCTTTGCTCGATCTGGTGGAGGAAGGCAATCTCGGCCTGATCCACGCCCTTGACAAGTTTGACCCCGAGCGCGGTTTTCGATTCTCGACCTATGCCACATGGTGGATCCGTCAGAACATCGAACGGGCTATCATGAACCAGTCACGCATCATCCGTCTGCCGGTGCATGTGGTGAAAGAACTCAATTCGGTGTTGCGCGCGATGCGGCGCCTCGAGGCCGCCAGTGCGCGTGAAACCGGTGTTGAGGAGATCGCCCAACTGCTCGACAAATCGGTCGAGGAGGTGCGTCAGGTACTGGCGCTCAACGAACACGTTGCATCGCTGGACGCGCCGCTTGATATCGACCCCAGCCTGTCAATCGGCGAATCCCTGGCAGATGACATGGCCGAGACGCCGGAGACGCAGATCCAGAACTCGGAGGTGGAACATCTCGTCACTGAATGGATCGGCATGCTCAGCGAGAAACAGCGCAAGGTGATCGAATACCGCTATGGGCTGAATGGCCATGAAATGGCGACGCTTGAGGAATTGGCCGAGCGCCTGTCGCTGACGCGTGAGCGGGTGCGGCAGATCCAGATCGAGGCGCTAGCCCAGCTGAGACGCATCCTGAAGCGCCATGGCGTGTCCAGGGATATTCTTCTGTAGCGCCCTAGGGCCTGTTCACATTCATTTTGTCCGACAGAATGAATGTGAACAGACCCTAGTTCCCCGCCAGTTGTGCCTCCCTGCCTGCCTTCAGCTCACGAGACAAGGCATGCACAGCCATCGCATAAAAGCTGGAACGGTTGTACCGCGTGATGACGTAGAAGTTGCGGTATCCCAACCAGTACTCGGTTGCTTCGTTTGGTGTGACAAGGTCGATCAGTGCGCACGGCAGTTGCGGCGCGTCAGCTGCAAAGCTGACGCCGTACGCGGACATTTCCGCGGGCGTGTAGCGGGGAAGAATGCCTGCGTCGACAAGTTCGCCAAAACGCTCGCCTGAAACGCTGGCCAGGGCGGCGATCGGGCCGTCTGCTTCCCAGCCATGGCTGGCCAGGAAGTTCGCGACGCTGCCGATGGCATCAGCGGTGCTTGCCGCCAAATCGACTCGTCCGTCGCCATCGAAATCCAGCCCCCAGTTGCGGATGCTGCTGGGCAGGAATTGCGGCATGCCCAGCGCCCCCGCGTATGATCCCGTGTAGGCGAGGGGATCACGGTGCGATTCTCGCGCAAGCAGCAATAACGCTTCCAGTTCGTTGCGGAATAGCTCTGCCCGCGGCGGGTAGTCGAATGCCAGCGTCGCCAAGGTGGCCAGCGTGGGGAATTTTCCCATGTTGCGGCCGTAAATGGTTTCAATGCCTATGATGGCGACGATGATTTCCTCCGGCACGCCATAAGTCCGTCGCGCAGTCTCAAGTGTGCGGCCGTGCAACTCCCAGAATCGCAGACCGTTTTCGATGCGGGAAGGACTGACGAATCGGGCGTGGTAGGTCTGCCAGGAGCGCACCGAAGGATCCTTCGGCGGAAGGATGGCCTTGATTGCCTTTGGTTGCGGCTGCGTCTTCTTGAATAGTCGTGCAAGGTGCGCACGGTCGAAGCCGTGCTTTTCGTGCATTTCCTCTATGAATGCGCGCACATCCTCGCGCTGAGCGAAGCCTCCTGCGCTTGAGCCCGCGGACGCTGCCACGGAAATGGCGCTGAGGAAAATAAATGCAAGGATTCGGCTCATCGCTTGGCGATAATCTCCAGGTTGGAGACCAGTTTCCTCAATCGTTGCTGGGCGGACTGGTCGTTCTGTTTCCCGTAGCGCAGGTCGATGTAGAGCGCCACGATGGCTTGCATGGGATGGGCCAGTTCCGGCCGGCTCAGCGCGACGCGGTTGAAAAAATCCATTGGCCCTTCCCAGTCCCTTCGTGCCAGACCTAGGTGCGCCAATTTGCGGCTCAGCAGGTTCCAGGCACGAACCGTCGGATCAATGCGAATCCGCTTGTGCAAAGTCCAGAAAACAAGTCCCAGCAGCAACAAGCCGCATAGCACAGCCATGGCCGCCGTCATGGTTTTCCAGTCGGGTTCGCGCATGCCGAGCCGGGATAGGACTTCGCGCTGGCGTTGCGGGTTGTAGCCCAGCACCCACTGGTTCCAGGAATTGCTCAATGCTTCCCAGCGGAAGCGGATTCCCCGAAACCAGGAAAGGTCGGTTCTCACCAGGAATGGCAGGGGTTCGCCTGCCAGCACGGCCGAAGCCAGGCCGGCTTCGATGCGGTTCGGGGCGATGGCCGCAGTCGGGTCGACCCGCACCCAGCCCTTGTCCTTCAGCCAGACCTCCGCCCAGGCATGGGCATCGGACTGTCGAACAATCATATAGCCATCGACCGGATTCTCCTCGCCGCCCTGGTAGCCGGTGACGACGCGTGCCGGCACGCCGGCGGCACGCATGGCGAAGACGAAGGCGGAGGCGTAGTGCTCGCAGAAACCGCGCCGTGTTTCGAACAGGAACTGGTCGATGCTGTTCTCCCCAAGGAGCGGCGGCGTCAAGGTATAGAAGAATTTTTCCTGGCGAAAGTGGTCGAGCATGCGGCGAACGATGCCTTCATCAGTTGCCAATTCCTGCCGCCACTTCTCGGCGAGTGCCCGAGTACGCGGATTGTTCGCGGGCAGAGCCAGATGTCTTCGCAAGGAAACCTCGGATTCATCCGCCCCCGGCACGAATTCGAGGTGGGATTGTGCTTCATAGCGAATGCGGCTGCGTACCGGCGTTTTCGAAAGCAACTGGTAGTCCCTGGCCAGGATTGCATCGGGGGGCAGTTTCCAGGGCATCTCCAGAACGAAAAGCCAGTGCTTATTGTGCGGCTCGAGCGTGACCGAATAACGGTAAGTCGGACCTGCCGCCGTGTCGTGGGGGCTGACTTTCCTCTGCCGAGCGTCGGCACGCCAAGTGCGTCCGTCGTAAAGGCTCAACACCGGTCCGCGCCAGTAAAGTGCGGGTCTGGGCGGAAGGTCCCCTTCGAACTTGACCCGGAACGCGATCTCGCCGGACAGGCTCAGATTACTGATTGAACCCGGCGACATGCTGTCCGAGAGACCGCTCATGGCGCTATAGGCATCCGCCGGCATGCCCCAAAGCGGGCCCTGTACTCGCGGGAAAAGCAGGAAAAGGACGAGCATGAATGGCGCTGCCTGTGCCAACATGAGGACGGACTGCCGCAGATGGTCAGCGGCTGGACGCCCACCATGCCCCAGGCTGGCCAGCGCCGCGGTAACGACGACGAGCGTTGCCAGGGTGAAGCCAGCCACCCCGATACCTTGCTCGTTGAGGAAGTGGGTGAGGAGCAGGAAATAGCATAAGAAAATAATAGCCAGTCCATCGCGCACGCGGCGCATCTCGAGGAGCTTGAGGGCGAGAAAGCAAATCAGGAGCGCAATGCCCGGATCCTTGCCGAAGAACTGATTGAAAGTGAGAAAAATCCCTGCAGAACCAGCTGCGACAAGAAAGTTCAGCAGCCAGCGCGACGGTAACGCGGTGCGGCGCCACCAGATCGCCGTGCGCCAGGCAAGCGCTGCGCCGACGGCGATAGTCAGCCAGATGGGGGCATGCTCGACATGTGGCAGCAGTGACATGCCTGCACTGGCAAAAAGCCAAAGTTCCTGCATGCGCCCCAAGGCGGGACTTGCATGCTTGGCGCCATGAATCCCTGTGCGGGCACTAGTCGCCATACAGGGCAAGCGCCTCCAGGCAATCCTGATAATGACGCGCCCCCATGCCCAAGGGTATTTCCTTGCCGGGCAGGCGCACCCTGTATGCAAGCCCCTGGGCATGGGCGTCGATCAGCCAACGCGTGAGGCGAGACAGGCGCGCCTCGATTCCCAGTTCAGGCGGCATTTCAAACCAGTCTAGCCAGACCTGGGTCGTGCTGGCGCCAGCGAATTGCTTTGTCAGAAGGGGTTGTCCGCGTGCTACCGCCTTCCAGGCGACGTGACGTGGAGAATCGGCAAGCTGGTGGGAGCGCAATCCGGCGAAGTCCTCGGTGCCAAGGCCACTGCGCGAACCGCCCGATTCACCCGCAGCCGATAGCGGCAGCGGCGGAGCGGACTTCTCAGGCCGGGGATAGACGAGACAGCGCATGTCCGGCTCGACATAACTCCAGGCGCGAACCAGACAAAGCGGGAAGCGTGTTTCCAGCGTGATGCGGCCGGGGTGCAGCCAACCGCGTCGGCTGGTCGGCAGAGGCAATCTGACCAAAGTGGACGCACTTGCCGCCGGATCGGTCGAAACCGCTCCGCCGCCTTCGAAACGCAAGTTTATTGAAAAGCGGCCCTGGTTCCGCCGGTTGAGCAATTGCAGGCTGAAATGGGCCATATCGCCCGCAAAGACGGGTTCGACATGGCCAGGGAATATTTCAAGCTGGACCAGATTGCGGAAGGTGTGCAGTAGCGCGACCAGACCGAGTCCGGCAAGAAGAAAGATCAGCGCATAGCCCAGGCTCAGGTTGTAGTTGATGGCGCCGATCAGCATGAATCCGAGCGCCGCCGCATAAGTCAATCCGGCTTTGGTTGGCAGGACATAAACACGCCGCTGGGTCAGGATGATCGGCGCGGCCTCGGGACCGTAAAGACGGAACAGCCAGCGCTTGAAAGACGCTGTAGCCTGCATGTTTCTACGGAATGGGCACGGCGCCGACCAATGCAGCGGCGATGTCGGCCGAGGAGGCGGTCGGTGCGCCACCGGACGGATGCAGGCGATGTCCCGCCACCGCCGGCAAAACGGCCTGAATGTCCTCGGGCAGGACAAGGTCGCGACGGTCTATCAGGGCCCAGGCGCGGGCAGCACGCAGCAGGGACAGGGCGGCGCGCGGACTGAGCCCGGCTTCAAAGTCGGGAGAGCGACGGGTGTGTTCGGCGAGGGCCTGCACATAGGCGATCAGGGCACCGGAAACATGGACCTCCCGTACGGCGCGCTGAAGTTCGATCAGTTCGCCGGGCTCCATGCACGGATTCAGGGAGGCGACCATGTCGCGCCGATCGGCGCCCGCCAGGAGTTCGCGCTCGGCTGCCTGATCCGGATACCCCATCTCGATGCGCATCAGGAATCGGTCAAGCTGTGACTCAGGCAGCGGAAAAGTGCCGATCTGATGATAGGGATTCTGCGTGGCGATCACGAAGAAGGGTTCGGGCAGGGGGCGCGTTTCGCCTTCGCAGGTGACCTGATGCTCCTCCATTGCCTCAAGCAGTGCGCTTTGAGATTTAGGCGTGGCGCGGTTGATCTCGTCGACCAGGATTACCTGGGCGAAGATGGGTCCCGGATGGAACTGGAAGCCGCCCGTATTGCGGTCGTATATGGAAACCCCGATGATGTCCGCAGGCAGCATGTCGGCCGTGCATTGGATGCGGTGAAAGTTCAGACCGAGCAGCCGGGCCAGGACGTGGGCCAGGATGGTTTTACCGACGCCCGGCAAGTCCTCTATGAGGAGGTGGCCGCGTGCGAGCAGACAGACAAGGGCGAGGCGAATCTGGCGATCCTTGCCCAGAATAATGCGGCCGGCATGATGAATCGCTTCAAGTATCGGGGAGGCGGGCATGGGTGACAAGGACATGACTTGAGGCGGAAGCTGCAATCGGTGGATAATGGCATCGGTTACCGCATTCTAGTGTAATTCCACCTTGAAAAGACCCGGCGAGGACCGGGGCTTAAAATGACAACCGCATTCATTACCCACCGTGACTGTTGGCTGCACGACATGGGCGCGCATCATCCCGAATGTCCCGAGCGGCTTTCCGCCATCAACGATCGGCTGATAGCCGCAGGTCTGGACATGTACCTGTCCTTCTACGATGCACCCCTTGCTACTCTCGAGCAGATTGAACGGGTTCATCCTCCTGAATACGTGCGCGGGATTGCCGAGAGCGCGCCACAGAGCGGCATTGTTCACCTCGACCCGGATACGGCTATGAGTGCCGGCACATTGCAGGCTGCGCTGCGTTCGGCAGGGGCTGGTGTGCTGGCCACGGATCTGGTCATGAGCGGTGAGGTGGAGAACGCATTTTGCTGCGTGCGGCCGCCGGGACACCATGCCGAGCGCGCCAAGGCAATGGGCTTCTGTTTTTTCAACAACGTCGCCATTGCCGCCACCCATGCGCTTGAAGTACACGGGCTGGAGCGCGTGGCGGTGGTTGATTTCGACGTTCATCACGGCAACGGTACGGAAGACATCTTTTCGAATGATTCCCGCGTCCTCATGGTCAGCACCTTTCAGCATCCCTTTTATCCCTACACCGGGACGGATGCGCCGGCAGCCAACATGATCAATGTGCCGGTGCCTGCAGGCACGCGCGGCGAAGGGTTCCGCGAGGCCGTAACGGAGGCGTGGCTGCCCGCCTTGCGACACTTCGCCCCAGAGGCCATCTTCATATCGGCAGGGTTTGACGCACACTACGAGGACGACATGGCCTCGCTCGGCCTGGTCGAAGCAGACTATGCCTGGGTGACCCAGCAAATCAAGGCGGTCGCCGCCGAATCGGCGCAGAATCGCATCGTCTCCATGCTTGAAGGCGGCTATGACTTGTCTGCCTTGGGGCGTAGCGTGACGACCCACGTCAAGGTCCTTGCTGACTTGTAATGCAGATCGGCAGGGAACCGATGCATCCGGCCGGTGTCAATGTTCATTCAACTCGTTCATTTATTTCCGGTATCCGGCATCATCAAGTAAAATCCATCGTTTTCATGCAAGCCTGATTTTATGATTCAAGGTTCAATTGTTGCCATAGTCACCCCCATGCGGGATGACGGCAGTCTTGATTACCCGCGGCTCAAGTCACTTGTTGATTTTCATTCCGCTGAGGGCACTGACGGCATCGTCATTGTCGGCACGACGGGCGAGTCGCCCACGGTCGATGTCGAAGAGCACTGCGAGTTGATTCGCGCTTGCGTCGAGTATGCGGCTGGCCGCATGCCAATCATTGCGGGTACAGGAGGCAACTCAACATCGGAAGCGATCGAACTGACGGCCTACGCCAAGAAGGTGGGCGCGGCAGCTTCGCTCAATGTGGTGCCCTATTACAACAAGCCGACGCAAGAGGGCCTGTATCGCCATTTCAAGGCGATCGCCGAGGCGGTGGACCTGCCGATGATTCTTTACAACGTTCCCGGTCGCACGGTCGCCGACATGAGCAACGACACCGCGCTGCGTTTGGCGCAGGTGCCGGGGATTGCCGGCATCAAGGACGCTACTGGAAATATGGAGCGCGGCACGGACCTCATCAAGCGGGCGCCGAAGGGATTTGCCCTGTACAGTGGTGACGACGCCAGCGCGCTGGCTTTCATCCTCCTGGGTGGCCACGGCACGATTTCCGTGACCGCCAACGTGGCGCCGCGCCTGATGCACGAGATGTGTGTCGCCGCACTGGCCGGCGATGTCGCCAAGTCACGCGAGATCAATGCGCGCCTGCTTGGTTTGCACCGCCACCTGTTTGTCGAGGCCAATCCGATTCCGGTGAAGTGGGCGGTGAGCCGCATGGGCCTGATGGATGCGGGCATCCGTCTGCCCATGACGCCGCTGTCGTCCGAATATCACGATCTGGTGCAAAAGGCCATGCTCGAAGCCGGCGTTGCCGCTTGAGAGCGAAGTTTCCGGGAAGGCGAATGTCCGTGTCAGCGGGCGCTATGCCGGACCATCATCCGAATCCAATGAAAGGCGGGGCATGATCCGCAAGAGTTCGAGACTGGTTTTGTTGTGGGTTGTATCGGCGGTGCTGGCGGGATGCTCTAGCATGTCCATTGAGTCGAAGAAAATCGACTACAAGTCTGCAGGAAAATTGCCTCCGCTGGAAATCCCCCCCGATCTGACATCGCCCAGCCGCGACGAGCGCTATGCCGTCCCGGATATTTCACCGCATGGATCTGCAACCTATTCCGCCTACAGTTCCGAGCGTACCGGCACGAAGGATGCTGCTGCGCAGGAAGTGTTGCCGCAGATGGACAAGATGCGGGTCGAGAGAGCGGGCAGCCAGCGCTGGCTGGTAGTGGCGGGTACGCCTGACAAACTGTGGCCGACGCTCAAGGATTTCTGGCAGGAACTGGGATTCATCGTCAATCTGGAATTGCCGGATGCGGGCATCCTGGAAACAGACTGGGCGGAGAACCGGGCCAAACTTCCGCAGGACATGATTCGCGCCACGCTGGGAAAGTTTCTCGATCAAATCTACTCGACGCCGGAACGGGACAAGTTCCGAACCCGCCTGGAAAGGGGGGCGGAGGAAGGCACCACGGAGATCTATATTAGCCACCGTGGCATGTACGAGGTGTATGCGACAGAGGGGCAGGATCGTACGGTGTGGCAGCCCCGGCCGCCAGATCCTGAACTTGAAGCCGAGATGCTGCGCAGGCTGATGGTGAGACTGGGCACGGAGGAAAACCGGGCCAAGACATTGATGGCGGCCGAGTCAAGAAAGGAACAACGGGCCAAGTTGATTCGGCCTGCGGGCGGGGTCGGTTCGCTGCAGTTGCAGGAAGCCTTTGATCGCTCCTGGCGTCGCGTCGGTCTGGCGCTTGATCGAGTCGGCTTCACGGTTGAGGATCGAGACCGTGCCAAGGGTTTGTATTTTGTCCGGTATGTCGACACGGAGGCCGGGGATGCCAAGAAATCGGATAGCGGATTCCTCAGCAAGCTGAAATTCTGGGACAGCGGCAAGCCGGCAACCAATCAGCAGTTCCGCATCCTGGTCGAAGGAGAAGGTGGCGAGAGCACCGTGAAGATCTTGACACGTGAAGGCGGCGTGGATAACTCCGAGACTGCCAGGAAGATTCTCAGCCTGCTCTACGACCAGTTGAAGTAATGCGATTTGCTTCGCTGGGAAGCGGCAGTCGCGGTAATGCTCTGATTATCGAGGCGGGGGCAACTCGTCTC
>PHCS01000049.1 GCA_002840845.1 Betaproteobacteria bacterium HGW-Betaproteobacteria-14
TGATCAGCGCCGGCAACAGCAGCGTCGACGTGCTGGTCATCCCGACCAACGAAGAGTGGATGATGGCGCACCACGCACAGACGCTGCTGGCACTCTAAGAAAAAATTTTTGTCCAATAGCCCCGCCGGCGAAAGTCGGCGGGGCTTTGTTTTTTTTGAGTTTTCAGCACCATGACAAAGCGGTTTCAGCCTCGGCACATCACACCGTATTTAGTCAACGGATTGCAACGACCTACTATAGGTAGTAGATTACGACCCATTCGAAAACTAACAAGCCTGATAAACCAAGACAAGCTGAGGAGCAAAAAATGAGCCCGGTATCCGAACAACTGTCTCTGACTGACATTCCCGCCGCCCCGCAATTCGCCCCCCTGCAGGAGCAGGAAATTTCCGGCGAAGTGCTGATCGAAAAGTACGCCAAGGGTAAGGAAACCAATGTCCACGACGTGCGCAAACGCGTCGCCTGGGCACTGGCCCAAGTCGAGCAGGAAAAGGATCAGGCACATTGGGAAAGCCGTTTCCTCTGGGCTCAGGAAAACGGCTTCATTCCGGCCGGCCGCATCAACTCCGCCGCCGGCACCGACCTGCAGGCCACGCTGATCAACTGCTTCGTCCAGCCGGTCGGCGACTCCATCGTCGAAAACACCGACGGCAAGCCGGGCATCTACACCGCCCTCGCCCAGGCCGCTGAAACCATGCGCCGCGGCGGCGGCGTCGGCTACGACTTCTCCTCCATCCGGCCGCAGGGCGCCCGCGTCAAGGGCACCCAGTCGCGTGCTTCCGGCCCGGTCTCCTACATGCGCGTCTTCGACCGCTCCTGCGAAACCGTCGAATCCGCCGGCGCTCGCCGCGGCGCCCAGATGGGCGTGCTGCGCTGCGACCATCCGGACATCGAGGATTTCATCCACGCCAAGGACAAGGGCGACCTGACCAACTTCAACATTTCCATCGGCGTCACCGACGCCTTCATGGAAGCCGTCGACGCCGACGGTTTTGTCGAACTGACCCACCGCGCCGAGCCGAATGCCGACATGAAGTCGTCCGGCGCCTACCAGCGTGACGACGGCCTGTGGACCTACCGCAAGGTGCGCGCCCGCGACCTGTGGGACCAGGTGATGAAATCCACCTACGACCACGCCGAGCCGGGCATCCTGTTCCTCGACCGGATGAACAAGGACAACAACCTCAATTACTGCGAAGTCATCGAGGCCACCAACCCCTGCGCCGAACAGCCGCTGCCGCCGTACGGCTGCTGCTGCCTGGGCTCGATCAACCTGACCCTGTTCATCCGCGACGCCTTCTCCGACAAGGCCTCCTTCGATTTCGACGAATTCGCCGAAGTCATCCGCGTCTCCACCCGCATGCTCGACAACGTCCTCGAGGCCACCCACTGGCCGCTCGAACGCCAGCAGCAGGAAGCCGCCAACAAGCGCCGCGTCGGCCTCGGCTACACCGGCCTCGGCGACGCGCTGGCCATGCTCCGCCTGCGCTACGACAAGCCGGAAGCCCGCGCCATGGCCGCCCGCGTCAGCGAATTCATGCGCGACACCGCCTACCTGTACTCGGTCGACATGGCCAAGGAACGCGGTGCCTTCCCGCTGTTCAACGCCGAGCTCTACCTCTCCGGCGGCAACTTCGCCTCGCGCCTGCCGGCCGACGTCAAGGCCGAGATCCGCAAGCACGGCCTGCGCAACTCGCACCTGCTGTCGATCGCCCCGACCGGCACCATCTCGCTGGCCTTCGCCGACAATGCCTCGAACGGCATCGAACCGCCGTTCTCCTGGACCTACAACCGCAAGAAGCGCATGCAGGACGGCACGATCAAGGAATACTCGGTCGAGGACTACGCCTGGCGCCTGTACAAGCACCAGGGCGGTGACGTCAGCAAGCTGCCGGACTACTTCGTCACCGCCCTGGAAATCTCCGCCAAGGCGCACGCCGACATGGTCGCCGCCGTCGCCCCGTACATCGACACCTCGATCTCCAAGACGGTCAACGTCCCCGGCGACTACCCGTACGAAGACTTCCAGGATCTCTACATGGGCGCCTGGAAATCCGGCCTGAAGGGCCTGGCCACCTACCGCCCGAACAGCGTCCTCGGCTCCGTGCTCTCGGTCACATCCAGCGAACCGGCCAAGACCGATGCCGCCGACGCCAAGTCGCCGCAGGACTTCGTGTCGGATGCCAACCGCCGCCTGTCGATCAAGAATCTGCCGGCCCCGGTGCTCTCCAGCCTGCGCTGGCCGGGCCGCCCGAACCTGCCGGAAGGCAACCTGTGCTGGACCTACATGGTCGACTCGCCGATCGGCAAGTTCGCCCTGTTCGTCGGCCACGTCGAGCAGGAAGGCCACGCCTGGCCGTTCGAAGTCTGGGCCAATGGCCCGGCCGAACCGCGCGGCCTCGGCGCCGTCGCCAAGACCCTGTCGATGGACATGCGCGCCAACGACCACGCCTGGCTGGAAATGAAGCTGGAAGCCCTGTCCAAGACCCCGGGCGACTCCTTCGAAATGCACATGCCGCCGCATGGCGAAAAGAAGCGCATGCCGTCCGTCGTCTCGGCCATGGCCCAGGTCATCAGCTGGCGCGTCGAACAACTCGGGGCGCTGGCCCACGACGGCCCGACCCCGGTCAAGGACGCCCTGTTCAGCACCAAGGAACCGAAGACCGGCACCGACGGCACGCTCTCCTGGACGGTAGACATCAACAACGCCTCGACCGGCGAAGACTTCGTCCTCGGCCTCAAGGAAATCACCCTGCCCGACGGCGTCACCCGCCCCTATTCGATGTGGCTGGCCGGCAACTACCCGCGCGCCCTCGACGGCCTGTGCAAACTCCTGTCGCTCGACATGCGCGTCGTCGACCCGGCCTGGATCGGCATGAAGCTGCGCAAGCTGCTCGACTACTCCGAGCCCTTCGGCGACTTCATGGCCTTCGTCCCGGGTTCGCGCAAGCAGCAGACCTACCCCTCGACGGTCGCTTACATCGCCCAGCTGATCATCCACCGCTACGCCATGCTCGGGATCCTCGACGAAGCCGGCTTCCCGCTGCAGCAGATGGGCATCCTCGAAGCCCCGGAAGACACCACCAGCAACAAGGTGCTACCGACCCAGGGCAAGCTGTGCGGCGAATGCGGCAACCACACGATGATCCGCAAGGATGGGTGTGATTTCTGTACGGCTTGCGGGGCGGTTGGGACTTGCGGTTGAGGTTCTGATGGCTTGATGAAAAACGCCCCGGAGGTTCGGGGCGTTTTTTGTTTGGACGGCCGCATTCACGGGATTAAGCCAACTACCCGTAACCAGTATCGGGTTACCCCTCTTTTCCCGTTTCATGTACTGAGAATATTTGATGCCGACTGAAACGCTTGAGATATGTGATAGCTCTCCCTGTTTTCACTGTGGCGAGCTTGTTCCGCTTACCGACTCCACATGCGACGCCTGTGGAAAGGATGTATTTCCCCGCTTTTCTGCAGGAGAGATATATCAATTGTTCCTTGAGGGGCGGCTCATTGATGCTAGAGCGGGCGGGTTAGTCCTCGGCCGTGATCACGACGAAGACGATATTCCGTTGCTAGCGCTGGTTGCCTCAGGAGTGTTTCAAGTTATAGCCCTTATGCAAGGCGGGGAGTTCATCATCAGCAGGGAGGTCACAGAGAGAAACTTGCCAAGAATCTCAGAGATAAACTCCTATCAGAGCGGCTCATATGCGCCGATGGAGGAAATCCCGCTTACCAGAGACTCCAGAGTTTTTAATTGCAACGGCACTTCTGGAGACCTGATTCTGCTGATAGAAAAGGGCTCATACATTGTAAATCGCGCCGCAACCATCAAATTCTATGCAGAGCTTCTTGAATTGAACTCAAGTAGTTAATTGCCGCCGGACAAGCGAAGCATAACGGGGCAGCAGGTCAAAGGTGGAAGAGTTATTCGCCAATGTCATTTACAGACAAAGCCCTCCCTGATCCCGACTTTGATTCTTCCATTCCGTGCCTTTGAACAGGTCAACCGCAGAACTCCATAGTTCGACTGTTCGCAATGACCAGTGAGGAAGCGCCCAAGCTCTCCTCGGTGACAGGGCTGATCCAACTTCAGCGACTACGCTGCGGGGATACCCGGGCCGTTAGCATGGAGGCATCTTTAGGCGGTGCGCGTGGCGGTCATGGCATAGTGCCTGCGTCGGCTGGCTTAAGGGGTAGCCAGAGGGTAAAAGTTGTTCCTTTGTCCTGAATGCTGCTTACCTCGATGCTTCCCTGATGCCTCTGCATGATCCCGTAGGCAATCGAAAGGCCCAGCCCGGTGCCCTTGCCCACCGGCTTGGTGGTGAAAAATGGTTCGAACAACCGGGGCAAGGTTTCGGCGGGGATGCCCGTCCCGGTATCGGCAATCGCTATGAAAGCCTTGCTGTCCGTCTGGCCGGTTCGAATCGTGATTTCCCCTTTGTCGGGGATAGCCTGCGCCGCGTTAACGATCAGATTCAGGACCACCTGGTTGATCTGCGAGGGGTTGCAATAGATTTTGGGCAGTTCGCCGTAATCCTTGCGCAGGGTGCAGTGGTACTTGATCTCGCTCCAGACGATATTCACGGTGGCGTCCAGCCCGCTGTGCAGATCGGTCCACTGCCGATTGTCAATGTCTTCGGCGCGGGAGAAGTTTTTCAAATCGCGTACGATCGCCGTCACTCGTGCCAGGCCATCTTGCGACTCGGCGATCAACTTGGCGGTGTCGTCGCGCAGGAAGGCGATATCGCACTCCTGTTTGATACTTCGAATTCTATTCAGCGCTGCCGCATCCGCCATCGCAAGCGCTTCGAGGGTTTCATAAGCATCGAGGAGTTTCAGGATGTCCTGCCAATAGGACGCCAGGGTCGTCAGATTGGAGGTGACGAAACCTACCGGGGTGTTGATCTCGTGGACGATGCCAGCCGACAGTTGGCCGACAGCCGCCAGTTTTTCGGACTGCAGCAAGCGGCTTTGCGCCTGCTGGGCCTCCTGAAGACGCTTGGCCAGTTCCCCCTCAAGATAATTGTTCTGGCTGGACAGCCGGTCACGGGACTGCTTCAGTTCGATCTGGCTGCGTACCCGCGCCAGCACGATGGGCGCCCGATAAGGTTTGGTTATGTAATCCACCGCACCGAGTTCAAGGCCCTTTTCTTCGTCTACCGTGGAGTCCAGTCCGGTAGTGAAAATAACCGGGATATCGCAGGTTTCCGGAGTGTTCCGCAAACCGGTGAGAACGTCGTAACCGCTCATGCCCGGCATTACTACATCAAGCAGGATGAGGTCCGGCTTCGGTGCGCCGACAGCAATTTCCAGGGCGCGCTCCCCGGATTGTGCGGACAGGACTTCGTATTCCTGCCCAAGGATATGGCAGAGGAAGGCCAAATTGCTTTTACTGTCATCGACAATCAAGACAACTGGTCGTGAATCAGCGGAAGTCCCGGCAGTAGCCGAACTAACCTGAGGCTGGGCGTGTATTTCCATGTTCCGGAACACCTCACTAATGTTAGCGGCTTAGTATGGCGACATTGCGGCTGCGCAGATGCCGTCGGCAAATTATGTTTCCTGCGGACAGGAAATTCAACCGTTGCCTGGACAACAGCGGACAGACCACGATTTAACCGAAGGATGTTGATGCCCAAATCACCGACCCCAAGCTGTGCAGCGAATGTGGCAACTACACGATGATCCGCGAGGACGGCTGTGATTTCTGAACGGCTTGCGGGGCGTTTGGGACTTGCGGCTGACCTGAAAAATACTGAAGTTAATCTGGACAAAAATTCGGCCCGGTTTTTCCGGGCCGTTTTCAGTTCACTGCCACCTACTCGGGAACTAAACGGTGGCTTTCAGCGCCACCTCTCGCTCGACCTTCAGCTGGTGCTCCCGAGACCGATTCAGCCGGTTCGCGTACGCATTCTTTGCGCGTCGGCGGACTCGTTCGCTCCCCCTCTCGCTGCCGGATGTTGAGCCGATCGCCGCCTATCGGCAAAGGAAATCACCTGCGCCGAGCGACGACGTTCCTGTTTCGGTTTGCTTGCCGAGCTCTCGCCGCTGAGCGCCCACATGGCCGGCAGCGCTTGCCCCAAAAATTGATTCATTTCGGCCGTCGCCTGCGAAGAAACATCGAGCCAACCCTGCGCTATCTCGATAAAACGCCGCGCCCTCGGCTGAACCATGCTGGACCACTGAACCAGGGAGTCGCCGTTGTAGGCGGCGCTACTCAACCATTGTTTTAACTGCCGGCTGCCTTCGGAAACCATGATGCTTGCGTTGTCCAGCTGCAACACCCCGAGATTCCGGCCGTGCTCCAACAACGCCTCGGACATCTGTCTTGTCATGTTGATGCTCTCCCGGCTGAAGTCGAGGCTTGCTGAATTCCATTGAAATTGCTTGTCACGGGACATGGAGATACCTCCGTCAATGAGCCATGCGAGACAGGGCACGCTGCCTGCCTCTTTCACGGGTACAACACTGAATTGCGAAATCCTGTTCGGCGCTATCAAAGATCGGCCGCCAGTTGGACAAAAGAACCACCAGGGCTTTCACCCGAATACTTCATGGTTCATGTGTTTGCTTCGCCGGAGCGAAAGATTTCGCATCCGTTTTCGATCTGCTCCAACTCGAAAACCGTTCGTTCGACAGCGCGTAATTTTTCGGGTTCCGTTTGCCTGGGGTCCGTCACCGCAAAGGCCGATTCAACCCGAAAACCCAAGGGCGATGCTCAAGCGGTGCTATCGCTCAACTGGGGCAAAGCTCTGCTGGCCCTCGTAGCTGACCGCTTTATCGCCTTGGTTGTAAGCGCGGAAAGCCGACGTGTCCGAGGACTGGTAGCGGGGAGCGTACTGGTCACGCGAATCGAACTTGTTTTTGGCGTTGTATTCGCGCAGGCCTCGGCTCGTATCGTTGTCTTTTTCGAATTGCTCAAGTTGGTTCTGCAGGACCCAACTGGCGACATGTCCGAGAACCTTGTCGGCCTGGGCATAGGCGACGGAGCACGCGAAGACACCAAGCACCACGGCAATCAACGGGGACAGCATTCTCTGCGGCACGATCGTCACCTCCCAAGTTCCTCGAATCATCGTAGTCCAGAAAATGCCTCACAGCACCATCTGTTACGCGACGGCCGATTCTTCAGCTTGCTGACCACCACCCAACTTGCTGGCGAGGAAGTCGTCATAGCCCTTTTGGACCAGCTCGTAGGTTTTCATGACGCCGCTTTCGATATCGCCGTTGAACACCTGGAGTCCTTGCAGGATGTCTCTGGCTTCGTTGAAGCCTTGTTCAAAACCGCCGCGAATCAGCTCGACAAAGTCCTTGGCCACCTGATCCGGATCGTCGTTGGGGCGTTGGGCGGCATAGGCGTCGAAGAAACCAGTCGATAAAGACAGGATGCGGCCGGCGGTCGCTTCGGGCGAGTTGTCTTCGCTCATCTTGGCCTGAAGCGCATCCGGGCCGATCGTCGGCGTCAGCAGTTCATTGATGCGCTCGATGGCGCTGCGAAACAGCAATGCCTGCGACTGGTTACCAGCGTTCAGCGAGACCTCCGCCGAAGCCTGGAGAATCTGCAAATTCAGCTCGTTGCGGACATTGTTCCTAGTCTCCGGGGCGCTGACCCGCTCCGTTTCCGGGCGGGCCGGCCCGCGCGTTTGCTCCGCTTGGGGCGGCAAAGGGGTCTGATAAGGCCGGGCATTAGCAGTGGGATTGAGCATGATTGCCCCCTTTCCAAATGCCGAAAACACTAGCCGTAAGCGCAAATGCGAACGACTACATGGGCAAGATGTACAGACTCATCTTAGGCTAGGCGCGGCAAAGAGCCAGCATTGGCGTACCGATCACTTGGCCAGCTTCGCCAATGGCTTGCGCAATGGAATTTTCTTCGCCGGGCGCTGTCGGTTGTAACTAGCGCCACCGCTTGCAGCAGAATGGCGTCACCCTTCCGAATCACAACAGCAAAAAGGAAACTCCGATGGCAAACAGGGCAATCATCGTTCAGCCGGGCGGCGGCTACGACAAAGTGGTCGTTGGCGAACGTGCAGCCGGCATTCCACAGGCCGGTGAAATCACCGTCCGCCTGCAGGCGAATTCGCTGAATTATCATGATTTCGCCGTGGTCAGCGGCATGTGGGGCCCGGTCGAGCCGCGGATTCCGATGGCCGACGGCGCCGGCGAGGTGGTTGCCGTTGGTCCCGAGGTCGGCGAATTTGCCGTCGGCGACCGGGTGGTCAGCACCTTCTTCCCGACCTGGCAGGCCGGCGCAGCGCCGGTTGAAGGCTTTGCCACGGTGCCCGGTGACGGCGTCGATGGCTACGCCCGCGAGCTGGTCACGGCGCCGGTCGCAGCCTTCACCCGGGCGCCGCGCGGCTGGAGTCATGCCGAGGCGTCGACGCTGACGACGGCGGGGCTGACGGCATGGCGCGCGCTGATGGCCGACGGCGCGCTCAAGCCGGGCGACACGGTGCTGGTCCAGGGGACCGGCGGCGTTTCGATTTTTGCCTTGCAGTTCGCCAAGATGGCGGGCGCGACGGTGATCGCCACCTCGTCCAGCGACGCCAAGCTGGAACGCCTACGGGCGCTGGGTGCCGACTACACGCTGAATTACCGGAGCACCCCGGCCTGGGGTGCGGCCGCCCGCGAAATGACCGGTGGCCGCGGCGTCGATCATGTCGTCGAGGTCGGCGGTCCGGCGACGCTGGAACAATCGATGAACGCCGCTCGGGTCGGCGGGCACATCTCGCTGATCGGCATTCTGACCGGGCTGGGCGGCGAGCTATCGATCGTCACCGCGCTGATCAAGCAGTTGCGCCTGCAGGGCGTGCTGGTCGGCAACCGGGCGCAGCAGCAGGACATGATCCGGGCCATCGACGCCAACGGCATGCACCCGGTCATCGACCGTTGTTTCCCGCTGGAACAGATGGTCGAGGCCTTCCGTTACCAGGAGTCGAACCGTCACTTCGGCAAGATTTGCCTGGAGATGTAGGCGGCCCGCCAACGACGAAGCGCTGGCGGCCGGCTCAGTCGGCCGCCAGATCGAACCACGGCGTGGCACGGTCGTGGGCGGCAAAAATCCTGACCCGCTGGCCGGGCGTCAGCTGGATCGGTTCGTCGAAGCGGTAGACCAGGTGCTGCCAGCCGGAGACGGCGCGCTTCACTGACGGGTGGTTCTGGTAGGTCGTATGGCGGTCCATTTCCAGGCCGATCCATTGAATCACGCCGTAACACAGGCCTTCGCCGGTGGCGGTGATCTCCAGCGTTTTCTGCTCGGCCGGATACTGGGCGTCGTTGACGAAATCGAAGCGGAATGCCGCGACGTCATCGCTCAACAACTCGAGCTCAAGGTCTTCGCGGAACATCGGCAGCTTCTTCGGGGTGATCGCGTTGAATTGCCGCAAATCGAAACCGAACGGATCCTTGACGTGCAGAACGCGGCCGAGATCGTCGCCGCCGACCAGGGCGACCATGATGCTGGCGGCGCCGGGAATGATCCGCGCACCGGGTTTGAGCAGCCGCTGCTTGGCGTCTTCCATGGCCGGCAGCACGTGCTCCTCGATCAGGCCGCTGGAAAATATCTCGTGCACCAGGATGTCGGCCTGTTCCGGCAGATCGCTGCCGAGCATGACTTCGAACGAAGGTTTGGCGAGCACGCTGATCGTCTCCTGGTAGCCGTTGGTGGCGACGATCTGGCGCGCCATGTCGGCGATCAACGGCGCCCCTTCGCAGGTCACCACCTGCTGCGCCCCGAGCTTCGCCGCCATCATCGACAGCAGGCCGGAGCCGGCGCCGATCTCGAACACCAACTGGCCAGGCGTCACGGCGGCCTGCATGCCGAGGAAATAGGCGTTGTTGCGCTCGAACTCGTTCATCATCGGCACGTGCCAGTTGGGCACGATCTTGTCGATCAGCCAGGACATGCCGAGCTTGGCGGTGAGCAGCGACGGATTGACGGCCAGCGCGTTGCGGCAGAGCTGGATGGCTTCGGCGCCGCGCTGCCGGCCGACCAGGCAGACGGAAATCTTCTTGAGGACCTCTTCCTCGTCCGGCTTGGCGGCGAGCACCGCCTTGTAGTCGTCGATCGCCTCGTCGCTACGCCCCAGGCAGTTCAGCGCATCGGCCCGGCCGGTCCGCGCCGCCAGCAGTTCCGGCGCCAGCTGCACGGCCTTGCCGAAGCAGTCGATGGCTTCCTGATGGCGGTTCAGCTCGTTCAGGATGACCCCTTGTTTGGTCCAGGCGACGACGTTCTTGCCGCCGACATTGGCCTTCCGGTAGCTTTTCATCGCCTCGTCAATCTGCTTCAGGCCATGCAGCGTATCGCCGCGCGCCAGCCACGCCGGGGCGGCCGCCGGATTGAGCTTGAGCGCGACGTCGGCCGATTTCAGCGAAGCCTGCAGCTCGCCCAACTGGAACTGGCATTCGGCCAGATTGGCCCAGCCCTCCCACTGCTTCGGGAATTTTCGCGTGTACAGGGCGTAACAGTCCTGCGCCGCCGCGAAGTTGCGCTGCTCGCGTTCGCAGACGGCGAGATTGAAGATAGCGTCGGCATCGTCGCCATGGGCCGCGAGAATTTCCCGCAGTACGCCCGCCGAAGCCTGGTAATTGCCGGCCAGCCCATGCATCGTGGCGAACAGCTTTTTCAGCGCCACATTCGCCGGTTGGCTCCGGCACAGCTGCTCGCACTCCTGCAAGGCTTCCACCTGATTGCCGTTGCGAAACTTGGCCTTGATTTCTTCAATCATCTGCATGGTGTTTATTCGTCGATCTATTTGGGCTGGCGGGATTTATCGCACGCCTTGACTGCTCGGAATTCCGTCTCTGCCATGGGGCGAGACGGTAGGAGTGGCGACCATTGTCGGTACAAGTCGATGGCCAACGCCACGATGGTCACGCGCGGCATGGATGCTATCCGACGGGAATTGTTCGTGCAACGCAGGCGCGGCGCCAAGGGGAACTATCCGCCACTTCCCGCAGCCGCTGTTTTGCCGCGTCGCCACTTTGATGGCCCGCCTGGCGCAGCTTTTTTCCTCGGCGCGACGCCGGCCGGGGTTGTGTCATTCGCCGGCTTGCCTAAGAATTCACCGGAACGAAGGTAACGGCTCCCGTCCGTACATGGCCATGCCCAATTCCAGTGAAAAGTACGATCTCGAAATCGAGGCGCTGAATCAGTTTGCCGACGCCCTGGCCGGGCTGTGGGGCGAGCAGCGCTTCGCCTTCCGCGAACTGCGCTCGCCACCGGAACCCGACGCCCTGTGTACGCTGGATGGCCGGCCGCTGCACGTCGAGGTCGGGCATTTCTACGGCACCCAGTCGGACGCCAAGCAGCTGCTCGGCCGGCAGGGCAAATCGGCGGCGACGGCGCACGAGATGCACCAGTCGGCGCAGGTGCCGCTCGATGTCCGGCTACTGACGCCGCTCAATCGCCTGCTCGCCGACAAGGCGACCAAGTCCTACCACGCGCCGCGTGTCTGGCTGCTCGTCCGCTCCGTCTTCCCGCTCTGGGGTCTGGCGGATTTCCGGGCGCATCGGGCGGACATCGCGGTGCCGGCAAAGCATCCGTTCGAGCAGATCTGGCTGCTCTGCGGCCCGCGTAGCGCCGCCGGCCTGTTGCGCCTGGCATAGCCGCATCGGAAATTTCCTTTTTCATTGTTTCAGCAATGAAAACTGCGATGCCGGCAAGCCGATCGGATTACGATAGCCGCGATGAATGTTGACAAGGTTTGCCGCGATGACCGTCGTTCCCACACTCCCTGCGAGCGCAACAATTGCCGTCACGGAGCCGCTCCACGACGGCGCGGGGACGATCGACATTTTTCCGTGGGACGATAATTTCAACATCGGTCTGCCGGAGATCGATGCCCAGCATCAGCGCCTGGTGCAGTTGCTCAACGAGCTGGCGACATCGGCCATCTTCGCTTCCGCCAGCGAGCCGCTGCGGCAGAGCTTCAACGCCCTGCTCGACTACACCGTCTATCACTTCCGGGAAGAGGAGCGCACCTGGCAGGCCTATCTGGTGGATGACGCAGAGGAGATCAACCACCGCGAGGAACACCGGCAATTCGTCGCCGCCGTGCAGCGCCTGAGCGGCGAGCAACAGGACCGGCCGGTGACGGAGGTTGTCGAGCATGTGATCGGCTTCCTCGTCCGCTGGCTGACCACCCATATCCTCGAATCGGACCGCCACTTTGCCCGCATCGTTCATGCCTGCCGTGCCGGCGCCGGCATCGCCGAGGCCAAACAACGTGCGGCGGCGGAAATGACGCCGGCGCAGCGGGCGATGATCGACATGGCGCGCTCGATCTATGCGACGCTGGCCACCAACGCCTTGCGCATGATGGGCGAGATCCAGGCGCGCAAGCGGGTGACGGAACACCTCGCCCGCTCGGAAGCGCGCTACGCCAGCCTGATCCAGTCGGTCGACGGCATCGTCTGGGAAGCGGACGCGCAGACTTTCGATTTCACCTTCATCAGCCAGCAGGCCGAGCGCCTGCTAGGCTTTGACAGCGAGGAATGGCTGGCCCCCGGCTTCTGGGTGGCCAACCTGCATCCGGCAGACCGTTCCTGGGCGCCGGCATACTGCGCTTCATGCACCGGCCGGCTGGAGCCACACGATTTCGAGTACCGCTTCATCGCCCGCGACGGACGGACCGTCTGGCTGCGCGACATCGTCACCGTCGTCGCCGCAGACGGCGAGCCGCGCTGGCTGCGCGGTCTGATGGTGGATATCACGGCACAGAAACTGGCGGCGGACGAACTGACCCTGCACCGCCACCGGCTGGAGGAGCTGGTTACCGGGCGCACCGCGGAACTCGCCGAAGCGAAGGCGGCGGCGGAAACGGCGAATATCGCCAAGAGCGCCTTCCTGGCCAACATGTCGCATGAAATCCGGACGCCGCTCAACGCCATCACCGGCCTCACCCATCTGATCAAGCGCGCCGGCGTCACCACCGGTCAGGCAGCGCATCTGAACAACATCGACATCGCCGGCAAGCATCTGCTGGAAATCATCAATGGCGTGCTCGATCTGTCCAAGATCGAGTCGGGAAAATTCATGCTGGAGACGATCGATGTCCGCGTCGAGGACGTCCTCGGCAATGTGGCGGCGATGTTGCATGAGAAGGCGCGGGCGAAGCATCTGCAACTGCTGACCGAAACCCCCGCGCCCGCCGGCCTGTTGCTCGGCGATCCGACGCGCTTGCAGCAGGCACTGCTCAACTACGCCGCCAACGCGATCAAGTTCACCGAAAGCGGCAGCGTCCGGCTACGCGCCGAAGTGCTGGAGGAGGATGCCACGACCGCGTTGCTGCGCTTCTCGGTCGCGGACACCGGCATCGGCATTCCGGCTGGGGCGCTGAACAAGCTGTTCAACACCTTCCAGCAAGCCGACAGCAGCACGACGCGCAAGTACGGCGGCAGCGGCCTGGGCCTGGCGATCACCCGCGGCATCGCCCAGATGATGGGCGGTGAAGCCGGCGCAGCGAGCACGCCCGGCGTGGGCAGCACCTTCTGGTTCACCGCCCGCCTGAAGAAGCAGGCGAGCCGCCCGCAGCCGGTGCCGGACAGCCTTCCCGCCGCCGATGCCGAAGCGGAACTGATGCGCCATTTCCGCGGTTCGCGCATCCTGCTGGCCGAGGATGAGCCGATCAACGAGGAAATCACCCAGATCATGCTCAACGATGTCGGACTGGTGGTCGACACGGCGCACGACGGCCTTGAAGCCTGCGATCTGGCAGCGCGGAATACCTACGACCTCGTCCTGATGGACTTGCAGATGCCCCACCTCGACGGCCTCGAGGCCACCCGCCGCATCCGCCGGCAGGCGAACGGCGGCCGACTGCCGATCCTGGCCATGACGGCCAATTCGTTCGCCGAGGACAAGGCGCGCTGCCAGGCGGCGGGGATGGACGATTTCATCAGCAAGCCGGTGCGCCCGGAAGACCTGTTTGCCGTCCTGCTCAAATGGCTGGCCCGGCACCGCGACGCGGTGGCCGGCGCTCAGCGCTCGTAGGCCGCGCCCGGAACTGTTCCCGGCAATGATCATCGAATGAGCGTGACGGCTGCCCAGCGCCGCCCGACTATCCACTGTCTGCCCTAATGCTGCGTTTCCCGGAGGATGTCATGGAAGCCAACCTGCACACGATGAGCAACCTTTTCTCCCAGCTCGGCCTGGCCAACGAACCGGGGGCCATCGACGCCTTCATCGCCGCGCACCGGCCGCTGCCCAACGATGTCGCGCTCTACCGGGCGCCGTTCTGGAGCAGCGCCCAGCGCAATTTCCTCAAGGAGGAGACGATCGACGATGCCGACTGGGCCGGCGTCATCGACGAACTGAACGCCCGCCTGCGCTGACATCGGCGCTGCCGGCCGCCGCCGGCTGGCCCGTTGAGGCACGTTTCGGCCAGATACCGGCAGCCGCCAGCTTGACGGCCGCCGGGCCGGGCGCCATGCTGCCCGGCAGGCTCAAAAACCCGACGGAGACTCATGGAAGGCATCGGTATCGGCGTATTGCTCGGCGGCGTGGGCTTGTTCCTGCTCGGCATGGCGCTGATGACCGACGGCCTGAAGATGGCGGCCGGCCCGGCGCTCGGCGCGATCATTTCGGCATCCACACAGACGCGCTGGCGCGGCCTGCTGTCGGGCATCGTCGTCACCGCCCTGGTCCAGTCGTCGAGTGCCGTCACGGTGGCCGCCATCGGCTTCGTCAATGCCGGCCTGCTGACCCTCGGCCAGTCGCTGTGGGTACTCTTCGGTTCCAACGTCGGGACGACGATGACCGGCTGGCTGGTCGCCCTGGTCGGCCTGAAGATCAAGGTCGAGGCGGCGGCGCTGCCGCTGATCGCCCTCGGCATGGCGCTGCGCATTTCCGGGCCGGAGACGCGGCGCGGCGCGATCGGCGGGGCGCTCACCGGCTTCGGCGTGCTGTTCCTCGGCATCGCCTTCATTCAGCAGGGTTTCGCCGGCAGCGAACAGGCGCTGGATCTGGCGTCGCTGTCGGGCCGCGGCGTGCTCTCGGTGGCCGCCTTCGTCCTCGCCGGCATCCTGCTGACGGTGCTGATGCAGGCCTCGGCGGCGGCCCTGGTGATCGTCCTGACCCTCGCCCAGGCCGGCATCATCCCGCTCTCGGAAGCCGCCGCGGCGGTCATCGGCGCCAATATCGGCACGACGGTAACCGCCGCGATCGCCGTCATCGGCGCCACCCCCAACGCCCGCCGGGCGGCCCTGGCGCATGTGCTGTTCAATCTGCTGACCGGCGTTGTCGCCCTGCTGCTGTTGCCGTTGATGCTGGCCGGCGTCGCCCACCTGCGCGAGGCCTTCGCGCTGGAATCGTCGCCGGCGGTCAGCCTGGCGCTCTTTCACACCCTGTTCAACCTGCTCGGCGTCGCCCTGATGTGGCCGCTGACCGGGCGCCTGACGCTGTTTCTGCAGGGCCGTTTTCGCACCCGCGAAGAGGAAGTCGGCCGGCCACAGTACATCGACCACAACGTCGCCTCGGTGCCGTCGCTGGCCGCCGATGCGCTGCGCCGCGAGATGCTCCGCCTCGGCGCCATGACCCTCGGCGGCGTCCGTGCCCGCACCGCCCTGCTCGCCGGACAGCCGACGCTGCCCGACGATTCGGCGGCGCAGCCGGGCCTGAGCCAGGCGATGCGCGCCTTCCTGACCGAGGTCACCCGGCACGCCATGTCCGCGCGCACGGCCAGCACGCTGGCGCTGCTGCTGCGCATCCAGGCTTATTACGATCTCTGCCAGGAGCTGGCGCCGGACATCACGCTTGGCTGCGAGGCCGTCGATGCCCTGGCCGGCAGCCCGCTGCACGCCGAGCTCGGCGCGCTAGCCAGCCACGCCGGGCAGCTGTTCGCCCAGTTCGATCCGGCCGGCGGGCAGCCGCAACCGGCGACGGCGGAGCAACTGGCCGCCTTCGAAGCCGAATACCAGGCCGTGAAGGCGGCCTTGCTCGCGGCCGGCGCCGACGGCCGCCTGGCCATCGCGGCGATGGATGCGCTGACGCGCAGCTTCAGTGTCCTGCGGCGGATTGTCGATCAGGCGGCCAAGGCGGCGCGCCTGCTTGACAGCCTGCGTCGCGAGGTGCCGGCCGGCGCCCTGCCGGGCAACGATACGGCCTGAGGCTTCAGGCTGGCAGCGCCAGCGAGGCCCACAGATGGGCGGCGAGCAGCGCCCGCCATGGGGAAAACGGGGTCAGCCAACTGCGCGCCGCCTGCTCGTCCGGCGCCGCCGCCTGGCCCAACAGGCGACCGAGACCGCGGCGCACGGCGGCATCGCCGTGCAGCGAACCGTCCAGCCAGCCGAAGCCGCGCAGCAGCACGTAATCGACCGTCCACGGGCCGATGCCGCGGACGGCCAGCAGGCGTTCGCGGATCAACTCGGCGTTTGGTAGCAGCAGCCAGTCGTCGAGCGGCAAAGCACCTTCTGCAACCAGCCGGCTGACCGCCAGTAGCGTCTGCGTCTTGCTGCCGGCAAACTGATCTGCTGGCCGGTGATCGCCCAGCTCAGCGCCTCGAACGGCGTCGCCGCCAGCGGCACCCGCAGGCCGGATTGCCGGGCGAGCAAAGGCGCCAGTTGCCGATGACTGGCATGCGCCTGTTCGAAGGCTTCGACCGGCTGGTCGAGGCCGAGCAGGCGGCGGGCGGTGGCGGCCAGCGCAGCTGGCTCAGCGCTGCCGCCATCGATGGCCAGTTCGATTTCGGCCAAGTGGGCACGGAAAACGATGCTCAGGCAGGCCGGCCTGCCCTGCCAGACGAGGCCCTTGTCCAGCCGCTCGGCGGTGCTGCGCTCGCCGACGGCCTGGGCATCGCGGCCGTGGAATTCGAGGCTGTCGGCGGGCCGGAAACCGGCCGGCAAATCGAGCCGACACTGCGTCAGCGCCATCAGCTGGCCCGCCGGAAGGTCAGGTTGTAGCGGCAAGCGCCGGTCAGCGGATGCTCGCCGGCGGCGAGGGTCTGCACGCCGTGGAAGCGCAGCCGGTCGGGACCGCCCCAGACCAGCACGTCGCCATGCGCCAGCGGCAGGCGCAGGCGCGGCCCGCTGCGCGTCTCGCCGGCGAGCTGGAAAATGACCGGCAGGCCGAGCGAGACAGAGACGATGGGCTGGCTGAAATCGCGCTCGTCGCGGTCCTGGTGCAGCGACATGCGGGCACCGGGAACATAGCGATTGATCAGGCAGGCATCCGGCACGAAGTCGGCAAAACCGGCCAGCGCCGCGGCCGCGCCGGCCAGTTGGCGGAAGGCCGCGGGCATCGCCGGCCACGGCTGGCCGCTAGCCGGGTCGCTGGCCTGGTAGCGGTAGCCGGCGCGGTCGCTGACCCAGCCGAGCGGGCCGCAGTTGCTCATGGCCACCGACATCGCCTGACCGCCCGGTGTCTGCATGTGGCGAAATGGTGCGGCGGCAGCGACACCGTTGATCTCGGCGACCAGCTGTGGGGCATCGGCCGCCGCCAGACCGGGAAAGAGCACCGTGCCCGGGCCAAGCCGGCGGCCGCGACCGCCCGCGACGGCGTCGAGGCCGCTGTCGTCGACGAGGGAGAAGAGATCCTGTTGCATGACCCGGAGCGTGAACAAATTCGGCGCGAACGGCAATGCCGATACTTGCTCGACCGGCAATCCGGCCGCTTGTTCCCGGGCGGATCAATACGGGATTTCAGCTGGCGCGGGAAGGACGGGCGACTAAAGTCCTGACCAGTCCGGGTCGGGCAAGGCGGCGAAGCCCTGGCGCAGGTGCTCGCCCCATTGCTTGCGGATCTGCCCGTAGTAGGCGGTGTCGCGGGTGATCACGACATGCTGGCGGACCTTCAGTGCATCGCGCTCGTAGATCAGCAGGTCGAGCGGCAGATCGACCGAGAGATTGGAGCGGATGGTCGAGTCCATCGAGATCAGCGCGCACTTGGCGGCTTCGTCGAGCGAGGTTCGGGGGCTGATGACGCGGTCGATGATCGGCTTGCCATACTTCGATTCGCCGATCTGGAAATACGGTGTCTCGCGCGTCGCCTCGATGAAGTTGCCGGCGGCGTAGATGCTGAAGACGCGCGGCTCTTCGCCCTTGATCTGGCCGCCGAGGATGATCGCAGAGGCGAAGTCGACGCCGAATTTCTCCAGCGCCTCGGCATCGCGGTCGTGGATTTCGCGCAGGCAGTCGCCGACATGCTTGGCCGCCTCGAACATGTTCCTGACCTTGTGCAGGTTCATGCCGCGCGCGTCCAGCTTCTCGCGCAGGGTGTTAACGACCGACTGGCTGATCGACAGGTTGCCGGAGGTCATCAGTACCAGCACGCGCTCGCCATCCTTGGCGAAGACGTGCATCTTGCGGAAGGTGTTGATGTGATCGACGCCGGCGTTGGTGCGCGAATCGGACAGGAAGACCAGGCCTGCATCCAGGCGCATGGCCACGCAATAGGTCACGCTGCTTCCGCCATCGGCACCAGGAAGTCGCGGCTGATGCCATCGCCGAGGGCGTAGATGCGGTCCATGAAGTCGGTCAGCCAGGGGTGGAGGCCTTCGGCGAGGATGTCTTCGACGCGGGCGTAGTGCAGCTGGGCGTGCAGCATGCCGGCATGGCGCGCGGTTTCATCGGAGTGACTATTGGCGATCAGGTCGAGGTTCTTGACCACGCCATTCATGCAGAAGTGCAGCGACCGTGGCATGTCGCTGCGCAGGATCAGCAGTTCGGTGACCCGCTCCGGCGTGATCACGTCGCGGTACACCTTGCGGTACACCTCGAAGGCCGAGACCGAGCGCAGCAAGGCGCCCCACTGGTAGAAATCGGTGGCGCCCTCGTCGCCGTGCGGGCGCAGCACGTGGTATTTGACGTCGAGGATGCGCGCCGTGTTGTCGGCACGCTCGAGCAGCGTGCCGAGGCGGATGAAGTGGTAGGCCTCGTCCTGCAGCAAGGTACCGAGCGTCGTGCCGCGCGACAGCGAGGAGCGCATCTTGACCCACTCGAAAAACTCGCCGACGCCGGCATTGATGATCTGCTCGAAGCTCTTTTCACGTGCTTCCAGCCAGGTCGAGTTGAGCGTTTCCCACATCTCCGCGGTGACCGTGCCGCGTACGGCGTGCGCGTTTTCGCGGGCGAGGCGCAGGCAGCTGTAGATCGAGGCGAAGTTGTCCGGGTCGCTGACCATGAAGCGCAGCACATTGTCTGCATTGACCTCGGCATACTTCTTGGCAAAGCTTTCCTCGAGGCTGTTCAGGGCGATGATGGCGTTCCAGTTCTGGTTCGCCGCTTCCAGCGATTGCGGGACGAGCGACATCTGCCAGGTGACGTCGAGCAGGCGGGCGAGGTTTTCCGCCCGCTCGATATAGCGGGACATCCAGAACAGGTGGTCGGCGGTACGCGATAGCATTTTGTTCTCTCCCTTGTTCAGTCTTCGAGGACCCAGGTGTCCTTGGTGCCGCCGCCCTGCGACGAATTGACCACCAGCGAACCCTTGGTCAGGGCGACGCGGGTCAGGCCGCCGGGCACCATGTTCACGCACTTGCCGGAGGACAGCACGAAGGGGCGCAGGTCAAGGTGGCGCGGCGCAATGCCTTCCTCGACAAAGGTCGGGCAATTGGACAGGGCCAGCGTCGGCTGGGCGATGTAACCCTCCGGCTTGGCGATCAGCAACTGGCGGAAGTGCTCGATCTGTTCCTTGGTCGAGGCCGGGCCGACCAGCATGCCGTAACCGCCGGCCCCATGCACTTCCTTGACCACCAGTTCGGCCAGATGGGCGAGCACGTACTTGAGATCGTCCGGCTTGCGGCACATGTAGGTCGGCACGTTGTTGAGGATCGGTTCCTCGCCGAGGTAGAAGCGGATCATCTCCGGCACGTACGGGTAGATCGACTTGTCGTCGGCGACGCCGGTGCCGATGGCGTTGGACAGCGTGACGTTGCCGGCCTGGTAGGCCTTCAGGATGCCCGGCACGCCGAGGGCGGAATCGGGACGGAAGGCGAGCGGGTCCATGAAATCGTCGTCGATGCGGCGATAGATCACGTCGACGCGCTGCGGCCCCTGCGTCGTGCGCATGTAGACCACCTCGTCCTGAACGAACAGGTCGCGGCCCTCGACCAGTTCGACGCCCATCTGCTGGGCCAGGAAGGTGTGTTCGAAATAGGCGCTGTTGTAGGCGCCCGGGGTCAGCACGACGACAGTCGGGTTGCTGACGCCCTTCGGCGCCACGGCCCGCAGCTTTTCCAGCAGCATGTCCGGATAGTGCTGGACCGGCGCCACCTTGTGCCGGGCGAACAGTTCGGGGAAGAGGCGCATCATCATCTTGCGGTCTTCGAGCATGTAGGAGACGCCGGAAGGTACGCGCAGATTGTCTTCCAGCACGTAGCTTTCGCCGGCCCCGGCACGGACCATGTCGACGCCGGCGATATGGGCGTAGATGTCGCCGGGCAGATCGACCCCCTGCATCACCGGGCGGTACTGGGCATTGTTGATGACCTGCTCGGCCGGAATCTTGCCGGCCTTGAGGATTTCCTGATCGTGATAAACGTCGCGGAGGAACATGTTGAGCGCCGTGACCCGCTGGCGCAGGCCCTTCTGCATGGCCTTCCATTCGGCGGACGGGATGATGCGGGGAATGACGTCGAAGGGAATCAGGCGTTCCTTGCCGGCCTCCTCGCCATAGACGGCGAAGGTGATGCCGACGCGGTGGAAGGCCAGATCGGCCTCGGCCCGCTTGCGCTCGATGCGCTCGCCCGGCGTCGCCTTCAGCCAGGCCTCGTAGCCCTTGTAGTGCTCCCTGACGCCGCCGTTGGCATCGTACATCTCGTTATAGAAGTTCATGTTGGACTCGTCACTGAGGATGCTCTCGCTACGATTTCAGCAGGTTCCGTGCCACGGATCAAAATGTCATTAAATCATGGGATTACAAAATCGTCACAATGTGTTGCGCCCCAAGCCGGTGCGGGCATTTTCAAAGTGGTGCAAATAAAAAAAACCCGCCGAATCGCTCCGGCGGGTTTTGTTCGGCTAAAGCGCGAGATGATCAGGCACGCTCGAGAATCACCGCGATGCCCTGGCCGCCACCGATACACATGGTGACCAGCGCGTACTTGCCGCCGATGCGTTCCAGTTCGTACAGGGCCTTGGTGGCGATGAAGGCGCCGGAACAGCCGACCGGGTGGCCGAGGGCGATGGCACCGCCGTTCGGGTTGGTCTTGACCGGATCGAGGCCGAGCACCTTGGACACCGACAGGGCCTGCGCGGCGAAGGCTTCGTTGGATTCGATGACGTCCATCTGGTCCAGCGTCAGGCCGGCCTTCTTCAGGGCCAGCTTGGTGGCCGGAATCGGACCTTCGCCCATGACATCGTTCGGCACGCCGGCGACGGCATAACCGGCGATACGGGCGCGCGCCTTGTAACCAGCCTTGGCGGCGACATCGGCGGCGGCCAGCACGAAGAAGGCAGCGCCGTCGTTGATGCCGGAGGCGTTACCGGCGGTGACGGTACCGTCCTTCTTGAAGGCCGGCTTCATCTTGGCCAGCGATTCCATGGTCGTACCACGCTTCAGGTGCTCGTCGGTATCGAACACCACTTCACCCTTGCGGGTCTGCTTGACGATCGGCACGATCTGCGATTTGAAGTGACCGGCATCGATGGCGGCAGCTGCGCGACGCTGCGATTCGACGGCGAACTCGTCCTGCTGTTCGCGGGTGATGCCATGCTTTTCTGCCAGGTTCTCGGCGGTGATACCCATGTGGCCGACGCCGAACGGGTCGGTCAGCACGGCAACCATGGAGTCGACGGCCTTGGTGTCACCCATGCGGGCGCCGGAACGCAGCGTCGGCATTAGGTAGGCGGCCTTGGACATAACTTCGACGCCACCACCGATGCCGTAGTCGGCATCGTTCAGCATGATGTTCTGGGCGGTGGTGACGATACCCTGCAGGCCGGAGGCGCACAGGCGGGAAACCTGCATGGCGACGGAATCCATCGACAGGCCGGCCTGGATGGAGGCGACGCGGGACACGTAGGCGTAGCGCGAATCGGTCGGCATGGTCGTGCCGACGGTAACGTAGTTGATGGCCTGGGGATCGACACCGGAGCGAGCGATAGCTTCCTTCATCACGATGCCGGCCAGTTCGGTGGACTCGAAATCGGCCAGCGAACCACCGAAGGCACCGATGGGGGAACGAACTGCGCTCAGAACGACAACATCTCTGCTCATAAGAAACTCCTTGTAAGAATTATTCAGC
>PHCS01000007.1 GCA_002840845.1 Betaproteobacteria bacterium HGW-Betaproteobacteria-14
GGCCTCACCACCAAACTTGCTCGACAACACCGTCGTGATCGCCGCCGTCAGGGTCGTCTTGCCATGATCCACGTGCCCAATCGTCCCAACGTTCACGTGCGGCTTCGTACGTTCGAATTTGCCTTTAGCCATGTCTTTACCTGTCCCAAAAAGTCAGAAACCAAAACAAAAAATTCGGCACCTCTAATGGTGCCCATGGCGTGGATTGAACACGCGACCTCTCCCTTACCAAGGGAGTGCTCTGCCACTGAGCTACATGGGCAGTTAAACTGCTGCTGGAGCGGCGAACGGGAATCGAACCCGTGTCATCAGCTTGGAAGGCTGAGGTTCTACCATTGAACTACCGCCGCCCGCCGTCACCCAACCATCACCTTAAGGACCCGCCGCCACCATGCCGGCCACTTACATTTTTTGCTGGTGGAGGGGGAAGGATTCGAACCTTCGAAGGCAGAGCCGACAGATTTACAGTCTGTTCCCTTTGACCGCTCGGGAACCCCTCCAGCGAAACAGCGGATTTTGCTTGTTTTCACCAGAAAAGTCAAACAGCTGACGGATCAGGCAAGAATATCGCTTGGAGCCCATAAACACCTCTAGCGACGTGGCTAATGCACCCGGTTCCCATCTGCGGCGTAGAATTGCTCCTTCATTCCAGATCGCGATAAAAATGACGGCACCTGTTCTGAATGCGCAAGCCCTTGATACCCTTTTTCTCCAAGCCAGAACCCATAATGATTGGCTGGACAAGCCTATAGAGGATGGTCTGCTCCGGCGGGCTTGGGATCTGGCCCGGATGGGGCCTACCTCGGCGAACTGCAGCCCGATGCGGATTGTCTTTGTCAAATCCCGGGAAGCCAAAATGCGACTTCAGCCGGCCCTGATGGAGGGCAACCGGGCAAAAACCCTGGCGGCACCCGTGACCGCCATCTTCGGCAATGACAGCCAGTTTTTCGATCTGCTACCCAAGCTGTTTCCCCATACCGACGCCCGCTCCTGGTTCGCTGGCCCGGACAAGGAAGCTGTCGCGGCCACCACGGCCTTTCGCAACGGCACGCTTCAGGCGGCTTATTTCATGTTGGCTGCACGCGCCTTGGGGCTGGATTGCGGTCCAATGTCCGGTTTCGACAATGCCATGGTCGACCGCGAGTTCTTTCCGGGTGGCCGCATCAAGTCGAATTTCATCTGCAATATTGGCTATGGCGACCCCGACCGGCTTTTTCCCCGTAGTCCAAGGCTGGAATTTGAGGAAGCCTGCCGTATCGCGTAAGCATGAAAGCTTATCAATGAACCATCCCTACGCGCCCCACCCACCTCTTTCCGCCGCACTGGCGGAGGCCCTGTCGCAACGTTTCGGCAACCGCTTCTCGGTCAGCCAGGCGGTACGCGATCAGCACGGCCGCGATGAATCCGTGCATCCGACGGCCGCCCCGGATGCGGTTGTTTTCGTCGAAACCACTGAGGAAGTCGCCGAAACGATGCGCTTGTGCCGCACTAACGGGGTGCCCGTCATTCCCTTTGGCGCGGGCAGTTCGGTCGAAGGCCATTTTCTCGCCATCCATGGCGGCGTCAGCATCGATCTCTCCGGCATGAACCGCGTCATTGCCGTCCATCCGGAAGATCTCGATGCCACGGTGCAGCCTGGTGTCACGCGCAAGCAGCTCAACGCTGAACTGCACGACACCGGCCTTTTCTTCCCGATCGATCCCGGCGCAGATGCTTCGCTGGGCGGCATGGCCGCCACGCGCGCCTCCGGCACCAATGCCGTGCGCTACGGCACCATGCGCGAGAACGTGCTCGGCATGACTGTGGTGCTTGCCGATTGCCGTATTATCAAAACTGGCGGCCGGGCAAAGAAGTCCTCTGCTGGTTATGACCTGACGCGGCTTTTCATCGGTTCGGAAGGCACGCTCGGGATCATCACCGAACTGACCGTCAAGCTGTACCCGATTCCGGAAGCCATCTCAAGTGCGGTATGCGCCTTCCCCAGCGTGGGCGATGCGGTCGATGCAGTCATCCAGACCATCCAGTTGGGAGTGCCGGTAGCGCGAATAGAACTGCTCGACAGCCTGACCATTTCAGCGGTAAACCGCTACAGCAAGACGTCGCTCAAGGAAGCGCCGACACTTTTCTTCGAGTTCCACGGATCACCGTCGAGCGTTGAAGAGCAGGCCACCCTAGTGCAGGAACTTGCAGCCGGCCATGGCGGCATGAACTTCGAGTGGGCCACACGCCCGGAGGATCGCTCAAGGCTATGGCAGGCCCGCCACGACGCCTATTTCGCCTGTCTGCAGTTGAGGCCTGGCACGCGCGCCTTTCCAACCGACGTCTGCGTGCCGATCTCCCGGCTGGCCGAATGCATCCGTGCCACCAACGAGGATATTGCCCGCTGCAGCATCCCCGTTGCCCTGTTCGGGCATGTCGGTGACGGAAACTTTCATCTTGTCGTGCTGATCGATCCGGCCAATCCGCTGGAGGTGGCGGAGGCGGAGAAAATCAACCGCGCAGTCGTCGAGCGGGCGCTGGCCATGGAAGGCACCTGTACCGGGGAGCACGGCGTCGGAATCGGCAAGCAGAAATTTCTCGTGGCGGAACATGGCGAAGGCGCAGTCAATGTCATGCGTGCGCTCAAGCAGGCCCTCGATCCGGAGAACCTGCTCAATCCCGGCAAGATCCTTCCCTAGCGGTTTATCGCTGCGTGTAGAATTTCCGGCGGCGGTGCCCACAAGGCGCTCGACCGAACGGGGTTATACAAACGGCCCCACGTCAAAAACACGATTTTTGCGGAGGAGGAGCAATTATGGCGGACACCGCCACCCCGGTTCGTTCGGAACCGATAACAGAAACCACTCTCGACACCAAGTACACGCTCGAATCCGGCCGCGTCTTTCTCTCCGGCACGCAGGCGCTTGCCCGCCTGCCGATGATGCAACGCAGCCGTGACCTGGCAGCCGGACTCAACACCGCCGGTTTCATCTCCGGCTATCGCGGTTCGCCACTCGGCGGTCTCGACCTGACGCTGTGGCGTGCCCGAGCGCATCTCGATACTCACCACATCAGGTTCCAGCCGGGCGTAAACGAAGACTTGGCCGCCACGGCCATATGGGGCACCCAGCAGGTGAATCTGTTCCCAGGCGCGAAATACGACGGTGTATTTGCGCTGTGGTACGGCAAGGGGCCGGGGGTCGACCGTTGCGGGGACGTCTTCCGCCATGCCAATGCCGCCGGCACATCGCCGCATGGCGGCGTCCTGGCGATCGCCGGCGACGACCATGCGGCGCGCTCTTCCACCGTGCCGCACCAGACCGAACATGCTTTCAAGGCCGTCATGATGCCCGTGCTGGCGCCATCCGGCGTGCAGGATTATCTCGATCTCGGCCTGCACGGCTGGGCCATGTCGCGTTATTCCGGCTGCTGGGTCGCCTTCAAGGCGGTGGCCGACACGGTCGAGTCCTCCGCTTCGGTCTATGTCGATCCGCACCGCATCGAGATCGTGCTGCCGGATCATCTGCTGCCGCCCGGAGGGCTCAATATCCGCTGGCCGGATGATCGGCTCGCGCAGGAAGAGCGTCTGCTGCACCACAAGCTCTACGCCGCGCTGGCCTATGCGCGCGTCAATCGCCTCAACCAGATCGTCATCGACAGCCCGAATCCGCGCCTCGGCATCATCTCTTGTGGCAAGTCCTACCTTGACGTGCGTCAGGCATTCGATGACCTCGGCATCGACGATCAGCTTGCCGCGGAAATCGGCATCCGCCTCTACAAGGTCGGCATGGTCTGGCCCCTGGAAGCCGAAGGCGTGCGCCAATTTGCGCAAGGGCTGGGCGAGATCCTCGTCGTTGAGGAGAAACGCCAACTTCTCGAGTACCAGCTCAAGGAGGAGCTGTACAACTGGCGCGAAGACGTGCGGCCGCGCGTCATCGGCAAGTTCGACGAGAAGGGCGAATGGGCCCAGCCGCACGGCGAGTGGCTGCTGCCGGCCTGCGGCGAGCTGACCCCGGCGATGATCGCCCGCGTCATCGCCGCGCGCATTGGCCGATACGTCACCTCCGACCGCATCAAGGCGCGCCTCGCCTTTCTCGAGGCCAAGGAACGGGCGCTGGAGAAGTCCGTCATTCCCATCCAGCGCATCCCGCATTTCTGCTCGGGCTGCCCGCACAACACCTCCACCCGCGTGCCGGAGGGCAGCCGCGCGCTCGCAGGCATAGGCTGCCACTTCATGGCGACCTGGATGAACCGCAGCACCGAGACGTTCTCGCACATGGGCGGCGAAGGCGTGGCTTGGGTCGGGCAGGCGCCTTTCACGGAAACGCGGCACGTTTTCGCCAACCTCGGCGACGGCACCTACTTCCACTCCGGCCTGCTCGCCATTCGCCAGGCAGTCGCCGCCGGCCACCCGATCACCTACAAGATTCTCTACAACGACGCGGTCGCCATGACCGGTGGCCAGCCCGTGGATGGCAGCCTCAGCGTGCCGCAGATCGCGCGCCAGCTCGAGGCCGAGGGCGTCGCGAAAATCGTCGTCGTTACCGACGGCACCGAACGTGCCTACGGTCCCTCGGACCTTCCACCTAGCGTGCCCATGCGACAGCGCGAAGAGCTGGATCGGATACAGCGCGAACTGCGCGAGTATCCCGGCGTTTCGGCATTGATCTATGACCAGACTTGCGCGGCGGAAAAGCGGCGCCGCCGGAAACGCGGCAAGTTTCCCGACCCCGCGCGGCGCGTCTTCATCAACGAGGCCGTCTGCGAAGGCTGCGGCGACTGCTCGGAGAAATCCAATTGCCTCGCCGTCACGCCGGTGGAAACCGAGTTCGGCCGCAAGCGCGCCATCGACCAGTCCGCCTGCAACAAGGACTACACCTGCCTCAACGGCTTCTGCCCCAGCTTCGTCACCATCGAGGGCGGCCAGCTGAGGAAAGGCAAGGCGCTGAAGGTCGACGAGCGCGGCTTCGCCACCCCCCCCGACCCGCAGTTGCCCGATACGCATGAGCCCTGGGGCATCCTCATCACCGGTGTCGGCGGTACCGGCGTGATCACCATCGGCGCCCTGATCGGCATGGCGGCGCACCTGGACGGCAAAGGGGTTACGGCCCTGGACATGACCGGCCTGGCGCAGAAATTCGGCGCCGTCTTCTCGCACGTAAGGATTGCCGATCGGCCGGAGGACATCCACGCAGTGCGGGTGGCGGCGGGCGAGGCCGACGCCATCATCGGCGGCGACATCGTGGTGTCCGCCAGCGCCGAGGCGCTGGCCAAGATGCATGCCGGCGTCACGCGCGCCATCATCAATTGCGCCGAGACGCCGACCGCGGAATTCATCCACAATCCCGACTGGCAGTTTCCCCTGGAGAAAATGCAGCAGACCATTCTTGATGCCAGCGGCCTGGGCCGGGCGGATTTCATCGACGCGAGCCGTCTTGCCACCACGCTGATGGGCGACGCCATCTTCGGCAATCTTTTCCTTCTCGGCTATGCTTGGCAGAAAGGGCTGGTGCCGGTCACCCACGCATCCATGCTGAAGGCCATTGAGCTCAATGGCGTGGCGGTCGAGGCGAACCGCATGGCCTTCCTGTGGGGCCGCCGGGCGGCGCACGATCAGGCCGCAGTAGAGCGCTTTGCCAAACCGGCAACGGTTACCGATTTGCCTCGCGCAACGTCGCTCGATGACCTCATCGCCCGACGCGCCGAGTTCCTCACAGCCTATCAGGATGCCGCTTACGCCGGACGCTATCAGAAGCTGGTGGACACCGTCCGCTCGACAGAAGCGCGCCTCGGCACGACCCGGCTCGCCGAGACCGTGGCGCGAAACTATTTCAAGCTTCTGGCCGTCAAGGACGAATACGAGGTGGCACGGCTGCACTCAGACCCGACCTTCCTGGAAAAAATCGCCGCCACCTTCGAGGGCGATTACCGCCTCAATTTCCATCTTGCCCCACCGCTGCTGGCGAAAATCGAACCGGCCACAGGCCACCCCAGGAAGCGCGCCTTTGGACCCTGGATGCTCACAGTCTTCCGCCTGCTGGCCTGGCTCAGATTCCTGCGTGGCGGTGCGCTGGATCTCTTCGGCAGGACGCAGGAGCGCCGCCTGGAACGGGATCTCATTGCCGCGTACGAAAAGGACATCGGCGAACTGCTCCCCCTGCTGGCGACATCGAACCTCGATACAGCCGTCGAACTGGCCGGCTTGCCGGAACTCATTCGTGGATTCGGTCACATCAAGCTGCGGTCAGCCGAAGCGGCGCAGAAGAGGAGGCAGGAATTGCTGATGGCGCTGCGCAAGCCGGATGTGGCTGCGTCACGGGCGGCTTGAAGGCAAGCTATTGGCTGCTTTCAAGGCCGTCGTCGCGCAAGCGCTTGCCTGGGTGCTGGCCGTGGCGCTCTTCGCCGCGCTAGGCCAGCCCATCGCGCCCACCCTGGGCCTGGCGGCCACGCAAGGCGGGCTGGCAGCGGGCATCGGGGCGCTGCTGCAGTCGGAGCGCTGGTGGATCGCCATCCATCTGGGGTTTTCACCGCTATTGATCGCCGCATTGCGGTTGGACCTGCCACCGGCGTTTCCGCTCGCCGTATTGGCGGGGCTGACTTTGGTGTTCTGGACCACTTTCCGCGGCGAGGTGCCGCTGTTCCTGTCCAGCCGTGCCACAGCCGATGCCCTGATCGGCCTCCTGCCTTGGCAACCCGGCCTGCGCGTGATCGATCTTGGGGCCGGCACCGGCATGCTGCTTCGCAGGTTGGCACAAGCACGTCCGGAGGCCCGTTTCACGGGCGTCGAACATGCGCCGCTGCCGTATCTCGCTGCACGCCTGAACGCACGCGGCCTGGGCAATTTCACGGTCGAAAGGAGCGATATCTGGCAACGCTCCCTGACAGGGGAGGACGTTGTATACGCCTTCCTGTCTCCCAGGGTCATGAGGCGCCTTTGGCAAAAGGCGGAGGCGGAAATGCGTCCCGGAACACTTCTGGTTTGCAGCAGTTTCCCGATACCCGACGTCATTGCCGAAGCGGTCGTCGATGAGCCCGATCGGCGCAGCACCCGCCTGTTCTGCTACCGGATGCAGGGCGGCAACCCGGGAAAAGACGGTCATTTCCGCTTCAATTCCCCAAATTGACCAGATGTCCGCTGGCAGAGAATGCATCCATCACCAAGGTTACGTCATGGCTGAAATCATCTGCATCATCGGCAACAAGGGTGGCACGGGGAAAACTACGCTGTCGCACATGCTCTGCCAGGGCATGGGCCTGTTGGGTCAGCGCTCGGTCTGCGTCCTGACCGACACGCATCGCGAACCGCTCAAGCCTGAAGGACGTCGTTATCTGGTGGCCGACGCGCGCACGCGCGAGGCACTTGGAAAAGTGGTAGACAAGCTACGGGCCCTGCCGGGCTGGCTCGGGGTGATCGATGGCGGCGGTAATCGCAGCGAGATGGATCGGAAACTCTACAGTCTCGCCAACCTGGTCCTCCTGCCCTTCCGCGATTCGCACGAGGACATGCGCACCCTGATCAGTGACCTGGAAACTTTTCCACGTGCCTGGGCCATTCCCTCGCAATGGCCGACCAACCCATGGCAGCAGGAGGCTGCAGAGAAGACGCTGCGCGAACACCTAGGACGCCACGCGGATCGGATTCTGCAGCCGGTTAGCGCCCTGTCGGCAAGCAAACTGCTGTTGCAGAAAGACATTCCCGCCAAGCTGCCTACGCCACTTGGCAATGCCTGCCGTGCGCTGGCCTATCAGGTTCTGGATATGCTGGAGATTGCCTGCGAGGCGCCAGCCGATGAATCAGAGGATGAGGGTGAGGCTACAGGGAAAAACCCGAGCGAAGCTGCCGCACCATCGTCCGCGGAAGCTTTCGATTCCCCCGCTGACACCGCAAACCGCAGCTCTACCCGGCACTAATTGCGTTAAAGTTTTCCGCGTTGGCGCTGAAACAGGGCGATGGCCTCCGCACGGCTTACAACGCCCAGCTTGCGGAATATCTTCGAGACATGGACTTTTACCGTGCCCTCCGTCAGCCCCAGCAGGTCGCCGATTTCCCGGTTGGACTTGCCTTCCCTGAGAAGTTCCGTCACACGCCTCTGTCCCTCAGTCAGGCCATAACGATCGTTCAGATTTCGTCCCCGGCCGGCTCCCCTGTCCAGGCTCATGGACAGCTTGTCCTGCAACAGGGGCGGGAGATAGATCTCGCCAGCCAGAACTCTCCTGAGCGCATCCAAAAGCATTTCCCCGCTTACGGACTTGGCCACATAGCCTGCGGCGCCGAGGCGCATGGCGCGGTTGATGGTATCCAGGTCATCCAGCGCGGACAGCACCACCACAGGCACCGCGGGAAACCGCTTGCGCAGAATACCCAGGAGCGACAGGCCGTTGGTGCCAGGCAGCATGATGTCGAGCAGGACCAGGTCGAATTCCTTTTCCGTCTCCATCAGGAGCAGGGCGCTCTCGGCGTCCTGCGCTTCGTACTGCGCAACGCTTGGTCCGAGCTTGCGCAATAACTGCTGCAAGCCCTCGCGAACCATCGCATGATCGTCGATCACAAGTAACCGGAGCAGCACGCTTCCATCCCTTGAGCAATTGATGCGCAAATTATGCCTGTGAAATGAGAGGTATGTATCAATCCGTCACCAAAATTTTACATTGGATGCCGCCGTGTTCAAGCCTTGTGAATTGCAGGCTGAACATAAATTGCCCGCCCTTCAGGAGCATTTCCTGCGCCATTCCGCTTGCATGCCCCCCTCAAGTGAGCGGACAATTCACGCTTCTGAATCCGCTCGGGAAAGCCGCTTGAAATCCTGGGGCATTAGAGAGCGCGTGATTTTCGTGGCGGTCATGCCGGCCACGTTCATCGCAATTGTGCTGGCCGCCTATTTCCTGCTGTTGCGTTATACGGACGCGGAAGAGGAACTGGTAGGCCGCGGGCACGCCCTGATCAAAACCCTCACGCCTGCCGCCGAGTATGGCGTGTTCTCGGGGAACCGCGATGAATTGCAGCAACTGGCTGCAGCACTCTCGCAGACGCCGGACGTGAAGGCTGTCAGCATCCATGACCGAAGCGGTGTTCTGCTTGCCCATGCCGGCATTCTCAGCCCGGAACCGGATCCACAATTCATTGAAGATGGCTGGTCGGCGCAAAGCGTGGATGGCGATACACATTCCTTTCACGCCAAAATCTGGCGCTCCTCGCTTCCGATAACGGATCCCCTGACATGGGCCGGAGACGCACCACCCGGCAGGGAATCCATCGGCAGCGTCACCATGACGATGTCGCGTGCGAATGTTCTGGCGCGCAAACAGGAAATGATGGCAGTAACCCTGCTGGTCACGCTCAGCGCCCTGGCCCTGGCAGCCCTCCTGGCATTGCGCCTGTCGCGCGACGTGTCGGCGCCAATTCTTTCCCTGCAGCAGGTCGTTGACAGCATCCGGGGCGGGCATCTGGAGGTCCGCGCGGATCATCATCCAGCGAGCACGCTGCGCAGCCTGGAGGACGGCATCAATGACATGGCGGCTGCGCTGCAGGCGGGGCGCGACCAGCTGGAGAACCGCATCGCGAGGGCGACAACCGAATTGCAGCAGAAGAAGGACGAGGCTGAACAGGCCAGCGCCGCCAAGTCAAGATTCCTGGCTGCAGCCAGCCACGATCTTCGCCAGCCGCTCCATGCCCTTGTCCTGTTTTCCTCCGAGTTGATGTCCAAGGCTGACAGTACGCACATGCGTCGGCTGGCGGGCCAGATCAATGCCGCCATAGCCTCGCTGGGCGAACTGCTCGACGGGCTTCTCGACTTCTCGCGCGTGGACCTTGGCGACGCCCGGCCCGAACAGAAAGCCCTGGATCTCGACGAACTGATCGAACGCGTCGTGGCCACGCATCAAAGCAGCGCCCAGGTCAAGGGCCTGCAGTTGCGCCACCACCGCACGCGACTCTTTGTATTGAGCGATCCGCTCCTGCTCTATCGCATGATCAGCAATCTGGTCGCCAATGCCGTGCGCTACACCGAGCAGGGCGGCATTCTGGTCGGTGCGCGCCGGGCTGCCGGCAAGGCACGCATCGAGGTTTGGGACACCGGTATCGGCATTACGGATGCACATCGGAAACTGGTCTTTCAGGAGTTCTTTCAGGCGGCCAATCCGGAACGCAATCCGGGGAAGGGCCTAGGCCTGGGCCTCTCCTTGGTCGAGCGGCTTGCGCGCCTACTGGATCATCGGCTCAGCCTGCGCTCCGTACCGGGAAGGGGGTCGGTATTCGGCATCACGCTGCCGCGCTGCCAACCCGTCACGACGAATTCACGCATAATCCAGGCTGATCCACCCGGAAGTTTCGATGCTTCCCTGATGATCGTAGGGATGCAGGATGGCATGTGCGTGTCCCTCTGCAAACAGCTTGCTGCATGGGGTTGCCGGCTGACTTGCGCCCGTACGATCGCAGAGGCCATAGCGCTTTCGAATACGGATGCCGATTTGATACTTTTTGAAGGTCATGATTGCAGTGATGCTCTTCTCCTGCTAAATGCCATGGCAAGCAGCAACCCGCCTCCGCCCCTCATCGCGATTGGCGAAACAGATGTACATGCCCATGCATGGCCATGCGGCACCCGTGTCGCTTGTCTGGCCAAGCCTATCCGGCCCGCCAAATTACGGGCTCTGATGCACCACCTGCTGGACGAGGAAATTCCTTCGGCAGCATGAAGCATTCCAATCCCTTTTAGCCGCCTAAGAAATTCACTTCTATGCTCGCGAACAAACCCAGCACCCGATTTGCCAGACTGATCCTCGCGCAACTGGCCTTGCTCTCAACGAGCGTTTCGCTCGCCCAAATACCCGGCGAACCCAGTGAGCGTGATTTCCTTGAGGACCTGCCCGTCGTCCTGTCGGCCTCCCGGTTGGTGCAACCCCTCGCCGACGCGCCGGGTGCCGTGACGATCATCGACCGCGACCTGATCAAGGCCTCCGGCGCACGCGAGGTTGTCGACCTGCTCCGTCTGGTGCCGGGCTTCCAGGTGGGCACGGCCTATTTCTCCACGCCGGCGGTGGCCTACCATGGCCTAGCCGACGAGTACTCGCGCCACGTGCAAGTGCTGGTGGACGGCCGTTCCGTCTATTCGCCCTATTTCCTCGGCAGCATCACCTGGAATTCGCTGCGCCTCTCGCTCGACGACATCGAGCGCATCGAGGTGCTGCGCGGCTCCAACTCGGCCGCCTACGGCGCCAACGCTTTCATGGGTGTCATCAACATCATCACGCGCCCTGCCAGCCTGAGCCAGGGAGCCCGCTTGTCGACCACCCATGGCAACCAGGGCATCAGCGATCAGGTCCTGCGTTACGGCGGCAAGCTGGGCGCAATGGACTATCGCATCACGGCCGGCAAGCGCAGCGACAGCGGTTTCGAGAACTTCAACGACAGCCGCAAGCTGGAATACGTTGCCTTCCGTGGCGACCTGCGCCTCAACCCGCGCGACGAATTGCAACTCCATGTCGGCGCCAGCCGCAACAGCAACGGGGCCGGCTTCGCCGGCAGCCAGGGCGACCCGCTGCGCACGCCCGAGGAGGGCGGCCACCATCTGCATGCCGTATGGAAACGTGCGCTCGGCCCGGACGAGGAGCTCAGTGTGAGCGCGTACCACATGCACGACGCGGCGCAGGAAGATTACATCGTCAGGGCCGGCCCGCTTTACGCTAACGTCGACGCAGACCGCCAGATGCGGCGCAGCCACCTGGAATTGCAGCACATCTTTCGCCTCAATCCCGCGGCGCGTGTCGTTTGGGGCTTCGAGCAGCGGCACGAGTCCGTGGCCTCTAAGCTCATGTTCGATACCACGGATCGGCTAAGCATCCGGCTGAGGCGCCTGTTCGGCAACCTCGAATGGCGTCTGGCGCCAATGTTGCTGCTCAATGCCGGCGCCATGCTGGAGAAGCACAGCATTACGGGAACCGACCTGGCGCCCCGCCTGATGCTCAACTTCCAGCCCCTGCCCGGCCAGACCCTGCGGCTGGGCGCCACCACCGCCTATCGCACGCCCTCGCTCGCCGAGGAGCGCGCTGACGTCAAGTACTACGTCGCCAACGCGCCGGTCGTGGTGCCGAAATACCTTGCGCGCGGCGGCCTGCAGCCGGAACGCATCCGTTCGAGCGAGCTTTCCTACCTGGGCGAATTTCCGTCCATCGGCCTGACCGCCGATGTCCGCCTGTTCCACGAGAATGTCAGCCACATCATCGACAAGACCGGCAATCCGGCCAACTTCCTCAACCGTTGGGGCGCCTTGCTGCGCGGCCATGAATCGCAGCTGCGCTGGAAGCCCACGCCCGACACGCTGGTGCTGCTCAACCACAGCCGTGTCCGCATAGAATCCGAGGATCAGCGCAACGTCGACTCCGCTCCGCGGCGCTCGACCATGCTGTTCCTCTCGCAAAAACTCCCCCTCGGCCTGCAGCTGAGCCTGGCCCATTACTGGATCAGCGAATATCAATGGCTGGGCTGGAGCGACTTCCTGCCCAAGCACCGCCGCCTCGATGTGCGACTGGGCCTTCCGTTCCAAAGCGGGCCAGTGAAGGGCGAACTCGCCTTTGTCACACAGAACGCACAGGATCCCTACAGCGAGTTCCGCGCCGACTACGTTTTCAAGCGGCGCACCTTCGCCACGCTGAGCCTGGAATTCTAGGATCTGCCAGATGCTCCGGCTTTACCTCCGCCCCGTATCACTTTCGACATATGCATTGGCCATAATCCTGTGCATTATGGCGAGGGCGGCGATCCCGGCTGAGGTTGCCATCGTTCTGAGCGAGAAGGGCGGCGTATACAGTGAAGTGGCAGACGAAATGCGCAGGCAGCTCGCAGCGGAAACGAAAGTCAGCCTCCATGACACGGCGACACTGAGCTCGCTTGAGGGCAGCAAGCCGGATTTCCTGGTCGCCGTCGGCGCCAAGGCCGCCCAAGCACTGGCGGCGCGCCCTGCCCCCACGCCACTTCTCGTGACCTTGCTGCCGCGGACCGCATTCGAGCAACTGGTTGCCGGCAGGAGACGCGGCGATCGCCCCATGTCGGCGATATTCCTCGACCAACCCTTTGCGCGGCAATTGAACCTGATCCGCCTGGCCCTGCCCAGCGCAAAACGCATCGGCATCCTGCTGGGAGCCGACCCTCATCCCCACTTCTATGAACTCAATATCGCCGCCATGGAGCGGCAACTGCATATTCAGGCCCTGCAGGTCGAGAAGGGGCAGGATATCGCCTGGACACTGCAGCGGCTGCTGCCCGACATCGATCTGCTGCTTGCCCTGCCCGAGCCGGCGGTTTTCAATGCCGGCACGATCCAGATGATCCTGCTCTCGGCCTATCGTCAGCAGATCCCCATGATCGGATTCTCGGCCGCCTACACCCGGGCCGGCGCAATCCTCTCCCTTCACACCACTCCGCAGCAGATCGCCCACCAGGCTGGTGATATGTTGCGCATTGCCCTGTCTAGCGGCCGCTTGCCCGCTCCCCAGCCGCCGCGCGAATACCAGGTCTCGACCAACCCGCATGTTGCGCGCTCGCTTGGTCTGGCCATCGAAAGCGAGCAACGTCTTCTGCAACGTCTCCAGTCGATGGAATAATTGGCGCAGGATTCGCCGCTCCAGCCAGGAAGCTGTAACATTTGTTTATTCCCCAAGCGGAGGCCGCCATGTCATCAGAGCAACAGAACCTCGACCCGCTCGAATTCCTCAAGGGCATGTGGGGCAGCATGGGCTTCGCCGTGCCCGGCATGGTGACGCCGACGATGGATGTGGATGAGATCGACAAACGCATCACCGACCTCAAGACGGTCGAGGGCTGGCTACGCATGAACCTCAACATGCTGCAGATGAGCATCCAGGGCCTGGAGATGCAGCGCGCCACGCTCGCCGCCATGCAGGCTATCAGCCAATCTGCCGGTTCGCCCGAAGCCAACGCCAACCCCTTTGCCAATCCGGCATTGTGGCCCTGGAACATGATGCAACCGGGCGCCGCGGCTCCTGCCGAGGACGCGCCGGAAGACAAGGCGGCAAAGAAGAAGAAATAGCTCAGACGGCGCCCAGCGCGACCAGCCAGAAAGGCATCGTCAGCATGGCGCCCAGCGTCGAGGCCGAAATCAGCCAGGCGACACCCGGCCCGTCCCCGCCCATTCTCATGGCCAGAATGTAGGCCGAACTGGCGGTGGGCAGCGCGCCGAACATGACCACCACGTCGAAATAAATCCCTTGCAGGCCGAGCGCATGTGCCGCCCCCCAGGCGATGGCCGGCACCGCGAGCAGCTTCACGGCCAACAGGAAGGCCGAGGGGAAATGCGCCCCCGATGCGCCGCGCACCTGCAGCGCCGCCCCCACCGTGAGCAGGCCGAGCGCAATCGACGCCTCGGAAAGGCGTGCCAGGAACTGGCCTGCCACCAGCGGCAGTTGCGCGCCGCTCAGGTTGAACAGCAAGCCGGCCAGCGTCCCGAGGATCAGCGGATTGCGCGCGAGTTCGCGCAGCACGCCAAGCTGACCGTGACGGGCCAGCATCCACACCGAGGCCAGATTGGCCATCGGCACCATGGCTCCGATGAGAATGCCCATTGCCGCGATGCCGGCCTCGCCGTGCAGATTGCCGGCCACGGCGAGGCCGATATAGGAGTTGAAGCGGAAGGCGCACTGGAAACGGGAGGCAAAGATCATCCCGCGGGATTTGCCCTCGCCTGCCAAGTGCGCTGCGAACATGGGCCGCGCCAGCATGCCCAGCAGGATGCCGCCCAGCATCGCAGCCATCCCACTGGCGATGAACGGTGCGGCTGCACCAAAGTCGATGCGGGTGCGGGCAATGGCATTGAAGAGCAGGGCGGGGAAAAGCACGAAGTAGATCAGTTTCTCCAGTCCGCTCCAGAAATGGTCGCCCAAATGCATCTGCCGGCGCAGGCCGAAGCCGAGCAGGATGAGGGCGAAATCGGGAAGCAGCAGGAGAACCGACGACATGGACAAGCGCGGGCGGCGCTCCGGGAGGGAAAGGTCAGATGATACCTTGCGCCCTCAGCGCCGCGACGGCCGCACTGTCATAGCCGGCCTCGCGCAGGATGTCCTCGCTATCCTGTCCCGCCGCGGGAGCGCTGCGGTCGACGGAAAAAGCATAGTCCGAAAGCTTGTAGGGCGGCGCGAACTGGGGCAGGCCGTCGGCCTCGACGATCATGCCGCGCGCCTGTAGCTGTTCGTTGTCGAGGGCCTCGTTGATGGTGAGCACCGGCGTCACGCAGCAGTCGACGTCGTCGAACATCGCGATCCAGTGGCGTTGCGGCTGGCTGGCGAAGACGGCGGCCAGTTCCGCCCTGGCCTTTTCCCCCTTCTCTCCGAAGGCCAGGTGGAAGGGCTTGAGGTCGGGCCGGTCGAGCGTATCGCAGAGCAGCTCCCAGAATTTCCATTCGAGCGCCCCAACCGCCATATAACGCCCATCGGCAGTCGCATATACGCCGTAGCAGGGCACGCCGCCCGAGAGCAGATCGGCGCCGCGCGGCGGCGGCGCGTGGCGCGCCAACATGCCGGTCAGCGGGAAAATGGCATGCGCCAGCACGGCGTCGGTCATGGCGACATCGACCTGACGGCCGCGCCCCGTGGCGCGCGCATCGATCACGGCGGCGAGCAGGCCGACGAGCGGTGTCAGCGCGCCGCCGAGGAGATCGCCAATCTGAAAATTGGGCACTGCCGGCGCCCGCCCGGCCTCGCCGATCTGATCGAGCACACCGGCGTAACCGATGTAGTTGATGTCGTGGCCGGCGCGCTGCGCGTAGGGCCCGGTCTGCCCATAGCCGCTGATGGAGCAAAAGACGAGGCGCGGATTGAGGGCGGAGAGCGCCGCGTAACCGATGCCCAGCTTGTCCATCACGCCGGGACGAAAGCCCTCGATGACGACATCCGCCGACAAAGTCAGCCGCTGGAACACGGCGACCCCCTCGGCTTTCTTGAGGTCAAGCCGCAGCGCACGCTTGTTGCGATTGATGAGCCTGAAGAAGGCGCTGGTCTCGCCTTGCCGGGCACCCATGCTGCGGGCGTAATCGCCCGGCCCGGTATCCTCGATCTTGATGACGTCGGCGCCGAGGTCGGCCAGATGCAGGGTGGCGACAGGGCCGGGTAGCAGGCGGGTCAGATCGAGCACGCGCAGGCCGGCGAGCGGCTTGCTGCGGGACTCAGTCATACTTGCGCGCGTCGTCGATCACCTTGCCGTCGTTGGGCAATTCCCCCGCCGCGGCAAAGGCGACATCCCCGCGCAGCTTGGTGACCTCGCGGATGCTGTCGGCCAGTGCCTTCGCCAGCGCATCCGAAGCCGCGGCTTCGCAGCGCAGAGTCATGCGGTCCTGGCCGGTTTCGTTGTCAACCACCAGGCGAGCCCGACCGATCTCGGGATGCCGACGGAGCACTTCGGCCACCTGGCTCGGATGCACGAACATGCCCTTCACCTTGGCAGTCTGGTCGGCGCGGCCCATCCAGCCCTTGATGCGCACGTTGGTACGGCCGCAGGGGGAGATGCCGGGGAGCACCGCAGACAGGTCGCCGGTGCCGAAGCGGATGAGCGGATAATCTGAATTGAAACTGGTGACGACGACCTCGCCCACCTCTCCCGGCGCCACCGGGTCGCCGGTGCCGGGCCTCACGATCTCGAGGATGAGCGATTCCTCCAGCACCAGCCCCTCGCGCGCTTCCGATTCGTAGGCGACCAGACCGAGGTCGGCCGTGCCGTAGGCCTGCAAGGCATTGATGCCGCGCTCGGCGCAGAGCGCCTTCTGGTTGGGGAAGAAGGCCTCGCCGGAGACGACCGCCCTCTTCAGGCTGGAGACATCCGTCTTCAACTCGTCGGCCTTCTCGATGATGATCTTCAGGAAGGACGGCGTGCCGATATAGCCGGTCGGCCGCAGATCGGCAATCGCCTGAACCTGCATTTCAGTCTGCCCGACGCCAGCGGGAAATACCGTGCAACCAAGCTTTCGTGCCGCGCCCTCCACCATGAAACCGGCTGGCGTGAAGTGGTAGGAGAAAGTGTTGTGCACCAGTTCGCCGGCCCGGAAACCCGCCGCATGCAAGGCGCGTGCGAAGCGCCACCAGTCCTCGCCGGCACCTTCCGGATCGTAGATCGGGCCGGGAGAACTGTATACGCGCCCAAGCTTATCCACCGGGGTGGCGTTCAGGCCGCCGAACGGCGGCAGGCTCTTCTGCCGCTCGATCAACTCGTGCTTGCGGATGACCGGCAAGCGCGCAAGGGCCGTGCGGCTGTTTACCGCCGCGGGATCGATTTCCTTGAACAGTTCGGCAAAGGCCGGCGCATTCCGCTTGGCATGGGCGATCTGCCCGGGCAGGGCCGCAAGAAGTTCCTTTTCGCGCAACTCAGGATCGCGGATTTCAAGATTATCGAGGTGGTTCATGAGGTGCAGAATCCCGGACGAGGATGGGTGCTGATGAGCGCGGCGGGCAGATGTTGGTCCGCGTCAATCCAAGTGGAAAAGCACGTACCAATCAGGCAAGCCAGCGCTTGCGGCGGCGGTAATGCTTGACGTCGCGGAAGCTCTTGCGTCCGCTCGACGACAAACCGAGGTAAAACTCCTTGACGTCCTCGTTGGCGCCCAGCTCCTTGGCATCGCCTTCCATCACGACACGGCCATTTTCCAGTATGTAGCCGAAATCGGCATAGCGCAGCGCCACCATGGTGTTCTGCTCGGCAAGCAGGAAGCTGACTTTTTCCTTCTGGTTGAGGTTGCGCACGATCTCGAAGATCTCCTCCACCAGCTGCGGCGCCAATCCCATGGAGGGCTCATCGAGCAGGATCATCGTCGGGTGGGCCATCAGGGCCCGGCCGATCGCCGTCATTTGCTGTTCACCGCCCGAGGTGTAGCCCGACTGCGAGGTTCTGCGTTCCTTGAGTCGTGGGAAATAGGAATAAACCAGTTCCAGGCTCCGCCTGACTTCCGCCCGCGAAACGCTCCGCGTGTAGGCCCCCGTAAGCAGGTTCTCCTCGACGGTCAGGTGCTGAAAGCAATGGCGTCCCTCCATGACCTGGATGACGCCCCGTTTGACCAGCGCCGAGGGCGTCAGCTGGTCGATGCGATTTCCCTGGAACTCGATGCTCCCCTTAGTGACGTCGCCGCGCTCGGCGCGCAAGAGGTTGGAAATCGCCTTCAGCGTCGTCGTCTTGCCGGCGCCGTTGGCGCCCAGCAATGCTACGATCTTGCCCTGCTCGACTTGCAGCGACACGCCCTTGAGGACAAGGATGACGTGGTCGTAGATCACCTCGATGTTGTTGATGTTGAGGTAAGGGGTGCCGGCGGCGGGTGCAGTCTGTACCTGTTGCATGGCGAATCCGTTCGGGTTCCTGAAGTTGTTAAGCGCGCGATGGGCTGGGTTGAAGGCGCTAGCTGAAACGCTCCCGACGCCTTCAACCCAGCCCTCTCCCACAAACGGGAGAGGGCTGCGGATGGATCAGCTTTCCTTGCTGCAGTCCCGCGGCTTGATGCCTTTCTCCTTGGCATACTTCGCCGCGGATTCCTCGATCATGGGCCGCACGATGCTCTGGTCGGCATCGATCCAGTCGGTGATGACATTCCACTTCTTGCCATCCCACTGCTGGAATTTCACCTTGCCGGAGCCCTCGTGGTCACTGCACGTCACCTTGAGATCAGGCATGAAGCCCTCTGCGCCAAGCGCCTTCAGCTTCTTCGCATCGACGTTCAGGTGCTCGATGCCCCAGCGCATCTGCTCGCCGGTGATCGGCTTGCCCTTGCCGAACTTCTCCTGCGCCGTGCGGATGGCCTCGACCGTGAGGATGCCGTGGACCACGCCGCGGTTGTAGTAGACCGAACCGACGCGGGACTTGTCTTCCATGTTGCCATTGCCCTTGGCATAGACGAACTTCTGGATATCCTTGATCACCGGATAGTTCGCGCCGGCCACGTTGAAGCCGGCGGCGATGAAGCCCTTGGCCGCGGAACCGGCGGGGATGGTGTCCTCCTCGGCCCCGGACCACCAGACGCCGACAATCTTCTCGCGCGGGAAGCCGATCTTGGCGGCTGACTTGAGCGCCGTCGGGTTCATCACGCCCCAGCCGCGCAGAATGACCCAATCCGGCTTGATCTGCCTCACCTGCAGCCATTGCGATTGCTGCTCATTGCCCGGGTGGGCGACCGGCACGTGCGTCACGCTGAAGCCGTACTTCTTGGCCTGGACATCCAGCACCGGAATGGTTTCCTTGCCGTAGGCGGAGTCGTGATAGATGTTCACGATCTTCTTGCCCTTCAGCTTGTCCATGCCGCCTTCCTTCATGCCGATGAACTTGATCTTGGCGGTATTCTGCGACCAGTAGTTGGTCACCAGCGGGAAGACGTAGGGGAAAACACTGCCGTCGGTGGCATCGGTGCGGCCATAGCCGAGGGAAATGATCGGTATCTTGTCGGCGGTCGCCTTGTCGATCAGGGAATAGGTGATGCCGGTGGACAGCGGGTGCACCACGGTATTGCCGGTCGGGCCCTTGGTCTTGAGGCGCTCGTAGCATTCGACGCCGCGCGCGTTGTTGTACTCGGTTTCGCACTCCTCCCACACGAGCTTGACGCCGTTGATGCCGCCGTCGCGGGCATTCACCAGGCTCATGTAATCGATGAGGCCACCGAAAATGCCCGACCCGCCCGCGGCGTAGGGGCCGACGCGATAGCTGGTCAGTCCGATGAACTGCTCACCGGCCGAGAAAGCCGGCGCTGCGCCCAGGGTTGCTGCGATGGCCAGGCCGGTGATGACTGTTTTTTTCAATTTCATGGTTTGTCTCCTCATGGTTAACCCTCCACAGGTGCGTTGCAACTATCAAAATCTGGAATGCAACAATTCCATTCTAGTGCGGGAACGGCCACAGACGCAGCTTTTCTTTGCCTATCTGCCATAGCCTGGCCAAGCCGTGCGGCTCGACGATCAGGAAGAAAATGATCAGTCCGCCGAATATCATCAGCTCCAAATTAGAGCCCAGGCCGGCCGGAACGGCGCCGGCAAAGACGGCGTGAAAGAACACGTTCAGGAAGATCGGCAGCAGCACGATGAAGGCCGCGCCGAGGAAGGATCCCAGCACGCTGCCCACGCCGCCGATGATGATCATGAACAGGATGCGGAACGACATGTCGAGATTGAACCCCTCGGGCTCGACGGTGCCAAGGTAGCAGAACGCATACAGCGCACCGGCCACGCCGCAATAGAACGAGCTGACGGCGAAGGCGAGCAGCTTGGTATGCAGGAGGCGTATGCCGATCACCTCCGCAGCAACGTCCATGTCGCGGACGGCCATCCAGGCACGGCCGGTCGCACTGCGCACCATGTTCTTCGCCAACAGGGCAAGCACCGTGACAATGACCAGCACGAAGAGATAGCGCGACTCCGGCGTATCGATGGGGACACCGAACAGCACCACATCCTGGGCCGAGATCACGCCCGACGAACTGTAGTTGGAAAACCAGGAAAACTTGGTCAGCGCCCAGACCACGAAGAACTGGGCCGCCAGGGTCGCCACCGCGAGATAGAAGCCCTTGATGCGCAGACTGGGCAGGCCGAACACGATGCCGACCAGTGCCGCCATCAGCCCGCCGAAGATGAAGGCGAAGAGAATCTTGACCTCTGAAAACACCGGGAAATCCGGCATGCGCAGCATGAAATTGAATGCTCCGAAGGCGCCGGCTGCCATGAAGGCCGCCGTGCCCAGCGAGAGCTGGCCGGCATAGCCTGTCAGGATATTCAGGCCCAGTGCCGCCAGCGAAAATATCAGCACCGGCACGAGGATCGCCTTCAGCCAGTACTGGTCCCCGATCACCGGCACGACCAGATAGAAGAAGGCGAGGATGAGCGCAATGGCGATCTTGTCCTGGCGGATCGGGAAGATCTGCTGGTCTTCCCGATAGCTTGCCTTGAATTGTCCTGCTTCACGGTAAAGCATGGTCGATTACACCCGATCGATATGTTTCTCGCCGAACAGGCCTTCCGGCCTGACCAGCAGGAACAGCAAGGCGAGCACGTAGGGAAACCATGACTCGATGCCGCCGCCCACGAAAGGCCCGATATAGACTTCGGCCAGTTTCTCCGAGGCGCCGATGATCAGTCCGCCGACGATTGCCCCCGGAATCGACTCGAAGCCGCCAAGAATGAGCACCGGCAAGGCCTTCAGCGCGACAAAGGTAAGCGCAAACTGCACCCCGTTGCGCGCGCCCCACAGCATGCCCGCCACCAGAGCAACGAAACCGGCCACGCCCCAGACGATGCGCCAGATCTGCTGCAGGGGAATGCCGACGGCAAGCGCCGCCTGATGATCGTCCGCGACAGCGCGCAGCGCGCGCCCCACCTTGGTGCGCTGGAAGAAGATGGCGAGCACAGCAACCAGGATGCCGGCAATTGCAGCGGAAAAAATGTCGAACTTGCTGGTGAAGATGCCATAACGTTCGGCCAGCCATTCGATCGGCACATCCTCGATGCCGAGATCCAGGCCGCGCACGTTCGCTCCCCAGAAACCCTGGGCCATGCCCTCGATGAAAAAGGTCAGGCCGATGGTGGCCATGAACAAGGTGATCGGCGGCTGGTTGACCAGTGGGCGCAGGACAATTCGTTCGGTCAGAATGCCCAGCATGACCATGGCACCCAGTGCGACCAGCATCGCCAGCCAGAACGGCAAGTTGTAATCCTGCATGAGGCCGACGAATGTCAGCGCTGCGAAAAACACCATGGCACCCTGGGCGAAATTGAATACGCCGGACGCCTTGTAGATCAGCACGAACCCCAGCGCCACCAGCGAGTACATCACCCCGCTGAGCAGGCCGCCGATCAATACCTCGAAAAAGAACTGCATGCTCTCCCCCCTTAGTGCGCAACGCCAAGATAGGCGTCGATCACTTCCTGATTGCCACGCACCTCGTCGGGCGTCCCGTCCGCGATCTTTTTGCCGTAGTCGAGCACCACGACGCGATCGGAAATATCCATCACCACGCCCATGTCATGCTCGATCAGCACGATGGTGGTGCCGAACTGGTCGTTGACGTCGAGGATGAAGCGGCACATGTCCTGCTTCTCTTCCACGTTCATGCCGGCCATCGGTTCGTCGAGCAGCAACAACGTGGGCTCCATGGCCAGGGCGCGCCCGAGTTCGACCCGCTTCTGCAGGCCATAGGGCAGCCGCCCCACCGGGGTCTTGCGGATATGCTCGATCTCGAGGAAGTCGATGATCCCTTCGACCTTGCTGCGCTGCTCCAATTCCTCGCGCCGTGTCGGCCCCCAATAAAAGGCCTGCTGCAGGAAGTTGCTCTTGATCTTGAGGTTGCGCCCGGTCATCAGGTTGTCGAGCACGCTCATTCCCTTGAACAGGGCAATGTTCTGGAAGGTGCGCCCGATGCCCTGCAATGCAGCTTCGTGGGTATTCATGTCGTGGCGCTTCCGGCCGTGGAAGACGATGGTGCCCTCCTGCGGATGATAGACGCCATTGATCACGTTGAGCATCGAGCTCTTGCCTGCGCCGTTCGGCCCGATGATGGCGCGGATTTCATGCTCGCGCACGTTGAATGAAATGTCGGTCAGCGCCTTCACTCCGCCGAACCGCAGGGAAATGTTCTGCAGGTCAAGGATGACGTCGCCGATGTGTCTGCCGTTGCTCATGCGTTACCTCACGCGGCTTTCTGCGCCGCCTGCGGGGGAAAGGTTTTGGTTTCCTGGATGCGCAGATCGGCGCTGACCTTGCCCTTGCGGCCATCCTCGAATTTCACCTCGGTCTCGATGAACTGCGAGGCCTTGCCCGAATAGAGGGCGTCGATCAGCACGCCGTACTTCTGCGCGATGAAGCCGCGGCGCACCTTGCGCGTGCGCGTCAGCTCGTCATCATCCGGATCCAGCTCCTTGTGCAGGATGAGGAAACGATGCACTTGCGAGGCGCTGAGCATGGCATCGTGCGCCAGCTCGGCATTGGCCTGCTCCACGCATTCGCGGATGAGGCCGTAGACTTCGTCCTTTTGCGCAAGGTCCGTGTAGCCCGAGTAGGCGATGTTGCGCCGCTCGGCCCAGTTGCCGACTGCACCCATGTCGATGTTGATGAAGGCGCAGACTTCGTCCTTGCCGTTGCCGAAGACCACCGCTTCCTTGATGTGCGAGAAAAACTTGAGCTTGTTCTCGATGTAGTTGGGCGCGAACATGGCGCCGTTGGCCAGCTTGCCGACATCCTTGGCGCGATCGATGATCTTGAGGTGGCCGTCCTCGTCGAAGAAGCCGGCGTCGCCCGTGTGGAAGTAGCCCTGTTCATCGATCACTTCGGCGGTATCTTCCGGGCGCTTGTAATACTCCTTGAGCATCACCTCGCCGCGCACCAGCACCTCGCCGTTGTCGGCAATCCTGACCTCGACGCCCGGCGCCGGCGGGCCAACCGTGTCGAACTTGATCTGGCCGTCCGGCTGCAGGCAGACGGCGGCGCAGGTTTCGGTCGAGCCATAGAGTTGCTTGAGGTTCACGCCGATCGAACGATAAAAACGGAACAGGTCGGGCCCGATTGCGGCGCCGGCGGTATAGGCGACGCGGATGCGGCTCATGCCGAGCACGTTGCGCAGCGGGCCATAGACGATGAGGTCCCCCAGCGCATAAAGAATCCGATCGCCGCCCCCGACCGCTTTGCCATCAAGAATTTCTGCGCCGCAACGGCGTGCCACGTCCATGAAGTAATGGAACAGGTTGCGCTTGATGGCGCTGGCGTCCTCCATGCGAATCATGACCTGCGTGAGCAGGTTTTCGAAAACGCGCGGCGGAGCGAAGTAATAGCTTGGGCCAATCTCTCGCATGTCCGTCATCACCGTGTCGCCCGATTCGGGGCAATTGATGGTGAACCCGGCGTAAGTCGCCTGCGCGAAGGAAAACAGGTGGTCGCCGACCCAGGCCATCGGCAGGTAGGACAGGATGTTGTCCTGCGGGCCGAGCTTGTCGAACTCGCAGCCGCTCTGCGCCGCGGCGATGAAGGCAGCGTGGGTCTGGCATACGCCCTTGGGCTTGCCGGTGGTGCCCGAGGTATAAAGCATGACCCCCACATCGTCCGGCTTGCCAAGGGCTATTTCGCCGTCGAGGAAGTCGGGGTGGTTGCGATTGTGGATGCGCCCCATTTCCTGGACTTCATCCAGACCGTGCAGGAACGGCTGGTTGTAGTGGCGCATGCCGCGCGCATCGTCATAGAGGATGTGCTGCAGGTTGGGACACTCGGCCATGTTCTCGAGAAGCTTGTCGACCTGCTCCTGGTCCTCGACGATGGCGAACTTGATGCCGGCATCCTGCAGAACAAACACCATCTCCGCCGCCACGGCATCCTGGTAGAGGGGAACGGGCACGCCGCCCAGGCATTGCGCAGCACACATGGCCCAGTAGAGGCGGGGGCGATTGTCGCCGATGATGGCCAGATTGTCGCCGCGCTTGAAACCCAGTTCGGCCAGTCCGCTGGCCATGGCGCGCACCTCATCGGCCACCTCGGACCAGGACCAGGTCTGCCAGATGCCCATATTCTTTTCGCGCGTCGCCGGGTGGTTCGGCCGCGTCTGGGCGTGGTGCATCAGAAGGCGAGGAAATGTGCTGAGCGACTGCAGTCGAACGGTGTCCGACATTGACTCCTCCTGTTCCTTGCTCGCTGACGCGCTGGCCAGCATTGGCGCCTTGACGATCGACTGTTCGGCGCTGCCTTATTCACAACTGCGGCCGATGATTCTCCATCGGATTGCTCCACCGAGTCAAACCGAACGGCCTACCCGGTAAACGACTCAGCTTACTGGAGGCACCCTGCCCGCGCTGTCATCCGGCAGACAATCCTGTAAACTGCGCCTCATGCTCAAACTGGGCGACATGTTGCGCGCGAGCCTCTGGTCGCGCTCCCTCACCACCGAACAGTTGCGTCGGGTGGAAAGCGAGGTCATCACCCGCCAGGTCCCTGCGGGTGGATTTGTTTGCAGAAAGGGCGAGCCGGTCGAGCATTGGATCGGCGTCATCGAGGGCCTGGTCAAGATGACCAATCTCTCCGCAGACGGCAAACCCACCACCTTCACCGGCCTGCCGACCGGCGGCTGGTTCGGCGAGGGCTCGCTCTTCAAGGACGAGCCGCGCAGGTACGATGTTGTTGCACTGCGCAATAGCAGTGTGGCCTACATGCCCAAGGCTACTTTCGTCCGGCTGCTCGACACCAGCATCGAATTCAACCGCTTCCTCCTGATACAACTGAATGAGCGTCTCGGCCAGTTCATCGCCATGGTCGAACACGACAGGCTGCTCGAACCCGACGCCCGAGTGGCGCGCAGCCTCGCCGCGATGTTCAATCCCTATCTCTACCCCGGGATCGGCCCCCAGTTGCAGATCTCGCAGGAGGAGATCGGCTACCTGGCCGGCCTGTCGCGACAGCGCGCCAACCAGGCCTTGAAAACCCTGGAGAAGGCCGGCCTGCTGCGCATCGAGTACGGCGGCATCACCGTGCTCGACCTCGACGGCTTGCGCAACTTCGGCGCCTAGCGTCACACGGCCGCCGTCCCGCGCAGGCTGACTTTTCCTTGATTGGGAGCCGCACTGCGGCGAACCCCAGTCACCCCTTCCACGGAAAGGGGCTGGGGGAAAGGTCGTCACATGCTCCGACGGTACTGCCCGCCCACTTCGTACAGCGCGCCGGTGATCTGGCCGAGCGAGCAGCAACGCACCGCATCCACCAGCACGGCAAAGACATTTCCGTTCTCGATGACCGTCTGCCGCAAACGCGCCAGCATCGGCCCCGCCTCGGCGGCGTGGCGCTGCTGGAAGTCGGCCAGCCGCTTCAGCTGCGACTGCTTCTCCTCCTCCGTCGAGCGCGCCAGCTCGATCTCTATCTGCGCGTCGCCTTTCGGGTTGCGGAAGGCATTCACCCCGATGATGGGATAGGAGCCGTCATGCTTGCGGTGCTCGTAGTAGAGGGACTCCTCCTGGATCTTGCCGCGCTGGTAGCCCGTCTCCATGGCCCCAAGGACACCGCCGCGCGATGAAATCGCCTCGAACTCCTTCAGCACTGCCTCCTCGACGAGATCTGTCAGTTCATCGATGACGAAGGCGCCCTGGTTCGGGTTTTCGTTCTTCGCCAGCCCCCACTCTCGGTTGATGATGAGCTGGATCGCCATGGCGCGACGCACTGACTCCTCCGTAGGCGTGGTAATCGCCTCATCATAAGCATTGGTGTGCAGCGAATTGCAATTGTCGTAAATGGCAATCAGCGCCTGCAGGGTCGTGCGGATGTCGTTGAAAGCCATCTCCTGGGCATGCAGCGAGCGGCCCGAAGTCTGCACGTGGTATTTCAGCTTCTGGCTGCGTTCGTTGGCGCCGTACTTGTTCTTCATCGCCACCGCCCAGATGCGCCGCGCCACGCGTCCGATCACCGAATATTCCGGATCCATGCCGTTGGAGAAGAAGAAGGAGAGATTCGGCGCGAAGTCGTCGATATGCATGCCGCGCGCCAGATACGACTCTACGTAAGTGAAGCCGTTGGCCAGCGTGAAGGCCAGCTGCGAGATCGGGTTGGCGCCGGCTTCCGCGATGTGGTAGCCCGAGATCGACACCGAGTAGAAGTTGTTCACGCCGTGGTGGACGAAGTACTCCTGGATGTCGCCCATCATCTTCAGGGCGAACTCGGTGGAGAAGATGCAGGTGTTCTGGCCCTGGTCCTCCTTGAGGATGTCGGCCTGCACCGTGCCGCGCACGTTGGACAGCGTCCACTCGCGGATCTTGTCGGCCTCGTCCTCGGTCGGCTCGCGCCTGTTGTCGGCGCGGAACTTGTCGAGTTGCTGGTCGATCGCCGTGTTGAAGAACATGGCGAGGATCACCGGCGCCGGGCCGTTGATGGTCATCGACACAGAGGTGGTCGGGCACACCAGGTCGAAGCCGGAATACAGCACCTTCATGTCGTCCAGCGTGGCGATCGACACGCCCGAGTTGCCGACCTTGCCGTAGATGTCCGGCCGCAGATCCGGATCGCAGCCGTACAGCGTCACGGAATCGAAGGCGGTGGATAGCCGGTGCGCCGGCATGCCCTCCGACACCTTCTTGAAGCGGCGGTTGGTGCGGAAGGCGTCGCCCTCGCCGGCGAACATGCGCGTCGGGTCCTCGTTCTCGCGCTTGAAGGCGAAGACGCCGGCAGTGAACGGGAAGGAGCCGGGCACGTTCTCCTTCATGAGGAACTTGAGCGTCTCGCCCTCGTCCTCGAACTTCGGCAGCACCACCTTGCGGATCTTGGTGCCCGAAAGGCTTTGGTGGATGAGCCCGGTACGCACCTCCCGATCGCGGATCCTCACGACGTACTCGTCGCCGGCGTAGGCACGCTGCATGTCGGGCCACATCTCGAGCAGCTTCTTCGCCTTCGGGTCCAGCTGGCCGTCCTTGAGAGCGATGAGCTCGGAAAACTGCACTTCGAAGTCCACGCCCAACTTGCCGCAGTCTTCGAAGAGCACCCTGGCCGTGCGCAGGCTCTGCCGCTCGCGGGCGATCTTCGCCTGCTCGGCGGTATGCTTGTGGTAGCCGCGCACAGTCTCGGCGATGTCCGCCAGATAGCGCACGCGCTCCGCCGGGACGATGGCGCGGCCGCGCGAGGACTGCTTGACCGTCACCTTCGGCAGCTTGCCTGAGGCGGCCTTCAGGCCAAGCTCGGCGAGCTTCGGCAGCAGGGCCTGATAGAGGGCGGTCACCCCGTCGTCGTTGAAGCGCGCCGCCATGGTGCCGAACACCGGCATCTCGTCAACCGGGGTGGCGAACAGCTCGCGGTTGCGCTGGTATTGCTTGCGCACGTCGCGGAAGGCGTCCTCCGCCCCCTTGCGGTCGAACTTGTTGATCGCCACGAAATCGGCGAAGTCGAGCATGTCGATCTTCTCGAGCTGGCTGGCGGCACCGAATTCCGGCGTCATGACGTAGAGCGAGCAATCGACGTGCGGCACGATGGCGGCATTGCCCTGGCCGATGCCCGAGGTTTCGGCAATGATCAGGTCGAAGCCGGCCAGCTTGCAGGCGGCGATCGCCTCCGGCAGCGCCCTGGAGATCTCGCTGCCCGTGTCGCGCGTCGCCAGCGAACGCATGTAGATGTTCGTGTGGCTGATCGCATTCATGCGGATGCGGTCGCCGAGCAGGGCGCCGCCGGTGCGCTTGCGCGAAGGGTCGACAGCAATGACGGCGATCTTCAGGGCGTCGCTCTGGTCGAGGCGGAAGCGGCGGATCAGCTCGTCGGTGAGGGAGCTCTTGCCCGAACCGCCGGTGCCGGTGATGCCCAGCGTCGGCACGACGACCTTCGCGGCGCGTTGCATCAAGTCCTTGCGCACGCCATCCGCGACGGCACCGTTCTCCAGCGCCGTAATGAGCCGCGCCAGCTGGCGGCGGTCGCCCCCCGCGGCAGCCTGCAGATCCTGCGGCGCGCCCTTGGCCGGATCGACATCGCATTGCGCGACCATGTCGTTGATCATGCCCTGCAGGCCCATCTTTTGGCCATCCTCGACGGAGTAGATGTGCGCCACCCCGTAGTCGTGCAGTTCGCGAATCTCGGCCGGAATGATGACCCCGCCGCCGCCGCCGAAGACCTTGATGCCTTCGCCGCCGCGGCTTTTCAGCAGATCGACCATGTACTTGAAGTACTCGACGTGGCCGCCCTGGTAGGAGGACACGGCGATGCCCTGCACGTCCTCCTGCAGCGCGGCGGTAACGATCTCATCGACCGAGCGATTGTGGCCGAGGTGGATCACCTCGGCGCCCGTTGCCTGCAGGATGCGCCGCATGATGTTGATCGAGGCGTCGTGGCCGTCGAACAGGGAGGCGGCCGTGACGAGGCGCACCTTGTGCCTCGGCTTGTAGACGGCGATCTTCTGGCTCACACTCAAATCTGTCATGGCAACCTCTCCGACGACGGGAGACAGGGAAAAGGCAATCTAACTTACGTTGACGTCAACGTCAACTTCGTCCGCCTCCCAAGTGCCTGTCTCGGCGTGGAATTTGTGTTCAGGGCAATAATCTTGCGCCGTCACAGACGCCGGCGCAACTCGGTTTTCAGCACCTTGCCGGTGGCATTCTTGGGCAGGGCGTCCAGGAAGACATACCGCTTCGGCCGTTTGAAGCGGGCGATCTGTTCCAGGCACAGTGCGTCCAGTTCGGCCGCCGCGGTGTTTGCCCCCGGCCGCAGCACGATGAAGGCCAGCACGATCTCGCCCCAATCCGCATCCGGCGCGCCCACCACCGACGCTTCCGCCACGCCCGGGTGACGCAGCAATACTTCCTCCACCTCGCGCGGATAGATGTTCGAGCCGCCGCTGATGACGACGTCCTTGCTGCGGTCACGCAGGGTGAGGAAGCCCTCTTCGTCGAGAAAGCCGACATCGCCGGTATGCAGCCAGCCGCTGCGCAGCGTCTGCGCCGTCGCCTCGGGATTGTTCAGGTAGCCCGCCATCACCGTCGCGCCGCGCACCAGTACCTCGCCCACCTCTCCTGCAGGCAGGGGCGCGTCGTGCGCATCGGCCACGCAGACCTCGATGCCGGTGAAGGGCCGCCCGACCGAGGCCAGCCTGTGCTCGTAGCGCGGGTGCGACGCGTCGGCGTGCAAGGCCTTGTCCATCGCCGTGATCGTCATCGGGCTTTCGCCCTGGCCATAGATTTGCGCCAGCTTGCAGCCGAAGACGCGCATGGCCGCCTTGCAGTCAGCAACGTACATCGGCCCGCCGCCATAGACGATGGTCTTCAGATTCGCGCAGTCCGGCTGCGCCCGCTCGGCGCAGGCCACGAGCCACTTCACCATGGTCGGCGCAGCGAACAGCGTCACGCCGCGATGCGTGCGCAACAAATCGAAGATCTCCGCCTCGTCGAAGCCGCCCGACTCCGGCACCACGTTGCAGGCCGCCTTCGCCACATGCGGCAGGATGTACAGGCCGGAGCCGTGCGACATCGGCGCCGCATGCAGGATCGCGTCGCCCGGCGCGATGGCGTCGACGTCGGAAAAGTACCCCAGGGCCGCAGCCAGCAGGTTGTCGTGCGTGAGCATCACGCCCTTGGGCTTGCCGGTCGTGCCGCTGGTGTAGAAAAGCCAGGCCAGGTCAGCCGGCCCGGTGGCGGCCATCGCCATCGGCGCGTGCCGCAGCAAGGCGGCATAGTCATCGCCGGCGACGTCGACCACGTGCTGCAGTGCCGTCGCCCCGTTTTGCGCCGAGGAAACCGCCTCGACCAGGTCCGCCGTGGCGAAACAGGCGCCGGCCTCAGTATCCTGGAAAATGAATTCCAGTTCGCGCGGATGCAGCTTGGCGTTGATCGGCACCGCGCACAGCCCGGCATGCCAGCAGGCAAAGAGCAATTCGAGGTACTGCGGGCAGTTCTTCATGACCAGCGCGACGCGCTGCCCGGGCTGCAGCCCCAGTCCTTCGCGCAGGCCCGCCGCCAGGCGCGCCGCGCGGTCCGCCAAAGTCGCGTAATCGTGCATCACGCGACCGCCCAGCGCCACGGCCGGCAGGTGCGGAAAGGCCCGGGCGCTGCGCGTCAGGAGCAAGGCAAGATTCATGCTTCAGCCTGCGCCGCGCGGTCTAATCGTCGGCCTTGCGGCAGAGCGGCCCGTCAATCGGGTTTTCGAGGCTTTGCGCTATGGCGGAAACGATCCCATGGACTTCCTCCGGCGCGAAGCGCTCGAAGAGAAGGCGAGCGATCGGCGCAGGAAGACGGACGCTGCGGCGGCTGCCGTCTGCCATCTCAACCGTAACACTGGCGACCCTGTTGCTGACCATCTCTTCGTCGGCCTCGGCCAGGAGCATCTGCTCGTCCATGAGGGACTCGTACTCATCGTCGATCGCTTCCTGCATGGCGTCGGCGAGCCCATCCGGCAACTCGACGACGTAGCCCTCGATCTCATCCTTGCGCACCGTGCTGGCGACGCCGTGGCCTGATGCGAAATCGACGAAGCGGTCGCGCAGCATCTCATTGAAGAACACGTAATCGAAACTCAAGGCATGCCTCCTGCCGTGATCGGCGCATGAAAAGCGCGCCCCGCCTTGGAGAGTATATTTCACGCTGCAGCGAAGCAAGCTCGTCCTGCACGGTCAGCACCCCAGGGATCGCATTCCAGGAGATGCGGGGCAAGGAGTACACTGGCCTCTCAAAGACCAGGCTGGGAGAACGGCGATGGACTCGAAACTTGCGATGCGCCGCCGCACTTGGGTGGCCCTGCTGTTGGGATTTTCCCTTCTGCTGACCGGCTGTGCCGGCCTGACCCTGCAGGACCAGATTGCCGGGCTGATGAAGGAGGGCGAGCAGCTTTACTCGGAAAAGAAATACGACGAGGCGCTCGACAAGTTCGGCCAGGTCATTCTCAAGGATCCCCAATACTGGCAGGCCTACTTGTGGGCGGCTCGCACGTTCATCGCGAAAGGCAACTGGACGGATGCCATCGCCAACGGCAAGAAAGCATTCGAGCTTTCCCCCAAGGGGCAGGACGTGATTCCGGTGTTTGCCGAGGCGCTCTTTGGCGGCGGTTCGGATGCGCTCAAGAACGGCCGCTTTGCTGAATCCATCGGCCACTTCGTCGAATTCCTCAAGCTCGAGCCGGGCAATGCCCGCGCCTGGCTGAACGTCGGCAAGGCCTATCTCGAGCAGCAGCAGTTCCGCGAAGGACTGGGGGCCCTGGTGCAAGGTCAGGCCGCCGGCAGCAGCGCGGAACGGTCGGAACTCGTCGGCGAATTGCTCCACGGCGGACTGCAGGCCTTTTCAAGCGGCAAGTACCGCGAGTCCATCGATTTGCTGCAGGAGTTCCTCAAGTACGACGCGAAAAACCTGCAGGCTTACATTGGCCTCGCCAAAGCCTATTGGGAATCCGGCGATCGCGGCGATGCGCTCGAGGCCTTCCGCAAGGCGCTGCAGATCGACCCGCGCCAGGAGGAAGCCCTGCGTTACCTGTTCCGTCGCTGAGGATCATTCGACCACCTTCACCAGCTGTCCGGGCGGCGGCTCGCCGCCCGCATAGACCCCGTTGATCAGGCGCAGCTGCTGTTCCGCGTTGCCGGGCAGCGGCGATGTCCGCGCAAGCTGCGAAAAACTGCCGCGCCGGTATGGCTTCGTCTTGAGCACCCAGGGCCGCGCCGCGGCGATGTCCGCACCGGTCAGGGCGCGGAACGAGGACTCGGCCTCCTTGAGCTGGCCGCGGGCGCGCTGCAGCGCACGCGTATCCCGCGCACCATAGATGAGCAGGAAGTTCTGTCCGGCCGGTCCGGTCACCACGGTGACCTCGACGCCTTGTGTCCGACCCTGGCTGTTGCGACCCACGCCGGCAAAGTGCGTCGCGGGAAAGCTGCCCAGCGCCAGCCGCTCGGTGCGTCCCTGCTCGGGCCTGAAGACGTTGCGGATGATCTCCTCGTGGGTCTTTCCCGCGCCAGGCGGGGCCACATGCACCAGCAGTCCGGCATCGCCGGCGGCATTGATCAGGGCGACAACCTCCGGCGTGTTCTTGACACTCCAGCCGTCCGGCGCCGTCAGGGCGATCCCCAACGGTTCATGGTAGAAGTGGCGCCCGCGCGTGACGCCCTGCTCGCGGCTTTCGCCGAAGGTCATGCCATCGATGGCCTGCAGGTAGCGGGCACGGCCCTCGTCGTCATACTTGCCCTTGTACTGGCCGGCAATCTGCACGATGTCCTGCAACCGCTTGTCGTTGCTCGGGTGCGAGGCAAGCCAGCCTCCTTGGGCCGGCGGATTGCGCCCTTCGGCGCGCGCCGTGTCGGCGGCGAACTGTTCCTGGCTCTTCAGCACGCGGATCACGTCGACCATGTTCTTCGGGTCGTAGTTGATGCGCATCAGGTACTCGGCACCCAGCTTGTCCGCCTGCAACTCCTGCTCGCGGCTATAGGAAGCGATGTAGCCTGCCGCCACGCCCTGGGAAAGCGAGCCGGCCAGATCGGTGGCTCCGGAGACGCCACGGCTCTCCAGCACCGCGCCCAGGATCGTGGCGGCGAGGACGCCGAGGCCGGCCGTCTGCTGCCGCGTCGCGCGCTGTGCGCCGTGACGTGCGGTAACGTGGCCGATCTCGTGGCCGATCACGCCGGCCAGGTCGGCCTCGCTTTCCAGATAGGCCATGAGGCCGCGGGTGACATAGACATAGCCGCCGGGCAGGGCGAAGGCATTGATCTCGGGGCTGTCCAGCACCGTGAAATGCCACGCCAGGTTGCTGCGGTGGGACTGGCGCGCCAGCCGCTGGCCGATCTCGTTTACATAAGCCTGCAGCCCGGGATTCGGGTAGGCGCCGTATTCCTTCAGCACCTCATCGTGCGCCTTGCGGCCTTCGGCAACCTCGCTGCGCTCGTCCATGACCGTGAGTTCCTTCCGGCCGGACACAGGGTTCGTCACGGTGGCGCAGCCGGCGAGCAGGGCTGCCGCCAGGGCGATGGGCAGAATTTTGTGGCGCATTGATACCTCCTACTGATCCGGCAGGAGGACCCTCCTCCCGTGGTTGCCGGGTTAATTCTAAAGCCAGAATTGACTCCCGCCCGCAGCGGCCTACAATCAATCTCGTATTGCCCACCTAACGCGCGGCCACCCTCAAGCCCGCCCCCGCCGCGCGCTCAAACACACAGGAGAATCCAATGACCCTATGCCCCATCGCCATTGTCGCCGGCTGCCAGAAATGCCCTGCCTTCAAGGTCTGCCCCCTGAAAGGCGTCATTGGCGACCACGTTAAACCGGAAGGGAAACAGGCGAAACAATCTGCCGGGAAAGCAAAGGGCGGCACGAAGAAGGGACGCTGACCATTCGCCCTCCTGGATGCGCATACGCAAGACTCCGTCGCCGTCCTGCAGCGGCTGACTTTCGCTGCGCGGCCGCCGAAATCGTGGAGGGCGGCTCAGCGTATCTGTTCGTAGACCCGGGTTTTTCCGGCCCGGTCGAAAGCGATCACGTCGTACGGGTCTTTGTTTCCAGGCACGTCCATCCCCGGCGAGGCAAGCGGCATGCCGGGGGCCGCCAGGCCGCGCACGGCGGGCTTTTCGCTCAGCAAGCGCTTGATCGTAGCGGCCGGCACATGGCCCTCGATGACATAGTTGCCCACCTTGGCGGTATGGCAGGACCCCAGCCGCTGCGGCACGCCGAGCCGGGTCTTGACCGCCTGCATGTCCCTTTCCGGCACCGTTATCACCTTGAATCCGCTTGCCTCGAGATGCTCCGCCCACTTGCCGCAGCAGCCGCAGTTCGGGTCCTTGTGCATCACGACTTCGGGCAGCGGCTCGGCGCCGGCGCCCAGGGCGGCCAGCGTCAGCAGCGCGGTCGCGAGGAACTTCGATGTTTTCATGTTTACTCCATCAACCACGTCGATTCTTCAGCATTTCCTCGCGGGCGCGTCGTACTTCCGGCGGCCAGCGGCTCTGAATGTAGGACAGCGTAGCGGCGATGTCGGCATCGTTGAGGATGCTACCGAATGCCGGCATGTCGCTGACGTAGCCGGGCGGGCCGTACTTGCCGGGCACCAGACCTTCCTTGGTGATGCCGAACAGCATCTCGTCGGGATGATGCCAGGTGTGGCCCGACTCGTCATGCGGCGGCGCAGGCATGCGCCCATTCGGCAGTCGCTGCCGCCAATTGAACTGGCCCTGCAGCGCGGCGCCGTGGCAGGAGGCGCAGGAGGCGGCGTACACATCCTTGCCGCGCGCCACCTTGGCCGCATCCTGCGGATCGATGGCCGCAACGCCCGTCTTCTGCCCGCATCCCGCCAACAATGCCAGCAGCCCCCCGGCCGCGATCAGGCCCCTCCGTCCGCCCAACATCTCAATTGCCCATCATGCGGCCGCGCCAGCTTTGCCCCCAGAATTCGCGGGCTGTCTTGCGCTGCTCGGGCGTCAACAGCCCTTCGATCTTGTTGTGGGCAGCGACAGTCGACTCGATCATCTGGCGCTGCAGATCGAAGATGCGCTGGTAGGCGGCACCGATCGCCGCCGGATCGCGCTTGTCGGCTTCATAGAGATCGCGCAGCTTGGCCTGCTCGTCCATCGTCCGACCCATCAACTCCCAGCGCTTGCGGCGCAGATCGTCATTGATCGCGTTGTACGCCTTGCGCTGCTTGTCGTCGAGGCTGACGCCGGGCAGGCCTTGCTGCGACCCCATCATGCCCTGCCCCATCATGCCGTGCCCGTAACCCCCTCCCATCATGCCGGGACCCATCTGACCCTGGCCGTACCCCCCCATCATCCCCTGGCCTTGCCCGCCACCCATCATCATCCCGGGCCCGTAACCCCCGCCCATCATCCCCGGCCCCATGGAACCCTGATATGTCTGGGCAACGGCTATGCCGGCAACACCCGCTCCAATCGTCAATGCCACGAGCACTCCTGTCAGACGCTTATTGTTCAACATGCCTATCTCCTTTCATCAGCAGAAAAACCGGCAGCGCGACCGACGCACCGGTAACCTTGTTCGCGCAAGCGCCAATTCGCTCCAGCGAGATCGATTTCCTTCTCCAACACAATCATCCTTGTCCTTCTGTCTCGTCGGTGCCGATCAGCAGGCGGGTACCCGAGAGAAACCTGTGCTTGGGAATTTCCAGGTTGAGCGGTGCAGGCACGTTCCTGAAGACCCGGCCGGCAAAATCGAATTTCGAGCCGTGGCAAGGGCAGTAATACCCGCCGGGCCAATCCGGCCCGAGATCGGCCGGCGCAACCTCCTTGCGAATGCTCGGGATGCAACCGAGGTGGGTACACAGCGCCAGCGCGACCCAGTATTCCGGCTTGATCGAGCGCAACGCATTGCGGCAGTACTCGGGCTGCTGCTGGCGTTCGGAATGCGGATCAAGCAACTGACCCGTGTCACGGTACAGGCTTTCGATCATCTCCGGAGTGCGGTGGAGAATCCACACCGGTTTGCCGCGCCACTCCAGCGTCGCCAGTTCGCCGGGCGCCAGCCGGGCCGCATCCGCCTCGACCGGCGCGCCGGCCGACCGCGCCTTTTCGCTAGGCGCCATGCTGGCAACGAACGGAATGGCCGCAGCTGCAACCGCCATGCCGCCGACGGCCGAGGTTGCCACAACCAGGCGGCGACGCGTGGCGTCAGGCCCACCATCATCTTCGCCGTCGTAGATCAGGGTCGCCACTTCAGATCCGCCAGAATGTACATTCAAAAATCAGGTCGAGAGGTCGCGCTTCTTCTGCTCGAACTCTTCGCGCTCGATCTCGCCACGGGCATAGCGCTCCTTGAGGACATCGAGCGCGGACCTGCCTTGCCCGCGCTCCGCCGGCGTCCCGCCTCCCCAAAGAACGCGCAGCAATACAGCGATGACGACGACAATCAGGCCCCAGAACAGGATCATGCCGAATCCCATGCCGCCCCATCCAAAACCGTCCATATGTCCCCACATCGCGTTTCTCCGAGGAAATTACGCAACCGTCTCCCGATGATCCGCCCACGCATGATTAAAGGACTGCCGACATTGGCGATAGTTCCTTGTCACTATTACCAACGATTCGCTGCATGCGTGTCCGCATCGGCGTCGCGATCACTCCTTACCGTATTTGTCGTCGAACCAGCCAAACCACGAGCGGCGGAATCAGGAGCCATTGCAGCAGGGGCAACACGCCCGTCCCCAATCCGGGGATCGTGGGCATCGTCTTCGCATACGTCCAACGCCCGGAATCCCCTGTTGCCCACCATTCAAGAGCGATCGTCACGGCAATCCCCGTTGCAACGAACGCTATAGTGGCATTCAGTGACGGCTGGGTGATCCACATTCGTTCTCGCCACAGACACGCCGTTGCCCAGAAAGCCACCAGCAGAATGACGGCATCCCCCGCAGCGGCTGTCACGCACTGGATCACGCCGTCCCAATGTGCGATGGACGACATCCCGGCGAAGAACGGTACCTGCAATAGCTCCCAGGGCAGATTCAGCAGAAAGCCAAACAGCAGCACGTTCGGCTCCGGTTGCCGGAGGAAACCGGATATGTACCCAATCCCCTTTCGCATGCTTCCCATCACGGTTCACTCACAGAACACAGTGCGATGCTGGCCAGGAAATCGGCAAGGATCAAATTGCCGCGCTGCGCAAACGCAGCGCGTTGGTGACGACAGACGCCGAACTGAAACTCATCGCCAGCGCGGCAATCAGCGGCGAAAGCAGAATGCCAAAGAACGGGTAGAGCACCCCGGCCGCAATCGGCACGCCGAGCGCGTTGTAGAGGAAGGCAAAGGCCAGGTTCTGCCGCATATTGGCGACCGTGGCCAGCGAGAGATTGCGTGCGGTGGCGATGCCGCGCAGGTCGCCCTTGACGAGGGTGAGTTGCGCGCTGTTCATCGCCACGTCGGTGCCGGTGCCCATGGCGATGCCGACATTTGCGCGGGCAAGCGCCGGCGCATCGTTGATGCCGTCGCCGGCCATGGCGACGATGCGACCCTCTGCCTGGAGGCGTGCCACCAGCTCGTCCTTGTCCTTGGGCTTGACCTCGCCATGGACCTCTTCGATGCCGAGCTTGCGGCCGACCGCGCGCGCGGTGGTGAGGCCATCGCCGGTGGCCATGATGAGGGTGAGGCCGCTGGCCCGCAGCAGTTCCAGCGCTTCCTGCGAGGAGTGCTTGATGGGATCGGAGACCGCGACGAGTCCGGCTGTCTTGCCGGCAACGGCGAGAAACATGACGCTGGCGCCTTCCTCGCGCAGCGCTTCGGCCTGCTGCTCCAGCGCACGCCAATCGACGCCGTGTTCTTCCATCAGCGCGGTGTTGCCGAGCACGATCTCCTGGCCATCGACAGCGCCGCTCACGCCGATGCCCGAGGCGGATTCGAAACGCTCGGGCGTGCTGAGTTTAAGTTTCTGTCTGTGCGCCTCGGCGACGATGGTCTGCGCCAGGGGGTGTTCGCTGCCCTGATCGAGGCTGGCGGCGATGCGCAGAACATCTTCATCGCGCCCACCCGCGACCGCGACTACGCCGTGGAAAGCGGGCTTCCCCTCGGTGAGCGTGCCGGTCTTGTCGACGATAAGCGTGTCGACCTTGCGCAGGTTCTCGATCGCCGCCGCATCGCGGAACAGCACGCCATGGGTCGCCCCCTTGCCGGTGGCGACCATCACCGACATCGGCGTGGCCAGCCCGAGCGCGCAAGGGCAGGCGATAATCAGCACGGCGACGGCGTTGATGAGTCCGTAGGCCCAGCTCGGCTGCGGGCCGAACAGCCCCCAGCCGAAGAGGGTCAGCAATGCAATCGCCACGACGCTGAGCACGAACCAGCCCGCGACCTGGTCGGCCATGCGCTGCATGGGCGCGCGCGAGCGCTGTGCCTGGGCCACCATCTGCACGATCTGCGCGAGCACGGTCTGCGCACCGATCTTCTCGGCGCGCATCACCAGTGCGCCGCTGGTATTGAGCGTGGCGCCGATCAGCTTGTCGCCGGCGGACTTGCTCACCGGCATCGGCTCGCCGGTGAGCATGGATTCGTCCACCGCGCTGTCGCCGTCAATTACCACGCCGTCCACCGGAACCTTCTCGCCCGGCCGCACACGCAACCGATCGCCGGGGTGCACATGGGTGAGCGGGATGTCCTCTTCGCCATTGTCGTCGCGGATGCGCCGTGCCGTCTTCGGCGCGAGTCCGAGCAGGGCCTTGATGGCGGCACCAGTTTCCGAGCGCGCCTTGAGTTCCAGCACCTGACCCAACAGCGTGAGCGAAATGATCACGGCCGCAGCCTCGAAATACACGGCCACATGGCCGGCTACCTGGAACGACGGCGGGAAAACACCGGGCAGCACGGTGGCCACCACACTGTAGAGGTATGCCGAACCCGTGCCCAGGCCGATCAGGGTCCACATGTTCGGGCTGCGATTCTTCACCGACTGCACCCCACGCACGAAGAACGGCCAGCCCGACCAGAGCACCACCGGCGTGGCGAAGGCCAGTTCCACCCAGGGGCGCGCCGCGCCCAACAACGCATCGAAGGCGCCGCCCGACATGGCGATCAAGGTGACCAGAACGGTCAGCGGCAGCGTCCACCAGAAACGGCGGCGGAAGTCGGCAAGTTCCGGGTTTTCGCCTGCTTCCAGTTCCGGCAGCACCGGCTCCAGCGCCATGCCGCACTTCGGGCAGGTACCGGGACCGACTTGCCGCACTTCCGGATGCATCGGGCAGGTGTATTCCGTGCCTGCCGGGGCAGCTTCCTCCGGCACAGGCGCGGGCGCCAGATAGCGCTGCGGATCGGCCTCGAACTTCGCCAGGCACTTGGCACTGCAGAAGCGGATCACGTTGCCATCGTGCGTAGTTACATGCGGAGAATCCGGCTTCACTTCCATGCCGCAAACGGGGTCGCGCATGGCCTTCCCCGCACTGATTCCGGCTTGATCTTGGTGATGGGTGTGATGCTCATCATGCTGTGACATGCGAACCTCCAATCTAACGAATGCCTGCCTTGCGCTGCTGCATGCGAACGTATGCCGTGATATGCGCGACTTCATCCGGGCTGACCGCCGGCACCGGCGGCATGTCGCCGAAATTCCAGTGATGCGCCCGCACGCCGTTTCGGGCGGCCATCTGAAATGCCGCATCGCCGTGATGCGATGGCTCGTAAAACCTGTGCAGGAACGGCGGCGCCTTGTCCGTGCCCTTGAGATCGGGCCCATGGCAGCTCGCGCAGTTCTTCTCGTACAGGGGTTTGCCCATCGAAGGGTTTGGCATCAGGCCCGGGCTGGGCTTGGGAATCTGTTGTGCTGATGCCGGCAGCGCAAACAAGCTGGCGGCGCACAGCATCGACGAGAACTTCATGAGTGTCATTCAGCCTCCTTTGCCATCGTGGTGGCCTGCGCCGGGCGGTGGCGACGAGCAGCACGCACGAGTGGGCGCTTTCTCATGTGCTTTCTCGTTGGCGCGACGCCAGGCCTTGAACACCGCCCACTGTTTTTTCAGCCAGGTCAACATGTCGTTTCAGGATGATTCGGAGCAAGCGGCATTCCGTATGCAGTGGAAGTCCCCCGATGACGGCACGGTTACTTCAATTTCCAGGCGAACGTCCGCGGCGCCGCCTCGCCTGTTCGCCGGATGTGCAGTTCGACGGAAGCCGGTTGCGGCGACAAGGGTGCAAAGTGAAGCTGGCCTTTCCGGTGATGCCCCCCCGGGCCGTCTCCCTGCCACTTGGTCGGCGCAGCTTGCCTGCCCGCGCTGTCTATCAATGCGGCAGTCTTGGCCAGATCGTCGCCCAGGTCCTGAGTGTGGGTCTCGAGCACAACCTCAAAAACCCATTCCTTCGCTTCGCTCGACAAGTCGAGCGGCTTGATCTTGATCGTGACGCCGCCAACCGCGCTCTTCTGGGCCGGAAGATCAACCATTCCCTTTGCGGATGCCCCGGCCATGGCATTCGGCACCAGGTCTTGGCTTGCTGCCGCAGCAGTAAGAATAAGCAGTGCCAGAACGGCTGGCGGCGTGAACAATTTCAGGATGGATTTGTGCATTGCGCATGCTCCTTGGCAGCTTGTGCGACTTTCGGCGCGATATAGAGAATGCCCGCGCCATTGAACGCCAGGCCCAGCCAGAAAAATTCGACCTGGTACTGGGCGGCAAGAGTAACCAGGCCCGTCGCCCCAAGAACGGGCAGGATGTTGGTCAGGTAGTGCGCGCAGCAGGAAATCATTGCCGCGGTCGACGTCGCCCCCGACACTGCCACGACCTTGCCGGAGGGTCCCCGATGCTGCACGATGCGCTTCAGGTATGTGTACATACCGATCTGCACGCCGAAACCCGCTGAAAGCCCGGTAATGAAATACCAGTACGTGACGAATTGATCGAGGGCGTAGTCAAGGCCGGATACGAGCCCGACCAGCCCGAAAAAAACCGCAAGCAGGATTGCTGCTGCCGCCAAGCCGGTTGCTGCAGAACGGGCGATCATGTTTGCAACCCCCTTGTACATTCGGACATGTGGATGCCTGCCGCGCCGGCAAACTTACGATCCTCAATGGGCGGCATGCGCCTGGACCTGGCTGCCGAGCGGCGTGAAACGCGCCTGTTCGGCCGGTTTGCCGGACAGCGTGATGGAAACCACCACCTTCATGTCGGACGCCGAGGCATACTTGGCGAACCCCTTCATGCGGTTGTCTCCGTCCGGTTTGAGCGTCGAGGCGGCCTTTAGTTTCCCGGCCAGGATCGTCGCGGTGCCAGAAGCACCCTCGGTCAGCACCTTCTGGCCGGCGTGGTCGGTCACGAACACCACGACCGCGTTCTCCTTCGCCTCCTTCGCCTCCTTCGCCTCCTTGGCATCCTTCACCACGACCAGCTCGTAGTGGTAGGGGCCCGCCATGCCGCCCTGCGCTGCGACGGACTGACCTGGCTTGCCGGGATGGTGCACTTCTTCCGCGAAAACCGGCAATTACAAGCCATGAGATGCTACAAGTACAGATATCACTTTCATTTTGCTGTTCCTTTCAAAGAAATTATTGCGACCCTCATGAAATCCTGTCATTTATTCTTTGACCACTTGAATACTCGCCTTCATGCCGGCTTCCATGTGACCGGGGACGAGACAGGCGACGTCCACTGCCCCAGTCTGATCGAATTCCCAAACGAGGCCGCCACGCTGCCCGGGATTGAGCGTGATCATATTGGCCTGTGCATGATGCATATTGGGCATCTTGCTCATCATCTCCGCATGTTCGCGAAACTCCGCCATGGAACCAATCGCCATCTCATGCTTTAGCTTGCCTGTATTCTTGACAAAGAAGCGGATGGTTTCTCCGGCCTTGACATTGATTTGATCCGGCACAAATCGCATCGAATCGTTCATGACGATTTCCACGGTGCGGCTAACTCTGCCGGCGTTGCCCGGCTTCCCAACGGTATTGTTCGGCGCGCTGCCGTGCATGACCTGGATTCCGCCTGACATGGCATGGCCGCCATCGTGGTTGCCGGCAGCGATGGCAGTGGTGGATGCAATCCCAGTCAGCAGTACTGCAATCAGCTTGGTCTTCATGTTGGTTGTCCTCGTGTTGGATATGTAGCTTGTCGTTATGTTGTCAGAACCAGAAACGCAGGCCGGCCACCCAGCGCGTTTCCCGGACCGGCTCTCCGAAGGAGCGCGCCATGTCAGCCGTCTGCCCGAACTTTGCCGCGCGCTCGACACCGATATAGGGTGCGAACTGGCGAGAGAACTCGTAGCGCAGACGCAGACCGACCACGCCATCGGACAGCCCGCTACCTCTCTCGTGGGCCGCGTCACGCTTGCCGTAGAGATTGAATTCCGCCCGCGGCTGCAAGATCAGTTTCTGGGTAAGCAGCAGTTCGTATTCCGCCCCCAGCCGCAGCGCGGTGCGTCCAGATCTGCCCAGGTAGGCCGTGGCGTCGATCTCGAACCAATAGGGCGCCAGCCCCTGCATGCCCGCTGCAAGCCAACGGCGATCCGGCCCGACTCCACTGTCCTGCCGGATGCCGAACTGCGCATCCCAGTAACTCGCCACGGCATGGCTCCAGAGCAACTCGGTACGGGCGTCCTGCAACTTGCTATTGGCAATATCCCCTTCGGCCTTGATGACGAATCGATCGAAGTCACGGCCAAACCATGCCTGAACGTCGTAGCGTGTGCCGTAGCCATCCCTGGACTTGGCCCGTTCCAGAGTGTCGACCAGGATGCTGCCAAAATTGTGCTCATCCGCCAGTTTCAACTGACGCCGGTCGCCCAAGGCATATTTCCCCACACCCAGTTCATAGCCACCTGAATACTCATGAGGGTCACGCGCATCGGCCGGCGCCACGCCGCCCTGCATCTGCATAGTGCCGTGATCCATTTCCGCTGCCGCCTTGACCTCGGGGCCATCCTTCATCGGCGCCGGCTGTCTCGAACCGGGCATGGTGTCGTAATCCATGCCCATCATGGTCTGGGTTTCTTTCCCTGCAGCAGGCGCGGACATACTCTGATGGCCAGCATGACTGCCTTGCGCCCACGCAGCCTGTGTACCCATGATCGCCAAAGCCAGAAAGGCTGTATTAAGGTAAGGGCGGCGGCTCATGCGTTTCCCTTTCAGTGCGCCCCGCCTCATGCCACCACCACTTCGCGGAACATGCCCGCATCCATATGAAACAGCAGGTGACAGTGCCATGCCCATCGGCCCAATGCATCCGCGGTTACGAGAAAGCTGATGCGCTGCGCAGGCTGGACGGGAATGGTGTGTAGGCGCGCCTGGAACTTGCCTTCTGCGGTTTCCAATTCGCTCCACATGCCGTGCAGGTGCATGGGGTGGGTCATCATGGTGTCGTTCTGCAGAATCACTCTCACGCGTTCGCCGTACTTAAAGTGAACCGGCGAGCTCTTGCCGAATTCCAATCCGTCCAGCGACCAGGTATAGCGCTCCATATTGCCAGTCAGGTGCAACTCGATTTCGCGCTCTGCCCCGCGCGGGTCGAGTGGCCCGCCAAGGGTAGACAGGTCTGAAAGGACGAGTACGCGGCGACCGTTGTTGCGCAAGCCTATGCCCGGGTCATCCAGGTTGGTGCGGGGTGTGTCCACGCGCATGTCGGTGCTGGGTCCGTACTCGGTCCTGGCATGTCGTACAGTTTGGCTTGGCTTGCCCAAGCCGCCGCCTGCCATGGCGCCCATGTTGTGCTGGCTGTGATCCATCGGCATGCCGCCAGGCTTCATGCCCATCATGTTGTGCTGCATGGGCATCGAATCGTGATTCATCCCGCCCATGTCACCGCTGCCATGGTTCATGCCACCCATTTCGCCCATCATGTCGCCCATGGTGAGCCATTGCACGGGGTCAAGCGCAGGAACGGGCGCGGTCAAACCGGCACGGACGGCCAGTGTCCCGCGGGCATAACCGGTGCGTTCCATCGACTGTGCGAAAACAGTGTATGCGTCATCCTTGGGCTGGACGACCACATCGCAGGTCTGCCCTGGCCCAAAACGAAACTCATCGACGGTGGCGGGCTCCACATTGACGCCATCCGCTTGCACAACGGTCAATTTCAGGCCGGGAATGCGCACGTCGTAGAAAGTGTTGCCTGCGCCATTGATGAAACGCAGACGGATACGTTCGCCGGGCCGGAAGAGTCCTGTCCAGTTTCCGGCGGGTGTCGCGCCGTTGGCGAGGTAGGTCAGCACTGCCGAAGACAAGTCCGCCAGGTCTGTCGGGCTCATGCGCATTTCGTTCCACATCTTGCGCGTATCCAGCGCTGCGCGCATGCCCATCCTGGACGCGTCACGGAAGAAATCGGCGGCGGTTGGACGGTTGATGTTGTAATTGTCCCCATGCGCCTTGAGCTTTTCGAAAACGCGCATTGGATCTGCGCCGGTCCAGTCCGACAGCAGCATCACATAGTCTCTGTCGACACGGATTGTTTCGCCATCTCTTGGTTCGACAATCAGTGCGCCATACATGCCTGTCAGCTCCTGCATGCCCGAGTGGGAGTGGTACCAGTACGTTCCGCTTTGCTCCAGCGTGAAGCGGTAGACAAAAGTTTCACCCGGCGCAATGCCAGGAAAACTGATTCCGGGCACACCATCCATCCGATACGGAAGAATGATTCCGTGCCAGTGGATGGAGGTCGAATCGCGCAGTTTGTTCGTCACGCGGATGGTTACCGTATCCCCTTCCCGCATGCGCAAGGTAGGCCCGGGCAATGAGCCGTTGATGGTTGTTGCCATCTCCGGCTTTCCCGTGAAATTGACGGGGGTTTCGGCGATAACCAGATCAAAATTGGGACCAATCAGCTCAGGTACGGAGCCTGTATGGGTGCTTGGCATCGCCTCCTTGCCGGCAAGCGCCATGAAAGGGAGGCCCGAAATCACCCCGCCCGCAGCAAGCCCCTGAACGAAACGTCGGCGAGACAAGTGAACCGGCATCACAATCTTTGGCAAGGTATTAAAGCTCATTGTTCCTCATGAATATCTATAAACCTGCAGGTAAGAGAACAAGTAATTGATACCTAAAGTTTCGCATTTGGGTACTGACCTCAAGGTGACACGGAGATTACACATTTGTAATCTTTCTCAATGCTTGTGTTCGCTGTTTGCGGCCAAGTTGGTCTTAATGGGGGTAAACCGCGCTTGTTCGGCCGGTTTGCCGGACAGCGTGATGGAGACCACCACCTTCATGTCTGGCGTCGAGGCATACTTGGCGAGACCCTTCATGCGGTTGTCTCCGTCCGGTTTGAGCGTCGAGGTGGCCTTGAGTTTCCCGGCCAGGATCGTCGCGGTGCCAGAAGCGCCCTCGGTCAGCACCTTCTGGCCGGCGTGGTCGGTCACGTACACCACGATCGCGTTCTCCTTCGCCTCCTTGGCATCCTTCACCACGACCAGCTCGTAGTGGTAGGGGCCCGCCATGCGCAACTGGCCGCCGTTGGGCGCTTTCTGCGTATCCAGATAGGCGTCGTCGTGGGCCAGGACGCCGCCCGCCACGAAAGTCAGTCCCAGCAGGACGGCGATGGATGTGATGCGTTTCATTGTTAGCTCCTTTTCAAGATTTCCCCGCGAAGGGCATTTAAAAACTCTCCGTGCCGCGCGCTTCCAGCAGGCGTGCCAGCGGCTTCTCACCCCACAGCCGGAACATCAACGGCGTGAGCAGGGAGTCGAGTAGGGTCGAACTCACCAGCCCGCCGAAAATCACCACAGCCACCGGATGCAGCACTTCCTTGCCCGGTGCATCGGCCGAAAGCAGCAGCGGCACCAGGGCAAAGGCAGCCACCAGCGCCGTCATCAGCACCGGCGTGAGGCGTTCTAGCGAGCCGCGCACGATCATGTGGTCGCCGAATTTCTCGCCCTCGAAGGCGCACAGGTTGATGTAATGGCTGATCTTGAGGATGCCGTTGCGCGTGGCGATGCCGGTCAGGGTGATGAAGCCGACCAGCGCCGCTACCGAGAGCGGCTGGCCGGAAATCCACAGGGCGACGACGCTGCCCACCAGCGCCAGCGGAATGTTGCCCATGATGATGGCCGTCAGCGCCGCCGATCGGTAGCGGCTGTAGAGCACGAGGAAAATCATCGTCAGCGACACCAGCGCGAGGAGCGCGATCAGGCGGGCCGCCTGCTCCTGCGCCTGGAACTGGCCTTCGAGCGCCGTGAAGTAACCCTCCGGCATCGGCCGCGCAGACAGCTCGGCGCGAATGTCGGCGATGACCTTCGACATGTCGCGGCCGTCGGTGTTGGCGGAGATGACGATGCGCCGGCGCGAATTCTCGCGGCTGACCTGGTTCGGCCCGTCGCCGTCCTCGATTGCCGCCAAGCGCGAGAGCGGCACATGTCCGCCGGGCGTCTCGATCAACAGGTTCGGCAGTTCCTGCAGGCTGCGCCCGCTTTCGGGCAGGCGCACCAGCAGGTCGAAGCGGCGATTGCCCTCGACGATCTGCGTGATGCGCTCGCCTTCGATCATCTGCTCGAGGGAACGCAGCAGTGTGCCCGGTGCCACGCCGTAACGCGCCGCCTGCTCGTAGTCGACGCGGATCTTGATCTGCGGGATCAGCACCTGCTTCTCGATCTGCAGGTCGGTGATGCCGGGAATCTTCGCCAGCCGCGTGCGCAGGTCGCCGGCCAATCCGCGCAGGGTATCCAGGTCATCGCCATACACCTTCAGCGCGATCTGGGCGCGCACGCCGGAGAGCAGGTGATCCAGCCGGTGCGAGATGGGCTGGCCGACGTTGCTGACCGCCGGCAATACGGCCAGCCGCGTGCGGATGTCATTGATGATCGTCTCGCGATCGCGCTCGGAGGCCTTGAGGTCGACGTCGATCTCCGAGTAGTGCACGCCCTCGGCATGTTCGTCCAGCTCGGCGCGGCCGGTGCGGCGTCCGACTTGGGTCACTTCCGGCACCTGGACGATGAGTTGCTCGGCCAGCGCACCGATGCGATTGGACTCGGTCAGCGCGGTGCCGGGGTTGAACAGGACATTTACCGTCAGGGTGCCTTCATTGAAGGGCGGCAGGAAGGAACGCGGGAAAAATGGGATGCTGGCAGCGGCAAGGGCCACCACGGCAGCGGCAACGGCAAGCAGGGCACGGGCGCGGCCGAAGGACCAATGCAAGAGCCTTGCATCCCAGCGCTTGAGCCAGGTCACCAGCGGGCTGTCGCCGGCGTGCAACTGCTTCATCCGCGGCAGAAGGTAGTACGCCATCACCGGCGTGACGGTGACCGAGACGAACATGCTGGCGAGGATGGAGACGATGTAGGCCACACCGAGCGGCGTGAACAGGCGACCCTCGATGCCGGGCAGGACGAACAGCGGCACGAACACCAGCACGATGATCACGGTCGCATAGACGATCGCCGAGCGCACTTCCAGCGTCGCCGCCGCGATCACTTCGGCCACCGGCCGCGGTTCCGCCAGCGCGCGGTTGAGCTTGAGGCGGCGCAGGACGTTCTCGACGCCGACCACGGCATCGTCCACCAGCTCGCCGATGGCGATGGCCAGCCCGCCCAGCGTCATGGTGTTGATGGACAGGCCGAAGTAACGGAACACCAGTGCCGTCACCAGCAGCGAGAGCGGAATGGCCGTCAGCGAGATCAGGGTGGTGCGGACGTTGAGCAGGAACAGGAAGAGGATCACCGCCACCAGGATGGCGCCGTCGCGCAGCGCCTCCACGACGTTGCTGACCGAATGCTCGATGAAGTCGGCCTGCTTGAAGAGGAACTGCGGCGCCTCGACTCCCTGCGGCAAGGACTTCGACAACTCAGCCATGGCGCGCTCGACTTCGCGCGTCAGCGCCACGCTGTCGGCACTGGGCTGCTTCTGTACGGAAAGAATGACGGCGGGCTTGGCATTGTAGCCGGCGTCGCCGCGCTTGATGGCCGGCGCCAGCTTGACCTCGGCGACCTGCTTGAGGAGGATGGGCTGGCCACTGCGTATCGCCACCACCAGGTTCTGCAGGTCTTCGACGCGGCTGGTGCGCCCGATCTGGCGGATCAAATACTCGCGGCCCTGGGCCTCGAGAAAACCACCGCTGGTGTTGGCGCCGAAGTCCTTCAGCGCGCTTTCCAGTTTCTCGCGCTCGACGCCCAGCGCCTGCAGTTGCGCGGGCTTCAGCTCGACGCGGTACTGCCGCACTTCGCCGCCGATCGGGATCACCTGCGCGATGCCGGGAATGGTGAGCAGGCGCGGCCGCATCACCCAGTCGGCGTACTCGCGCACCTGCATCGGGCTGACCTTTTCCGGATCGGCCGGCAAGGCGATCAGCAGGATCTCGCCCATGATCGAGGAAATCGGCCCGAGCTGCGGCACGATGCCCTCGGGAAGCTGTTCGCGCACCAGGTTCAGCCGCTCGGCGATCTGCTGGCGGTTGCGGTAGATGTCCGAGCCCCACTCGAACTCGACATAGACGATGGACAGGCCGACGCCGGAGACCGAGCGCACGCGCGTCACGCCCGGCATGCCGTTCATGCTCGATTCGACGGGAAAGGTGACGAGCTGCTCCACCTCCTCCGGCGCCATGCCGCCGGCCTCGGTCATCAGCGTCACGGTGGGCTTGTTGAGGTCGGGGAAGACATCCACCGGCATCTGGCGAACGGATAGCACGCCATAGATCACCAGCAGCAGCGAGACACAAACAACAATGAGCCGCTGTTTAAGGCTGGCGTTGACGATGGTCTCGAACATCTCAGCGCACCTGCGCCAGCAGGCTGGCACCGTCGGTGACGACCCGCTCCCCGCTGGCCAGGCCGGAAGTCACTGCCGCCGTCGTCGCATCGAGCGACTGGACGGCCACCTTGCGCAGGACGAAGCGTTCCGCCCCGTCGCGGACCCAGATCGCCGTCTCGCCGGCACTGACTTTCACCAGGGCAGCCACTGGCACGGCCGCGCCCCGGGTCTTGCGCGAAGTCTTGGCAATCACCTTGAGCGGCTGACCCACGGCGACCGGCGCATCCTGCGCGACAACCCGGAACAGGAGCGGCATGGCCTGCTCGCGCAACAAGCGGCCACCGCCGACGAACTGCAACTTCAGGGAGCCGCCGCCTGGCAGTTGGGCGCTTGCATCATCAATACCGTCCGCCAGGGCCGGATCGTAGGCCAAGGCCTCGACGGCAAGACGCGTCATATCGACGACTTCGAACAGCACCTCCTTCGACTCCACCACCTGACCGGCCACCACGTTGGCGGCGGCAATCGTGCCAGTCACCGGTGCCCGCAGGACTTCTGCGGCGCCGACGCTGGCGCCGACCGCGGCACGGCGCTGCTTCAGCGCCTCGGCTTCGAAGCGCGCCGCTTCGACATCCTTCTGCGGAATGGCGCCCTCGAGCTGCTCGTAGCGGGCGAGCTTGCGCTCGGCGATGGCCAGCTGTGCCTCGAGTTCGGCGAACTGCGCCTGCTGATTGCCCCGCTCGATGCTGCTGGCGACCGGGCGCAGCCAGGCCAGCACCTGCCCTTTCACAACCCTCTGTCCCAACGTCGGTAGCCCCTTCGGGCCGGCCTCGATGCGCCCGGTCTGGGTCGCCTGGATGCGCCCGCCGGCATTGGGATCGGCGATGACCTTGCCGTTGAACTCCACCGTTGCGGCAAGTTCCGCAACCCCGGCCACCACATGGCGCAGGCCGAGCTGGTATTGCACGGGCTTGGGCACGAACAGGCTGCCATCCGGAAGCCGCTGCGCCGATGCCGACTCGACGGGCAGGGCGCCGGCCGTTGCCTTGTTGGCCACGGCGGTTGCCGGCTTCTTGTCCTGGCTGTGATCCTCGCCGCCATGGGCCATGGCCTGCCCGGCGGCGAGGCCGAAAATGGCGGCCAACGCGACGGCCGTTAATTGCGATCTGGTCATTCGTTTCATCCCTCAGTGCTTGCGGTTCTGTTTGCGGCGGCGAACGGCGACGAGGCCGGCGCCTGCGAGCAGCAGCGCACCCGAGGCGCCCCACACGGCCCATTTGTCCCACCCGGCCGCATGCTCGACACCGGCCGGTGGCGGAGCGAGATCAAGCGTGGCCGTGAGCAGGTCGGCGGTGTCGCCCGCCTGCACCGAAATCGACAGCGGGTACTTCCCCGGATTGGCGAAGGCCTCGCCTGGCAGTGCGTAAATGCCCGGCGCAAGCTGCGCCGCGACCGCCTTGAACGCCCCGCTCTCGACCTCGATTTCCGCATCGGCAACCGGTTCGTTGCTGGCGAAACGGTCCAGGAAGAGCGTCAGCTTTCCGTCTGCCAGGACGGCAACCAGTTCGAAGTCCTCGGTCTGCGTAGTGGCGCGGGGTGCGATGTCTTTCGACATGGCGGGCGCGGCAGCATCGTGGCTGTGGTCTTCGCCACCGTGAGGCCAGGCGGCCAGCGCGAAAAGCGCCACCGCGATGAATGTGATGAAGTGTTTCAAGGCAGAACCCCCAGGACTTGTTTGAGACGGGATTGGGCCGCGGCGCGCGCGACCTGCTGACGGTTGAGGAAGGCTTCTGCCTCGAAAGCGCTGCTGCGCACGCGCAGCAGCGTTGTCAGGTCCGACTCGCCTAGCGAGAAGGACTTTTCGGCGAGATTCAGATTGTCGGCGGTCAGTGCGCGCCGCTCCCGCGCCATGGCGAACTGGCGCTCCGCCGCCTCGAGATCGAGGCGGGCTTTCTCCGCATCGAGCTTCAGCTTGAGTTGGGCCAGCGCCTGTTCGGCGTCGGCCTGGGATGTCTCGATGCGCGCCGCGGCATTTTCCTGGCGCACACGCGGGCCGGAGGAAAAGGGGATCGTCAGCTTGACGCCAACGGTATTGGCATAGGGTTCGCCGAACTCGCCGCGATCGCGCACCACGCGTACCGCGAACTCCGGCGCATCGCGACGGGTTTCCTCGGCGAGCTTGAGCCGGGCGCGCGCCGTACGCGCGGCCGCGGCGGCGAGCGCAAGTTGCGGATGGTCTTCCGATGGCTCGCGCGTGCGGACGGGATTCTCCTCGGCCAGAATCGCCGGCGCCGACATGCCGGTGATGGCGCGGTAGTGCTGCTCCACTTGCACCAGCGCGGCCTCCGCCTCGATCGCCTCGGCTTCCGCCGCCAGGCGCTCGCTGCGCGCCAGGTTGGCGTCGACCCGGGACAGGTCCCCGGCCTTGAAGCGGCGCAGCACGTCGGCCTCCAGGGCGCGGGCGGTGGTTGTCCGCTGTCCGGCCAGGGCGCGGGCATGGCGCGCGGCGGCCACGGCCCACCAGGCTTCGCGCACCTCGCCCGCAATCTGCAGGCGCAACGCGGCGCGGCGGGCGCCGACTTCCTCCAGGGCGCTTGCCGCCTCGGCTTCGCGCGCCGCCTGCTGCCCGGGCAGCCAGAGTGGCACCGCCATCTCTGCCTCCCACTCCTGCTTGCCGCGATTCCTGTTGAGGCGGTCGTTCAGGCTGGACAGCGACAATGCGGCCGGGCCCGGGGTAAGGCCGCCGGCAACCTCGGCGCGGGCCTGCGCTTCTTCCTCACGCGCCGTGATGGCGGAAGCCTGCGGATGGCGAGACCACGCCTGATTCAATGCATCGCCCAGGGTCTGTGCATAAACCGGCAAGGCAAAGGCCAGTCCGGCCAGCAGCATCGGCATACTTCTCATCGGGGTTTGTCCTCCCTGGCTCATGGTCGCCATGATGCTTTCGGGCACCCAACAAGTTGCTGACAGCGGCATTACAAATTTGTAATCTTCGACACATGAACTGCCGGACATGCAGAATGGGGCCGGCAAAGGCGGAATCAAAGGTAACGAGATGAAAATCCTGATCGTCGAAGACGAGCACAAAACCGGCGACTACCTGAAGCAGGGGCTGTCCGAGGCCGGCTTCGTGGCGGATCTTGCGCGCGACGGTGCCGATGGCGTGCACGCCGCGCTAACCGAAGGCTACGACCTCGTGGTGCTGGACGTGATGCTGCCCGGCATCGACGGCTGGCAGGTGCTGCGGGAAATCCGCCAGGCGGGCAGGCACATGCCCGTCCTGTTCCTGACCGCCCGCGACCAGGTCGAGGATCGGGTGAAAGGGCTGGAACTGGGAGCCGACGACTACCTCGTCAAGCCCTACGCCTTTTCCGAGCTGCTGGCCCGGGTGCGCTCCCTGCTGCGCCGAGGCAAGGCGAAGGAGGCGGAGACGCTGAGAGTGGCCGATCTGGAACTGGATCTGCTGCGGCGCCGGGTCATGCGCGCGGGTCGTCGCATCGACCTCACCGCCAAGGAATTCGCCCTGCTTGAACTGCTGCTGCGTCGCCAGGGCGAGGTACTGCCGCGCTCGCTGATCGCTTCCCAGGTCTGGGACATGAATTTCGACAGCGACACCAACGTGATCGAGGTGGCCGTGCGGCGCTTGCGGGCCAAGATCGACGACGATTTCGAGCCCAAGCTGATCCGGACCGTCAGGGGCATGGGCTACGTGCTCGACATCATCGAGCCTGCCTGATGCGGATCGCCTCCATCACGCTACGCCTGGCGCTGTTCTTCTCGGCAGCCTCGCTCATGGTCATGCTGGCAATCGGCTTTCTCATCGGCAATGCCGTGGAAAGGCATTTCGAGGAGCAGGACCTGCATGAACTCCACACCAAGCTGATGCTAATCCGCCACGCCCTGGCCAGAGTGCGCACAGCGCAGGATCTGGACCAAGCCGGACAGCGCCTGGATGACGCTCTGATCGGTCATCACGGTCTGTCCATCACGGTTCTGGGGCCGCTCGGACGTGTGCTGTTCACCTCCCGCGACGCAGATTTCCCGCCTGGATTGCTGGACAGTCGACCTTCCGGAGATCGCATCCAAACGACCGACCTTGCAGTCTGGTCGAAAGGCGGGGAGACCTACCGGGGCATCGCCGCCGTGGCATTCACGGACATCCCGGACATGCCTCCGGCCACCGCCTTTCTCGCCCTGAACATAGGCCACCATCTGGAATTCATGACGGCGTTTCGCAAGAGCCTCTGGCTGGCCGTCACGGCTGGTGTCCTGCTGATCGCACTCTTCGGCTGGATCGCCGCGCGGCGCGGCCTGGTTCCGCTGCGGGAAATGGTCAAGGTCGCCTGCTCGACCGCCTGCAGGACTCCTTCAGGCGCCTGTCCGACTTTTCCTCGGATCTGGCCCATGAGCTGCGCACGCCGATCAGCAACCTGATGACCGAGTCGCAGGTGGTGCTCACCCGCGCCCGCTCCGCGGACGAATACCGCGAAGTGCTCTATTCGAATCTCGAGGAATACGACCGGCTTGCCCGCATGATCGGCGACATGCTGTTCTTGGCGAAAGCCGACCATGGCCTGATCGTTCCGCAGCGTGAGGCGGTCGACCTGGCAAAGGAAGTGCGGCAGCTTTTCGACTTCTACGAAGCCTTGTCCGAGGAGCAGGGAGTGCGCATGGTCCTGTCCGGCGAGGGCATGATTCGCGGCGACGAACTGATGCTCCGCCGTGCCCTCAGCAATCTATTGTCGAACGCGCTGCGCTACACGCCGCGTGACGGCGCCATCACAGTACGCATCGACCAGCCGGGGCCGGGGCAAATGCGCCTTGCCGTCGAAAACCCCGGCCAGACAATTCCCGCTGAGCATCTTCCGCGGCTGTTCGATCGTTTCTACCAGGTCGACGCGTCCCGGCACAGGACACATGAGGGTGCCGGATTGGGCCTGGCGATCGCCAAGTCGATCATCGAGGCGCACGGCGGTGAGATCGCCGCATCATCGGAGCATGACCTGACGCGATTCGAGGCGCTGTTCCCCGCCTCAGGCTTCCTGCCGGACCGTCCTCTCACTCCACCGTAACGGACTTGGCCAGATTCCTCGGCTTGTCCACATCGGTACCCTTCACCAGGGCGGCATGGTAGGCGAGCAGTTGCAGGGGCACCACGTGCAGCACCGGCGAGAGCAGGCCGTAGTGTTCAGGCATGTGGATGATGTGCACGCCCTCGGATTCGGGAATCTCGCTGCCGGCATCGGCGAGCACGAACAACTCACCGCCGCGGGCGCGCACTTCCTGCAGATTGGACTTGAGCTTCTCCAGCAGGGCGTCGTTGGGGGCGACGGCGACCACGGGCATTTCCCGATCCACCAGGGCCAGCGGACCATGCTTGAGTTCGCCGGCCGGGTAGGCCTCGGCATGGATGTAGGAAATCTCCTTGAGCTTCAGCGCGCCTTCCAGCGCGATGGGGTAGTGCATGCCGCGGCCGAGGAACAGGGCATGCTGCTTGGCGGCGAACAGCCGCGCCCAGTCGGCGATTTCCTTTTCGAGTTCGAGCGCGCGGCCTACCGCCAGCGGCAGGTGGCGCATGGCCGTCAGGTGCGCGGCTTCCTCCTTCGCGTCGATACGGCCGTTAAGCTTGGCCAGCGTCACCGCCAGCAGGAACAGCGCCGCCAGTTGCGTCGTGAAAGCCTTCGTCGAGGCGACGCCGATCTCGGGCCCGGCGCGGGTAAGAAACTTCAACGCTGCCTCGCGCACGATGGCCGATTCAGGCACATTGCAGATGGCCAGTGTGCGCGACTGGCCGAGGATGCGTGCATGCTTGAGCGCCGCCAGCGTGTCGGCGGTCTCGCCCGATTGCGAAATGGCCACCACCAGCGTTTCGGGATTGGGCACCGACACGCGGTAACGGTACTCGCTGGCGATCTCCACGTTGCAGGGGAGGCCGGCCAGCCGCTCTATCCAGTAGCGCGCCGTCAGGCCGGCATGGAAACTGGTGCCGCAGGCGAGGATGAGCACGCTCTTGGCGTCGGCCAGCATCTGCTCGGCGGCGACGCCGAACAGCTGGGGCGCGACGGCATGCGCCGCACCGATCATCTCGAGCGTATTGGCCAGCGCCTGCGGCTGCTCGAAGATCTCCTTCTGCATGTAGTGCCGGAAACTCCCCAGTTCGACAGCGTCGGCCGAGAGGGTGCTTTCGTGGCGCGCCCGCTCGACCGGAGTGCCGTCGGCGCCGACGATGCGCACGCCACTCCGGGTGATCTCGGCGATGTCGCCGTCCTCGAGATAGATCATGGTGCGCGTCACTTGCAGCAGCGCGGCGGTATCCGATGCGGCGTAATGCCCGTCTTCGCCCAGCCCCAGCAGGAGCGGCGCACCATGGCGGGCAACGACCACCCGGTGCGGCTCCTTTTCCGAAAGCACGGCGATGGCATAGGCGCCGATCAGCTCGACGCAGGCAGCGCGCACGGCTGCAACGAGGTCGGCGTGCGACCGCAGCTTGTGCTCGATGAGATGCGCAATGACCTCGGTGTCGGTTTCGGAGTCGAAGGCATAGCCCAGGCCGGCGAGCCGGGCCTTGATCTCGCCGAAATTCTCGATGATGCCGTTGTGCACGACGGCCAGGCCGCCGGATACGTGCGGATGGGCATTGCGCTCCGAGGGCACGCCATGGGTAGCCCAGCGCGTGTGCGCGATGCCGGCGCTGGCGGCGAGCCCCTCGGCGCGCGAGGCCAGTTCGGACACCCGCCCGACCGCCCGCAGGCGGTGCATGCCGCCGTTATGAACGGCCAGGCCGGCCGAATCGTAGCCGCGGTACTCGAGCTTGCGCAGGCCTTCGATCAGGATCGGGACGATGTTGCGGTCGGCTACGGCTGCGACGATGCCACACATGTGCAGAACCTTTCACCACAGAGGCACAGAGACACAGAGAAAACCAGGGTCATTATCAAAAAAACTCTGTGCCTCTGTGTCTCTGTGGTTAAGCGGGTTTTTTCTTTGCCGGCCGTTTCCAGCCGGGAACGGTGACCTGTCGCGCGCGCGAGATCGTCAACTTGTCGGGCGGCGCGTCCGCGGTTAGCGTGGTGCCGGCGCCCAGCGTGGCGCCGCGCCCGACCGTGACGGGCGCCACCAGTTGCGTATCGGAGCCGATGAAGACGTCGTCCTCGATCACCGTGCGGTGCTTGCTGGCGCCGTCGTAGTTGCAGGTGATGGTGCCGGCGCCTACGTTGACGTTCCTGCCGATGGTGGCGTCGCCGACGTAAGCAAGATGGTTCGCCTTGGAGCGGTCGGCCACCGTGCTGTTCTTCACTTCGACGAAATTGCCGATATGAACGTCTGCGCCCAGCTTCGTGCCGGGGCGCAAGCGTGCGTAGGGTCCGATGACGCAGCCGGAACCGGCTTCGGCATCCTCGATGTGGCTGAAGGGGGCGATGCGCGTGCCGGCGCCGACGACGGCATTTTTCAGCACACAATGCGCACCGATCTCGACGCCGTCGCCGAGGACAACACGGCCTTCGAAGACGCAGCTCACGTCGATCGTCACGTCACGGCCGCAGTCGAGCTCGCCGCGCACGTCGATCCGGTCGGGGTCGAGCAGCGTGACGCCCTGCTCCATGAGCAGCAGGGCGTTGCGGTACTGGTGCAGGCGCTCCAGCTCGGCCAGCTGCACCTTGCTGTTCACGCCGAGCACTTCCCAGGCAGCATCGGGCTGTGTCGTCGCCACCGGCATGCCTTCGTCGATCGCCAGCCCCACGATGTCGGTGAGGTAGTACTCGCCTTGCGCGTTGTTGTTGTCCAGGGAAGGCAGCCAGCGCAGCAGCGCCGGGGTCGGCGCGACCATGAAACCCGTGTTGATCTCGGACAGGGCGCGCTCCTCATCGGAAGCATCCCGTTCCTCGACGATGCGCTGGACGCGCCCTTCCTCGTCGCGCACGATGCGGCCGTAGCCGCCCGGTTCTTCGAGGTCTTCCGTCAGGATGCCAAGGCCGGAACCGGCCAGCCCGACCAGACGCGACAAGGTCGCCGCGCCGATCAGCGGAACGTCGCCGTAGAGCACCAGCGTCGGCGCATCCGCATCGAGGAAAGTCAGTGTCTGCAGGACGGCGTGTCCGGTACCCAGTTGCGGCTCCTGCCTGACCCAGACGAGGTCATCGGCATCGAGTGCCTCGCGCACCGCCTCGCCGCCGTGCCCATACACGACGCAGATGCGGCCCGCTCCCAGCTCGCGCGCCGTGTCCAGCACATGGGCCAGCAACGGACGGCCGCCCAGGCGGTGCAGCACCTTGGGCAGGTCGGAACGCATGCGCTTGCCCTGGCCGGCGGCGAGGATGACGACGTTCATGACAGAAGAATCGGGTTGTGAAGGGAAAATTCTAACATGCGCCCCGGCGGCTCCAGAATGAAAAAGGGCGGCCGCAGCCGCCCGCTTTGCCCGGCAACCGCGCTCAGCGCGGCAGCACGCTCGATCCCATGAGGAATGCGTCGACCTCGCGGGCGCACTGGCGGCCTTCCCGGATGGCCCACACCACCAGCGACTGGCCGCGGCGCATGTCACCGGCCGCAAAGACCTTGTCGACGTTCGTCCTGTAGCAGCCCTCGCCCTCCGTCGAGGCCTTGGCGTTGCCGCGGGCGTCCTTGTCCACGCCGAAGGCGTCGATCACGCCACCTATGGGCGAGACGAATCCCATCGCAAGCAGGGCCAGGTCGGCCTTGACGATGAACTCGCTGCCGGGAATCTCGGACATCCTGCCGTCCTTCCATTCGAGACGGACGACCTTGAGCGCCTTCAGCTTGCCCCGCTCTTTACCCTCTCCGCCGATGAACGCCTTGGTGGCGACGGACCAGTCGCGGCTGCAGCCTTCCTCGTGCGAGGAGGAGGTGCGCAGTTTCATCGGCCAGTAGGGCCAGGTGAGCGCGCCATTCTCCTTCTCCGGCGGCTGCGGCAGCAGTTCGAACTGGGTGACCGATGCGGCGCCATGGCGATTCGAGGTGCCGACGCAGTCGGAGCCGGTATCGCCGCCACCGATGACGACCACATGCTTGCCCTTCGCCGAGATCGGGTTCCTGCCATCGCCGGCCACTTCCTTGTTCTGCGGGATCAGGAATTCCAGGGCGAAGTGCACGCCGGCCAGTTCGCGGCCGGTCACGGGCAGGTCACGCGGATGCTCGGCGCCGCCGGCCAGCACCACCGCATCGAAATCCTTGACCAGCCTGTCCGCGGCAATGGACTTCTTCGCATCGTTCGCCACGCCTTGCGGCAGGGTCGAGCCGGCCACCATCACGCCGGTCCTGAACTTGACGCCCTCGACCTCTAGCTGGGCCATGCGCCAGTCGATCAGCCGCTTGTCGAGCTTGAAATCAGGGATGCCGTAGCGCATGAGGCCGCCGATGCGGCTGTTCTTCTCGAACACGGTGACATCGTGACCGACGCGGGCAAGTTGCTGCGCACAAGCCAGACCGGCGGGGCCGGAGCCGACCACGGCAACTTTCCTGCCGGTCTTCTGCGCCGGCGGTTGCGGCAGCACCCAGCCGTTCTCGCCGGCCTTGTCGATGATGGCATGCTCGATTGACTTGATGCCGACGGCGTCGTCGTTGATGTTCAATGTGCACGCCGCCTCGCAGGGCGCCGGACAAATGCGGCCGGTTACTTCCGGAAAATTGTTGGTCGAGTGCAGCACCTCGATGGCCTGTTTCCAGTTGCCGCGATAGACCAGGTCATTCCAGTCCGGAATGATGTTATTTACCGGACAGCCGCTCGAGCAGAACGGGATGCCGCAATCCATGCAGCGCGCGCCCTGCCGGGCGGCCTGCTCGTCGGTCAGGTGATGCACGAACTCCCGATAGTGCTGCAGGCGCTCGTCCTTCGCATCATAGGCCTCGGAGAGGCGCTTAAATTCCATGAATCCGGTCGGTTTTCCCATCACGCTGCCTCTAGCTGATTTTTCTGCACGGCCATTTCCGTGAGTGCACGGCGGTACTCGTGCGGCATGACCTTGACGAATTTCGTCCTGTAGCTGCTCCAGTTGTCCAGGATGTGCCGGCCACGCGCACTGCCCGTCAGCTGGACATGCCGCTCGATCAGCGAACGCAGCAACTCATCGTCGGCGCGGCCAAGGTGGCGCACATCCACTTTGCCGTGCGACTCGACTTCGCCCGTCTCGCTGGCCGCCTCTTCTTCCGGCACCGGCTCCAGCGCCACCATGGACAGGTTGCAGCGTTTTTCGAAACTGCCCGCCTCGTCGAGCACGTAGGCAACGCCGCCGCTCATGCCGGCAGCGAAATTGCGCCCGGTATGGCCGAGTACGACCACTGTGCCGCCGGTCATGTATTCGCAGCCGTGGTCGCCGACGCCTTCCACCACCGCGGTCGCGCCCGAGTTGCGCACGGCGAAACGCTCGCCGGCGACGCCGCGGAAGAAGCATTCCCCGGCGATGGCGCCGTACAGCACGGTGTTGCCGATGATGATGTTCTCCTCCGGCGAGCCGCGGAATTCCGCGGAGGGCTTGACGATGATGCGCCCGCCCGAGAGGCCCTTGCCGACATAGTCGTTGGCCTCGCCGGTGAGTTCCAGCGTGATGCCCTTCGCCAGGAAGGCGCCGAAACTCTGGCCGGCGGTGCCCTCAAGCTTGACGCGGATGGCGTCGTCGGCGAGACCGGCATGGCCATGGCGGCGCGCCACTTCGTGCGAGAGCATGGTGCCGACGGTGCGGTTCGTGTTGCGCACTGGCGTCTCGATCACGACCTTCTTGCCTTTATCCAGCGCAGGCTGTGCTTTCTCGATCAGCTGGTGATCCAGCGCCCGTGCGAGGCCATGATCCTGCGCCTCGCATTGATGGCGCGCGACTTCGGCCGGCACCTTGGGTTGCGCGAAGATCTTGCTGAAATCGAGCCCCTTGGCCTTCCAGTGGTCGATGCCGCGCTTCATGTCGAGCAAGTCGGCGCGGCCGATGAGGTCGTTGAACTTGCGGATGCCCATCTGCGCCATCAGTTCGCGCACTTCCTCGGCGACGAAGAAGAAAAAGTTGACGACGTGCTCGGGCTGGCCGGTGAACTTCCTGCGCAGCACCGGGTCCTGCGTCGCCACGCCGACCGGGCAGGTATTGAGATGGCACTTGCGCATCATGATGCAGCCCTCGACCACCAGCGGCGCAGTGGCGAAGCCGAACTCGTCGGCACCGAGCAGGGCGCCGATCAGCACGTCGCGGCCGGTCTTCATCTGGCCGTCGACCTGCACGACGATGCGTCCGCGCAGGCGGTTGAGCACCAGCGTCTGCTGCGTCTCGGCCAGGCCCAGTTCCCAGGGCGTGCCGGCATGCTTGATGGAGGACAGGGGCGAGGCGCCCGTACCGCCGTCGTAGCCGGATATCGTGACATGGTCGGCCTTGGCCTTGGACACGCCCGCGGCCACGGTGCCGACCCCCACCTCGGAAACCAGCTTCACAGAAATGGAGGCCTTCGGATTGGCATTCTTCAGGTCATGGATGAGCTGGGCCAGGTCCTCGATCGAGTAGATGTCGTGGTGCGGCGGCGGCGAAATCAGGCCGACGCCGGGCACCGAAAAGCGCAACTGGGCGATGTACTCGGAAACCTTGTGGCCGGGCAGCTGGCCGCCCTCGCCGGGCTTGGCGCCCTGCGCCATCTTGATCTGGATCTGGTCGGCGTTGGCCAGGTATTCGGCCGTGACGCCGAAGCGACCGGAGGCCACCTGCTTGATTTTCGAACGCAGGGAATCGCCCGCGGCGAGCGTGATGTCGCGCTCGATGCGGTTCTTGCCGATCAGGCCGGCCAGCGTCTCGCCGCCCTTCAGCGCGCGGTAGCGCGTGGCGTCCTCGCCGCCCTCGCCGGTGTTCGACTTGCCGCCGATGCGGTTCATGGCGATGGCCAGCGTGGTATGCGCTTCGGTCGAGATCGACCCGAGCGACATGGCGCCGGTGGCAAAGCGCTTGACGATTTCCCTGGCCGACTCGACCTCCTCGAGCGGCACCGGCTTGCCGGCCGGGCGGATGTCGAACAGGCCGCGCAGCGTCATGTGGCGCTTCGTCTGGTCGTTGATGAGCCTGGCGTATTCCTTGTAGGTCTCGACCTTGCCGGACCGCGTGGCATGTTGCAGCTTGGCGATGGACTCGGGCGTCCACATGTGTTCCTCGCCGCGTGTGCGCCAGGCATACTCTCCGCCCGCCTCCAGCGCATTGGCAAGCACCGGGGCCGGTCCGAAGGCTTCGCGGTGGGCGCGAATTCTCTCCTCCGCCACCTCGGCCAGGCCGATGCCTTGCACGTTGCTGGCAGTGCCGGTGAAGTATTCGTCCACAAATGCCGAATTGAGGCCGATGGCCTCGAAGATCTGCGCGCCGCAATAGGACTGGTAAGTCGAAATGCCCATCTTGGACATGACCTTGAGCAGTCCCTTGTTGATGGCCTTGACGAAACGTTTCTTGGCTTCCTTCGCCTCGACATTCAGCGTCGGCGCCATGTCGGCCAGCGTTTCGAAAACGAGCCAGGGGCAGACCGCCTCCGCTCCGTAGCCGGCCAGCAGGGCGAAGTGGTGCACTTCCCGAGCCGAACCGGTGTCCACCACGATGCCTGTGCTGGTGCGCAAGCCACAACGAACCAGATGGTGGTGCACGCCTGAACAGACCAGCAGCGTCGGAATCGCCACGCGATCGCGCGACACGGCCCGGTCCGAGAGGATCAGCACGTTGTACTTGCCCACGGCCTTTTCGGCGGTATCGCGCAGCTTCGCCAGCGCCTTTTCCATGCCGGCCGCGCCATGCTTGGCAGGATAGGTCACGTCCAGCACCAAGGCGCGGAAACGTCCTCCCGTCAGCTTGTCTATATTGACGAGCTTGGCCAGATCCTCACTGGACAGCACGGGTTGCTGCACCTCCAGCCGAAGCGTAGGGTCGTTCTCGTCGATGCCGAGCAGGTTGGGCTTGGGGCCAATGAAGGACGTCAGCGACATGACGATTTCCTCTCGGATCGGGTCGATCGGCGGATTCGTCACCTGGGCGAACAGCTGCTTGAAATAGCCGTAGAGCGGCTTGTTCTTGTCGGACAGCACATGCAGAGCCGAGTCGTTGCCCATCGAGCCGGTGGCCTCCTCGCCCGCAGTGGCCATCGGCTGCAGGATGAACTTGATGTCTTCCTGCGAGTAGCCGAAGGCCTGCTGGGTGTCGAGCAAAGACTCCTGCATGCCTTGCTTGAACTTCACTTCCGGCAGATCGGCGAGGAAGTAGCGCGTCTTCTCGATCCATTCGCGGTAGGGCTTGGCGGAGGAGAGCTGCTGCTTGATCTCTGCGTCGTCAATGATGCGGCCCTGCTCCAGGTCGATGAGGAACATCTTGCCCGGTTGCAGGCGCCACTTCTTGACGATGCGCGCCTCAGGGATGGGCAGTACGCCGATCTCCGAGGACATCACCACGAGATCATCGTCCGTGACGAGGTAGCGCGCCGGCCGCAGGCCGTTGCGGTCCAGCGTGGCGCCGATCTGGCGGCCATCCGTGAACGCCACTGCGGCCGGTCCGTCCCACGGCTCCATCATGGCGGCGTAGTACTCGTAAAAAGCCCGCCGCTCCTCGTCCATGAGCGGGTTGCCCGCCCAGGCCTCGGGGATGAGCAGCATCATGGCATGGGCCAGACTGTAGCCGCCCATCACCAGCAGTTCCAGCGCGTTGTCGAACGAGGCCGAATCCGACTGCCCGTCGTAGATCAAGGGCCAGATCTTGTCGAGATCCTTGCCCAGCACGGGCGAGGAGATCGCCTTCTGGCGCGCGCGTATCCAGTTGACGTTGCCGCGCAGGGTGTTGATCTCGCCGTTGTGGGCGATCATGCGGAATGGGTGCGCCAGATCCCAGGTCGGGAAGGTGTTGGTCGAAAAGCGCTGGTGCACCAGGGCCAGCGCGGTTTCCATGCGCGGATCCTGTAGGTCAAGGTAATACTCGCCAACCTGGTTGGCCAGCAGCATGCCCTTGTACAGGAGGGTGCGCGCCGACATGGACGGCACGTAGTACATCCCGCCGTCCTGGAGCTTCAGTGCGCGGATGCGGTGGCCCGAGGCTTTGCGTATGATGTAAAGCTTGCGCTCGAGGGCATCGGTATCGCGGATGCCCGACCCGGCGCCGATGAAAACCTGTCGCACAACCGGCTCGTTGTCGCGGGCGGCTTGCGCCAATCCGCGGTTGTCGCGCGGCACATCGCGCCAGCCAAGCACAACCTGGCCTTCGTCGCGAATGGCGCGCTCGATCTCCTGCTCGCAGGCACGGCGGCTGGCCTGGCCTTGCGGCATGAACACCATGCCGACGCCGTAGCTGCCATTTTCCGACAGGGCCACGCCCTGCTTGGCCATCTCTTCGCGCAGGAAGGCATCGGGGGTCTGGATCAGGATGCCGGCGCCATCGCCGAGCAAGGGATCATATCCGGTGGCGCCGCGATGCTCGAGATTTCTCAGGATCTGCAAACCCTGCTCGATGATGGCGTGGCTTTTCCTGTTCTTGATGTTGACGACGAAACCGACGCCGCAGGCATCATGTTCGTTGGCTGGGTCATACAGACCCTGTTGCTGAGGGAGGACCATCTCTATTTCCTCGACACTAGTGCCAAAATTAGTTTCCATGGCACAAATCTTCTCCGGCCGGTCAGCAGGAGCGCCCTCCTATACCTGGTCGGCATACGGGCCGCGGTCGTTAAAAAGCCGGTGCATGGCGGGGCGCACCGGCTTCTCCTAAACCGTTAGGGCGAACCGGGAAATATACCGTCAAACGACAGCTTCTTCAAGAAGGAATGTTTCTGGGCAAAATGCGCCGGTTTATTCGCGGGAATTACCTTGGATCATATCTCGCCAACCGCGAACAGGCGCCGATGTTCGCGAATGGCATAGCGATCCGTCATGCCGGCAACGTAGTCCGCGATGGCCCTTGGCTTGTCTGCAATTGCCATCTTTACGTATTGCGGCGGCAGCAGGCGCGGGTCTTCCATGAATGCGCCAAACAGATCGGTGATGATGCGGCGCGCCTTGTTCGTCATGCGCAGCACCTGGAAATGCTGATACAGATTGACGCGCAGGAAGTGCTTGAGTTCCTTATGCTCAGCGTGCATGCCAACGCTGAAGGCGGCCAGGGCGGCCGCCTTGCGCACCTCTTCCAGCGCAGTGATGCCCGATTCCCTGATATTTCGGCTCGTCTCCTCAATGAGGTCTACTGCCAGGGAATTGATCATGCGGCGCACGGTTTCGTGGATCAGGCGCCGGCCGGCGATCTGCGGATACGCGTTCCTCACGATGGCCACATGCCGCGCCCAGATGCCGACCTCGTCAAGCTGCTCCATTTCAATCAGGCCGGAACGCAAGCCGTCGTCCACATCGTGATTGTTATAGCCAATTTCATCGGCCAAGTTGCACAGTTGCGCCTCAAGTGAGGGTTGCGTTCCCTCAATGAAGCGTCGGCCGAGCTCCCCCAGGTCCCGCGCTTTTTTCCGCGCGCAGTGCTTGAGTATGCCTTCCCGCGTTTCGTAGGTGAGATTGAGGCCGTCGAAAGCGCCATATCGCTCCTCCAGCAAGTCTACGGTGCGCAGGCTCTGCAGGTTGTGCTCGAATCCGCCATGCTCGCGCATGCAGGCATTCAATGCATCCTGTCCTGCGTGGCCAAACGGTGTGTGGCCGAGATCGTGAGAGAGTGCGATGGCCTCGGTCAGATCCTCGTTGAGGGACATAGCGCGCGCCAGGGTGCGGGCGATTTGCGCTACTTCGATGCTGTGCGTCAGGCGTGTGCGGAACAGGTCACCTTCATGATTGACGAATACTTGCGTCTTGTATTCCAGGCGGCGGAAGGCAGTGGAATGGACGACACGATCCCTGTCGCGCTGATATTCGCTGCGCGCGATAGGGCCCTGCTCCGGGTGCTGGCGCCCTCTTGAATTCGATTCGCTGACGGCATAGGGTGCCAGCTCAGCCACGGCAGCTTGCCTCGATGGCAGCGAGGATTTCGTCCTCTGAGGCCTCGGTGCTGATCACACCTTCGCCGATCTTCTTGAGCAAGACTAGGCGAATTTTTCCAGCTGTAACCTTCTTGTCCATCGCCATCAAATCCAAGTAGTGGGCTGCCCCCAGGGCAGGCCCCTGTGTCGGCAAGCCCGCGCGCTGCAGCAGAGCAAGGATTCTTGCAAACTCCTCTTCCGGCAACCAGCCATGTCTGCGGGACAGATCCGCTGCCATCATGGTGCCAGCGGCCACGGCTTCGCCATGCAACCAGCGTCCAAATCCAAGTCCCGCCTCAATGGCATGGCCAAATGTATGACCTAGATTGAGCAGGGCACGAATGCCGGATTCACGCTCATCCTCTGCCACGACCGCGGCCTTGCTGGCGCAGGAGCGCTCAATGGCGAAAACAAGCGCATCGGTATCCCGCGCCAGTATTTTTTCCAGGTTCACCTCGAGCCATTCGAAAAAGGACAAATCGCGGATCAGGCCGTACTTGATAATTTCAGAGAGTCCGGCCCGCAACTCCCGGTCAGGCAAGGTTTTCAGAGTTTGCGTATCGGCCAGCACCAGGCGAGGCTGATAGAAGGCGCCGATCATGTTCTTGCCAAGAGGGTGATTGATGCCTGTCTTGCCCCCCACAGAGGAATCGACCTGGGCAAGCAGCGTAGTCGGCACTTGAATATAGGGGATACCGCGCTGGTAGGTGGCGGCAGCGAAGCCGGCGAGATCCCCAATGACTCCGCCTCCCAGCGCTATGATGGTCGTCGCGCGTTCGCAACGATTGTCCAGAAGCGCGTTATAAATCAGGTTTAGCGTCTGCCAGTCCTTGTGCGACTCCCCATCGGGAAGGACGATTTCTGTTACCCGCACACCTAGATCCCGAAGCGCGCTTGTTAGGGCCTCCAGATAAAGCGGGGCAACGGTCTCATTGCTGACAATCGCCGCTAGAGGTGCCTCCAAGTGCTCGAGAATGATATCCGCCCGGGACAGCAGACCCGAGCCGATATGAATGGGATAACTTCGCGCATCCAGCGCAACGGTCAGAGATCGCATGATTTCCGGATTTCCTGCTCAAGCAGTCGGGCCACCGCCTGTGGGGTGCGTCGCCCTCCTTGGAATATGATATCAGCCACTTCGCGATAGAGCGGATCACGCAATACGTAAAGTTCACGGATCTTGTTCAGGGGGTCGGCGACCTGCAGCAAGGGACGATTGCGGTCATGCTGGGTGCGGGCATACAATTCTTCCGGCGGGGCGCACAGGTAAATTACCAGACCGTTATCGGCCAGGCACTTCCTGTTCTCCGGGTCGAGCACGACACCCCCACCCGTGGCCAGCACCAGACCTTCCTCGGCAGTCAGATCCTGCAGCACTTGGGATTCTCGGCGGCGGAAGCCGGATTCGCCCTCGATATCGAAGATCAGAGGAATGCGGACACCAGTGCGCTCCTCGATTTCATGGTCGCAATCGACAAAGCGCTTACCAAAGAGCAAGGCCAGTTGCCGGCCGATTGTTGTCTTGCCTGCACCCATCATGCCCACGAGATATAGGTTGTCGCAGGTTTTCACGTGGTAATTTTATCAGGCGTATCGCACCCGAAAAAGAAAGGGCCGGCATTTGCCGGCCCGGAAGCAAATTTTTCTTACTCAACGCATACTTAACGACTCGCTGATAATTCTTGGCGTTATGAAGACCAGCAACTCGGTTTTATTGTCTCTTTTCTCATTATGTTTAAAGAGAAAACCTACGTACGGCAAGTCGCCCAGGACAGGGACCCTAGTGACTATGTTTCGCTCGTCCTGAGTATAAATTCCCCCGATGACGACTGTACCGCCATTCTCAACAAGTACTTCAGTCTTGACGTGCTTTGTGTCGATTGCCACTCCCGCGCCGGTTGCTATCTGTGTGTTCGGCGAGTCCTTGTTGACATCAACAGTCAAGTTGACCCGGCCATCCGGGGTGATTTGCGGCTTGACCTTTAGCGCCAAGTTTGCTTTTCGGAAAGAAATACTCGTCGCACCCGAACTGGTTGCTTGTTGATATGGGATTTCGACGCCCTGCTCGATAAGCGCCTCGACCTGATCTGCGGTCACGACACGCGGGCTTGAAATAATCTTGCCTTTCCCATCCGCTTCAAGCGCGCTTACCTCCAAGTTCAGAAAGCGCGTTGCCGCATTATTGAATAGCACAAAGGAAAATTGGCCTGCCTGCTTGCCTGTAATCGGCGATGCAGGAAGATTTGTTCCTAGGCTATTCGTAAAGAAATTTGGGATAGGCGTTGAAATTTGCCCGGTCTGATACCCTGTTGCGGAAAGCCCACCCCCAAAAAGTACGCGGGCTCCATCATTGAAGATTTGATTATAAGTGCTGTTATACCCAAGTCTCGCGCCAACGTTCTTTGTGAAGTTGTCTTCCGCCTCGACAATACGCGCTTCAATCATCACTTGGCGGGCGGGAAGATCGATTTCTGAAATCAATCTTCGAACGTCTTCCAGGCGGGAGGGAACATCAGTCACAAATAGCTTATTTGTACGCTCGTCGACTATGACTGACCCACGTTTGGAGAGGGCGGTTTGATCCTTGTTCTTGAGGAAGTCAAATACCGTCTTCGCTTTGTGGTAGTTCAACTGAAATGTCTCGGTACGAATGGGCTCCAGATCCGTAATCTGCTGGCGTGACTCAAGCTGCAGTTTCTCCTTGGCAGCCAGTTCGTCGCGCGGGGCAATCCAGATGACATTGCCGTTCTTGCGCATGTCAAGGCCCTTGGCTTGCAGAATGATGTCGAGGGCTTGGTCCCAGGGTACATCCTTGAGACGCAGGGTCAGACTGCCGCCCACGGTATCGCTGGTGATGATGTTGAAGTCAGTAAAGTCGGCAATGACCTGCAGGACTGCGCGCACATCGATGTTCTGAAAGTTCAGCGAGAGCTTCTCGCCCTGATAGCCGCGTCGGCTGCTTTGGACGAGCTTGTTCGGGTCTTCGATCAACTGCTTTACCTCGACCACGAACTGATTGTCGCTTTGATATGCGTTATGTTCCCACAGGCCCTTGGGAGCAATGACCATGCGGATATTGTCACCTTGAGGCTGTGTATTGACCGATGTTATCGGTGTTGCAAAATCAGCCACATCCAGACGCCGGCGCAATGTATCGGGCAGAGTCGCCCTCATGAATTCCACCACCAGATTGGGTCCTTGCTGGCGGATGTCGATGCCGACATTGCTTTCGGACAGATCGACCACGACACGGCCCTCTCCGTTATTTCCACGGCGGAAATTGATGTCCCGAATGCTGGCCTTTTCCGCGGAAGGCCTGACTTCCGCAAAGCGTTGCGCGGCATCCTCGGATTTTGTAGTTGCGCTGGCGCTCACTCCGCTTAGAGTGATTAGCAGGTCCTTGCCTTCGATGCGTGTCGCAGCTTGACGAATCTGTTTCAGGTTCAACACCAAACGCGTCCTGTCTCCAACCTGTACCAGATTGATACTGCGCAAATCACCTTCGTTGATGGTTTGTGCATTTCGCCCAAGCGCGTTCGAGACTCCAGGGAAATCAAAGGCGATGCGAGGTGGATTGGTCACGCTGAAGCTGGCTGGTTCCGCAGCGAGCTGTTTGCTGGTTGTAAGCTTCAAGACGACATCGCTGCCTTGCAGACTCACCCCCAAGGACTCGATGGCATTCTGTGCCCACGCCGGCTGGATCAGCAGTAGGATGAGCGGGAGAAAAAAGTGTCTGAGATTCTTAGTTACTGTATTCATTTCCTGCCCTCCTGCTGCTTTTCCTGCAACTGCAATGTGCTCGTGCGTTCCGCGTAGTCCCCAAGAGAATCGGGTACCAGTTCTTTAAGCTGCACCTCGGTTTCGTTGATGTCAGTGATGATTCCGAAGTTCTGTCCCATATAGTTCCCGATCTTGACCTGATGCAGATTCTTGTCTGCCTGAACCAAGGCATGCACCATTTTGCCCTTGGTCAATGTGCCCACCATCTTCAGGGATTCCAGTGGATAAGCCTCCAACGGTTCTTTGCGTCGATCCAAGTCGGGTTTGATGCCCCCGCCGCCTGCTTTTCGTTCCGGCTCGATCTTCGAGGCATTGTATGGTTCGACCAAGTCGCCGGCTTCGTAGGCTACCGTGGGGAAACTCTTGATTTCAGGCAACGGAGGTATCTTCCCCTTGAAATCCTTCGTTGACTCTTTCATCCATTGACGAAGGTCCTGATGGTCCTCGCCGCCGCACGCAGCCAGCATAAGGCAACCCAAAAGAATGGCTGCGCGCCTCATTTCCTGGCTCCTTTGGCTTTTTCCTGGGCCGCTTTCGCCCTGCGTTGCGCGGCTAGCTCCTCTTCGTCAAGGTAGCGATAAGTCATCGCCGTGGCATCCAACTTGAGCAATGCGCCCTTATCGGGAGAAATGGCAACATTGGTAAGCGACACAATGCGCGACAGTTTCGCAACGTCTGCGGAAAAAGCGCCCAGATCGTGGTATGTGCCAGTAATCTTCAGGGAAATCGGCAGTTCTGCATAGAAATCTCTGGTCGTTTCCCTGCCAGGTTTGAATAACTCGAACTGAAGACCTCGGCCCAAGCCCGCCTGGTTGATGTCGATCAGCAAGGCTTCCATTTCCGCCTTGTTCGGTAGTTGTTTGAGCAATGCTCCGAATGTTTTGTCGATTTCGGCCAACTGCTTGCGATGCTCTTCGAGGTTCACTGCCTGTTTCTTCTTGTCCAGATACTCGTTCTTGAACTTGGTTTCCTGCTGACGTTTGGCTTCCAAGTCTTCAAGCTGTGTATTCCAGTCGAACCACCAGCCGCCGACCAGCAGGGCCACGAAAAGGCCGAACAGCACAGTCACCCGCGGCAATACTGGCCACGTGCCTATATCCTTCGGATCGAGTGATCTAAAGTCTTCGGCCAGCGCCCCGAAATCGATGCTGGGAATGGCTGGAATTTTGGGCATGTTGGGCTTCTTCATGCTTTCTTGCCCTGCATTGTCGATTGTTTCCCTGGCTGTTGCCGCTTGCCAGCCGCCTCCGCCGCTTCTCTTGTAATAATGAGGTTAAGCTTGAATTCCGCGTAGCGCCGGTTGCCCATGGTAACCGCCTTGATTTCGATGAGATCGGGCCGCTCGAGTAGTGGGGAGGCCTCAAGGTTGCGCATCAGCGTGGACACCCGGGCATTGGACTGGGCAATCCCGACCATGTCGATCTTGTTTCCAGCCTGCTTGAGCGACTTTAGATAAATGCCAGCGGGCACTTGGCGCGCAAGCTCGTTGAAAAGCCGCACGGTTTCGGCTCGGCTGCCCTGCAGCGACTCGATCACGCCCTTTCTGGCCAGCATCGCACTGGTCTGCTCCTTCAGACGTTTAATCTCGTCGATTTCCTTGTCGAGGGCGGCAATCTCCTTCTTGAGGAACTCATTCTTGCGCTCCTGCTGGCTGATGTAGCCCGCAATCACGCCATGCACCAGAATGACAATAAGAATCGAAAGGACTGCGATCAGGCCTGACAGCGCGATAAACTGCTGGCGCTGGGCTTTGCGCTTTTCCTCGCGGTGAGGCAGTAGATTGATGCGGATCACTGGTCGAACCTCCGCAACGCTAGACCACAGGCAACAAGCAGCGAGGGGGCATCCGTAGCAAGATTCTTGGGACGAATGCGCTGGGACAACGCCATGTTGGCAAAGGGATTGGCGACTACGGTGCTGATCTGGGTTCTTTCCGTCACTGCCTCATCCACACCCGGGATGACCGCGCAACCACCAGCAAGAACAATATGGTCAACCTGATTGAACTGCGTTGAGGTAAAGAAGAATTGCAGGGCCCGGGAGACCTCAAGCGCTAGGCTGTCAAGAAAAGGGCGCAACAGGTCCGATTCGAAGTTCTCGGGAAGATTGCCTGTCCGTTTCGCGGTTTCGGCTTCTTCCTGGCTCATGCCGTATTGACGCACTATGTCCTGCGTCAGCTGACTGCCGCCGAATGCCTGCTCCCTTGCATAAACGGGCTGGTCGTTGCGCAGAATCGTGACGTTCATGACGTTCGCCCCGATGTCGACCAACGCAATGGTCTGGTTCTGGCCGCCCTCGGGAAATTGGCTCTCAACCAGTTCAAATGCCGACTGCGCCGCATAAGACTCTACATCCATCACCAAAGGCCTCAAACCCGCCGCCTCGGCAACGGCCACGCGATCCTCTACTTTTTCCTTGCGCGAAGCGGCAATGAGCACTTCCACTTCTTCGGGACTGCTCGGGGCCGGGCCGACAACCTGGAAATCAAGATTGACCTCGTCAAGCGCAAAGGGGATGTACTGATTGGCCTCGGATTCCACCTGGAATTCGAGTTCACGTTCACGTTGTCCCGCCGGAACAATTATTTTTTTGGTTATCACGGCCGCGGCCGGCAGGGCCATTGCGACGTATTTGGTTGATGTACCCATGCGCTTCCAGGCGCGCTTGACCGCCTCGGCCACCGCATCGAGATTGGTGATGTTTCCATCCACCACGGCATCGCGTGGCAAGGTCTCGATCGCGTAGCGCTCGATCCTGTAGCTCCCTTTCGCCGCCTCTGCCAACTCGACCATCTTCACCGATGAGGAACTGATGTCGAGCCCTAACAGAGGGCGCGCCTTAGGGTTGAATACTGAGAGATCTATCTGCAAGGAAAATCCTTTTGAATTCTCGTTAGTTAGGCGCATTACAGATAATTTACATTAAATCCTAGCAACAACTATGGTTTGTGTAAAGTATTTTTTCCTTTTGGCTGTCGCTTTACCCCGACATCCGCTTGCCCCTCCGTGAGCACCACATTAACCACTTGATTAGATTAACAATAAGGATGTTTCGTTTATGTGCGGAGATACTACAGATTTCACCCTTTGATCACGCCTTGGCAGGTGGGGCATATAATTGCGCGCTTTCCTATCAAGTTGAGTGCATCTTTGCCCACCGTGCTACGCTGGATTGCCTATCCCATACTGTTTCTGGCGGGCCTTGCCCTCATCGGCATCGCCTTGCTGGCGATCATTGTCATTCTGGCCTATCCCCAGTTGCCTTCAATCGAGGTACTGACCGACTACCAGCCGAAAATCCCCCTGCGCATTTTTACCGCCGACGGCCACCTGATCGGCGAATTCGGCGAGGAGCGGCGTGCGCTGGTTCGTATCAAGGAAGTGCCGCTGATCATGAAACAAGCCATCCTGGCGGCAGAGGACGAGCGTTTCTACCAGCATCCCGGCGTGGATACCCTTGGCGTGTTGCGCGCCGCTTATGCCAATTTCACCAGTGGCGGCAAAAGGCAGGGAGCCAGCACCATCACAATGCAGGTGGCGCGTAATTTCTTCCTCTCAAGAGAGAAGACTCTGTCGCGCAAGGTCTACGAAGCGCTGCTCGCCTTCAAGATCGAAAGCAATCTCTCCAAGGACGAAATCCTCGAGATCTATCTCAATCAGATCTATCTCGGGCAACGCGCCTACGGTTTTGCCGTTGCGTCTCAAATATATTATGGCAAGCCCCTGCAGGACATCAGCCTAGCAGAGGCGGCCATGCTGGCCGGCCTTCCGAAAGCCCCATCCAGCTTCAATCCCGTGGCCAACCCCAAGCGCGCCAAACTGCGTCAGCTCTATGTCCTGCGCCGCATGCATGAGCTGGGCTTCATCAATGACGCACAGCTGGCCGAGGCCCAGGCACAGGATCTGCGCATCAAGCGCGATGTCAATGAGTTCGCGGTACGAGCGGACCACGTCGCCGAAATGGCACGGCAAATGGCATATGAAAATTTCCGCGAAGAAGCCTATACGCGTGGGCTGCGCGTCATCACCACCCTCCTCAAGGCAGACCAGGAAGTCGCTTACGCGAGCCTGCGGCGCGGCGTGCTGGATTATGACAAGCGCCACGGCTATCGGGGCGCCAAGGGCTACGCGAATATCGGGGAACCCGGCAGCGCTTCGGACGAAACCCTGGAGGAAGTCTTGCAGGATGAGTCCGATTCAGACGACATCTTTGCTGCGGTGATTCTCGAAGCTGGAGCGAAACGGGTGAAGGCCTACCGTCGAGGCGGCGAAACTGTTCAGATTTCGGGTGAGGGCTTGAAGTTTGCCCAGCGCATGCTGGAAGACAAGGCGCCTGCCAACAAGCGCCTGCGCCGCGGCGCCATCATCTTTGTACACAAGGACGACAAGGGCAACTGGGAGATCCTGCAAGTGCCTGAGGTCGAGGCCGCCTTCGTCGCTGCGAGCCCCCTCGATGGCGCCATTCGCGCTCTGGTCGGTGGCTTTGACTACAACCGCAACAAATTTAACCATGTCACACAAGCCTGGCGCCAGCCAGGTTCCAGTTTCAAGCCTTTCATATATTCGGCGGCGCTCGAGAAAGGAATGACGCCAGCCAGCATCATCGAGGACGAGCCGCTGGTAGTCTCCGCCGAGGAAACTGGCAGCCAAGTGTGGGAGCCGAGAAACTACGACGGGAAATATGAAGGGCCAATGTCCATGCGCAAGGCACTGGCGAAATCCAAGAACCTGGTTTCCATCCGCATCCTAAAGACGATCGGCACGCAGTACGCACAGGATTACGTCACGCGCTTCGGCTTCGATGCCGACAAGCATCCGCCCTATCTCACGATGGCACTGGGCGCGGGCAGCGTGACGCCCTGGCAGCAACTGGCGGGATATTCCGTATTTGCCAATGGCGGCTACCGTATCCAGCCCTACATCGTAAAACAGATCCTAGACGACAAGGGCAATGTGCTGGCCGAAGCCCAACCTGTCGTGGCAGGCGACGAAAACCTCCGTGCCATCGACCCGCGCAATGCCTTTCTGATGGACAGCATGTTGCATGATGTCGTGCGACGGGGTACCGCGACGCGGGCACTCCAGCTCAAGCGCGCAGACCTTGCGGGCAAAACCGGGACCACCAACGATTTCGTCGATGCCTGGTTCTGCGGTTACCAACCCTCCCTCGTCGGCATAGCCTGGATCGGCTTCGACCAGCCGAAGAAGCTCGGCAATGGCGAAACGGGCGGCTCAGCGGCCCTGCCGATCTGGATCGGTTACATGGAGAAAGCGCTTAAGACGGTGCCGGAATCCTTCATGACCGCGCCCGAGGGATTGGTCACCATCAAGATACCGACTGGGGGTGCCGGCGAAGCGGAGGGTTCGACGACGGAAATGATCTACAAGGAAAACCTGCCGCCACCCCCGCCGGAAAGCAGCGAGCCCGAGTCGCCCCAAAGATGGACCATCCCGGCGCCGAACTTGTCGGGTTGATCCCCCGCCCCCTGGCACCCTCCTTCAGGCTAGGACAACGCGCTCGCCCGCCTGCTCTGAAGCCAGGCGCTCCAGGGTTGCAAAAAGTTCCGCTCCGTCACGGGTGCCGACCCAGCGGCCCGCCTCGCGGCGGAAATGGAAGCCGCCGGAACGGGCCGCCACCCAGATCTCGCGCGCGGCGGCATGGCGATTGACGATGATCTTGCTGCCGTCTCCAAACTCCAACTCGAGCACCCCTCCGGCCTGCAGCTCGTAATCGATATCTACGCTACAGGCTTCCAGCGCCTGCTCGATCCTCGCCAAGGTGTCCTCGGCCAGGGTATTGAACTCGGTTTCTTCCATCACATTCCTTCTGCTAACATCGCTATTTTTGCGGCCATCATGCGCACCTTCGCATCCATTCTTGCACTGATCCTGCTGGGGGCCTGCGGCACGAAGACCTCGCTGGTGATGCCGCCCAGGCCTGCACCGGCCGGGGCGACGTCTTCCGCCTCGCCAGCGCCGGCTGCTACGCCTGCCGATGATAGCAAACCCGGCGGCGCCACCTCTCCACGATGAATCCTTTTGTCTACCGTAACGGCATCCTCTGTGCCGAAGGCGTGCCCTTGCCGCAGATAGCCGCCGAGCACGGCACGCCGTGCTACGTTTATTCGCGCGCCGCGCTGCTGGCGCGATACGAAGCGTTCCGCCAGGCGCTGGCCGGGCGGGATGCGATGATCTGCTATGCCGTCAAGGCCAACTCGAACCTGGCCATCCTGAACCAGTTCGCGCGCGCCGGCGCCGGCTTCGACATTGTCTCCGGCGGAGAGCTGGCCCGCGTCCTCGCCGCGGGCGGCGACCCCGCCAAGGTGGTGTTCTCGGGCGTCGGCAAGACCGCTGACGAAATGCGCCAAGCCCTGGCCTCGGGCGTTTTCTGCTTCAACGTGGAGTCCGCCGAGGAACTGGAGCGGCTCAACGAGCTGGCCGGAGAGTCAGGCAGGACAGCCCCCATCGCGCTGCGCGTGAATCCCGACGTTGACCCGAAGACGCATCCTTACATCTCCACCGGCCTGCGCAGCAACAAGTTCGGCGTCGCCTACGCAGATGCGTTCGCACTGTATCTGCGCGCCCGCGAGCTGCCGCATATCGACATCGCCGGCATTGCCTGCCACATCGGTTCGCAGTTGCTCGACCCGGCGCCGGCGGCCGAGGCTGCCGGCAAGGTGCTGGCCCTTGTCGACCAGTTGGCCGACGCGGGCATCATCTTGCGCCATCTCGACCTCGGCGGCGGCATCGGTATCCGCTATCGCGACGAAACGCCGCCCGACGTGGCCGACTACCTCGCCCCGATCCTCGCGCAGTTGGCGGGCCGCAAGGAAAAGATCCTCTTCGAGCCCGGCCGCGCGCTGGTCGGCAACGCCGGCATCCTGCTCACCCGCATCGAATACCTGAAGCACGGCGAGGAGAAGAACTTCGCCATCGTCGATGCGGCCATGAACGACCTGATGCGGCCGGCGCTCTACGATGCCTGGCACGACATCCTGGCGGTGCGGCAGGATGCCGGTGCCGAGGCAGAGTACGAGGTCGTCGGCCCGGTATGCGAGTCGGGCGACTTCCTGGGTCATGCCCGCCGCCTCGCGGTCGCGTCGGGCGACCTGCTGGCCATCCTCTCTGCAGGGGCCTACGGCATGGCCATGAGCTCGAACTACAACACGCGCCCGCGGGCCGCCGAGGTCCTCGTGGACGGTGCGAAGTCTTTCCTCGTCCGCGGCAGGGAGCGCCCCGAGCAACTCTTTGCGCTGGAAACGGTCATCGACTGATCCCCTGAGCCTAACCAACCCACCATGCACAAGATCGCCCTGATTGGACTCATCGCCGCCTCGCTGGCGCTGGGCGCCTGCGAACGCAAGACGGAAGAGAAGAAAGCCTCCGGCCGGCCACCCACCCTGATCACCACCACGCAGGCCAAGGCCGGCACGATGGAGATGGCCGAGGAAACCCTCGGCACGCTGGAGGCCCTGATCGACCCGAAAGTCGGCGCCGAAATCGCCGGCAAGGTCGTCAAGATCGCTGCCGGCTCCGGCAAGGCCGTCAGGAAAGGCGACCTCCTGGCGATCATCGACGATGCCGACGCCGCCCTGCAGCATCGCGCCGACGAGGCGGAGCGCAAGCGCGTCGAAGCCCTCCTGTCCCAGCAGGAACGCGTCGTCGAGCGGCAGCAGCAACTGGTGCAGAAGGGCTTCATTTCGCAGAACGCCGCTGACGATGCGCGTGCCCAGCGCGACGCCCTGCGCGAACAGCTCGCCGCCGCCCGCGCCCGCGGCGAGCAGAGCCTGCGCAACCAGGGCAAGGCGCGCATCCTCGCCCCCTTCGACGGCGTGGTGGAAACGCAAATCGCCTCTGTCGGCGACTACGTCAAGGTCGGCGACCCGCTCCTGCACCTGGTTTCCAGCAGTAAGTTGCGCGCCCACCTGCCCTTTCCGGAATCCGCCGCGCCCAGACTGAAGAAGGGCCAGGCCGTCATCCTCACCTCTCCGCTGCTGCCGGGCAATGAAATCAGGGGGACCGTCAGCGAGATCAAGCCCGGCGTGTCCGAGACCGGGCGCGCCCTCGACGTGCTCGTCGACATCGAGAACCACGCGGGCCTGCGCCCGGGCGGCACGGTCAACGCTGCGGTCGTAGTAGCCAAACGCGAGGACGCCATCCTGGTGCCGGAGCAGAGCGTCGTGCTGCGGCCGGCAGGCAAGATCGTCTACGTCATTGCGGACGGCAAGGCGGTTCAGCACGTCGTCGAAGTCGGCGCCAAGCGCGCCGGCATGGTGGAGATCGTCAAGGGCCTGCCGGCCGGCGCCACCGTGGCCCTTGACGGTGCCGGATTCCTCACGCATAACGCCGCCGTTACCGTGCAGGAGCGCAGCAAGCCCGCAGCGGCGGGCAAGACCGCCGAAAGTCAGCCCCCGCAGGACGGCGCCGCCAAGAAGCCGGCAAGCGCCAAGGCCGAATCCGCGAAATGACCCTGCCCGAGCTTTCCATCAAGCGCCACGTCCTGGCGTGGATGCTCAACGGCGTGCTGGTGCTGTTCGGCCTCATCGCCTACCAGAGCATCGGTATGGACCGCTTTCCCTACATCGAATTCCCCGTCATCTCGGTGACGACGACGGTGAAGGGGGCCAACCCGGACATCGTCGACGCCAGCGTCACCAACCTCATCGAATCCGCCGCCAACACGGTGCCGGGCATCGAGCACATCCAGTCCACCTCCTCGCCGGGCGTCTCTCAGGTCAACATCACCTTCGCGCTCGAAAAGAACGTCGACATCGCCTTCAACGAGGTGCAGGCCAAGCTCAACCAGATCCTGCGCCGCCTGCCGAAGGATGCCGACCCTCCGGTGGTGGCCAAGGTGGAAACCAACACGCAGCCGATCATGTGGCTGGCCCTGCAGGGCGACCGCACCCAGCAGCAGCTCAACCAGTACGCGCTCAATACCGTCAAGAAGCGGCTGGAGACCATCGACGGCGTCGGCGAGGTTCGCCTGGGCGGGCGGCGCGACCGCACCATCCGCGTGAATCTCCTGCCGGCACGCATGGCGGCGCACGGCGTCACAGCGCAGGACATCAACGAGGCCTTCGCCAAGGAGCATGTCCAGCTCGCCGGCGGCTTCGTCGTCGGCCAGGCCACCGAAGCGCTCGTCAAGCTGGACCTGGAGTTCCACCGCATCGACGACCTCGCCGGCATGATCCTCGGCTACAAGGGCGGTTACCCCATCAAGCTGTCCGACGTGGCGGAGGTCGAGGATGGGCTCGCCGACTTTCGCCAGCTCGCCCGCTTCAACGGCGAAACGACCATCGGCCTGGGCATCGTCAAGGTTGCCAACACCAACACCGTCGCCATCGTCGAGGGAATCCTAAAAAGGGTGGAGAACGAGATCCGACCGCAGCTGCCGCCGGGCATGCGCATCACCGTCGTCTCCAACGACGCCGTCTTCATCCAGGAAATCATCACTTCGCTGAAGGAGCACCTGATCGAGGGCACGCTGCTCGCCGCCCTGGTGGTGTGGTTCTTCCTGCGCTCGCTGCGCTCCACCCTGATCATCGCGCTGGCCATTCCCGTCTCGCTGATGGGCGCCATCGGCGTCATCTACTTCTTCGGCTACACGCTCAACTCGCTCACCATGCTGGCGCTGCTGCTGCTGATCGGGGTGGTGGTCGACGACGCCATCGTGGTGCTGGAGAACATCTTCCGCCACCGCGAAGAAGTCGATCCCGAGCCGGTCGCCGCGGCCATCAACGGCAGCCGCGAAGTGGTCTTCGCCGTCATCGCCGCGACGCTGTCGCTCGTCTCGATCTTCGCGCCGGTGATCTTCCTCTCCGGCATCATCGGCCAGTTCTTCCGTTCCTTCGCCGTGGTCGTCACCTTCGGCGTGCTCGTCTCGCTGTTCGTCTCGCTGACGCTCACGCCGATGCTGTGCTCGCGCTACCTCAAGGTCGAAAAGAACCACGGCCGCCTCTATCACTTGCTCGACGGCATCCTCGGCGGCATAGAGCGGCTGTATCGCCGCCTGCTCGGCCTGGCGCTCGCCCACCGCTGGAAAGTCGTGCTGCTCACCCTGGGCGTCGTCGCTTCGAGCACCTTCTTCTTCGTTACTATCGGCAAGACCTTCACGCCGGAGCAGGACGAGGGCCGCTTCCTCGTGCGGCTGCGCGCGCCGCTCGGCTCGAGCATCGAATACACCGACTCGCGCCTGCGCATGGTCGAGGAGATCCTCTTCCGCCACAAGGAGATCGTCACCGAGTTCGCCCTGGTCGGCTTCGGCTCGGCGGGGCAGGTCAACCAGGGCCTGGTCGTCGTGCGCATGGCGCCGCGCGGCGAGCGGGTGGTGAGGCAGCAGGACCTCCTGCCGAAAGTGCGCAAGGAGCTGGCCACCGTGCCTGGCGCCTTCGTCTTCGCCGCGCCCTACCCCATCGTCGGCGGGCAGCGCGGCGAACCGCTGCAGTTCGTACTGGCCGGCGAAAACCTGCAGGAAGTCGGGCGCCTGTCGCGCGAACTGCAGCAGCAGCTCGCGCAGGTCGCCGGCATCGGCCGCCTCGACACCGACCTGCAACTCGACCTGCCGCAGCTCCTCTTCCAGCCCGACCGCACGCGCATTGCCGCTGCCCAGCTGACCTCGCAAGACGTGGCGCTGGCGGTCAACATGCTCACCGGCGGCATCGACATCGCCAAGTTCAACGACGAGCCGGGCGACGGCCAGCGCTACGACATCCGCGTCAAGGGTCGCGATGGGGAATTCACCCAGCCCTCCGACCTGTCGAAGATCTACCTGCGGGCCAAGGACGGCAAGCTGGTGCGCCTGGACAGCGTCGCCTCGTTCAGCGAGCGCCTCGGCCCGGCCGTCATCGGCCGCTTCGACCTGCAGTACGCCGCCACCTTCTATGCCACGCCGACCATCCCGCTGGGCGAGGCCGTGAACGAAGTCCGGCAAGCGGCGGCCGAAATGCTGCCGACCGGCTACCAGGTCAAGTTCATCGGTCAGGCGGAGGAATTCGGCAAGACGCAGAAGTACATGGCCTTCGCCTTCTCGCTGGCGCTGGTGCTGCTCTACATGGTGCTCGCCAGCCAGTTCAACTCCTTCCTGCAGCCGGCCATCATCATGCTGGCGCAGCCGCTCGCCATCATCGGCGGCGTGGCGGCGCTGTGGCTGTTCGGCCAGACGCTCAACATCTACTCGATGATCGGCCTGGTGCTGCTGATCGGCCTGGTGGCGAAGAACTCCATCCTGCTGGTGGACCTCACCAACCAGCGCCGCGAGGGTGGCATGCGCGTGGATGCGGCCCTGCGCGACGCCTGCCCGACGCGCATGCGGCCGGTGCTGATGACCTCCGCCACCATCATCCTGGCCCTGTTCCCGGCGGCGCTGGGCCTGGGCGCCGGCGCGGAGACCAACCAGCCGCTGTCCATCGCCGTCATCGGCGGCATGATCTCCTCCACCCTGCTCACCCTGGTGGTGGTGCCGGCGGTGTATTCGCTGATCGAGTCCCGGCGCGAGCGACAGGCGTAAAAAAACGGCGCCCGCGGGCGCCGTCCTGCGGCAACGCTTTTCCTCAGTGCTTCATGCCGGCGCCGTGGCCCTTATCCATCTTGTCCATCTTGTCCATCGTGGCCGGCGCGGCCAGGTCGCGCACCTCGGCCTTGATTTCGATCGTCTGCACCTTCTTGTCCTTGCCCTCGATCTTCAGGGAGATGGGCACCATGTCGCCCGGCTTCATCTGCTGCTTGAGGTCCATCAGCATGACGTGGTTGCCGCCCGGCTGCAGCTGCACCGCCTTGCCCGCCGGCAGGTCCAGCTTCGGCATGGCGCGCATCTTCATCACGCCGCCCTCCATCTTCATGGTGTGGATCTCGACCACGCCGGCCACCGGAGTGCTGGCCGACAACAGCGCCGCGGCATCGCTGCTGGTGATCTGCATGAAGGCGCCGGTGGCCTTCTGCGCCGGCGTGGTGCCGCGCACCCAGGAATCCGTGACCGTCACATCGGCGAAGGCCGAGACGGAAAATGCCGCCAGGGCGAGCGTGGTAATCATCGATTTCATGCGTTGCCTCCTTGAGTAATGAGTGGATTTTACAGTTTTCAGTGCTACTTGCCGGACGGATCGGTGACAAAGCCGATGCGCACCAGCCCCTGCTGGGCCGCTTCGCTCATGACCTGGGCCACTGCCCGGTAAGCGACCGCCTGGTCGGCGCGCAAATGCAGCTCGGTGCGCGGGTCGTGCAGGGCGACGGCCGACATGCGCGCGCGCATTTCCTCGAGCGTCACCGCCTCGCCCATCCAGTAGATCACGCCCTGGGCATCGATGCCGACCTGCACGTGCTGTGGCGGCGTCTCGTTCACGGCGCTCTGCGCCCGCGGCAGGTCCACCTTGACCGCATGGGTGAGCAGCGGCGCGGTGACGATGAAGACGATGAGCAGCACCAGCATCACGTCGATCAGCGGAACCATGTTGATCTCCGCCAGCGGCGCGCCGTCATCCTGGTCGAATGCCGAGAATGCCATGATGCCTCAGTGCGCGGCCTGCGCCGGCTGCTTGCGCGCCCAGGTCAGCGGCGTCACCGCCCCATCGGCCTTCGCCGGAAGCCCCGCATCGGCCTGCCGCTTGATGCCGATCACCAGCAGCGCAAATACGTCATGGGCGAATCCATTGAGCTCGGTCATGGTGTTGCGCGTGTGGCGCACGAAGAAGTTGTAGGCCAGCGCGGCCGGAATCGCGACCGCGAGGCCCAGCCCGGTCATGATGAGCGCCTCGCCCACCGGGCCCGCGACCTTGTCGAGCGTGCCCTGGCCGGACACGCCGATGGCGATGAGGGCATGGTAGATGCCCCATACCGTGCCGAACAGGCCGACGAAGGGCGCGCTGGACGCCACCGAGGCGAGATAGGTCTGGCCGTATTCCATGCACTTGCGCTCGGCGTCGATGGCGCGCTTGAGCACGCGCGTGAGGAACTCGTCGGGCGCCGCGCCCGCCACCAGTCCGCGCGGCAAGCCGGCCGGATCGGCGCGCAGCGACTCGGCCGCCTCGAAGCCGCATTGGACGAGGTGGGAAAACGGATCCGCGGCCATGCCGGCGCGCGCCTCCTGCTCCACCTCCTCGATCGAGGCCGCCTGCCAGAAGCGCGCGATGAAGCGGCGGCTCGTGCGGCGCTGGCGCAACAGCGCAACGGACTTGATGGCAATCAGATACCACGTGCCGATCGAGGCCGCGGCCAGCAGCAACAGGATGCCGCGCGCCACCCCGTCGGCATTGGCCAGAAAGTGGGCGAAACCCAGCGATTCATTCATGTTTTATCCTCTCTATCCTGCGCTTCAGTCGCGCAGCGAAAACACGACGGGCACCCGCACCCAGGCGGCGAGCGGCTCGCTGCCGCGCCGCGCCGGCACGAAGCGCCAGCGCGCCACCGCTGTCACGGCGGATTCGTCGAGCCGGTTATGGCCGCTCGACTCCTGCACCTCGACTTTCGCCGCACGCCCCTCCGCGTCGACGAAGACTCGCAGCACCACGCGGCCTTCCTCGCCGCGGCGCCGCGACGAAACCGGATACGCCGGCTTGGGGTTGTCCAGGTAGTCGGCATCGAAACGGGGCGCTACGACGGGCAGCGGCGCGGCTTCCACGGCCGGCGCCGCCGCAGGGGCCGGTTTCGCCTCGACCGGCGCCACGGGCGGCGCGACCATCGCTGTTGGCGCGGCTGCGGTCGTGCTCAGCGGCGGCAGGGTCTCGGCCTGCTTCGGCACCCGCTGCACCTTGCGCTCCGGCTGCGGCGGCGCAGGCGGGACGATGCGCGGCGCGATCCGTTGCGGGACGATCAGAAACGCCTGCAGCACGTCCATGGCTTTCTGCCGCGGCACGACGCCCGCGTGCACCAGCCACGCGAACAGTGCAGCGTGTGCACCCGCAATCGCAAGAAAGGCCAGCCAGCGCTCACCCGACGCGTGCGGGCCGCGCCGCTGTGCTTGTGCCGTGCGATCCAGGGAAAGTGCGGCGCCCATGCCCGGCCTATATCAACAGCATCAGGCGTCTGAGCCCGAGCATGATCAACACCGCTGCCGCGCCGCAGCTCAGCCAGCGCGCGATCCATTCCCGTCCGTTGCGAATCTCCTGGCCCAGCCGTCCGGCCAGCGGCACCAGCACCAGGATCGGCGTCATCGCCGCACCCAGCCCGAACGCCAGGCCATAGGTCGCACCCGAGGCGGCGCTGCCGGCGTGGGCGGCGAGCGCCAGCAGCGATGCCAGCGGCGTGCAGGGCGTCAGCGACAGCGCGGCGCCCATGAAGAGCGGCGGCAGGCTGTCCGCCTTGCGCTTGAAGTGGATCGGCTGCGTGGTCGCCAGCGACGCCGTCGCCGTGCTGCAGCGGCTGACTTTCGGCCGCAGCAGCCACAGGCCGGCCGCCACGCTGGCCACGCCGATCACGCCGTTGCCCCAGGGGCCGCCCAGGGCGCGCGCCAGCCCCAGCCCGGCGGCGCCGGCCAGCGCCGCCAGCAGGGTGTAGGTCGTCACGCGGCCGGCGAGAAACACGCCGGTATGGAGGAAGGCTTCCGCCTGGCCGCCGGCCCTGCCCAGCGCCCAGGTGCCCATGAACGGCAGGCAGGTCACTGTGCAGGCCGTCAGCCCCATCGAGACGCCGAGCAGCCAGACGGTGGTCAGCGTCACCTGGCCGGCGACGAGGTCCTCAAGCATTGGCCTCGCCGCCCTTCGTGGCCGCCTTGACGAACTTGATCGGCTTTACGGTACCGTCGGGCAGCTCGCCCTTCACGCGATTCTTGTAGTATTCGCGGCGCGAGGAGAACAGCGCGAGCGGCCCCCACTTGAGCTGAATGATGCCGTCCTGCGGGCAGTACTCGGCACAGCGCCCGCACAGGGTGCAATCCTCGCTGTAGGCCTTGCGCCCTTCCTCCCTGGCGATCTCGGGGATGTCCATCGGGCAGGCCTCGGTGCAGATGCCGCACTTGCCGCAGTTCTCGTGCATGGTTTTCTTCAGTCGCATGGGCGAAAGCCGCTGGAACACCGCGTTGAAGGCCAGCAGCGGGCAGATGCGGCAGAAAGGCTGGCGTACGGCAAGCGCGCCGACGAGCGTGAAGCCGATCAGCAGGTTGGCGATGCCGCCCAGGCCGAAACTGACGTTGTCGCCCAGATTCAGCGCGAGCTGCTCGGTATTGCCGGTGAGCAGCGTAGTCGCCACGCGCGACGGGCAGATGTCGCAATAGGGGTTGCCGAGCGAATGCGGCGTGACGCCCAGGCCGGTCAGGAGCGGCAGCAGGAACACCAGGCCCAGCAGCAGCAGCCACTTCACCGGTCGCGCCTTTTGCGCTGCGCCGAGATCTCCCGTTTCCAGGCGGCGCAGGCCGATGCCGAAGCGGCGGCCGATCCTGCCGACAATCTCCTGGATCGTGCCGAGCGGACAGACCCAGCCGCAGAAGGCCTTGCCGATGACGAAGAAGAAGGCGAAGAACGACAGGAAGGACATCAGCAGCGGCAGCACCATGCCGAAGGTGAGCTGTTGCGCGCGCACGATGCCCTCGCCGATGCGGTGATGCAGGATGTGCTGGGTGGGAATCAGCACGCAATAGCCGCCGTTCATCTGGTCGTAGGCGCAGGAGAGCGCCGGCAGGTTGTTGGAGATCTTGTCGGCCATGTAGGTGCCGACGATCACGCTGCCGTAGACGGTGACGAAGAGCATCGCGATCTGCACCGCGAAGCGGAAGCGGCCGAGCGTCGGGAACAGGGTCTTAAGCATTTTTTGCGTCTCCCGCTGTTTTCTGGTCACCTTTGCGGCGGCGCAGCAGGGGCGTGGCGGCCAACATGCCGATCAGGCCGAAGGCGGCGCCCCAGCCCAAGCTCTTGTTGCGGTCGGCATCCTCGCCGTAGGACAGGTTGAAGGCGGTCAGGTAGCGGCGGCCGTCCGCCTCCTTCTCGGTTGAAAGGACGAATTTCGCGTAGCGCCGGCCATGGCCGCCCTGCCCGCCCTCGCCTTGCGCCGCAGGGCGGAAGTCGCGCGGAAAGAGGACCGTGGCGATGCCTGCCGCGTCGGTGAGGAAGGTTGCGCGGCTGCCGAACTCGGTCTCCAGCAGCAGCGGCTGGCCGGCCAGCGGGGCGCCGTTCAGGCGCACCAGGAAGCGCCACTTCTCGCTCTCGCGGTAGCGGCCGTGCTCGCGCGGCAGCGGCTCGGGCACGATTTCCAGTTCGTGCTTGGCAAGCTCGAGCAGTTCCTTCGGCGAGTCGCCGGGATTGCCGAAGTACCACGCCGTCGACGCCACCTTGATCGAGTCGGCAGACTCCTCGCGCGCAATCACCCAATGGTAGTTGCCGATTTTCGGGTCGACCGGCGCGATGCGGGCGCCGTCCTCTCCGACCGGATAGTCGGCGCGGCGTCGCGCCTCGGGCCCTTCCGGGGCAAAGACCGTGAGCGCCGCCGCGGCAATGCCCTGCGTGCGCAACTGCGCGGTCGCACGCTCGCCGCGCGGGTTCTTGCCGGGCAGGAGCAGCGGTTGGCGGGTCCATTCGCTCCTGGCAGGGCGCGCGCCGGCCGGCGCGGCAAGCGACGTCGCGGGCGAGGCACCATGGTGCTCGTGCTGGCTCCACGCCGCCGGCGGCATGAGCAGGGGAAGGATCAGGATCGTTAGGTGGCGTTTCATGTACTGCCCGTCAGAAAGTTGCGGAGATGCCGGCAATCCAGTGCCGCGGCTTGCCGACCACGATGGAGAGGTCCTCGGCGTTGTAGACGCCGTCATAGGCCCCGGTCAGGTAGTTCGAGGCGTCGTTGGTGCCCCGCGCGGCAGACCAGTAGCGCTTGTCGAACAGGTTGTTCACCCGGGCGAAGAGCGACCACTTGGCACCCAGAAAGCCGCTCTCCCTGATGTCGTAGTGCGCCGACAGGTTGAACAAGGTGCGGCCGTCCCATTTCTCCTGGTTGATCTCGTCCGCCCACGACCAGGAGCGCGCGTCCATTTCCAGCGCAACGCGCCAGCGGTCGTCGGGCTGCCAGCCGAAGGTGGCGTTGAACTGGTGGCGCGGCACGCGCGGCACGTCGTTGCCGGTGTTGTTGTAGGCGACCAGGGTCGGCGCCGGCACATAGGGATTGCCCAAGGTGAGGTTGAAGTTGTCGTAGTCGGTGAACTTGGCGCGGATGTAGCTGTAGGCGGCATCGAAGGTGAAGGTCTGCTTGCGGTCCGTCTTCAGGGACAGTTCGAGGCCGCGGTTGCGCACGCCGCCGATGTTGTCGTACATCTGCTGCGCGGTGGTCGTGCTGGTGCTGTACTGGCCGTTGGTGGCAAGAATGAAATCCTTGCGGTCGGTCTGGAACACGGCGGTTTCGACATCGGCGGCCACGCCGAATGCGGTCGTTTTCGCCCGCATGCCCAGCTCGAGGTTCAGCGCCTTCTCCGGCTTCAGATTCTCGTTGTTGAGCGTCTTGCCGCCGGTGGGCGACAAACTGCCGTTGTAGAGCTGGTCGGCCGTCGGCGCGCGAAAGCTGGTCGAGACATTGCCGAAGAAATCCAGGTTCCTGCCGGCTTCATGGCTTACGCCGGCGCGCCACGAGGGCACCCTGAAGGACTTGCTGCGGCTGAAGGGGGTGGTGATTTCCCGCGTCCTGCCGGATGAGAAGTCCAGGCCGATCTGATCGTAGCGGCCGTTCAGGGTCAGCGTCCATTTCGGCGCCAGCAGGTACTTGAATTCGCCGTAGACAGCGTTGATGGCTTCGCGCGTGTAGCTGTCGGTCAGGATCGTCCCCGCCGCGATGAAGTTGCTCGCCGGCAACGGGCAGGCGTATGGCGGGACAAAATCGACGCGCGCGCAATAATCGACCTTCGCCGTGTCGAGGTTCCTGTAAGTATTGCGGCGCAAATCGAGTCCGCCGAGCCATCCGGCCTTGCCCGAATTCGCGCGCCATTCCGTCTTGACGCCGCGCTGCACCTGCTCGTAGTTGTTCTGCGTGGTGTACAGCTCCTGCGCACCCGGCGACGAATCGCTGATGGCCTGCCCGTTCGCCGCCACCCGCTGGGGGGCCGACCAGTAGGCCGTCTGGTCCCGATACTCGTAGGCCGTGGCCAGGATGTTGCTGCGCTCGGTCAGGTCGTTGGCATAGGTGACGTGCAGCTTCTGCAGATTCACGTCGTACATGCGGGTGTAGTCGCGGCCGACAGTGCCCTTCGGATCGAGCTCGGCCTGCGTGGCGCCCTTGACCGAGCCATGCTTGTCCTTCATCCGCTCCGACTTCTCGAAGCCGAACGTCAGGTCCGACGTGTCGCTGAGGAAAAATCGCAGGTTGCCGTCGATGTAATCCGTCTTGTAGGCGGACTGCCAGTAATAGTCGTCGCCGGCACGGTGGGTGACCTGCACATGCCCGCTGCCCCAGTCGCCGGCCAGGCCGGCGCGCGCAATCTGGCGGTTGAAGCCCCAGGCGCCGGCATCCGTCGCAACCGTGACCCCTTTGTACTTCGCGCCGCGTTTGGTGGTGATGATGACCGCGCCCGACAGCGCGTCGTCGCCGAACAGATAGGAAGCGCCGCCCTTGATGACCTTGATCGACTCGATGTTGTCGAGATCGATGTTCACCTTGCCCGTGCGCTCGAATACCGGCACGCCGTCGATGACGATGGCCACGCCCGGCTTCTCGCCCATGTAGCGCTGGTTCTCGACGCCGCGCAGCTTGATCTTGATCTCGTCGCCCGAGGAGAGGTCGGCGGTGACACCGGGAATCGAGCGAAGGATCTCGATCATGTTCTCGGGGCGTTTCTCGTCGACGGTGTCGCCGCTGATGTCATGGACCGTCGTAGGCTCCGTCCGCTTCGAAGTGAAGCGGTCGTCGATGGTGGTAGAGATAACCTTGACTTCCCCCAGCTGGGCGTCCTGCGCCATGCCGGCGGCGGGCATGATGACCAGGCCGGCGGTCATCAGTCGAACAGTTGTGCGCACTTGCGGAACCCCTTGCTTGCCGTATTGCGAAAGCAAGCATTTTAGGGAGCGCGCGCCGCCGCAGCGTGCGGCATGCTGCCGCATGCGACAATTCGACGCAGGTGCGCGTGCCCTCGCGCATCCGCTAGAATCCATCGGGCAATCATGAAAAAAATCGATCCCGCCCGCCTCGATGAAGGCCAGGACAACCTGCGCCGTCTGCTTGCCATGCGCTGGCTCGCCGTGGGCGGAGAAGCCGCCGCAGTCGTAGCGGCACCGCTCCTGCTCGGCATCCCGCTGCCGCTCGCGCCGATGCTCGGCATCGTCGCGCTGCAGGCCGCCTTCAACCTGCACGCGCACGGACGATTGCGGCGCCGCGGCAGCGTGACGGAGGGCGAGCTCGTCGCCCATCTCGGCGTGGACATGATGGCCCTGACCCTGCTGCTGTTCTTCAGCGGCGGCGCCGCCAATCCCTTCGTCTCGTTCTACCTGCCGCCGATCGCGGTGGCGGCCACCATCCTGCCGGCGCGCGCGGCCTGGAGCATTGCCCTTGCCGGCGTCGCGGCCTACTCCCTGCTCTCCGTATTCAACGTGCCGCTCGAACTTGCCGATGCGGCGCGCGCCACGCGCCTGCACCTGGCCGGCATGTGGCTGACCTTCGTTGTCTCGGCCGCACTCATCGCCTGGTTCGTCGCGCGCATGGCCGCCGCCATCCGTAGCCGCGACCTCGAATTGGCCGCGGCGCGCGAGGCGGCCCTGCGCAACGAGCGCGTCATCGCGCTGGGCAGCTTGGCCGCCGGCGCGGCGCACGAACTGGGCACGCCGCTGGCGACCATGGCGATTCTTGCCGGGGAGCTGGGACGCAATGCGGATCTGCCCGCCGAAACGCGGGAGGACCTGGCCCTGCTGCGCCAGCAGGTCGAGCATTGCAAGGGCATCATCACGGGCCTCGCCGCGCGCGCGGGGCAGGCCCGCGCCGAGGGCGGCGCTGCGGTCGCGCTCGACCGCTGGCTGGAACAGGTCATTGCACGCTGGCGGCAATTGCGGCCGCACGCCGAAGCGAAAGTCAGCCTCCACGGCACGGCGGCGCCGATGATCGTGGGAGAAGCCACGCTCGAGCAGGCCCTGCTCAACCTGTTCAACAACGCCGCCGACGCCGGCGATGGCCAGGTGGACATCGCGGCGGAATGGGACGGCGGGCAACTGCGCATCGAAGTCGGCGACCGCGGGCCGGGTTTCGACGAGAAGGTCCTGCTGCAGGCCGGCCGCGACTTCATCACGACGCGGGCGGAGGGCGCCGGCATCGGCCTGTTCCTCGCCCATGCGGCGGTGGAGCGCCTGGGCGGCCGCATCGCGCTGGCCGGACGCGAAGGCGGCGGCGCCGTTACCCGCGTCGAACTCCCCCTCGAAAAAATAAAGGCAGGAGAAACATGAGCGACTCATCCCAGCAAATTCTCGTCATCGACGACGACCCGGTATTCAACCGCGTCCTCAGCCGCGCCCTGAAGCAGCGCGGCCACTCTGTCGTCAGCGCATGCAGCGCGGCGGAGGCCGGCGAGGCCATTCCCGCTGCGCGTGCCGCACGCGTGGTCCTGGACCTGAACATCGCCGGCACCTCCGGCCTGACGTTGATCGCACCGCTGCTGGCCGCCAATCCCGCCTGCCGCATCGTCGTGCTCACCGGCTATGCCAGCATCGCCACCGCGGTCGAGGCGATCAAGCTCGGCGCCACGCACTACCTCGCCAAGCCGACCGACGTGGACGCCATCCTCGCCGCCTTCGAGGCGACGGCGCCGCAGGCGGAGCAGGCCGCCCCGCCCAGCCAGCCGCTGTCGGTGGACCGCCTCGAGTGGGAACACATCCAGCGCGTGCTGAAGGAGCACGACGGCAACATCTCGTCGACCGCCCGTGCGCTGAAGATGCACCGGCGCACCCTCCAGCGCAAGCTGATGAAGCGTCCGGTGAAAAGTTAGCCTTCCCCCCAGCCCCTGCCCCACGGCTGGCTTTGCACAGCCAGCCGGCTCCGGCAGCGCAGAGCAATGCTCTGCGAAACACCGCCTTCGCCCCAAGGAAGGGGGTGACGGTTGTTCGCTTCGCTCCGCGTTGTACGCTGCAGCCGGCTTGGGGCGGCCCGGCGCCGGCTGCTACAGCACGATGGCCAGGGCAATCGAGATGAACAGCAGCGAAGCGACGTTGCCGACCATGACGATCGAGGCAACCTTGTCCGGCTCCTGGCGGTAGCGCTCGGCGAAGACGTAGTTGAGCACCGCCGGCGGCAGCGCGCCGAACACCAGCAGCATGTCGCGATGCTGCGGGTTGAGGTCCAGCGCCCATCCCGCCCCCCAGGCGATCAGCATGCCGAGCAGCGGCCGCGCCACGGCGCCCGCCACGCCGACGCCCCAGGCGTGGAACGAGGCGTCCGCCAGGCGCACGCCGAGCGAGAAGAGCAGGAGGGGGATCGATATCTCGCCCAGCATGCGGATGGCCGTCAGCAGCGGCGGCCACAACGCCAGTTCGCCGGCGCTCACGCCGATGCCGGCCAGCGCCGCCAGCATGACCGGCATGCGCCAGACCGTGGACAGCCGCGTGCGATGGTCCAGCATCCAGGCGCCGAGCGAGAAATGCAGCAGGTTCTCCACCAGGAACAGCACCACCGCCGCCGGCAGCGCCGCCTCGCCGAAGGCCAGCACCGCCAGCGGCAGGCCCATGTTGCCGGAGTTGTTGAACATCATCGGCGGCAGGAAGGTCTTCGCCTCCACCTTCATGAGGCGTGCCAGCGGCCAGGCCGCCAGCCCCGATCCGAGTACCACGGCGGCGGCGCCCACCGCCAGCGCCCAGTAGGTCACCAGGTCGAAGCGGTGTCCGGCCAGGGTGGCGAACACCAGGGCGGGGATGAAGACGTCCATGTTGAGCTGGTTGGCGAAAGCCATGTCGGGCTTGAAGCGCCGGCCGTAGAACCAGCCCGCCAGGACGATGGCGAACAGCGGGAAGATGATGGAAACGATGCGCAGCAGCATGGGTTCATGTAGGTCGGGCTTCAGCCCGACTGCCGAAGTTGTCCGGGCGCCGTCGTCGGGCTGAAGCCCGACCTACAGCACGTAGCGCGCCAGATCCTCGCTCTGCGCCAGATCTTTCAGTCGCGAATCGACATAAGCCGCATCGATCGTCAGCGACTTGCCGTGGCTGCCGGCATCGAAGGCCACTTCCTCGAGCAGCTTCTCCATGACCGTGTACAACCGGCGCGCGCCGATGTTTTCGGTCGTCTCGTTGACGGCAAAGGCCAGCTCGGCGAGCCGGCGCACGCCCTCGGGCTGGAAGTCGAGCGCGACGCCCTCGGTGCCCAGCAGCGCTTCGTACTGCTCCGTAAGGCAGGCATCCGTGCTGGTGAGGATGCGTTCGAAATCCTCGACGTTGAGCGAATCCAGTTCCACGCGGATGGGGAAGCGCCCCTGCAATTCCGGGATCAGGTCGGAAGGCTTGGACAGATGGAAGGCGCCGCTGCCGATGAAGAGGATGTGGTCGGTCTTCACCATGCCGTATTTTGTCGTGATGGTCGTGCCTTCGACGAGCGGCAGCAGATCGCGCTGCACGCCCTGGCGCGAGACGTCTGCGCCGTGCATGTCCGATCGCGTCGCAATCTTGTCGATCTCGTCGAGGAAGACAATGCCGTTCTGCTCCACCGCCTGCACGGCGGCGAGCTTGACCTCGTCGTCGTTCACCAGGCGAGCGGCCTCTTCGTCGGCGATCGCCTTCAGCGCCTCCTTGATGCGCATGCGCCGCGTCTTGCGGCGGCCCGTGCCGATATTCTGGAACATGCCCTGGATCTGCGAGGTCAGCTCCTCCATGCCGGGCGGAGCGAGGATTTCCATCTGCGCGCTGGGCGTCGCCACTTCGATCTCGATCTCGCGCTCGTCCAGTTCGCCCTCGCGCAGCTTCTTGCGGAACTTCTGCCGCGCCACTGTTTCCTCGCCCGTCTCCGGCTCGCCCTGCAGGCCCGCGCCGCGCGCCGGGGGCAGCAGCACGTCGAGCACGCGGTCCTCGGCGGCATCCATCGCGCGATCGCGCACGCTGCGCATGGCCGCCTCGCGGCCGTCCTTGATGGCGGTCTCGACCAGGTCGCGCACGATGGAATCCACGTCCCGGCCGACATAGCCGACTTCGGTGAATTTCGTCGCCTCGATCTTGATGAAGGGCGCGTTGGCGAGCCGCGCCAGGCGGCGCGCGATTTCCGTCTTGCCGACGCCCGTGGGGCCGATCATGAGGATGTTCTTCGGCGTGATCTCCGAGCGCAGCGGCTCGGCCACCTGGGCGCGGCGCCAGCGGTTGCGCAGGGCGATGGCGACGGCGCGCTTGGCGCGCGCCTGGCCGACGATGTGCTTGTCCAGCTCGTGGACGATTTCCTGGGGGGTCATTGAGGACATGATGAAAACCTTTTTTACCACAGAGAAATTCAGGATTTGTGTTCCTCTGTGTCTCTGTGGTGACTGGTTCTATTCCAGCGTTTCAATAACGTGGCTCTGGTTGGTGTAGATGCACAGGTCGCCGGCAACAGCGAGGGACTTCCTGACGATCTCTTCGGGGCCCAGTTCGGTGTTCTCCAGCAGGGCGCGCGCCGCCGCCTGCGCGTAGGGCCCGCCGCTGCCGATGGCGACGATGCCCAGCTCCGGCTCCAGCACGTCGCCGTTGCCGGTGATGACGAGCGAGGTTTGCCGGTCGGCCACCGCCAGCATGGCTTCCAGGCGGCGCAGGATGCGGTCGGTGCGCCAGTCCTTGGCCAGCTCCACGGCGCTGCGCAGCAGGTTGCCCTGGTGTTTTTCCAGTCTGGCCTCGAAGCGCTCGAACAGGGTGAAGGCATCGGCCGTGCCACCGGCGAAGCCGGCCAGGATCTTCTCCTGGTAGAGCCGGCGCACTTTGCGCGCGCTGGCCTTGATGACGATGTTGCCGAGCGTCACCTGGCCGTCGCCGCCGAGGGCGACGCGCGTGCCGCGGCGCACTGAAAGGATGGTGGTGCCGTGATATTGCTCCATGGAACTGCCCGATAGAATACGAAGGAAGGAAAGCGTGCGTCAGAACTTGCGCCGCTCGACGTGCGCCACCTGGTTGATGCCGAGCACGCCGAACAACGCGTAGATCAACTGGTTCGGATTGTGGATCGTCACGCTGCAGCCCGTGATCTGCAGGTTGGTCAGTGTGTTCAGGAAGAGGCCGGCGCTGACGAAATCCATGCGCTTGAGATCGCTGCAATCGATGAGCACCTGTTCGCGGCCCGTGGCGAAATCGACCAGTTGCCGGAAGGCATCCGAGCCGGCGCTGTACATCTCTCCCGCCAGGGGAAAGGTGTCCGCATCGGCCGCAACCTCCGCCGGCACGGCAGTGGCAGGCTTCTTCTGCGGCGGCCGGTTTTCCCACGAGGGGGGGGACACTTCGAAGGTAATGGCGTAATTCACCGCCCACTCCTCGAACGGATCCTGCTGGGCCATGTGCTGATACAACTCCAGCAGCAGCATCCAGAGCGTTTCGTCCTCGCGCCTGCCGACTTCGATCTTGCCCTTCAGCAGCTCGGCCAGCTTGTCGGGGCCGCTCATTACCAGTTCGCACTTGCGCTTGCGCGCCCCTCGCATCGCCTTCAGCAGCATCTCGGCGCCCAGCGTATCCACGCCCTGCAGCTTGCCGAACTCGACGCGCGCCACCGGATTGCCGGCGATGATCTTCTCGAGCTGCTTGATTTGCTTGTCGGAGGCCTCGCCCAGCAGCCCTGAAAATGCCACGAAGGCCGTGCCGCCGGTGGTGAGCGCCGGACCAAGCGACTGCCGCACCGGCTCGACCCAGGTTGGCGGCGACTTCTCGTATTTCATCGAGTATTCGAGCGCGCGCTTGTCGAACACCTCGCGCTTGCCCAGGAGCTGGTAGAGGTCGAACAGCATCGCCCACACCTGGTCGGCCGCGGCCGCCAGCCCGCCCGCATCGGCGGCGGCTTCCAGCGTCGCCAGGGCCGCCTCGTCCTGCCCGTTGGCGAAGAGGATGGCCGCTTCCTCGACCACCGGGTGCAGGGACGACGCGCTTTCGCTGATCTCGACGTGGCCGGGATGGTCCTCTTCATGCGCCTCGAACGCGCCGGGCGCGGTGAAATCGAGCGATTCGAGTTCTTCGCTCTGCGGCTTTGCGTCCGCCACAGGCTTGGACGCAGCCGGGCGCGCCGCTGCCGGCGCCTCGGGCGCCTTCTTCCGGGCCGCCGGCTTCGCCGGTTCTGGCGGGGGTTTCTTGCCGAAAAGTGAGAATGCCACGCTGTCTTTCAGGGATGTCCAGTTGCCGGACCGGCTTGGCGCAACGCCAAGCCGGACATGACTTTTAGCATATCGGCCGGGGCGGTGCAACGCCGGAACGGATGAGCGCGAAAATCAAACCCGCCCCGGCCAGCATCCAGACACTCGCCGCACCGGCGGGCAAGTCCGCCAGCGCCGCCAATGACAGGCCGGCGAGATAGCCGGCCGCCCCGATGCCCAATCCTGCCGCGATGCGCCGCTGCCTCAGACCATGGGTCGCGAGCGCAGGAACGATCAGGCTGGCGAAAACCAGATACACGCCGACGAGTTGCACCGAAACTGTTACCGCAAACGCAAATAGCGTGTAGAACGCCAGTCCGCCGCCTTGCCTTCCGATTATTTTCCAGACCAGCAGGAGCGCCGCACTGGCCGCGCCTGCCGCAAGCAACTGGCCTTGGGAAACCCACAGCATCTGCCCGACCAGCAGGTCGCGAAGATGTTCGCCGCCGTGGGCGTCGCGCGACAGCAGAAGCACGGCGCCGCTGGCGGCCAGCACGAAGAGCAATCCGATCAGCGCCTCCTGCAATTTCGGCCAGTGTCTTTCACTCCATTGCAGCATGAGCGCCGCCCCCAGCGCCGCGCCGACCGCCGCACCTTGAACCACCCAAGGGTTGTCGCCCCGGTCAGCCAGGTGCGCCACCAGCGCCCCCAGGCCGGCCACCTGCGCCACAGCGAGGTCGATGAAGATGATGCCGCGCGCGAGCACCTGGATGCCCAGCGGTACATGCGTGGCGAGGACAATCAGGCCGGCGGCGAACGCTGGCCAGAGCAGATCGATCTGCGTCGCCAGCCCGCTCATGGGACCGCCTTCCTGAGCTGGGCCATGGTGTCGTCGAAGAGGCCGAACAGGTCATGCGCCCGCTCGCTGCCGCCGACGGTGAACGGCAGGGTGACGAGCGGGATGCCCGAGCGCTCGGCCAGCCACTCGCCCGGCCGCGGCGAATCAAATGGCGTGCGCACGATAAGCCTGGCCTGCTTTGCCTTGACTTGTCCCAACAGCTGGGCGAGGTGCGTGCTGCCAGGTTCGATGCCGGGCTTGGGTTCCAGCGTGCCTGCCTCAATGAGGCCAAGCCAGTTGAAAAGGTAGCTGAAGCTCCTGTGCTGCGCCACCACGCGCATGCCGCGCAGTTGGGCGGCCTCCCTTTCCCAGCGGGCGATCGCCAGCTGCAGCCTGTCGGCGAAGGCCTGCTGTCGCGCCGCATAGTGCGCGGCGTTCGCCGCATCCAGCTCGCCCAGGCGCTTCGACAGCGGCCCGGCCACGGCCAGCAGGTTGCGCGGATCGAGCTGGATGTGCGGATTGCCGGCGGCGTGCACATCCCCTTCGGCACGGTCGAGCCGGGTCGGCACCTCAAGGCGCACGACCTGTTGCGCCGCCTCGAAGTAGCCGGAGCGGCCTGGCTGCACGGCAGCGTTGCCCGATTCGCGCAGCACCGGCGGCAGCCACCCCGCTTCCAGGTCGGCGCCCGTGCACACTACCAGCTGCGCATTGCGCGCCTTGGCGATCAGCGAGGGCCGCGCCTCGATACGATGCGGGTCCTGCAGGGCATGCGTGGCGGAGTAGGCGCTCACCATGTCGCCGCCCAGCTCCTTCACCAGGGATGCCCATTCGGGCTCGCAGGCGAACACGCGAAGCTCGGCGCGCACCGGCAGCGCCACCAGCAAGAACAGGATCAAGAGTCGTTTCATGTTCCACTCCTAGAATTTGTGGGCGCCGTGGGCGCCCAGGCTCATGATGTACTGCAGCGCCACCTGGTTGTCGGTGACGCCCTGCATGGACTTGTCGCGGGCGAACTGCAAACGCAGACGGGAGAACTCGCTTTGCGACCAGTCCGCCATCAGGGTGTGCCGTTTCGGCCGGTAGCCGGTGAAGTAGGCGTTGGCCGGATCGAGCGCGGCGAAGACAGTGGCTGGGTCGTAACGCTTGCTGCCCGAATTCAGCCAGTCGAAGCGGTAGCCGACGCTCCACTGTGGCATGAACTGCCACACCGCCTGCGCATAGCCGCCGGTCTGGCGCGAGCGCAGATCGCCGAGTGCGACGCCGCCCAGACAGGGCGAAGTCGCCGCATCCGTGACGCAGGCAAGGTCGCCGCCTTCCGTGCGCCGGAAGAGTTCCGTCTGGAACTTGAAGTTGCGTTCCTTCGGATTGCCGTTAGGCGCCCATTTCCAGACAAAGTCAGCCACCAGGGTACGGCTCCTGCCGGTAAACAGGCCTTCCACTTCGTTGGGTCCGGCTGCATCCGTATCCTCGAAATGCGCCTCGCGATCCTTCGCCCGCGTGGACAGCCAGGAAAGGCCGGCGCGCCAAGCATGCGAGCGCCCGACGTCGTCGCCGACATGTGCAAACAGGGCGCTGGTGCCCGCGGAATTCCTGTTGCCGTCGGTGCCGGGAAAGCCGGCGCCACGGCCGAGTTCGGCGCCGAACTCCATGAACAGGTCGGTCGGCGCCACCCACTTCAGCTGCAGTCCGTCCTGCCCGTAATGTTCGCCGAACAGTGCCTTGCTCATCAGCGGCGCGTCGGCGAAATCCCAGGCGTGCGGATGCTGCTCGTTGATGTAGCCGATGCCGGAGAGGAAACGGCCGCCCTTGAGCGTAAAGCCCCGACCGAGGCCGAGTGTCTGGAAATACGCCTCCTCGACTTCGGCCTCGCCGTCCTTTAGTGCGACGTTGAGCATGCCGCGGAAGTACGGGTCGATGTTGGCGGAGACCACCAGTTCGGAATGGTCGAGGGTCAAGCCCCGTTCATCGCCGCCGTGGCTGTGGCCGCCTGCCGGCCAGTAGCCGGTGATGGAACGCTCCGGCACGTCCTTCATGCGGCGATACTGGCCTTGCAGAATGAGCGACACATCCGGATTGAAGCCGCCAGCCGTTCCGCCACGCGTGCCGTCGTCCTGCTGAGGCTGATTTTTATCGCGCGCCGCCTCGGTGTCGACGAGTCGTCGTTCCAGCGCCGCGATGCGCTGTTCGTAGGTTTGCTTCATCTGCGCGATTTCCGCGCGCAGGGCTTTCAGGTCTTCATCGGCCGCGGCAGCGGGCAGGGCCAGCGATGCCACGACGGCAAGCAATGCAATGCGTTGCATGGTGTTCTCCAAAGCAGATGAGACGACCGTCGCGTTTGGCGCAACGGCGCGTTCGACAACAGGCTTCAGAGAACGTATGGAGGGGCGCGGGAGTCGTAGCGCCGTATGGTGGGGACTGACTTTTCCCGAGGCGCAGAAGGAGTGCGATCGACGCTTGCAGTGGCGACCGGGAGCGCATGGCCGGCGCCCGGCAGCGCCGCGCAAAGGCCGGCAAAGGCCGCACAGCTGCTGCAGGTCCGGTCGATGACGGCCGCCACCGCATGTTCGCCATCCTGCGACTCGAGTCCGGCGACCGCCGGTGCGCCGAGGTGCGCCGCCCAATGGGCGAACGCCGCCTGCTGCGCTCCGAACAGGCACAGCACGGCAAGAACAGCGATCAGTTTGCGGGAAAAGGTCATCGGGCGGAAATTATACGGCCTGGCAAAGCAGTCCCTTCAGGTACTCGCCCTCCGGGAAGGCCAGCGCCGCCGGATGATCGGCCGCGGCCGTCAGCCGGCGCAGGATGCGCGCATCCGCCCCGGCATCGCCGGCTGCGCCGGCGACGATCTTCTGAAACAGCTCGAGGCCGACGCCGCCCGAGCAGGAATAGGTCATGAGCAGGCCGCCCGGATTGAGCAGGCGGAAGCCGAGCAGGTTGATGTCCTTGTAGGCGCGCGCAGCGCGATCTGCATGCGCGGCAGAGGGCGCGAACTTGGGCGGATCGAGGATGATCAGGTCGAAGCGCGCGCCCGCCTTCTTCAATGCGCGCATTTCCTCGAACACGTCGGCGTCGCGCCACTCGGCACGACCGGCCGGCAGTTGCGGATTGAGCGCCAGGTTGCGCCGCGCCCCTTCCAGCGCCGGGCCGGAACTGTCGATGGAGATCACCTGCGTCGCGCCGCCGGCCAGCGCCTGCAGGCTGAAGCCGCCCGTGTAGCAGAAGCAGTTGAGCACGCTGCGGCCCTCGGCCAGCGCGCGCACGAGCAGGCGGTTTTCCCGCTGGTCCAGGTAGAAGCCGGTCTTGTGGCCGCCGCGGATGTCCACCTCCAGTCGGATGCCGTGTTCCTCGATCACCACCGGCGCGTCCACCTCCTCGCCGTGCAGGATGCCGCTGCGCGCCTGCAGGCCTTCCAGGCCGCGCACCTCCGAGTCCGAGCGCTCGAAAACCCGCGCGCACCCCGTCGCCTGCAGCACGGCCGCCACGAGGGCGTCGCGCCACTTCTCCCCGCCCGCGCTGTTCAGCTGCAGCACCACCGTGTCGCCGTAGCGGTCGGCGATGACGCCGGGCAGGCCGTCCGATTCGCCGTGGATGAGGCGCAGGCCCTGCTGTGCGCGCAGCTCCGGCAGCGCCGCGCGCGCGGCGACCGCCGCCGCCACGCGGCGCTTGAAGAAGGCGTGGTCGATGGTCTCGTCGGGATCGAACGACCACAGGCGCGCGCGGATCTGCGAATGCGGGCTCCAGGCCGCGCGGCCGAGCCTGCGGCCGTTGTCGGCAACGACCTCCACCGTGTCGCCGGGGCGGGCGCGCCCATTGAGCCGCGCCACCGAGCCCTCGAAGATCCAGGGATGGCGGCGCATGGCGGAGCGCTCCTTGCCAGGCGAGAGGATAAGTTCTGTCATTGTCAGGATGCTTGCGAAAGAAGGGCTTCGAGGCCGGGGTACTGTTGCGGCGTCAGCGTCACCTTGCGCGAGGTCCCGCCCCACTTTTCGCCCGCGGCACAGCGCGCGAGAAAACCTTCCGCATCGACCACCCAGGCCGTGCCCACCGAGGTCACTCCGGCGGCGAACAGCGGATCCGGCGGGCAGCCGGCGGAGGGGCCGACGACGGCCACCGCGTCGGCGCCGCGCCGGAAGCCCGCCACCGCCTCGAAGGTGTCGTTGAGCAGCAGCGTGCTGGTCGACACGATCTTGTTGCAGCCGGCCAGGCGCTGCGGATCGAGCGTGACGACCAGGCCGGGCTCCTCGCGCACCAGTTCGGCCTTGAGCTCCAGCACCATGACCGGAATGCCTGACGCGCGTGCCTGCTCGATGAGCGGCGTGAAATGGCCCACCATGCCGAGCCGGTCGCCCGGCGCCAGGCCGAGGGAGCCGAACGAGTCCGTCGAATCGTCGGCGAGGAAGCCGGCGTGGTCGTACAGGCGGCGCGTCAGGGCGTTGATCGTGGCGAGCCCCAATGCGCGCGCGGCGCCGTCGCCGTCCGCGTAGCCGCGCACCAAGGCCATCGCCGCGGCCCCATCCTGCCCGCCGCCCATTCCGCGCGCATGCAGTTCGCCCAGCGTGCCGCCGAGCAGCGTGAAGGCCATGCCCACGCTGCCGTCGTCGAGCTGCACGGCGCAGAACTCGCCTTCCTTGCCCGGCCGCTCGACGAGCGGCGGCAGCACGATGCGCTTCACCCGCGCCGGGCCGAGCGCAGCATCGATGCGCTGCGCGGCGCCGACGAGCCAGTCGCGCACATGGGTGCCTGGAGTCATTTTTTCTTCGCCCGCGGATGCGCGGCGTCGTACACCTTGGCCAAGTGCATGTAGTCGAGATGCGTATACACCTGCGTCGTGCCGATGCTGGAATGGCCGAGCATTTCCTGCACGGCGCGCAGGTCGCCCGAGGATTGCAGCACATGCGAGGCGAAAGAGTGGCGCAGCATGTGCGGGTGGACATGCGCGCCGAGGCCGGCCTTCTTGCCCCAGCGGTCGAGGCGCAACTGGATCATGCGCATCGACAGGCGCGTGCCGCGCTGGCTGACGAACAGCGCCGGGCAATCGGCAGCGGCCAGCTCGCCGCGCCGCGCCAGCCACGCCGCCAGCGCCTCGCGCGCCTTGGCGCCGACCGGCACGGTGCGCGTCTTGGCGCGCTTGCCGGTGACGGTCACTTCGCCTGTCGCCAGGTCCTGCGCCATGTTGCAGTCGAGGCCGGCCAGTTCTGCCAGGCGCAGCCCCGACGAATAGCAGAGTTCGAACATGGCCTTGTCGCGCAGTTCGAGCAGGCCGTCTGCCTGCGTCTCGAGCAGGGCATTGGCCTGGTCGGGCGAGAGCACCGACGGCAGGGCTTTCTTCGATTTCGGCGCGCGCACGCTGAGGCAGGGATTGCCCGGCACGCCACGATGGCGGGCCAGCCAGTTGAAGAAGCCGCGCCAGGCCGACAGGACGCGCGCCAGCGAGCGCCCCGACAGGCCGCGTCCATGCAGTTGCGCGACGAAGCGGCGGATGTCGTGTTGCTTCAATTTGTCCAGTGCGGCGTCGCCGGCCAGCGCCAGCAGTGCGGCGAGATCGTGACCGTAGCCCTCGAGAGTGAGCGGACTGGCGCGGCGCTGGTGCGCCAGCTCGTCGAGGTAGGCTGCAACCGCTGCCTTCGCTTCCTCTCCAGTCAGCCCGCCCAAGTTCTACTCCAGGGTTCTCAGCAGGGCCGCGCTCGCCAGGTCTCCGATGTGGCCCAGGTACAGCGTGCCCATCTCCGGGTAAAAGCGCTGCACGTCCTCCGAGCCGAGGGCTAGCAGGCCGACCGTCTCGGCTTCGCGCCGCAACGGCACCAGCGCCACCGAGCGTACATGGCTGCCGGCCTCGCCGAACCACTCTGCTGCCTCGAAACCGGCGTTGGCGCCGCAAAATGGCTGGACCAGACCCGCGGCGAAAATGCGCGTCTGCTCGTTTACCTCGGCAAACTCTGCCGCATCCGCCTGCGCCGGAAGGTTCCACAGGCGCAGCGCGACATGCGGCACGGCGAAGTCCTCGCCGAGATGCGTGTACAGGGCGCGCCGCACTGCGGCAAAATCGCGCGCCCCGGCCAGCGCCGTCGCCAGGCGATGCGCCTTCTCGCCGATGGCATCGTTCTCCTCGCCGAAACGGATCATCTCGCCCAGCTTGGCTTCCAGCAGCTTGGCCTTCTCGCGCAGCGTCAGGATCTGCCGCTCGGTGATCGAGATGGTGCGCCCGCCGTGCGGATGCGGGATGTAGAGCTGCGCCAGCAGATCGGCGTACTCCTCGAAGAACTTCGGATGATCCTGCAGGTAGCGGGCGATTTCGTCGGCTTTCATTTGCTCCCTCTCTCGATAGTTTTGTAGGTCGGCCTTCAGGCCGACAGCGGCATACGTGTCGGGCTGAAGCCCGACCTACGCGATTTCGATTTCACCCTCGAACACCGTCACCGCCGGCCCGGTCATCCGCACCGGCTGGCCCGGGCCGGCCCAGGCGATGGTCAGATCGCCGCCGCGCGTCGTCACCTGCACCGGCGAATCGAGCAGGCCGCGTGCGATGCCGGCGACGACGGCAGCGCAGGCGCCGGTGCCGCAAGCCAGTGTCTCGCCGGCGCCGCGCTCGTACACGCGCAGCCTGATCGCATGGCGATCCGTCACCTGCATGAAGCCGGCGTTCACGCGCTGCGGGAAGCGCGGATGGTTCTCGATCAGCCGCCCTTGTTCCGCAACCGGCGCCGCATCGACATTCGGCACCACCTGCACCGCATGCGGATTGCCCATCGACAAGGCGGTGATGTCGATGGTGGTGTCGTTCACCTGCAGCGGCTGCACGAGGGCGTCTTTCTCCGTGACGAAAGGCACACGCGAAGGCTCGAATCGCGGCACGCCCATGTCCACCGACACGTTGCCATCATCCTCCAGGCGCGGCTCGATCAGGCCGCCCTTCGTTTCGACACGGATAGCGCGTTTCGCCGTCAGGCCCTTGTCGTGCACGAAGCGCACGAAGCAGCGCGCGCCGTTGCCGCACTGTTCCACCTCGCCGCCGTCGGCGTTGTAGATGCGGTAGCGAAAATCGGCCTCCGGCAACCTGCTTTTCTCGACGACGAGAATCTGGTCGCAGCCTACGCCGAAGTGGCGGTCGGCAAGGAAGCGCGCCTGCTGTGGCGTCAGGGAGATGGCCTGATTGACGGCATCGAGGACGACGAAGTCGTTGCCGAGGCCGTGCATTTTTGTAAAGCGTATTTTCATGCCGCCCCGCCGCCGGGCCGCCCGCTGCTTACAGCGGATATAAATGAGCCTTCACCCCCTGCCCCACTCCCCGAGGGAGCGGGGTGACTAGTCACCCCCTCTCTAGGAGAGGGGGAAAGGGGGAGAGCCCGATTCGCCCCAACGGGGTGCGCTTGCGCACCCCCTTCCCCGGGAAGGGGGGCGGGGGGAAGGCTGTTCAGATCCCGCCAGATGCAGCGGTCCATCACCACCGTCATGCCGCCGCCCAGGGCCTTTTCCGCCGCTTCCTCATTGACGATGCCGTCCTGCAGCCAGATGCGCTTCAGCCCCAGGCGCAGGCATTCGTCCACGATCGGCCCGACATGCTCGGCGGCACGGAAAACGTCCACGAGGTCGATTTTCTCCGGCACCTCTGAAAGGGAAGCGTAGGCCTGCTCGCCCAGCACCTCGGCCACCTTCGGCCGCACCGGGATGATGCGGTAACCGAAGCCCTGCAGAGCGCGGGCGATGCGGAAGGCGGGACGGGCGGGATTGGGCGAGAGGCCGACCACCGCAATGGTCTTCACTTCGCGCAACAGGGCGCAAATTTGCTCGGGATCGGGATTGCGAAACATTCCCGAATATTAGCTCAATACGGCTTCTTTTCGCCCTTTGGCCGCGTCTTGAAGCGCTTGTGCACCCAGTAGTACTGCTCGGGCATTTCGCCAACGCGCCGCTCGATCCAGGCATTCATGCGCAGCGTGTCGGCTTCGATGCTCTCGCCGGGGTAGTCCTCCCATGGCGCGCCCAGTTCGACGGTGTAGCCCGCCGCGCCCGGCAACATGCGCGTGACGCAAGGGATCACTGCCGCGCCGGTCATGCGCGCCAGCCGCGACAGGCCGGTGATGGTCGCCGCCGGCACGCCGAAGAAGGGCACGAAGATGGTGTCGCGCTGGCCGTAGTCCATGTCCGGCAGATAGTAGAAGGGCTGGCCGGCCTTCATGCCGCGGATGGCTTGGCGCACGCCCTCCTGGCGAGAGAGCAGCTTCGAGTCGCCGAAGCGCAGGCGTCCCTTGTAGAGCGCGGCGTTGAAGTAGAAGTTTTTCTGCTGGGCGTAGATGCTCACCATGTCCAGTTCCAGCGTGAGCCGCGTCCAGCCCATGTCGAGACCGACGAAATGCGGCACGAAGAGGATCACCGGCCGGCCCTGCAGGGCACGCACCTGTTCCAGTCCTTCGATGCGCACCAGGCGGCGGATCGTCTCGGGCGGCGACCACCACAGCAGGCCGCGTTCGAGAAAGCTGCGGCCGAAGGCGCGGAAATGCGCGCGCGCCAGCCGTTCGCGCTCCGCCTCCGGCATCTGCGGGTAGCACAGACGCAGATTGGTCATCGCGATGTGACGGCGCTCCCGGCCAAACGCGAAAAGCATGCTGCCCAAGGCTTCACCGAGCGGCGCCAGCCATTTCAGCGGCAGGAAATGCAGCAGCCAGATAAACGCCAAACCCAGTCTGCTCAGCATGGCGGCGGTTCTGCGCCGCGCGGCGCCTTGTAGCGGTTGTAGCCCCACAAGTACTGCTCGGGACAGCGCCGGACCAGCGCCTCGATGGCGCGATTGAGGGCCGCGACGCGCTGCGCCAGCGCGCCTTCGATTTCCGCCTGTGGCGGCAGGAAATGCACGTGGTAGCCGGCGCCCTGCGGCAGCCGCTCGGCATAGGTCAGGATGACCGCCGCCTTGCCGGCCTCGGTCAGGCGCGCCGCCAGCGTCATGGTGAATGCCGGGCGGCCGAAGAATTCCGCCCAGACGCCCTCGCCCTCCCCCGGCACCTGGTCGGGCAGCATGCCGATGGCTTCGCGGCGCTTCAGCGCACGCAACAGGATGCGCACGCCGGAAAGGTCCGCCTGGGCCAGGTGAAGGTCGCCGCCGCCGCGCCCCTCTTCCATGAGCGGCTTGAGCCACGCCAGCTTGGGCGGCCGGTAGAGCACGGTCAGCTTCATGTGGACGGCGAGATACTGGGCAATGATGTCGAAGCAGCCCAGGTGCGGCGTCAGGAAGAGGATGCCCTCGCCGCGCGCCTGGGCATGTTCCACCACCTCCCAGCCGGTGACGTGCCGCACCAGTCCCGTCACTTCTTCCCGGTCGCGCAGCCATATCAGCGGCAGTTCCAGCACGCCGCGGCCGGCGTGGGCCACGGCCGCCGGCAGGATGGCCCTGGCTTCGTCGGGGGCATAGGCCAGCGCCAGATTTTCCCGGGTGTGACGCCGATAAGTCGGCGAGACGAGATAGGCGACCCACCCCGACAATGCCCCCAAGGCATGCAGCAGGCGCAAGGGCAAGCGGCCCAGAAGGCGGAAAAGCAAAGTCATTCAGTAAAAATACCGTGTTTGACCCGGACCGGGCCAAAAAACTATAATTATATTTCCGCCGAGTTAATTGGGACTGCACAGGTTCCTCAGGACAACTTGCAGGGCGGCTATAAATACTGCTAAAGCGTCACCTGCTTGTGTTCCCGGGGCCGGTAACGTCGGTGCAACGGGGGCTTTATTTTCAGGAGCAGGACACATGTCCAGAGAATTCCTATTTTCGTCCGAATCGGTTGGCGAAGGCCATCCCGACAAGGTCGCCGACCAGATTTCCGATGCCGTGCTCGACGCCATCCTGGCCGTCGACAAGCACAGCCGCGTCGCCTGCGAGACGCTGGTGTCCACCGGACTCGTGGTGATCTCCGGCGAGATCACCACCTCGGCGCACATCAACTACCGCGAGATCGCCCAGGACACCGTCAAGCGCATCGGCTACGACAACTCCGACATCGGCTTCGACTACAAGTCCTGCGCCATCCTGACGGCCATCAACCGCCAGTCGCCCGACATCGCCCAGGGCGTCGACGAAGGCCAGGGCCTCGATCTCGAGCAGGGCGCCGGCGACCAGGGCCTGATGTTCGGCTACGCCTGCAACGAGACGCCGCAGCTGATGCCGATGCCGATCTACTACGCCCACCGCATCATGCAGCGCCAGGCCGAGGTGCGCCGCGACGGGCGCCTGCCCTGGCTGCGCCCCGATGCCAAGAGCCAGCTCACGGTGAAATACGTCGACAACAAGCCGGTGGCGATCGACACCGTGGTGGTGTCGACCCAGCACGACCCGGACGTCTCCCACGCCCAGCTCTCCGAAGCGGTGATCGAGGAGATCGTCAAGCCGGTGCTGCCCAAGGAGATGCTCACCGCCAACACGCGCTACCTCATCAACCCGACCGGCCGCTTCGTCGTCGGCGGCCCGCACGGCGACTGCGGCCTCACCGGCCGCAAGATCATCGTCGACACCTACGGCGGCGCGGCCCACCACGGCGGCGGCGCCTTCTCTGGCAAGGATCCCTCCAAGGTCGACCGCTCGGCCGCCTACGCCTGCCGCTATGTCGCCAAGAACATCGTCGCCGCCGGCCTGGCCGAGCGCTGCGAAGTGCAGGTCGCCTACGCCATCGGCGTCGCCAAGCCGGTCTCGCTGATGGTGCACACCTACGGCACCGGAAAGATCGCCGAGGAAAAGATCGAGGACCTCATCCGCAAGCACTTCGACCTGCGGCCGAAGGGCATCATCCAGTCGCTCGACCTGCTGCGCCCGATCTACGGCAAGACCGCCGCCTACGGCCACTTCGGCCGCGACGAGCCGGAGTTCACGTGGGAAAACATTGACAAGGCAGCCGCGCTGCGCGCGGATGCCGGCCTGTAAGGCCGCGCCAAAGGCGCTTTGTCGAAGTTTCGTAGCAGGCTAACCTGCCGCCAGGCAGGTTAAGCGAGGCACAGCCGAGCGGCCGAAGACAAACACCGATTTGGCCGCGGCACTGAAGGCCGACGCTGGTCTCTAAACCAAACTCTGTGGTCCGTAGCACAAAGAAGCCGCCGAAAGGCGGCTTCTTTGCATTCAACCCTGTGTTTAATACGGCAATGGGAGTTTTACGCAACGGGCTCAAGGCGTATAATGCCCAGCTTCCGAGGAGCGCTGCGAGGCGCCGCATCAGTCGGCCCCCAGGCTCGGAACTTTCAGAACGGCGCTCACCTCAACCCGTGCCGGGCACGGGATGGCAGGTGAGTGCGAAATCCCTCCCCTATTCCATCCTCTCCCCGGCTGCTTTGACAAGGAGCCCAGCATGAGTGCACACGCACAAGCCGTTGCCAGTTTCACCGACTATAAAGTCGCCGACATCGCCCTTGCCGACTGGGGGCGCAAGGAAATCGCCATTGCCGAAACCGAGATGCCCGGCCTGATGGCGGTGCGCGAGGAATTCGCCGCCACCCAGCCGCTGCGCGGCGCGCGCATCACCGGCAGCCTGCACATGACCATCCAGACGGCGGTGCTGATCGAGACGCTGAAGGCCCTCGGCGCCGACGTGCGCTGGGCCTCCTGCAACATCTTCTCGACGCAGGACCACGCGGCCGCGGCCATCGCCGCCGGCGGCACGCCGGTGTTCGCCTACAAGGGCGAGACGCTGGAGGAGTACTGGGACTACACCCACCGCATCTTCGAGTGGCCCGGCCACGAAACGGCGGGCAAGGGCGCCAACATGATCCTCGACGACGGCGGCGATGCGACGCTGCTGCTCATCCTCGGCGCCAAGGCGGAAAGCAATCCCTCGGTAATCGCCCACCCGACCAACGAGGAAGAGGTCGCTCTGTTCGCCTCGATCAAGCAGCGCCTCGCCAAGCACCCCGGCTGGTACTCGAAGCAGCTCGCCGGCATCCAGGGCGTGACCGAGGAGACCACCACCGGCGTCAAGCGCCTCTACCAGATGGCGGCCGAGGGCCGGCTGCCCTTCCCGGCCATCAACGTGAACGACTCGGTGACGAAATCCAAGTTCGACAACCTCTACGGCTGCCGCGAGTCGCTGGTCGACGGCATCAAGCGCGCCACCGACGTGATGATCGCCGGCAAGGTCGCCCTGGTGGCCGGCTACGGCGACGTCGGCAAGGGCTGCGCGCAATCGCTGCGCGGCCTCGGCGCCACGGTGTGGGTGACGGAGATCGACCCGATCTGCGCCCTGCAGGCGGCGATGGAAGGCTACCGCGTCGTCACCATGGACGAGGCGGCGGCGCACGTCGACATCTTCGTCACCGCCACCGGCAACCTGCGCGTGATCAACCACGAGCACATGAAGGCGATGCGCAACAACGCCATCGTCTGCAACATCGGCCACTTCGATTCCGAGATCGACATCGCCTCGCTGCGCCCGTACCAGTGGGAGAACATCAAGCCGCAGGTGGACCACGTCATCTTCCCGGACGGCAAGCGCATCATCGTGCTGGCGGAGGGACGGCTGGTGAACCTCGGCTGCGCCACCGGGCACCCGAGCTTCGTCATGAGCAACTCCTTCACCAACCAGGTGCTGGCGCAGATCGAGCTGTTCACCCGCGGCAGCCAGTACGGCAAGCAGGTGTATGTGCTGCCCAAGCATCTAGACGAAAAGGTGGCGCGCCTGCACCTGAAGAAGATCGGCGCGCACCTGACGGAACTCTCCGACGAGCAGGCCACCTACCTCGACCTGCCCAAGGACGGTCCGTACAAGCCCGAGCATTATCGTTATTGAGATGCAGCGGACTTTTTCCTTCGAGTTCTTTCCGCCGCAGACGCCGGAAGGCATGGACAAGCTGCGCGCCACGCGGCGCCAGCTCGCCCAGCTCAAGCCGGCGTTCTTCTCCTGCACCTTCGGCGCCGGCGGCTCGACGCGCGACCGGACGCTGGAAACCGTGCTGGAGATCCAGGCCGAAGGCCATCCGGCGGCGCCGCACCTGTCCTGCATCGGCTCGACACAGGAGAACGTGCGCGCCGTGCTGGCACGCTACCAGGATGCCGGCATCCGCCGCATCGTCGCGCTGCGCGGCGACCTGCCCTCGGGCATGGCCGACCCGGGCGCGTTCCGTTACGCCAACGAGCTGGTGGAATTCATCCGCAAGGAAACCGGCGACTGGTTCCACATCGAGGTGGCGGCCTATCCGGAATATCACCCGCAGGCGAGAAGTCCACGCGACGACCTGGAGAATTTCAGGCGCAAGGTGGAAGCAGGCGCCAACTCGGCCATCACGCAGTATTTTTACAACGCCGACGCCTACGATCAGTTCGTCGACCAGGCGCAGGCACTGGGCGTCACGCTGCCGATCGTGCCGGGCATCATGCCGATAGCCAACTTCAGCAAGATCGCGCGCTTCTCGGATGCCTGCGGTACGGAAATCCCGCGCTGGATGCGGAAGAAGTTCGAGAGCTTCGGCGACGACTCGGCGTCGGTGCGCTCCTTCGGCCTCGACGTCGTCACCGCCCTGTGCGAGCGCCTGCTCGCCAACGGCGCACCGGGCCTGCATTTCTACACCCTCAACCAGGCCGGGCTGACATCGACGATCTGGCAGCGGCTAGGACTGTAGGTCGGTCTTCAGGCCGACCACGGCTTCTATTTCTCCAGCAGTGCGTTGATCGCCTGAAGATTGTCGGGCTGAAGCCCGACCTACAGCCCGACCCGGACCTCCCACCGATTACGAGGAAAAGTCAGTCCCCGCAATACGGCGTCAGCGCCGCTTGCCGCCGAGGATCGAGCCGAGCACGCCGCGCAGCACCTGACGGCCGAGCTCCGAGCCGATGGCGCGGGCGGCGCTCTTCACCGCCGCCTCGCCCACCGACTGGCGGCCGCCGCGCGAGCCGCCGCCAAACAGATCGCCCAGCGTGCCGAGAATGCCGCCCCCGCCTTGCTGCCGGGGCGCTTGGGGTGCCGGCGCGGGCTGCGCCTCGGCCGCCTGTGCGGCACGCGCCTTGAGTTTCTCGTAGGCGGATTCGCGGTCCACCGCCTTCTCGTAGTGGCCGTAGAGCAGCGAGGCCCTGATCGCCGCGCCCCTTTCCCCGGCCGAGAGCGGCCCTATCCGCGAGGCCGGCGGCAGGATGAAGGCTCGCTCGACGACGCTTGGCCGGCCCTTCTCGTCGAGGAACGATACCAGCGCCTCGCCCACCGCCAGCTCGGTGATGGCCGCCTCGGTGTCGAGCTTCGGATTCTGCCGCAGCGTCTGCGCCGCCGTCTTCACCGCCTTCTGGTCGCGTGGCGTGAAGGCGCGCAGGGCGTGCTGCACGCGGTTGCCGAGCTGGCCGAGCACCGTCTCCGGCACGTCGAGCGGGTTCTGCGTGACGAAGTAGACGCCGACGCCCTTGGAGCGGATCAGGCGCACCACCTGCTCGATCTTCTCCAGCAGCGCCGCGGGCGCCTCATTGAAGAGCAGGTGCGCCTCGTCGAAGAAGAACACCAGCTTGGGCTTGTCCAGGTCTCCCGCCTCGGGCAACTGCTCGAAGAGCTCCGCCAGCAGCCACAGCAGGAAGGTCGAGTACAGGCGCGGCGCGTTGAGCAGCCTGTCGGCAGCAAGGATGTTGACGACGCCACGGCCCTTCTCATCCGTCTGCATCAGGTCGGCGATGTCGAGCATCGGCTCGCCGAAGAAGCTGGCGCCGCCCTGCTCCTCGATCTGCAGCAGGGCGCGCTGGATGGCGCCGACGGAGGCGGCCGAGACATTGCCGTATTCGGTGGTGAACTGCTTGGCGTTCTCGCCGACGTGCTGCACCATGGCGCGCAGGTCCTTCAGGTCCAGCAGCAGCAGGCCGGCGTCGTCGGCGATGCGGAAGACAATCTGCAGCACGCCGGCCTGGGTGTCGTTGAGATTGAGCAGGCGCCCGAGCAGCAGCGGCCCCATGTCGGAAACCGTGGCGCGCACCGGATGGCCCGCTGTGCCGAAAACATCCCAGAACACTGCCGGGAAAGCCGCCGGCATCGGTTCGGCCATGCCGTGGGCCTGAAGCCGCTCCTTCAGCTTCAACGTTATCGCGCCAGCAGCGGCAAGGCCGGAGAGGTCACCCTTCACATCGGCCATGAACACCGGCACGCCGGCGCTGGAGAAGCGCTCCGCCAGCACCTGCAGCGTGACGGTTTTGCCCGTGCCGGTGGCGCCGGTGATGAGGCCATGGCGGTTGGCCAGCGCCGGCAGCAACGCCAGTTCGAGTTCGCCGGATTTCGCGATAACGAGCGGCTGGGTCATCTTGCGCGCCTTGGTGTGAGTGTAAAATCGCATTTTATCAGCAGCGTTTCGACGAGAGGTTCCACATGGCCGGCCACTCCAAATGGGCCAACATCCAGCACCGCAAGGGGCGCCAGGACGCCAAGCGCGGCAAGGTCTTCACCAAGCTCATCAAGGAAATCACCGTCGCCGCCCGGATGGGCGGCAGCGACGCCGGCGCCAACCCGCGCCTGCGCCTGGCAATGGACAAGGCCTTCGACAACAACATGCCGAAGGACACCGTCGAGCGCGCCATCAAGCGCGGCGCCGGCGAGCTGGACGGCGCCAGCTACGAGGAGATCCGCTACGAAGGCTACGGCATCGGCGGCGCGGCGGTGATGGTGGACTGCCTCACCGACAACAAGACGCGCACCGTGGCGGAAGTGCGCCATGCCTTCACCAAGAACGGCGGCAACATGGGCGCTGAGGGCTCGGTCGCCTTCCAGTTCAAGCATTGCGGCCAGTTCATCTTCGCCCCCGGCACCAGTGAGGACAAGGCGATGGAGGCGGCGCTGGAAGCCGGCGCAGAGGACGTGCAGAGCAACGAGGACGGCAGCATCGAAGTGATCTGCGCGCCGCAGGATTTCCATGCCGTGAAGGCCCGTCTGGAAAAAGCCGGCCTCAAGGCGGAAGTCGCCGACATCACCTTCAAGCCGCTCAACGACAGCGAACTCGCCGGCGAGGACGCCGCGAAAATGCAGAAGCTGCTCGACGCCATCGACGCGCTCGACGACGTGCAGGAGGTCTATACGACCGCGGTCTTCAGTGAGGAGGGATGAGGCGTGAGGGGTGAGGAGTCGAAAGCCGCCGGCGTCACTCCCATCCGCATCCTCGGCATCGATCCCGGTCTGCGCATCACGGGATTCGGCGTCATCGAAAAATTCGGCAGCCGCCTGAGCTACATCACCAGCGGCTGCGTCAGGACGCAGCAGGACGGCGCCCTGCCGCTGCGCCTGAAGACCATTCTCGACGGATTGCGCGAGGTCATCGCCGCCCACCGGCCGCAACAGGTCGCCGTGGAAATCGTCTTCGTCAACGTCAACCCCCAGTCCACCCTGCTGCTCGGCCAGGCGCGCGGCGCGGCCATTTGCGCGGCGGTGGACGCCGACCTGCCCATTGCCGAATACACCGCCCTGCAGGTCAAGCAGTCCGTAGTCGGCAACGGCCATGCCGCCAAGGAGCAGGTGCAGCACATGGTGCGCCGCCTGCTTGCCCTGCCGGGCGACCCCAGCCCGGATGCCGCCGATGCCCTGGCCTGCGCCATCTGCCATGCCCACGGCGGGCAGGGGCTGGGCAGCCTGCCCACCGCCGGCATGGCGGTGCGCCGCGGGCGGCTGCGCTAGGGCCTGCCCATAAGGACTGTTATCACCTTCGACATCATCCGAACGGATGATGCGGCCCATGCCTGGATACGGTTCAATGCGCCTGCAGGACAGATCTTCCTCCCCTGCAAACCTTTTACACACGCCGTCCGTGTGCCAGGCGCCCGCAAGGGCGCTTTTTTTTGCCGCTCCGCTACAATCCCCCCACCTCATCCACGGATAACGACCATGATCGGACGCCTTACCGGCATCCTCGTCGAAAAGAATCCACCGCAGATCACGCTCGACGTGGCCGGCGTCGGCTACGAGATCGACGTGCCCATGAGCACCTTCTACCACCTGCCCGCCACCGGTGAGAAGGCGACACTGCACACCCATCTGGCAGTGCGCGAGGACGCCCATCAGTTGTTCGGCTTCGCCACCGAAGCCGAACGCACCGCCTTCCGCCAGCTCCTGAAGGTGGCGGGCATCGGCGCGCGCACCGCCCTGGCGCTGCTTTCCGGGCTCTCGGTGGCCGAACTTGCCCAGGCGGTGGCGCAGCAGGAGACTGGCCGGCTGACAAAGATCCCCGGCATCGGCAAGAAGACGGCGGAGCGCCTGTTGCTGGAACTGCGCGACAGGATGAAGGGGGTCGTGGCGGTGACGCCGGTGGCCTCATCGTCGAACGACATCCTCAATGCGCTCCTCACGCTTGGCTACAACGAGCGCGAGGCGCAGGCGGCGCTGAAGGCGCTGCCCGCCGACGTTTCCGTCTCCGACGGCATCCGCCAGGCGCTGAAGTCGCTTTCAAAAGCCTGAGCGGACTGGCATTCGGCGCCTGGACGACGGGGTACAATTCCCGCAGCATGGAAAACAAACAACTCGCCCGCATCGTTCTGGTGACCCTGCTGGCCCTCGGCTGCTTCCTCATCCTGCAGCCCTTCGTCGCCGCGATCCTCTTCGCCGCCATCATCTGCGTCACCACCTGGCCCCTGCATGTCTGGCTGCTGACGCGGCTGGGCAATCGACCTGCACTGGCCTCGTCCTTCATGGCTCTGCTGCTGATGCTGGTGGTGCTGCTGCCGATGGTGCTGCTCGCTGCAGGTCTGGCCGACGCAGTGCCGCCACTGGCGGACAAGCTGCGCGCCCTGTTCGAACGCGCCATCCTCGGCCCGCCCGATTGGCTGAGCGGCATTCCCTTTGTCGGCGATCAGCTGGCCGCCTATTGGCAAGGCCTGACGGAGAGCCGGGAGGAATTGAACAAGCTGCTCAAGCAGTTCTACGATCCGACGCGCAAGTTGTTGCTGAAGATCGTCACCCTGACCGGCGAGGGCCTGCTGCAACTGGTGCTGGTCTTGTTCATCTCTTTCTTCATCTACCGCGACGGCACGGCCCTGGCCGAGCGCCTGAGCAACGGCAGTCGCAAGCTGGCGGGCGATCTGGGCGTGCACATGCTGTCCCTTTCCCGCGGCACGGTCATGGGCGTCATGGCCGGCATCGTCGGCACGGCCGCGGCGCAGGCCTTCGTGGCACTGGTCGGCTTTCTCATCGCCGGCGTGCCGGGCGCCATGTTGCTTGCTGCAGCGATCTTTTTCCTCTCCATGATCCCGGTCGGTCCGCCGCTCATCTGGGGCGGCGCCGCCTACTGGCTCTATGATCAGGGCCAGACCGGCTGGGCGATCTTCATGGTCATCTGGGGCATGGCCGTCATCAGCAGCATAGACAATTTCGTCAAGCCGCTGCTCATCAGCCGCACCGCCAGCCTGCCGATCCTGCTCATCGCCCTGGGCGTTTTCGGCGGCGTGCTGGCCTTCGGCTTCATCGGCATATTCATCGGCCCGGTGCTGCTGGCGCTCGGTCTCGTCCTGGCAAATGAATGGACATCCTCTCTCCGGGAAATGGCGGCCAGGGAATGATCGAAACCGACCGCCTCATTTCCGCCGCGCCCGAATCCACGCAGGAAGCTCAGATCGAGCGCGCCCTGCGGCCGCGCCGCCTGGAGGAATACGTCGGCCAGCAGAAGATCCGCGGCCAGCTCTCCATCTTCATCGAGGCGGCAAGGAAGCGCAGCGAGGCGCTCGACCACGTACTGCTCTTCGGCCCGCCCGGCCTGGGCAAGACCACTCTGGCGCACATCATCGCCCACGAGATGGGCGTCAATCTGCGCCACACCTCGGGGCCGGTGCTGGAGCGCGCCGGCGACCTCGCCGCGATACTGACCAATCTCGAACCGCACGACGTCCTCTTCATCGACGAAATCCACCGCCTCTCGCCCGTGGTGGAGGAAATCCTCTACCCCGCGCTGGAGGACTTCCAGATCGACATCATGATCGGCGAGGGGCCGGCGGCGCGCTCGGTGAAGCTCGACCTGCCGCCGTTCACCCTGGTCGGCGCCACCACCCGCGCCGGCATGCTGACCAACCCGCTGCGCGACCGCTTCGGCATCGTCTCGCGCCTGGAGTTCTACACGCCGGAGGAACTGGCCCGCATCGTCACGCGCTCCTCGCAGCTGCTCCAGGTGGAGATCGCCGCAGAGGGCGCCTTCGAGATCGCCCGCCGCGCCCGCGGCACGCCGCGCATCGCCAACCGCCTGCTGCGCCGCGTGCGCGACTTTGCCGAAGTCAGGGCGGAAGGCGACATTACCCAACCGGTCGCCGACGCGGCGCTGACCATGCTCGACGTCGACCATGTCGGCCTCGACATCATGGACCGCAAGCTGCTCGGCGCCGTGCTGGAGAAGTTCGGCGGCGGGCCGGTCGGCCTCGACAACCTGGCGGCGGCCATCGGCGAGGCGCGCGACACCATCGAGGACGTGCTCGAGCCCTACCTCATCCAGCAGGGCTACCTGCAGCGTACGCCGCGCGGCCGCATGGCCACCGCCTCCACCTGGCGGCACTTCGGCCTGGCTGCGCCCAGCCAGAACGGCAGCGGCGAACTTTGGGGCCAGTAACCCCGAATCGCCGTCTCCGGCGTTAACGCCGGACGACATGATCGCTGGAGTAAAATGCCCGCATGACGCCTGTCAGCAAATCCGCACCTGGAGCGTTCTCCTTTCCGGTGCGTGTGTATTACGAAGACACCGATACGGCAGGCATCGTCTATTACGCCGGCTATCTGCGTTTCATGGAAAGGGGGCGCACGGAATGGCTCAGGGCGCTGGGCATCGAGCAGATGCGCCTGGCGCAGGAGGCCGGCATCGTCTTTGCCGTGCGCTCGCTCAACATCGAATACCTGAAGCCGGCCCGCCTGGACGACCTGCTCGCCGTGGTGACGGAACTGACTTTGCCCGGGCGCGCCCAGATCACGCTCGGCCAGCGCATTGAACGCGAGGGGGAAACCCTGGTCGAAGCGAGCGTCCGCATTGCCTGCCTGGACGCCAGAAAAATGAAGCCGGCCGCCATGCCGGAGGAGATCAGAAGAAAAATGGGAGCATCATGAGAAGCCATCTCAACAATCTCCGTGAGATGCGTTGTAGCCAAAAGCGTCGACTGCTAGACGCGCGGCGCCGCCAAGGGCCATCCCCTTGGCAAGACGCGCAACGCCGCAGCCGGCGCTTTTGGCCACAACCCTCCGGGACGGACCTGCTGCGGGCGCATGGCGTCGTTGCTCGCTCCTTATTTGGATTAACCAAACTGCGTCACTCGCGCCTAGCCCTGCACCCGCAGCAGGCCCGTCGCACTCATGGAGATTATTGAGATGGCTTCTGTCACCACGGATATGTCCATCCTTTCCCTCATCGCCGGCGCCAGCATCCTCGTCAAGGGCGTCATGCTGCTGCTGGCGGCGGTGTCATTCATGTCCTGGTACTGGATCTTCCGCAAGTGGTTCGCCATCCGCGACGCGCGCGCCAAGACCGACCAGTTCGAGCGCGACTTCTGGAGCGGCGGCGACCTCAATTCCCTCTATCAGAGCGCAGTCAATGATCGTCACAGCGCAGGGGCGCTGGAGCGCATCTTCGAGGCCGGCTACCGCGAGTTCACCAAGCTGCGCGGGCAGAAGTCGCTCGACCCCGCCACCGTCGTGGACGGCGCGCGGCGCGCCATGCGCGCCACCTACCAGCGCGAGATGGACCATCTCGAGGCGCACCTGGCGTTCCTTGCCTCGGTCGGCTCGGTCAGCCCCTACGTCGGCCTGTTCGGCACGGTATGGGGCATCATGAACGCCTTCCGCGGCCTGGCCAATGTCAGCTCGGCCACCCTGGCGCACGTCGCGCCGGGCATCGCCGAGGCGCTGGTCGCCACCGCCATCGGCCTCTTCGCCGCCATTCCCGCCGTGGTCGCCTACAACCGCTTCGCCCACGACATCGACCGCGTCAGCATCCGCTTCGAGAGCTTCATGGAAGAGTTCTCCAACATCCTGCAGCGGCAACAAAGATAATATGCGCCAGCGCCGCCTCATGAACCAGATCAACGTCGTGCCGTATATCGACGTGATGCTGGTGCTGCTCGTCATCTTCATGGTGACGGCGCCGCTCATCCAGGTCGCGACGGTGGACGTGCCGACGGTGGGCAAGGCTTCCCAGGCGCCATCCGACCCCTTGCAGGTGATCGTCAAGGCGGACCAGACGCTGGCTTTCCGCGCCACGCCCAACGATGCTCCGCGCGACGTCACGCGGGATGAATTGGTCGGCCTGGTGACGGAAGCCCAAAAGAAGAACCCGCAACAGGCCGTCGTCGTCGCCGGCGACAAGAATGTGCGCTACGAGGCCGTCATGCAGGTGATGGACGCGCTGCAGAAGCAGCAAGTCGCCCGCGTCGGCCTGCTGGTGCAGCAGGGGCAATGAGCGCAGTTTTTGAACCGCGCGAGGAGCCCGGCAGGAAAGTCTCGGCCGCATTCGCTGCGCTGGTGCATATCGCCCTGGCGGCCCTGCTGATCTACGGCATCCGCTGGCAGACGGCACCGCCTGCCGCGGTCGAAGTGGAGCTCGTGCGCGCCGTTCCGGCGCCCCCTTCCCCCGCCATCTTGCCACCGCGGCCCGAACCTGCGCCTGTGCCCAAGCTCGAACCCAAGCCGGAGCCCAAACCGGAACCGAAGGTCGAACCAAAGCCTGCACCGCCCAAGCCGGACATTGCCATCAAAGAAAAACCCAAGCCCAAGGCGGAACCCAAGCCGGAGCCCAAGCCGAAGCCGAAAGCCGAGCCCAAACCTGAGCCCGACAGGGCGAGCCGCCAGCTCATGGCGGAAGCATTGAAGCGCGAGCAGCAGCAAATCGAGGCTCGAAAGGCCGAGCAGGAACTGGCGCAGGTGATTGCGTCCCAGGCTGCGTCGGCACGCAACAAGGCCGCGGCCGATTACATCGGCAAAATCAAGGGCAAGATCAAGGGCAATATCGTGCTGCCGCCAGACATCAAGGGGAACCCCGAGGCGATTTTCGATGTCGTCCAACTGCCCAGCGGCGAAATACTCAGCGTCAAGCTGAGGAAATCCAGCGGGCATGCCGCTTATGACAGCGCAGTTGAACGCGCCATCCTCAAGTCGAGCCCGCTGCCCAAGCCGGAACAGGGCGATCTTTTCAGTCGTAGCCTGGAGTTGAAGTTCCGCCCCCTGGAGGAATGACTCATGTGCAAGCAGCTTAAGCATGGCGGCCGTAGCTAAAATGTATAATTCAAGGATTACCAGCCCACCCGAACAATGATGACCGACCTGATGAAGTCAGCCCTGTTGCGCGCCGCATTCGCCCTTGCCGTTTTTTCGCTGTCTTTTGCAGCGCGCGCCCAGCTCACCATCGAGATCACCGGCGCCGGCGCCAACAGAATCCCCATTGCCATCACCGATTTCGTCGGCGAGCCCGGCGTCTCGCGTGCCGTCGCCTTGGTGGTGCGCGCCGACCTCGAGCGCAGCGGCCTGTTCAAACTGGTCGAAGCTGGCACGCCTCTGGCCGAGAACGCCGCCGTCAACTTCGCCGACTGGAAAGCGCGTGGCGCAGACGCCCTCGTCGTCGGCAGCGTTGCGCCAGCCGCAAACGGCCGCTTCGAAGTGCGTTTCCGCCTGCACGACGTGCAGAAGCAGGCCTCTCTGGGCGGCCTGGCGTATGTCATGACCCCGCAGCAGGGGCGCGCCACGGGACACCGCATCGCCGATTTCGTCTATGAAAAGCTGCTCGGCGAGCCGGGCATCTTTTCCACCCGCATTGCCTATGTCGTGAAAAGTCCCGGGCGTTTCGAGCTGCAGATCGCCGACGCCGACGGCATGAACGCGCAGACCGCGCTGGCCTCGCGCGAGCCGATCATCTCGCCGGCCTGGTCGCCCGACGGCACCCGCCTCGCCTACGTCTCCTTCGAGTCGAAGAAGCCGGTAGTCTATGTGCATTCGCTGGCCACCGGCCGGCGCCATGTCGCCGCAAACTTCAAGGGCTCCAATTCCGCACCCGCCTGGTCGCCGGACGGCAACAAGCTGGCGGTGGTGCTGACCAAGGACGGCGCCTCCCAGCTCTATTCGCTGAATGCGGACGGCAGCGGCGTGGTGCGCCTGGCCTCTTCGGCCGGCATCGATACCGAGCCCTTCTTCTCGCCCGACGGCAAGTACATCTACTTCACCTCGGACCGCGGCGGCAGCCCGCAGGCGTACCGCATCGAGGCGGGTGGCGGGACGGCACAACGCATCACCTTCGAGGGCAGCTACAACGTCACGCCGCGCCTGTCGCCCGACGGCAAGAGCATGGCGTATGTCTCCCGCAACGGCGGACGCTTCCAGCTCACCCTGATGGACCTCGCCACGCGCCAGACGCAGATCCTCACGGACTCGGACAAGGACGAGTCGCCCAGCTTCGCGCCCAATGGCCGCATGATCCTCTACGCCTCCGAAATCGGCGGTCGCGGCGTCCTCGCCGCAGTATCCAGTGATGGCCGGGTCAAGCAGAAACTCTCGGTACAGGCGGGTGACGTGCGTGAGCCGGCATGGGGCCCTTTCTTGAAGAACTAATGACCTAATGGAGATGACGATGAATATTCGCAATGGACTGATGATTGTTCTGGGAGCCACCCTGATTGCAGGCTGCGGCACGACCGGCGAAGCGGAGCAGCCCGGCGCCTCCGTGGAAGATCGCAGCGCGAGAAAGATCGATGGCGCCGAAGTCAAGCCGGTCACGGCAGTCGACCCGATGGGCGCAGCGCTGGCTGCGGTCAAGCAAGGGGTGCTCGCCAAGCGCAGCGTCTTCTTCGACTACGACAGCTATGTCATCAAGGACGAGTTCAAGTCCCTCGTCGAGGCGCACGCGCAGTTCCTCGTCGCCAATCCCAAAGTGAAGATGCTCATCCAGGGCAACGCCGACGAGCGCGGCAGCCGCGAGTACAACCTCGCGCTGGGCCAGAAGCGAGCCGAAGCGCTGAAGAAGATGCTCTCCCTCCTCGGCGCCCGCGAAGACCAGATCGAAGCCGTCAGCCTGGGTGAGGAAAAGCCGCGCTGCAGCGAAGGAAACGAGGCCTGTTGGTCGCAGAACCGCCGCGACGACATGCTCTATACCGGCGAGTTCTAAGACATGCGGCGCCTCCTGCCATGGCTTTTCCTGCTGTCGGTACTGCCGGCCCAGGCCGGCCTGTTCGACGACCAGGAGGCGCGCAAGCGCCTCGACGACATGCGCTCCGAACTCGGCGCAAGGATGGACAAGCTCGAAGCGGCCTCACGGGGTCAGATCGAACTGGCCAACCAGATCGAGGCACTCAAGGCGGAAGTGGCCAAACTGCGCGGGCAGGTCGAAGTGCTGACGCACGAAATCGAATCCACGCAAAAACGGCAGAAGGACTTCTACGTCGACCTCGACAACCGGCTGCGCAAGCTGGAGCCGCAGATCGGCGCAGAAGCCAAGCCTGCGGATGCCGCGGCCGACTCGGCTGCGGAAACCCGTGACTATGAATCCGCGCTGAACCTCTTCAAGTCCGGCAAGCACAAGGACGCGCTGAACGCCTTCCTCAACTTCATCAAGACCTATCCGGCCAGCCCATTCCTGCCGTCGGCGCACTACTGGGCCGGCAGCGCGCATTACCAGCTCGGCGAGTACAAGAAGGCCATGGAACTCTTCGGCAAACTGGCCGCTACCTGGCCTGACGATGCCAAGGCGCCTGACGCGTTGCTCGGCCAGGCGAACTGCCAGCAGGAATCCGGCGATGCCAAGGGCGTGAAGAAGACTCTGGAAACACTTGTCGCCAAGTACCCAGCCAGCGCTGCGGCAACGGTGGCGAAGCAGCGCCTCGCCAAGAGGCGCTAGCACGGGCCGACCATTTCCCTGGTCATCGCGGCATGGTTGCTGCTCCGACGATCGCTAGGCAAGCAGCGTGACCGACCATTCCGCCAAGCTGCGCGTCAGCGAAATCTTCCACTCCCTGCAAGGCGAGAGCACTCGCGCCGGCCTGCCGACGGTGTTCGTGCGGCTGACCGGCTGCCCGCTGCGCTGCGCCTGGTGCGACACGGAGTACGCCTTCAGCGGCGGCGAGACCCTGACCCTGGGCGACGTGCTGATCGAGGTGGCGCGGCACGGTGCCCGCCAGGTCTGTGTCACCGGCGGCGAGCCGCTGGCGCAGAAGGCCTGCCTGCCGCTGCTCGTCGCCCTGTGCGATGCCGGCTATGCGGTGTCGCTGGAAACCAGCGGCGCGCTGGCTGTTTCCGCTGTCGACCCGCGTGTTTCGCGCATCATGGACCTCAAGGCGCCGGCCTCCGGCGAGGCGGACAAGAACCTGTGGGACAACCTGCCCCATCTCAACGCGCAGGACGAAATCAAGATCGTGCTGGCCGACGAGGCGGATTACGCCTGGGCGCGCAAGGTCATTGGCGAGAGAAAGCTCGATGCGATCTGTCCGGTGCTGCTGTCACCGGTGGCCGGGAAACTCGATCCGAAGCTGCTGGCCGAGTGGGTGCTGCGCGACCGTCTGCCGGTGCGCGTGCAGTTGCAGCTGCACAAGCTCATCTGGGGGGCGGAAAGGGGACGCTAGTCCCCGTCATTCCCGCGGAAGCGGGAATCCATGAAACCCCGGGGTCCCGTTTTCGCGGGGAAGGCGATGATGCCGCACTCAGCACACCGGCGCACCGTAGGCCCGCGAGAAGGGGATCGGCCCGGACAGCGCTACGCGATCACCGTGATCCAGTTGGACGCCTTCCTCGAAGCTGCCGCCGAAAGACTGCAGGATATTGTGCCCGTTGCGCCATGCAGCGTAGATCTCCCGCTCGGGGATGCCCAGCCGGCGCGCCACTTCGGCCGGTACCGCACCCTCTGGCAGGGTCAGCCGCAATGGCTCATACCTCGGCACATATCGAACCAAGCTATTGTAGAGATGAACCTCGACCTCGATCATAGCGCGCATGGTATGTTTGGCCCCAATCCAAATAATTGACCCGCGTCAAAACTGATGACAGCCAAAGAGAAACGCGCCGTCGTGCTGCTCTCCGGCGGCCTCGATTCCGCCACCACCCTGGCCATTGCGCGCAGCGAAGGCTATGTATGCCGCGCCCTCTCGGTCGCCTACGGCCAGCGCCACGCCGCCGAACTGGAAGCCGCCGCCCGCATCGCCATGGCGCTGGGCGCACACGAACACCGCATGGTCGAAGTCGACCTCGGCCAGTTCGGCGGCTCGGCGCTGACCGATCGCCGCATCGACGTGCCCATGCGCGGGGTCCAGCCGGGCATACCCGCCACTTACGTGCCGGCGCGCAACACCGTCATGCTGTCCCTGGCGCTGGCCTGGGCCGAGGTGCTCGGCGCCCACGACATTTTCGTCGGCGTCAATGCAGTCGATTACTCCGGCTATCCGGACTGCCGGCCGGAATACATCGCCGCCTTCGAGGCGATGGCCAATCTTGCCACCAAGGCGGCCGTCGAAGGCGCCCGGCTGCACATCCATGCCCCCCTCATAGCCCTATCCAAGGCCGACATCATTCGGCGCGGCACGGCGCTCGGCGTGGATTATGGCCTGACCGTCTCCTGTTATCAGGCCGATGATGCGGGTGCCGCCTGCGGGCTGTGCGACTCCTGCCGTCTGCGCCACGCCGGTTTCAAGGAAGCCGGATTACCCGATCCGACGCGCTACCGGACCGCTTGAAAACTGAATTCACGCCGGTTATGTAAGGCCAAACAAGACTAATCCACGCGATCAGGGGTTTCTTTAGAATCCAGAGGTTGAAAAACTATAAGCAGGCATAACACCTAGGAGGAAGCATGGAATTCACGATTCACAATCAGGTGCTGACAGTCGTCTTCGTCATTGCCATCGTCATGGGCGCGGTGGCGAACAAGACCAACTTCTGCACCATGGGCGCCGTTTCCGACTGGGTCAACATGGGCGACACCGGCCGCCTGCGCGCCTGGCTGCTGGCCATGGCCGTGGCGATCCTCGGCGTCGCGGTGCTGACCGGCGCCGGCATGGCCAGTATCGGCAACAGCACCTTTCCGCCCTACCGCACCCCCCAGTTCGCCTGGCTGCGCTACCTGCTCGGCGGCCTCATGTTCGGCATCGGCATGACGCTCGCCTCGGGCTGCGGCAACAAGACCCTGGTGCGCATCGGCGGCGGCAACATCAAGTCCCTCTTCGTGCTGGTGATCGCCTCGGTCTGCGCCTATCTCATGCTGTGGACCGACTTCTACGGCGACGTCTTCCACTCCTGGATCTCCGCCACCACCGTCGATCTCGGCAAGTCGGGCATGCAGAGCCAGGCAGTGAGCGAGTTCTTCGGCGCCGGCGCGACGCCGCAGATCGCCACCGGCGCCGTGCTCGGCCTGATGCTCGTCGGCGTCGCCTTTGCCTCGAAGGATTTCCGCGGCAGCTTCGACAACATCCTCGGTGGCCTCGTCATCGGCCTGGCCGTGGTGATCGGCTGGTACATCACCGCCGGCGCGATGGGCGCGTCCTGGAAGGAATGGGCGGAGCTCGCCGAAACCGTGCCCAGCCGCGTCGAGGTGCAGTCCTTCACCTTCATCAGCCCGATGGGCGACAGCGTCCGCTACCTGATGAGCCCTGATTTCGCCAACATCAACTTCGGCGTCACGGCGCTGGCCGGCGTCATCGTCGGCTCCTTCCTCTACGCGCTGCTCTCCGGCAAATTCCGCATCGAATGGTTCGTCTCCGGCGGCGATTTTTTCAACCATGCCGTCGGCGGCGTGCTGATGGGCATCGGCGGCGTGCTGGCCATGGGCTGCACCGTCGGCCAGGCCATCACCGGCGTGTCGACCCTGGCCATGGGCTCCTTCCTGACCTTCCTTGCCATCGTCGCCGGCGCCGCGGGAACCATGAAAATCCAGTACTGGCGCATGATGCGGGAAGCATAACCGCAGAGGGAAAATTGACAGTCCGCGGGTCGGCTCCTATAATGCGCGGCTCTTTCGGGGGTCGTTAGCTCAGCTGGTAGAGCAGCGGACTTTTAATCCGTTGGTCGGCGGTTCGAATCCGCCACGGCCTACCACGAAACATCAGGGGGTCGGGCGCAAGCCCGACCCCCTGTCCTTTTTCTCCGCCATTCTGACTACTCCTTTCAGGCTATTCATCCATGCGGCATGTGGCCGCTATGATGCACAACCCCGATACGGACATTCCCATGCGCCTCGACAACCTGGCCTCTTACCTATTTCCCGAACAGGCCGCCATCAGCAATCGCGAGAAGATCATTTCCGCGCTGTCGGCATTCGTCGCCATGGCCCTGGTGATCTGGACCACGCAACAACTGGCGCAGGCAGAGCATCGCCCCTACATGGTCTCCTCCATGGGCGCCTCAGCGGTGCTGCTCTTCGCCGTCTATCACAGCCCGCTCTCCCAGCCGTGGGCTTTCGTGGGCGGCCACATGATAGCCGCCATGATCGGAGTCCTCTGTGCGCACCACATACCGAATCCGGTGCTGGCCACGGCAACCACGGTAGGGCTGGCCATCGTTGCCATGCACTGGCTGCGCTGCCTGCATCCGCCGGCCGGGGCCACTGCGGTGTTCGCGGTTCTCGGCGGGCAGCCGATCCTGGATCTGGGATGGGGCTATGTGTTCTCGGTGGTCGGCGCGAATGTCACCTTCCTCCTGATCCCTGCCCTGATCCTGAATAACCTTTTGCCGGGCCGGCGCTATCCGATGATGCGGCTGAAAACAGCCGAGCCCGGTGCGCCGGCGGAACCGGCCGGACGCGTCTCGCGTCCCGAACACGAGGATATCGTCGCCGCGCTCAAGAGCATGGACACCTTCATCGACGTATCCGAGGAGGACCTCGAGCGCATTTACCTGCTGGCGACGGTCAACCGCCAGAAGCGCAGCCTGGGCTCAATCGTCTGCCACGACATCATGACCCGCAATGTCACGTCCGTGGCGCCAGATACGGCCTTGCCTGCCGTCTGGGAAGTTTTGCGCCAGCGCAACATCCGCGGCGTGCCGGTCGTCGACGAAACTCATCGCGTCGTTGGCGTGGTAGCGATCTCGGACTTTCTCAAGAACACGGACTGGAGCTGGAACCGCCGCAGCCGCCTGCGCTGCCTGCTGTCGTCGCCGCGCAGGGCGCCGACATCGGCTGCCGACATCATGACCGCTCCGGCCATCACGCTCCGCGAGGACGCGCACGTCGCCGAACTCCTGGCAACATTTGCCAACAACGGCATCAACCATGTACCGGTGACAGACAAGGAGGGAAAACTTGTCGGCATCGTCACGCGACTCGACCTCCTGAACTTGTTCGGCAACCAGATTCCATCACGTCAGGCCGCTTAGGCGGGCGACGGTACTGCCATTTGGCAGTAAGGCCTATGGCCTAATTTGCCCATCCAACCATACCCGCCCATAATCGCCCTATCCCTCAGCGAAAGGGCAATGCAATGTTTCAGGTGCGCATCCATGGCCGCGGCGGCCAAGGCGTGGTGTCGGCGGCGGAAATGCTCTCGGTCGCCGCCTTTCTCGAAGACAAGCACGCGCAGGCCTTTCCCAGCTTCGGCTCGGAACGCATGGGCGCGCCGGTGATGGCCTTCTGCCGCATCGACAGCAAGGAGATCCGGCTGCGCGAGCCGGTCATGTCGCCCGACGCGCTGATCATCCAGGACCCCACCCTGCTGCATCAGGTCGACCTCTTCAGCGGCGTCACCACCGAAGGGCTGATCCTCATCAATTCCACGCGCAGCTTCGCCGAGTTGGGCATCGGCGAGTTCGTCGATGGCTTCCATCCCGACCTGCTGTGCACCGTGCCCGCCACCGAGCTGGCGCTGAAGCACGTTGGCCGGCCGCTGCCGAACGCCGCGCTGCTGGGCGGCTTCGCGGCCGTGTGCGATCAGGTCAGGTTGGAGTCGGTGTTCGCCGCCATCCGCGAGAAATTCTCCGGCAAGGTGGCGGAGGGCAACGTCGCCGCCGCGCGCGAGGCCTTCGAGGTCGTCATGAAGGAACGTGAGGAGGCATCCCATGCTTAAGCAATGCGAAGGCTCGCACGCCATCGCCGAATCGGTCGCCCTGTGCCGGCCGGAGGTGATCTGCGCCTATCCGATCACGCCGCAGACGCACATCGTCGAGGGCCTCGGCGAAATGGTGAAGGCCGGCGACCTGGAAAACTGCGAATTCATCAACGTCGAGTCCGAATTCGCCGCGCTGTCGGTGGCCATCGGCGCCTCGGCGGCCGGCGCGCGCACCTACACCGCCACCGCCAGCCAGGGCCTGCTCTTCATGGCCGAGGCGGTGTACAACGCGGCGGGGCTGGGCCTGCCCATCGTCATGACCATCGGCAACCGCGCCATCGGCGCGCCGATCAACATCTGGAACGACCATACCGACTCCATGTCTATGCGCGACGCCGGCTGGATCCAGCTCTATGCGGAAACCAACCAGGAGGCGGCCGACCTGCACATCCAGGCCTTCCGCCTCGCCGAGGAACTCTCCATGCCGGTGATGGTGTGCGTGGACGGCTTCATCCTGACGCATGCCTACGAGCGCCTCGACATCCCGACGCAGGAACAGGTGGATGCCTACCTGCCCCCCTTCGAGCCGCGCCAGGTGCTCGATCCGCGCGAGCCGGTCTCCATCGGCGCCATGGTCGGCCCGGAGGCCTTCATGGAGGTGCGCTACCTCGCCCACCACAAGCAGATGCGCGCGCTCGAACTGATCCCGCAGCTTTCGGCGGAATTCGGGCAGGTGTTCGGCCGCGAATCGGGCGGCCTGATGCGCACCTACCGCGCCGAGGACGCCAAGACCATCGTCGTCGCGCTCGGTTCGGTGAACGGCACCATCAAGGACGTCGTCGACGAACTGCGCGATGACGGCTACGCCATCGGCGCCGCGGCCATCCTCTCCTTCCGCCCCTTCCCGAGCGACGCGCTGCACGAGCTGCTGTCGCACGCCAAGCGCCTGGTGGTGATCGAGAAGTCGCTGGCGGTGGGCATCGGCGGCATCGTCTCGCACAACCTGCGCATGGCGCTGTCCGGCATCTCGCTGCACGCCTACACGGTGGTGGCCGGGCTGGGCGGCCGCCCCATCACCAAGGCCAGCCTGCGCAGCCTGTTCGAGCGGGCACTGCGCGACGAACTGGAGCCGCTCACCTTCCTCGACCTCAATCAGGCGGCCATCGACCGCGAACTGGCGCGCGAACAGGCGCAGCGCCGCTCCGGCCCCTCCGCAGAGAATATCCTGCGCGACCTGGGCGTGCGCTGATGGCGCGTGAAGGAATGCGGCATGTAGGTCGGGCTTCAGCCCGACATCGGCGATCAAAGTCGGCCTGAAGGCCGACCTACGAAAACAGGGGCATGCATATGGAAATGCAACAGATCAAGTTCTACCAGACCGGCACCTTCACCGTCGGCAACCGCCTGCTCGAAGCCGACCAGCGCAGCGTGCAGGCCAACATGGAACGCACCAACTCGCTCAACTCCGGCCACCGCGCCTGCCAGGGCTGCGGCGAGGCACTCGGCGCGCGCTACGCCATCGACGCAGCGATGCGCGCGGCGAACAACCAGGTCATCGCCTGCAACGCCACCGGCTGCCTCGAGGTGTTCTCCACGCCCTATCCGGAAACTTCGTGGCAGATTCCGTGGATCCACTCGCTCTTCGGCAATGCCGCGGCGGTGGCCACCGGCGTCATGGCGGCGATGAAGGTCAAGGGGCGCAAGGACGTGCGCGTCATCGCCCAGGGCGGCGACGGCGGCACCACCGACATCGGCTTCGGCTGCCTGTCGGGCATGTTCGAGCGCAACGATGACGTGCTCTACCTCTGCTATGACAACGAGGCCTACATGAACACCGGCGTGCAGCGTTCCTCCGCCACGCCGCCGGCGGCGCGCACGGCCACCACGATGGCGCTCGGGGCGGAGCCCGGCAATGCCTTCGGACAGGGCAAGAACGTGCCGCTGATCGCCATGGCGCACGGCATCCCCTATGTCGCCACTGCCTCGGTGGCCTACCTGCGCGACCTCGAGGCGAAAGTCAGCCGCGCCATGACGGTGAGGGGCGCGCGCTACATCCACATCCTGGTGCCCTGCCCGCTCGGCTGGGGCGCGGCACCGCACGACACCATCAAACTGGCTCGCCTTGCCGTGGAGACGGGCATATTCCCGCTCTTCGAAGCCGAGCACGGCGAGGTGACAAGCTCGAACAAGATCCGCCACCGCGTGCCGGTGGAGGAATACCTCAGGCCGCAGAAACGCTTCGCGCATCTCTTCGGCAAGACGCCGGCCGTGGACACCCTGGCACGCATCCAGGATATGGCCGACCGCAACATCCGCAAGTTCCGGCTCATGGACGAACGTCGCCATGGATAAGCCCTTCGCCATCACCCTCGATCCCGGCTCCTCGCTCGCCAACCACACCGGCTCCTGGCGCACGACGCGGCCGGTGTATGTCGACCGCCTGCCGCCCTGCAACCACGCCTGCCCGGCCGGCGAGAACATCCAGGCCTGGCTGTTCCATGCCGAGTCGGGCGACTACGAGGCGGCCTGGCGCGAACTGGTGAAGAACAATCCGCTGCCCGCCATCATGGGACGCGTCTGCTACCACCCTTGCGAAACTGCCTGCAACCGCGGCAGCCTCGACGAGTCGGTGAGCATCCACGCCGTCGAACGCTTCCTCGGCGACGAGGCGACGAGGCGCGGCTGGCAGGTCGAAGCCGGCGCGTCCAGCGGCAAGCGCGTGCTGGTGGTGGGCGCCGGCCCGGCCGGCCTGTCCGCCGCCTGGCATTTGCGGCTCGCCGGCCACGCGGTAACGATCCATGAGGCCGGCCCGCTCTCCGGCGGCATGATGCGCTTCGGCATCCCCAAGTACCGCCTGCCGCGCGAGGTGCTCGACGCCGATGTGCAGCGCATCCTCGACCTGGGCGTCGAGCTCAAGCTGAACAGCAAGGTCGACGACCTGCAGGCGACGATGCAGGAAGGCGGCTTCGACGCCTGCTTCCTCGGCGTCGGCGCCCACCTCGCCAAGCGCGCCTACATCCCGGCCGGCGACGCCGACAAGATCCTCGACGCGGTCTCGGTGCTGCGCGGCATGGAAGGCGAAGCGAAGCCGCTGCTCGGCCGCCGCGTGGTGGTCTACGGCGGCGGCAACACCGCCATCGACGTGGCGCGCACGGCCAAGCGGCTCGGTGCGGAGGAGTCCATCATCGTCTACCGCCGCACGCGCGAGAAGATGCCGGCGCACCATTTCGAGGTGGAGGAGGCGCTGCAGGAAGGCGTCATGATGAAATGGCTGTCCACCATCAAGGAGGCCGGCGAAGCCAGCTTCAAGGTGGAG
>PHCS01000050.1 GCA_002840845.1 Betaproteobacteria bacterium HGW-Betaproteobacteria-14
TCCACCACGGTGTTGAAGCCGCCCCAGAAGATGATGCCGCCGACGAAACCGCCCACCAGAAGGGTCAGCAACGAATATTTGGCGCTGGGCTGGCGCAGGGAATTCAAGAGGGAACCAGCAGAAGGCTTGGCGTCGTTATCGGACACTTGGATTGAGTTTCCTGCGTTGGATAGGACGATCCGACAGCACCTCTTCTGAAAAAACCCGGGGGCACTAAGCCCCCGGATCATTCCACTAATTAGCGACTATCAGTAGATATCGTGCTGCGTGTTATAGACGTTGAACTTGCCGGTCGGGGTAATCATCTTCGGATCGGTGATCACCTTCTTCACAGCGAGCGTCTTGTCGTCGTAGACCACGATGGCCGACTGATCGGTCTTGCCGCCCCACAGGGAAATCCAAACTTCTGAACCATCGGCACTGTACTCGGGGTGCACGGCGCGTTTGGTAGCCTTTGTTTCCGGCAGGCCTGAGTCCTTGAAGACATTGATGATCTTCTTCGGCTTGGACAAGTCAGCCATATCCCATACCGCGACTGACTCAGCAAGCGCCTTCTCCGGATTCTGCGGCGCATCTGCCCAGAAATGCTTGGACTTCGGATGGGTCTTGACGAACAGGTTGCCTGGAACGTGTTTCATTTCCTGGACGACCTTCCAGTTGTGCGACTTGTACTTGGCGTACTTCTTATTGTCCGATGGGGTGCTGATCAGCGTCACGACATCGGAACCGAGGTGACCGGTCGCCCACACGGGACCGAACTGCGGATGCACGAAGTTGGCGCCACGTCCCGGGTGCGGGAGCTTCTTCACATCGATCAGTGCGGCCAGCTTGCCAAGCTTGGTATCGACAGCAGCAATCTTGTTCGAGGCGTTGGCCGCGACCAGGAAATAGCGCTTCGTGGCATCCCAGCCGCCATCATGCAGGAACTTGGCGGAAGCGATGGTCGTGGTTTTCAGGTTCTCAATATCCGAGTAATCGACCAACAGGATCTGGCCGGTCTCCTTGATGTTGATGACCCACTCAGGCTTGATCTCGGAAGACACGATCGAGGCCACGCGGGGCTCGGGGTGATATTCGCCATCCACCGTCATGCCGCGCGTGCTGATGACCTTGCGCGGCTTCAGCGTATCGCCATCCATGATTACGTACTGGGGCGGCCAATAGGAACCCGCCACAGCATACTTGTCTTCAAAGCCCTTGAACTTGGAGGTATCCACCGAACGGGCATCGAAGCCGATCTTGACTTCGGCAACCACCGCAGGTTTCTCCATCCACAGGTCGATCAGCGATAGGCGTCCGTCACGACCGATAACATAGACATAGCGGCCTGACTTCGACAGCCGGGAAATATGCACGGCATATCCCGTCTTGACGATGCTGCGGATTTCCTTGGTATCGCCGTCAATCAGGGCCACTTCACCCGTGTCGCGCAACGTGACCGAGAACAGGTTCTTGAGGTTGAACTTGTTCATCTGCTTGGTCGGGCGATCCTTGACCGGCACGATTACCTTCCACGACTCCATCGTCTCCTTGAGACTGTACTCGGGCGGCACATCCGGAGTGTTCTGAATGTACTTCGCCATCAACGTAATCTCGGCTTTGGTCAGAATGTCATCGAAGTTCACCATCCCGCCTTCAGTACCGAAGCCAATGATTTTCTCCAAGCGGCTCTGGCCCAGTTTGAGCGTGCCGCCTTCCTGCGTGGACCCATCATTGAGTTTCTTGGTCCAGTGCGGCTCGAGATTCTTGCCGGTAGCCCCTTTGCGCAAAACGCCGTGGCAGCCGGCGCAACGCTCGAAGTAGATCTTCTTGGCGGTCGCCTTCTCTTCCGCCGTCATCGATATGGCCGCAGCCGCATCCTGCTGTTGCGCATAAGCGATATTAAAAAGGCCCGCCAGCGCCATCGGCAGGGCCGCAAGACGCAGGGAACCGGATATCGAATTACGTTTCTGCATGTGTTTTCTCCCTCAACGAAGAACCCAGTAAAAGAAAAAGCCCAAAAATGATGTGGTTTTTGTGCTGACGCTAGATTCTGCCTAATACCGACCTGCTTCCTTGATTATTATCAAACTAAAGGCATGATACGAGCAAAAACCTTACTACTATCATAGGCTAAATTATCAATCTCATGAGAAAGACCCCTGATGGTGCCGGGAGGGGGAATCGAACCCCCACGCTGTTGCCAGCGGCGGATTTTGAGTCCGCTGCGTCTACCAATTCCGCCATCCCGGCGCGGGCCCACGTAAAATGGCGGGCCGCGAAGAGCCGGCATTATCCCGCATCCGGCGCCCCGGAATCAAACAATTATGCCGCTCTCACTGTCCGATTTCGATTACGACCTGCCCCCGGAACTGATTGCCCAGTCCCCCCTGCCTGAGCGCACAGCCAGCCGCCTGATGGTCGTTGGCGGCAGCCTCATTGAGGACAGGCGCTTCACCGAACTACCTCGCCTGCTGGACGCAGGCGACCTGCTGGTGCTCAACGATACGCGTGTCCTGCATGCCCGTCTGCATGGGGTCAGAGACAGCGGCGGCCGCGTGGAGGTGCTCATCGAGCGGCCTATCGGGCGGCATGAGGCGCTGGCCCAGGTACGCGCCAGCCATGCGCCCAAGCCGGGCAGCCGGCTTGTTCTAGAGGGCGCTCTGGAAGTCGATGTGGTGGCGCGCGACGGCGAATTTTATCTACTGCGCTTCCCCGATCAGGGCGACCTGGTCGATCTCATCGAGCGACACGGCAAGCTGCCGCTCCCACCCTACATCCAGCGGCAGGCGGAAGCAAACGACGAGGCACGCTACCAGACGGTCTATGCGCGGGAGCGCGGTTCGGTGGCCGCGCCGACGGCCGGATTGCATTTCGATGCTGCCCTGCTCGAGGCACTGCGTGCCAAGGGGGTGGCGCTCGCCTGGCTGACCCTGCACGTGGGCGCCGGTACTTTTCAGCCGGTGCGGGTCGACAATCTCGCCCTCCATCAGATGCATCGCGAGCGCTACGTCATCCCTGCCGATACGGTCGGCGCCCTGGCCGCCGCGCACGCACGTGGCGGGCGCATCATAGCCGTCGGCACGACCTGCCTGCGTGCCCTGGAAGCCGCCGCACAGGATGGCGAAATTCTCGCCGGCCCGGGCGAAACCGGAATTTTCATCCTGCCGGGCTTCCGCTTCCGCACGGCGGATGCGCTCATCACCAATTTCCATTTGCCGAAATCGACTCTATTAATGCTGGTGTCCGCTTTCGGCGGCATGGAGCCACTGCGCCGCGCCTACAGGCATGCAGTGGCAGAACGCTACCGCTTCTTCAGCTACGGCGATGCCATGTTCATTTCGCGGAACGATGCCCCATGAAGTTCGCATTGCTCGCAACAGATGGAGCGGCTCGTCGCGGCAAGCTGTCCCTCGCCCACGGTAGCGTCGACACGCCGGCCTTCATGCCGGTCGGCACTTACGGCTCGGTCAAGGCCATGGCGCCGGACGAGGTGAAGGCCCTCGGCGCCCAGATCGTGCTTGGCAACACCTTTCATCTGTGGCTGCGCCCCGGCCTGGAGGTCATTGCCGCGCACGACGGCCTGCACCGCTTCATGGGATGGGACGGTCCCATCCTCACCGACTCGGGTGGTTTCCAGGTATTCAGCCTGGGGGCGTTGCGCAAGATCAGCGAGGAAGGCGTCAGGTTCGCCTCGCCGGTCAACGGCGACCGCCTGTTTCTCACGCCGGAGGAGTCCATGCGCATCCAGCGCGTGCTGAACTCCGACATCGTCATGATCTTCGACGAGTGCACCCCCTACCCCGCCGCAGTGGATGAGGCAGGCAAGTCGATGCGCCTGTCCCTGCGCTGGGCCGAACGGTCAAAGCGCGCCCACGAGGGCAATCCCAATGCCCTCTTCGGAATCGTCCAAGGCGGAATGCACGAGGATTTGCGCGACGAATCGCTTGCCGGACTGGTGCAGATCGGGTTCGACGGGTACGCCATCGGCGGACTTTCCGTAGGCGAACCGAAGGCCGACATGCAGCGCATCCTTGCCCACACTGCACCACGCCTGCCCGCGGACCGACCCCGCTACCTGATGGGGGTCGGCACGCCGGAAGACCTGGTCAACGCCGTGCAACAAGGCATCGACATGTTCGACTGCGTCCTGCCGACGCGCAACGCCCGCAATGGGTGGTTGTTCACCCGCCATGGCACGGTCAAGATCCGCAATGCGGTCCATGCCAACGACACGCGTCCGCTCGACGAAACCTGCCCCTGTTCCACATGCCGCAATTACACTCGCGCCTATCTGCACCACCTGCAACGGGTCAACGAAATCCTCGGCGCACGCCTGAACACCCTGCACAACCTCTACTATTACCAGCAGCTCATGGCGGAACTGCGCGAGGCCATTGCCGCCGGGCGGCTCGACGAGTATGTCGCGGCTTTCCGGGCATTGCGGCAAAAGTAGGCCGGATACGACGGCCAAGCTGTTATAATTTCGCGGTTTTTCAATTCTTTCACGGAGACAAACGTGCTGATATCCAATGCTTGGGCGCAGGCCGCGCCCGCCGGCGATGCGACTGGCGGCCTGATGGGCCTGCTGCCCATCATCCTGATGTTCGTTGTCCTGTGGTTCCTCATGATCCGGCCACAGATGAAGCGCGCCAAGGAACACAAGGCAATGGTGGAGTCCATGCAGAAGGGCGATGAGGTGCTGACCAATGGCGGTATCGCCGGTCGCATCACCAAGATGGGCGAGACTTATATCAGCGTAGAGATTGCGGAGAATGTCGAGATCTCGCTGCAGAGAAACGCCATTACTGCCGTTCTGCCCAAGGGCACGCTGAAGTCGCTTTGATTCCACTCACGCTGCCCGCCGGGGCAGCCGTGCCGACACGCAACGAGACATGAACCGCTACCCGCTCTGGAAATACATCCTCATTGCCGCAACAATGGCCATCGGCCTGTTGTATACCCTGCCCAACTTCTTCGGCGAAGCGCCGGCGGTGCAGGTCTCCAGCATCAAGACGGCCATCAAGGTCGACATGAAACTGTTCGGCCGCGTCGAGGAAACCCTGAAAGCGGCGGGCATCGTGCACAACGGCATCTTTGTCGACCAGAACAGCGTCCGCGCACGTTTCGGCGACGCCGAAACGCAGCTCAAGGCCAAGGACACCATCGAGCGTGCGCTGAATCCAGATCCCGAGAACGCCTCCTATGTGGTGGCGCTCAATCTGCTGTCCCGTTCGCCCGCCTGGCTCACCTCGCTGCACGCCCTGCCCATGTACCTGGGGCTTGACCTGCGTGGCGGCGTGCATTTCCTCCTCCAGGTGGACATGAAGGGGGCGCTGAGCAAGCGGCTCGACTCGACCGGCGCCGACTTGCGCTCCATGTTGCGCGACAAGAACGTGCGCCATGCCGGCATCGTGCGCGAGCGCGATCAGCTTGCCATCCGCTTCCGCGACGCCGAAACGCGCAACAAGGCGCGCGCCGCCATCGAGTCCAACCAGCCCGATCTGCTGCTGACGGAAGTCCAGGACGGCGCTGACCTCAAGCTGACTGCCACGCTCAAGCCGGAAGCGCAAAAGCGCATCCAGGAATTCGCCCTCAAGCAAAACATCACCACTTTGCACAACCGCATCAACGAACTTGGCGTGGCCGAGCCTGTCATCCAGCAGCAGGGCGCCGACCGCATCGTTGTGCAGTTGCCCGGCGTGCAGGACACGGCCAAGGCGAAGGACATTCTCGGCCGCACCGCCACACTTGAAGTCCGACTGGTTGACGACGAGAACAGCCAGAATCCGGCTGTCATGGACGAAGCCGCCAGGGGTCAGCCTCCGGTCGGCACGGAGTACTACGTCGAGCGCAGCGGCGCCCCGCTCCTGGTGAAGAAGCAGGTCGTCCTCACCGGCGACCGCCTCACTGATGCCCAGCCCGGGTTCGACAACCAGACGCAGGAGCCGGCGGTGCACCTCACGCTCGATTCCGCGGGCGCGCGCATCTTCAAGGACATCACGCGGGAAAATGTCGGCCGGCGCATGGCCATCCTGCTCATTGAGAAGGGCAAGGGCGAGGTCATCACGGCCCCGGTGATCCGCACGGAGATCGGCGGCGGCCGCGTGCAGATCTCCGGCCGCATGAGCACCGTGGAAGCCAACGACGTCGCCTTGCTGCTGCGCGCGGGCAGCCTCGCCGCGCCAATGGAGATCATTGAGGAACGCACCATCGGCCCGAGCCTGGGCGCCGAAAACATCGAGCGCGGCTTCAATGCCACCCTGGGCGGCTTCATCGCTATCGCCGTCTTCATGAGCATCTACTACCTGCTGTTCGGCATCATCTCGGTGATCGCCCTGTCCACCAACCTGCTGCTGCTGATCGCCCTGCTCTCGATGCTGCAGGCGACGCTGACCCTGCCCGGCATCGCCGCCATCGCGCTCACCCTCGGCATGGCCATCGACGCCAACGTGCTGATCAACGAACGCATCCGCGAGGAACTACGCAATGGCGTCAGTCCGCAGGCGGCCATCACCGCTGGCTACGAACGTGCTTTCGGCACGATTCTCGACTCGAACGTCACTTCGCTCATCGCCGGCCTGGCGCTGCTCATCTTCGGCTCCGGCCCGGTGCGCGGCTTCGCCGTGGTGCATTGCCTGGGCATCCTGACGTCGATGTTCAGCGCCGTGGTGGTCTCGCGCGGCATCGTCAACCTGGTCTACGGCGGCCGGCGCAAGCTGGCCAAGCTGGCGATCGGCAACGTGGCCTGGAAGTAAGGGGAAAGCAACCATGGAATTCTTCAAGATCAAGAAAGACATCCCCTTCATGCGCCATGCGCTGGTGTTCAACGTTATCTCGCTGATCACCTTCCTGGCTGCGGTTTTTTTCCTTGCGACGAAGGGACTGAATTTCAGCGTCGAGTTCACGGGCGGAACGCTGATCGAGGTGGAGTACGCGCAGCCGGCGGACACGCAGCAAATCCGCGAGTCGCTGGCCAAGGTCAATTACACGGACACCCAGGTGGTGAACTTCGGCAGCAGCCGCGAGGTGCTGATCCGCATGCCGCTCAAGCCCGGCCAGGACTCCGCCGCGCTGGGCAACAACGTCATGGGCGTGCTGCAGGCGGCAAATTCGGACGCGCAGCTCAAGCGCGTCGAATTCGTCGGCCCGCAGGTCGGTAAGGAGCTGGCGGAGAACGGCGCCATCGCCCTGCTGCTGGTGGTGATCGGCATAATCATTTACCTGGCCATGCGCTTCGAATGGCGCTTCGCCGTCTCCGCCATCATCGCCAACCTGCACGACGTGATCATCATCCTGGGCTTCTTCGCCTTCTTCCAGTGGGAATTCTCGCTGCCGGTGCTGGCTGCCGTGCTGGCGGTGCTGGGCTACTCGGTAAACGAGTCGGTGGTGGTATTCGACCGGGTGCGGGAAAGCATCAGGAAGATGCGCAAGGCGACGATTCCGCAAGTCATCGACCACGCCATCACAAGCACCATCAGCCGCACCATCATCACCCACGGCAGCACCCAGTTGGCGGTGCTCTCCATGCTGCTTTTTGGCGGCGAAGTGCTGCACTACTTCGCCATGGCGCTGACCATCGGCATCCTCTTCGGCATTTATTCCTCGGTGCTGGTAGCCAGCCCGCTGCTGATGTGGCTCGGCGTCTCGCGCGAGCAGTTCATCAAACCGCAGAAACCCAAGGAAGAAGCCGTGGTGTAGGAGTCAGTCCCTGCAGGGCGGCGAAGGCCCGCTTTGGCGGGCCTTTTTGTTTGTGGAACCGACTGTGCTCAGGCGAAGAATACGTGCTTGACGCGCAACGTCCGCCCCTCCTCCACCAGTTGCAGCAGGCGGTCGACATTGGGATGCTTGCCTGGGTTGGCGCGGGCATCATCGGTGTGCTCGGCAAAGAGCTCCAGGCCGGCGCGCGCCGCATCGGGCGTGATGGCGCCGTAGATCTGCGCAAGGTGATTGTAGAGCGTCAGCGACCCCACCTGGCCGGACTTGTGCTCGATGGTGGCGACAACTTCCTCGCCGTCGAGGAGTCGAATCGCTTCCAGGTGCGCCACCCCGGGCATTTTTTTCAGATTCTCGGCGAAACCCATGTCTATATTCTTTTTGCCAGCTCGGCTGCCTTGCCGACATAGCTCCATGGTGTCATGACCAGCAGCCGCTGCTTCTCCGCTGCGGGAATCTTCAACTCCTGGATAAAGGCATGCAGGCCCTCGCGCGTGATGCCCTTGCCGCGCGTGAGCTCCTTCAGCTGCTCGTAGGGATTCTCCACGCCGTAGCGGCGCATCACCGTTTGCACCGGCTCGGCCAGCACTTCCCAGCATTCCGCCAGGTCTTCGCGCAGGCGCGCGGGGTCGGCCTCCAACTTGCCCAGTCCCTTGAGGCAAGAATCATAGGCCAGCAGCGCGTAGCCGAAGGCCACGCCCATGTTGCGCAGCACGGTCGAGTCGGTAAGGTCGCGCTGCATGCGCGAGACGGGCAGCTTGTCGGCCAGGTGGCGCAAGGTCGCATTGGCCAGGCCGAGATTGCCTTCCGAGTTCTCGAAGTCGATCGGATTGACCTTGTGCGGCATGGTGCTGGAGCCGATTTCGCCGGCCTTCAGCTTCTGTTTGAAATAGCCAAGGGAAATGTACATCCAGATGTCGCGGTTAAGGTCGAGCAGGATGGTGTTGGCGCGGGCGATGGCGTCGAAGAGCTCGGCCATGGCGTCGTGCGGCTCGATCTGGATGGTGTAAGGATTGAACTCCAGGCCGAAGGATTCGATGAAGCGGCGCGCGAAGCCCTCCCAGTCGAAGGCCGGGTAGGCCGCCAGGTGCGCGTTGTAGTTGCCCACGGCGCCGTTGAACTTGGCCGTCAGCGATACAGCCGCGATGCGCGCGCGCGCGCGCTTCACGCGGGCCGCGACATTGGCCATTTCCTTGCCCAGCGTCGTCGGGCTGGCCGGCTGGCCGTGGGTGCGCGAGAGCATCGGCTGCTCGGCATGTTCGTGCGCCAGTTCCACCAGCCGGGCGATGAGGCCGTCCAGCGCCGGCAGCAGGTTGGCCTCGCGCGCATCGCGCAGCATCAGGCCGTGCGAGAGATTGTTGATGTCTTCCGAGGTGCAGCCGAAGTGGATGAACTCGGCCACCGCCATCACTTCGGCGTTGTCTGAGAGGCGCTCCTTCAGCCAGTACTCCATCGCCTTGACATCGTGGTTGGTGCGCGCCTCGATGGCCTTGATGGCCTCGCCGTCGGCGGCGGAGAAGGACGACACCACTTCGTCCAGTTCGGCTTGTGTGTCGCCGGAAAAGGCCGGGATCTCGGCGAAATGCGCTTCGGCCGCCAGTGCCTTGAGCCAGGCCACCTCGACGCGCACGCGGTTGCGGATCAGGCCGAATTCCGAAAAGTGCGCCCGCAAGGCCTCGACCTTGGCGGCGTAGCGGCCGTCGAGGGGCGAAAGGGCGGTCAAGGGTGTCAGGGTCATGTGAGAGAACCTATTGATGTCAGGCGGATTTTATCATGACGAGACAGCCCGCCCCTCCGTACATTGACATGCGTCACGGTCGCGGCAGGGCACGATGCTATAATCGCGACGCACTCAAAACAGCGGCTCCAAATGAAACTGATCGCCTCCCTGACAAGCCCTTATGCGCGCAAGGCGCGCATCGTCCTCGCGGAAAAAAAGATCGACTACGACCTCGTCCTCGACAATCCCTGGAGCGGGGAAACCGGCGTGCCGAACCTGAATCCGCTCGGCAAGGTTCCGGTGCTTGTTCTCGACGACGAGAGCACGCTGTTCGACTCCCGCGTCATCGTCGAATATCTGGACGGCGTCACGCCCAACAATCGCCTGCTGCCCGCTTCTGGCCGCGGACGCATCCGCGTCAAGCGCTGGGAGGCGCTGGCCGACGGGGTGCTCGACGCCGCCGTGGCGGCCTTCCTCGAGGCCAAGCGGTCCAAGGTGGAGCAAAGCGCCACGTGGATCGCGCGCCAGCGCGAGAAAATCGAGCGCGCGCTGGAAATGATGTCCGAGGAACTGGGCGAGCAGGTCTGGTGCAGCGGCAATGCCTTCTCGCTCGCCGATATCGCTCTCGGCGTCACGCTCGGCTATCTGGATTTCCGCTTTCCCGACATTGCCTGGCGCGAGACGCATCCCAATCTGGCCCGCCTCTACGACGAACTGATGGCGCGTCCGTCGTTCGCCGAAACCGTTCCCCAGGCCTGATGTAGGTCGGGCTTCAGCCCGACGTGGGCACCTGTTCCGATGCTGTCGGGCTGAAGCCCGACCTACTCGATGATCCCGCCGCCGAGGCACACTTTCGAATCGTAGAGCACCACGCTCTGGCCCGGCGTCACCGCCCACTGCGGCTGGGCGAAGATCACTTCGCATCTCTCTGCGTTGATATTCTCCACCTCGCACGGCGCATCGGGTTGGCGGTAGCGCGTCTTCGCCGTATACACCCAGTGCGTGTGCGGCCGATTCATTTCACCCTCGCCCCTGATCCATGAGAGGTCGATGGCCTTCAGGCGATCCGCCAGCAGCGCCGGATGGTCGTGGCCCTGCACGACGTAGAGGACGTTGTGCTCCAAATCCTTGCCGGCGACATACCAGGCATCGTGATCGCCCCCCCTCTGCCCGTCCCCGTCACCGCCGGCGATGCCTCCGATGCCTAGGCCCTTGCGCTGGCCCAGTGTGTGATACATCAGGCCATGGTGCTCGCCCACCCGCTTGCCGCCGTCCAGCGTGCGGATCTCTCCGGGCTGGCGCGGAATGTAGCGCTCGAGGAATTCCTTGAAGGGCCGCTCGCCGATGAAGCAGATGCCGGTCGAATCCTTCTTGGCGAAGTTGGGCAGGCCCGCCTGCTGCGCCAGCTTGCGCACTTCGCGCTTGTACACCTGTCCGAGCGGAAACAGCGTCTTCGACAGCTGCGCCTGGTCGAGCCGGTAAAGGAAGTAGCTCTGGTCCTTGGTGCCGTCCTCGGCCTTGAGCAGCTGGAACTCGCTGCCCATTTCGTTCGGCACCTCCCGCACCTGGGCGTAGTGGCCGGTGGCGATCTTCTCGGCGCCCAGCGCCAAAGCGTGATCGAGGAAGGCCTTGAACTTGATCTCGGCGTTGCACAGCACGTCCGGGTTGGGCGTGCGGCCGGCGCGGTATTCGCGCAGGAACTCGGCAAACACCCGCTCCTTGTATTCGACGGAGAAATTCACCACCTCCAGCTCGACACCGAGGATGTCGCACACGGCGGCGACGTCGATCAAGTCCTGGCGCGACGAGCAGTACTCCTCGTCGTCGTCATCCTCCCAGTTCTTCATGAAGAGGCCGACGACCTTCCAGCCCTTCTGCTTGAGAAGCATGGCCGCGACGGAGGAATCCACCCCGCCCGACATGCCGACGACGACTGTTTTCTGGCTCATGTTTCGTAGTGTGTGATGAGGTCGAGGCTGTAGCGGCGGCCGGCGAGATAGTCGCGCACGCATTGCATCACCAGCGGGCTGCGGTGGCGGGCATGTTCCGCGGCAATTTCCTCCGGCGTCAGCCACAAGGCACGCAGGATGCCGTGATCCAGCGCCCGCTCCGCCTCCACCCCCAGCAGGCGGCCGCCGAAGGCGAAGCGCAGGTAGGTCACGTCGCCGGCAGGCCTGCACCACTGGTAGATGCCCACGAGAAATTCCGGCATGAAGCGGTGCGCGGTTTCTTCCAACGCCTCGCGCGCCACCGCATCCACCAGCGACTCGCCCTCGTCAAGGTGCCCAGCCGGCTGGTTGAAGCGGATGCCGTAGTCGGTCTCCTCCTCGACGAGCAGGAAACGGCCGCCGCGCTCGATGACGGCGGCGACGGTGACGTTGGGTTTCCAGGGGCGTTCCATAAGCCGATTTTACCGCGTCCCCCGGGTACGATAAAATCCGTTTTTGTTCAAAAGAGCTGGAGAAACATCATGTCCATGGCCGACCGCGACGGCTTTATCTGGCACGACGGCAAGCTCGTGCCCTGGCGCGAAGCTACCACGCATGTGCTGACGCATTCCCTGCACTACGGCCTGGCCGTCTTCGAGGGACTGCGCGCCTACAAGACCGACGACGGCCCGGCCATATTCCGCCTCAAGGAGCACACCGACCGGCTCTTCAACTCGGCCCACATCTACATGATGAAGATTCCGTACAGCAAGGAGACGCTGATGGAGGCGCACAGGGAGGTCGTGCGCGCCAACAAGCTGGAGTCCTGCTACCTGCGGCCGATCGCCTTCTACGGCTCCGAGAAGATGGGCGTCTCGCCGAAGGGCGCGCAGGTGCATGTCTCCATCGCTGCCTGGCCGTGGGGCGCCTACCTGGGCGAGGACGGCCTGGCCAACGGCATCCGCGTCAAGACGTCCTCGTATGCCCGCCACCACGTGAACGTCTCGATGTGCCGCGCCAAGTATTCCGGCACCTACGCCAACTCGATCCTCGCCAACCTGGAGGCCACCGAGCACGGCTATGACGAGGCGCTGCTGCTCGACGTCGACGGCTTCGTCGCGGAAGGCGCCGGCGAGAACCTCTTTGTCGTCAAGGACGGCCAGATCTACGAGCCGGAGATCGCCTCCGCCCTGGTCGGCATCACGCGCGCCACGGTGATCCAGCTGGCGAAGGAACTGGGCTTCGAGGTGAAGGCCAAGCGCCTCACCCGCGACGACCTCTACATCGCCGACGAAGCCTTTTTCACCGGCACTGCCGCCGAGGTGACGCCGATCCGCGAACTGGATGGGCGCGTCATCGGCACGGGCAGCCGCGGCCCGATCACGCAGAAGATACAGAGCCTGTTCTTCGACGTGGTGAACGGTCGTTCGCCCTTCCACAAGAGCTGGCTCACGCCGGTTGCCTGAAGTGGGGACGACCTATCCCCCCACCCCTTTCCCGAGGAAAGGGGTGACGAATGTTCCGCCGTGCGAGGCACGGCTTCCGTGTGTTACACGCTGCCTCCTCGGGGCGGCCCTTCGGAGTCGATCATGAACGAAGTCAAGGACACCGCCCGCGTCGTCGCCGTCACCGCGCACGACCTGCCGCTGCACTGCCCGCTGCCCGATGCGCCGCTGTGGGCGCGCCACCCGCGCGTCTTCCTCGATCCGCTGAAGACCGGCGAGGCCGACTGCCCGTATTGCGGCACGCGCTACATCTTCAGCGGCGAGGCCCCGAAGGGTCATCATTAGGGCCGGTCCGTATTGTAGGTCGGGCTTCAGCCCGACTGCGGCGGTAGCGCCACGACCCATGTCGGCCTGAAGGCCGACCTACGACAGCATGCACAAAGTCCTCCTCGTCGCCCCCTCCTGGATCGGCGACACGATCCTCGCTCAGCCGCTGTTTGCGCGCCTGCATGAAATGCATCCCGGCCTCGCTCTCGACGCCTTCGCCCCGGCCTGGGCGGCGCCGGTGCTTGCGCGCATGCGCGAAGTGCGCCGCGTCATCCCCAACCCGTTCGCCCACGGCGAATTCAACCTCTCTGGGCGCTGGCGCGCCGGGCGCGAACTTGCGCGCGAAGGCTACGACGCCGCCATCGTCCTGCCGAACTCCTGGAAGTCTGCCCTGCTGCCCTTCTTTGCCGGCATCCCGCAACGCATCGGCTTCAAGGGCGAGGCGCGCCACCTGCTGCTCAACCGCATCCACCGCCTCGACGAGAAGGCCCTGCCACAGCTGGCCCAGCGCTATGCCCTGCTGGCCGAGGATGCCGGCACGACCATGCCCGCCCCCCTCGCCGAGCCGGAACTCGCCGTCGATCCGGACAGCGTGCGCGCCACGCTGTCGGCGCTCGGCCTCGACGCCGCACCGGCGCCGGTCGCCTTCTGCCCCGGCGCGGAGTACGGCCCGGCCAAGCGCTGGCCGGCGGCGCATTTCGCCGAACTGGCGCGCCGTCTTGCGGAGGCTGACTTTCCCGTCTGGCTGATCGGCTCGGCCAAGGACGCCCCCCTGGGCGTGGAAATCGAGCAACTGTCCGGCGGCGCCTGCCGCAACCTGTGCGGCCGCACCGACCTCGCACAGGCCATCGACCTGCTCTCCTGCGCACGGCTGGTGGTGAGCAACGATTCCGGCCTGATGCATGTCGCCGCTGCGCTTCGGCGTCCGCTGGTAGCCTTGTATGGCTCGTCCAGCCCAAGCTACACGCCGCCGTTGTCGCAACGAGCGCGCATACTCAACCTAGGCTTGGAATGCAGCCCCTGTTTCAAGCGTGAATGCCCGCTGGGACATTTCAAGTGTCTGAACGACCTGTCGCCCGCCATGGTGCTGGAAGCCGCAAAGGAGGCCCTATCGTGACCGCCCGATTCTTCGCCACGCCGCAGGATGCCGCAGCGGCCTTTTATGATGCGCTGGAGCGTGCCGACCTCGACGCCATGATGGCCATCTGGGCCGAGGACGAGGAGGTCTTCTGCACCCACCCCAACGGTGCGCGCCAGACCGGATTTGCCGCCGTGCGCGAGAGCTGGCGACAGACGTTTTCCATCGGTCCGCGCGCCAGCGTACGCCTCTCCGAGCAGGTGCAGCGCCTGGGCATCCTGCTGGCCGTGCACAGCGTGCTGGAGCACTACACCGTGCCGGGAGAGGAAACGCCGCGTCCGCCGGTCATTGCCAGCAACGTCTATGTGCGCGGCGCCCAGGGCTGGCACCTGCTCTCGCGCCACGCCTCCAGCGCACCGGGTGCGGTAACCGCCGACATCTCCGCGACGCTGCATTGATCGCCTACACAGCACCGCCCTGGCTGCCCGGCGGCCATGCCCAGACGATCTGGCCGGTTCTGCGCAAGGGCGCACCACCGCCCTACCGCCGCGAGCGCTGGGACACGCCGGACGGCGATTTCATCGACGTCGACTGGCTGGCCATGCCGGAAGACGCCGGCGCACCGCTGCTCGTGCTCTTCCATGGCCTCGAGGGCAGTTCCGCCAGCCATTACGCCGGCGCCTTGATGCATGCCCTGGCGCAGCGCGGCTGGGGCGGGGCGGTGCCGCATTTCCGCGGCTGCTCGGGCGAACCCAATCGCCTGCCGCGCGCCTACCACTCGGGCGATTCGGAGGAGATCGACTGGATCCTGCGCCGCATGCGCGCACGCTTCCCGCAGCGGGAACTATTCGCGGCGGGCGTTTCCCTCGGCGGCAACGCGCTGCTGAAATGGGCTGGCGAACGGGAAGGCAACGCCCGCGACGTGGTGCAGGCCGTGGCCGGCGTGTGCGCCCCGCTCGACCTCACCGCGGCCGGGCAGGCCCTGCAGCAGGGCTTCAGCCTCGCCTACGCGAAGCATTTCCTCGTCTCGCTGAAGGCAAGCTCGAACATGAAGCTGGCGCGCTATCCGGATGCCTTCGACGGCGCGCGCATGCGTGCGGCCAGGACGCTGTACGATTTCGACGATGCCGTCACGGCCCCCCTGCACGGCTTCGCGGATGCCGCCGACTACTGGCGGCGCGCCAGCAGCAAGCCCTGGCTGCCCGGCATTCGCCTGCCCGCGCTGGTGATCAATGCCCGCAACGACCCCTTCCTGCCGCAACAGGCCTTGCCCGCCAGGCATCAGGTATCCGCCTCGGTCACGCTCGACTATCCGGACGGCGGCGGCCATGTCGGTTTCGTCACCGGCGCGTTCCCCGGCCACCTCGATTGGATGCCGCAACGATTGCTCGCATTTTTCACCCATGCAGGATGATGGGATAATGACCAGAACACTCTGAGGTATACACCATGCAAATTCCCGCCCCCGAAATCTTCAAGGCCTATGACATCCGCGGCATCGTCGGCAAGACGCTGACAGTCGAGTCGGTTCGTCTGATCGGACGCGCCATCGGCTCGGAAGCACGCGAGCGCAAGGTGAAGACGGTCGTCGTCGGCCGCGACGGGCGGCTGTCCGGCCCCGAACTGTCCGGTGCCCTCATGGAGGGCCTGTGCGCCGCCGGCGTCGATGTCGTGGACATCGGCATGGTACCGACGCCGCTGGGCTACTTCGCCGCCCACCACCTGAAGACCGGCAGCGCGGTCATGGTCACCGGCAGCCACAACCCGCCCGACTACAACGGCTTCAAGATCATGCTTGCCGGCGACACGCTGCACAGCACGGCCATCACGGCGCTGCGCACGCGCCTCGTCGAAGGCCGGCTCGCCTCCGGCAAGGGCAAGGTCACGCACGTGGATGTTCGCCGGAATTACCTCGATCGCATCGTCGCCGACGTCAGGCTGTCGCGCAAGATGAAGATCGTGGTGGACTGCGGCAACGGCGTCGCCGGCGCCGTCGCGCCCGAGCTGTTCCGCCGCATGGGCTGCGAGCTGGTGGAGTTGTTCTGCGATGTGGACGGCAACTTCCCCAACCACCACCCCGATCCGTCCAAGCCGGACAACCTCAAGGACGTCATCCGCGCCCTGCGCGAAACGGATGCCGAACTGGGGCTGGCCTTCGACGGCGACGGCGACCGCCTCGGCGTGGTCACCAAGGACGGCGAAATCATCTATCCGGACCGCCAGCTCATGCTCTTCGCCGCCGACGTGCTGACGCGCCAGCCGGGCGCGCAGATCATCTTCGACGTGAAGTGCTCGCGCAACGTGGCGCGCGCCGTCCGCCACCAGGGCGGCCGCCCGGTGATGTGGAACACCGGTCATGCCTTCATCAAGGCCAAGCTGAAGGAAACCGGCGCACCGCTCGCCGGCGAGATGAGCGGCCACACCTTCTTCAAGGAGCGCTGGTACGGCTTCGACGACGGCCTCTACGCCGGCGCACGCTTGCTGGAGATCGTCTCGCGCTGGCAGGATGCCAATTGGCCGCTCAAGCACCTGCCCAACGCCATCTCCACGCCGGAACTCAACCTGAAGATGCAGGAAGGCGAGCCGCATGCCCTCATCGCCCGGCTGCAGAAGTCGGCGCGGTTCGAAGGTGCGCAGGACATCATCACGATCGACGGCCTGCGCGTGGAATACGCCGACGGCTTCGGCCTGATGCGCGCCTCCAACACCACGCCGGTGCTGGTGCTGCGCTTCGAGGCAGACAGCACAGCGGCGTTGCGGCGCATCCAGGACGACTTCCGCCGCGTGCTGCGCACGGCGAAGCCGGATCTTCTGCTGGCGTTCTAAAAATGTAGCCTTCGGTTAAAGTTGTCTTCCGGCCTGCCGTTAATCCCGGAATGCACGCAATCGCGCCCATTCCGACCGCATCCGCCAGCGCCCCCCACGACATATTCATTGGCCGCCAGCCGATTCTCGACCTGGGGAATCAGCTTTACGCCTACGAATTGCTCTTTCGCCAGGGGGGGCAGGACAGCGCCCAGGTCAGCGACGATCTCGCCGCCACGGCCACGGTGCTGAGCCACGTCTTCAATGAACTGGGCATCGAGGAGGCGCTCGGACCCTACCTCGGCTTCATCAACCTCGACGCACGCATGCTGTTGAGCGACGCCATCGAAATGGTGCCGTGCGACAAGTTCGTCCTCGAGGTGCTGGAAACGGTGGAAATCACCGGGGAAATCGTTGAGCGCTGCCAGGCGCTGAAGGAAATGGGCTACACCCTGGCGATGGACGATTTCGTCGGCCTCGAGGAACGGCACCGCCCGCTGCTCGACCTCGTCGACATCGTCAAGATCGACATCATGGGCATGGACGACGCGACGCTGGCGAACACCGTGGCCGCGCTGAAGCCCTGGCCGGTGAAACTGCTGGCGGAAAAGGTAGACAGCGACGCCCAGGCGCAGCTTTGCCGCCAGCTCGGCTTTACGCTGTTCCAGGGCTACTACTTTGCCAAACCGGCGCTCGTCGCCGGCAAGAAGCTATCGCAGTCGCAGGCTTCCCTGCTGCGCCTGGTCGGGCTCATCCTGGAAGACGCCGACACTGGGGAACTGGAAACGACCTTCAAGCCTGAGCCCGGCCTGACGCTGAACCTGCTGCGCCTGACCAATTCCGCCGCCAGCGGCGTGCGGCAGAAAATCACCTCGCTGCGCCACGCCATCACGGTGCTCGGCCGCCGCCAGCTGCAGCGCTGGCTGCAGCTCCTGCTCTATACCAATCCCGCCGCCGGCAGCGGCCTCGCCAACCCGCTCATGCAACTGGCCGCCACGCGAGGCCGCTTCCTGGAGCTGGCTGCGGCCGGCCTGGCCGGCGCCAGCAGGGAACTGGCGGACCACGCCTTCATGACCGGCATCATGTCGCTCATGCCCGCCCTGCTGCACGCGCCGATGGAGGATATCCTCAAGACGCTGCCCCTGCTGCCCAAGGTGCGGGATGCACTGGAGTCGCGCGCCGGCACGCTCGGCAAGCTGCTTTCCCTGGCGGAAAGCCTGGAAGCGAACGACGCCGGGGCATGCCGTGCCCTGATGGGAGAACTGCCGGGGTTGAATTGCGACGACGTCAACCGCGCCCTCACCCAGGCACTCGCCTGGGCCGCCAGCATCAACCGCGAGGGGGCGGACTGACAGCCTTCAGGATGAGGGGGCGCAGCGTGTCGGGGAGGCTGACTTTCCCGGCGAGCACGAAATCCCGCGCCGCCTGAGACATTTTCTGCCAGGTCTTGCGGATGATCTCGATCCACTTTTCCTCGCTGTAGTCCGGGTGCCGGGCAGCAAAGCCGGCGAGGTAGTGTTCGAGGAAGACGAGATCGGTGACATCCTCGAGCAGCTGCGTCTCCGCGTTCACCTTGATCCCCTTCTTGCCGACGGCCGTCTTCACCCGGTCGAGGGTCTCGGCGTCGTAGCCGTTCTCAGCCATGATGCGGCCGGCCGTTTCGGCGTGGAACTTGTAGAGGCCCGTGCGCCACTGCAGGTAGCCCTGGCGGTCCATCGGGTAGCTCGAGCGCGGCGTCTTCCAGCGCTGGATGTGCTGGGCGCGCACGGCCAGTTGCACGGCCTCGGCGGCCTCGGGCGCGAAGCGTTCCAGCATGTCGCTCATGCGCTGCGCGTAGCGCAGTTCCTTGGGCTGGCCTTCGTCAAGGTTGGGATCTTCGGCATTGGCGGCATCGAAGGCGGCAATCGTCGCTTCGAAGCGTTTCCGGTCTGCAATCATTCACTCACTCCGATGAAGGCTGTCTGCGCGCCAGCCAGTCGCGGATGGCCAGCCCCGTGCCGAAATCCCAGGGGCGCAGCTTTTCCGGCGGGATCAGGCGATATTCGGCGAGTTCCTCATTCAGCGCGATCTCGCCGTCTGCCACCACATGATAGGCAAGGATGATCTCGTTCTTGCGCTGGAAGGGGTAGATGCCGATGAGGGCGACGGCGCGAGCCTCGAGCGCCAGTTCCTCCTTCACCTCGCGCGCCACGCCTTCCTCCGGCGTCTCCTCGCGTTCGAGGAAGCCGGTGACGAGGCCGAACATCTTCTCCGGCCAGGCGTGGTTGCGCGCCAGCACGATCAGGCCGTCGCGCTCGACCAGTCCGGCCACTACCGGCACCGGGTTGTCCCAGAAGACGTAGCCGCAATCCGGCGACGGGCAGGCACGGCGCAGGCCGCCGCCGATTGCCTGCTCTTCCAGGGGCGTGCCGCAGCGCAGGCAGAAGACGGCTGTCATGCCGCCGTGTGCGGCGCCAGCGCCGGGGCCTCGGCGTAGAGGCGGCAGTCGCGCAGGATCACAACCGCTCGCCGACCCAGGCCGACACGGAGGCCAGCGCCTTGCCCAGATGTTCCGGCTGCGTGCCGCCGGCCTGCGCCATGTCGGGCCGGCCGCCGCCCTTGCCGCCCACCTGCTGCGCGACGAAGTTCACCAGTTCGCCGGCCTTGACCTTGCCGGTGAGGTCGGCGCTCACGCCGGCGATGAGCGAAGCCTTGCCGTCCGCGGCGGCGCCGAGCACGACGACGCAGGACTTGAGCTTGTCCTTGAGCTTGTCCAGCGTGTCGCGCAGCGCCTTGGCGTCGGCGCCATCCAGCGCGGCTGCCAGGACCCGCACGCCCTTCACCTCCGCCGCCTGGCCGGCAAGGTCGTCGCCCTGGCTCGAGGCCATTTTCGATTTCAGCCGCGCCAGTTCCTTCTCCAGCGCCTTGACGTTGTCGAGCACCTGACCGACCTTGAGGGCGATCTCCTGCGGCTGCGCCTTGACGGCGGCAGCCACCTCGGCAAGCGCCTGCTCCTGCTGCTGCACGATCTCCAGCGCATTCTCGCCCGTGACGGCCTCGATGCGGCGGATGCCGGCGGCGACGCCGCCTTCCGAAAGAATCTTGAAGAAGCCGATGTCGCCGGTGCGCGCCACGTGCGTGCCGCCGCACAACTCGCGCGAACTGCCGATGTCCATGACGCGCACGCTGTCGCCGTACTTCTCGCCGAACAGCGCCATGGCGCCCGACTTCACCGCCTCGTCGAAGGGCATGACGCGGGCGCGGGCCTCGGCATTGGCGAGGATTTCGCGGTTCACGATCCGCTCGACACGGCGCATCTCGTCGTCCGTCATCGGCGCGTGGTGGGCGAAGTCGAAGCGCGTGCGCGCGGGATTCACCAGCGAGCCCTTCTGCTGCACGTGGCCGCCGAGCACTTCGCGCAGGGCCATGTGCATGAGGTGGGTGGCGGAATGGTTGCGCACCGTGGCGGCGCGCGAGGCCATGTCCACCTTCGCCTGCACCGTGTTGCCGACGGTCAGCTTGCCGAGCTTCACCACGCCCTGATGGCCGAACACGTCGGCCTGGATCTTCTGCGTGTCGTCGACCTCGAAGACGCCGTGGGGGGATTCCAGCAGCCCGCGGTCGCCCACCTGGCCGCCCGATTCGGCATAGAACGGCGTGTGGTCGAGCACCACCACGCCGGCCTCGCCCAAAGTCAACTCGTTCACCACGGCGCCGTCCTTGTAGAGGGCGACGACGTTGCCCTCATGCGCCAGCGTGTCGTAGCCGTGAAAGGCGGTGGCCGGACCGGCATACTCCAGCACGCCCTTCATGACGAATTTCGAGGCGGCGCGCGCCTGTTCGCGCTGGCGCGCCATGGCGGCGTCGAAACCGCCCTGGTCGAGGGTGAAGCCGCGCTCGCGGCACATGTCGGCGGTGAGGTCGAGCGGGAAACCGAAGGTGTCGTAGAGCTTGAAGGCCGTCTCGCCGTCGAGGCGCTGCGAAGGAGAAGTCAGTGCCGCCTCGAGCAGGGCCATGCCGTGCTCCAGCGTTTCGGCAAAGCGCTCCTCCTCGGCCTTGAGCACCTCGGCGACGCGCTCGGCGGCGGCCGGCAGCTCGGGATAGGCCTGGCCCATGGCGTGCGAGAGATCGGCCACCAAGCGATGGAAGAAGGGTTTCTTCTGGCCCAGCTTGTAGCCGTGGCGGATGGCGCGGCGGATGATGCGGCGAAGCACGTAGCCGCGCCCGTCGGAGCCGGGAATGACGCCATCGACCACGAGGAAGGCGCAGGCGCGGATGTGGTCGGCGATGACGCGCAGGCTCGGGTTGGCCAGGTCCTTCGCGCCGGTCTCCCGGGCTGCCGCGAGGATGAGTTCCTGGAAGAGGTCGATCTCGTAGTTGGAATGCACGTGCTGCAGCACCGCGGCGAGGCGCTCCAGGCCCATGCCGGTGTCCACGCTCGGCTTGGGCAGCGGGTGCAGCACGCCGTCCTCGTCGCGGTTGAACTGCATGAAGACCAGGTTCCAGATCTCGATGTAGCGGTCGCCGTCGGCATCCGGCGAGCCGGGCGGGCCGCCCTCGATGCCGGGGCCGTGGTCGTAGAAGATCTCGCTGCAGGGCCCGCAGGGGCCGGTGTCGGCCATCTGCCAGAAGTTGTCGGAGGTGAATTGCGGCGCACCGGGCTTGTCGCCGATGCGGATGCAGCGCTCGGGCGGCACGCCCATCTCGCGCGTCCATA
>PHCS01000051.1 GCA_002840845.1 Betaproteobacteria bacterium HGW-Betaproteobacteria-14
TTTCTTCCGTCTTTCGAAGTATGCCGATCGCCTGATCCAGTACATCAAAGACAACCCGACGTTCATCCAGCCCAACAGCCGCACCAACGAGATGCTGCAAAACTTCCTCCTGCCGGGGTTAGAAGATCTCTGCGTGAGCCGCACGAGCTTTACCTGGGGCATTCCGGTCGATTTCGACAGCAAGCACGTGGTCTACGTTTGGCTTGACGCGCTGAGCAACTACATCACCGCGCTCGGCTGGGGCAGCGAGGACGATTCGCTCTACAAAAAATTCTGGCCGGCGGATGTCCACATCGTGGGCAAAGAGATCGTACGATTCCACACCATCATCTGGCCGATCATGCTCATGGCGCTCGGCGAACCGCTGCCCAAGCAGGTGTTTGGTCACGGCTGGCTCGTGCTCGACGGCGGCAAGATGAGTAAATCCAAGGGCAACGTGGTCGATCCCGTTGCGCTCTGCGCGCGTTACGGCGTGGACGCGATCCGCTATTTCCTCCTTCGCGAAGTGCCGTTCGGCTCGGATGGTACCTTCTCCAACGAGGCGCTGATTGCGCGCATCAACACAGACCTTGCCAACGACCTCGGTAACCTACTCAGCCGCACGGTCGCGATGATCGACAAATACTTTGGCGGCGCGCTGACCGCTCCTTCCGTTGTTGCGGACGAGGACGCGGCGCTGATCGCGCTTGCAAGCGAGCTGCCCGCAAAGGTGGATGTGCTCATGAACGAGCTGCACATCCCCGACGCACTTGCGGAGATCTGGAAACTCGTGGGCGCCTGCAATAAATACATCGACGTGACCGCGCCCTGGACGCTCGCCAAGAGCGAAGCGGGTCAGGAGCGGCTCAAGACCGTGCTGTACAACCTCGCGGAGAGCCTGCGCATCGTCGCGGTTCTGCTCACGCCGTTCCTCACGAGCACACCCGCAAAGATGTTTGCCCAGCTTGGCACCGCACCCGCACAGGCTTCTCTTGATGCCGTCGCATGGGGCGGTAGCATCCCGGGCTCGCAGGTGCACAAAGGCGAAGCGCTCTTCCCGCGCATCGACGTGGAAGCAGAGCTTGCCTATTTCGCGGCGGAGGCCGAGAAGGCCGTTCCGGACTCGTTCGCGGAGCCGGCCCCGCCTGAAGAAGAAGCCCCTGCGCCTGCGATTGAAGTGACGTTGCCCGAGCGGACAACAGTGACTACTGCGCTGCCGGAAGAGACTGATGACACGGCTGAGGAACGACGCAAGCTAAGATTGCGCGATGACCTCGACGAGCAGCTGTTGCCGATCTTCCTTGAGGAAGCGGTCGATCTTGTAAATGAAATCGGCGTTGAACTCAGGAACTGGCATGCCAACCCGCAGGATATGGAAACGGCTGGAGCGCTTGCGCGCCTGCTGCACACCTTGAAGGGCAGCGCCCGCATGGCCGGTGCCATGGGCATGGGCGAACTGGTGCACAGCATGGAGACACGCCTCGAGAACGCATTGGCTGCCGAAGCGGTGACGCCTCTGTTTCTGGAAGAACTCGACACCTCGTTCGATCGCGCCAATTTTCTCCTCGAAGGCCTGCGGAAACGGGCTGCTGGCGTTATCGAGGAAGAGACCGGCGCATCGACTGAAATACCATCAGTCGAAGCAAGGCATCTTCAGCGTAGTGCTGCAGAGGAAATCGAAACCGAAACGGCAGCTGCGCGCGCCATGCTTCGCGTACGAGCGGATCAGGTCGACCGGCTCGTCAATGAGGCCGGCGAACTGTCCATTGCACGATCGCGCATCGAAGGCGAGATGCGCGCTTTGCGCGGCTCGCTGCTCGATCTGACGGAGAACGTTATTCGCCTGCGCGGCCAGTTGCGCGAAATCGAGATCCAGGCCGAATCCCAAATGCAGTCGCGCATGGCACAGGCGCATGAGGAACATGCCGAATTCGACCCGCTCGAATTCGATCGCTTTACGCGCTTCCAGGAAATTACCCGGATGATGGCCGAGAGCGTAAACGACGTCACAACGGTGCAGCATGCCTTGCTGCGAAATCTCGACCATGCCGATGCCGCAATCGTCAACCAGGCTCGGCAAAACCGGGAGTTGTCGCAATCGCTGATGGGCGTGCGCATGATCCCTTTTAATTCAGTTGCCGATCGCCTCTATCGGGTCGTGCGGCTGACGGCGAAGGAACTGGGCAAGAAAGCCAACCTCGACATCCGTGGCGGCCAGGTCGAACTGGATCGCTCCGTGCTGGAGAAAATGACCGGCCCGATCGAGCACCTTCTCCGTAATGCCATCACCCATGGCCTTGAAACGGGCGCGCAACGACAAGCGGCCGGCAAACGGGATATCGGAGAAATCGGCCTGACCCTCTCCCAGGAGGGCAATGAGGTTGTTATAGAGCTGACCGATGACGGCGCCGGCTTGAACTTCGAGCGCATCCGCGGCAAGGCGGTCGAGCAGGGCTTGCTCGCGCCTGATCAGTATCCGGAGGAAGCCGTCCTGACGGATTTCATTTTCCAAGCCGGTTTTTCAACCGCCAAGGAATTGACTGAAGTCGCTGGTCGTGGCGTAGGCATGGATGTCGTGAAATCGGAAACCGCACAACTCGGCGGTCGCATCGAAGTCAGTTCCACGCCAGGGAAGGGTGCGCGCTTTCGCATTTATCTGCCGCTGACGCTTGCAGTGACGCAGGCGCTGCTTGTGCGGGTGGGAGGGCGCAAGTACGCCATCCCCTCCGTGATGGTCGAGCAGGTCATGGAACTCAAGGAAGCGGCTATTGAAAAGATACGCTCCGAGGGTACGGCGGAATGGCTGGGCAATCGCTTTCCTTATCATTTCCTGCCGCGCCTGCTGGGAGACGCACAGGCGGTGCCTGAGCAGCAACGCCGTTATTCCCTACTCCTGTTGCGCGCGGGTTCGCAGCGTGTTTCGGTGCAGGTCGACGAGTTGTGCGGCAACCAGGAAATGGTCGTCAAGAATATCGGGCCGCAATTGGCACGGGTTATCGGCATTTCCGGCGCTACCGTGCTTGGCGACGGCGAGGTGGTGCTGATCCTCAATCCGATCGCGCTTGCCAGCCGCGAAATCAGGGCTTCTGCCCAGGAAGCGACGGTTTCTGCCGCGCCGAGGGAGGAGGCTGTACCGACGCCGCGCTTGCCGACGGTAATGGTCGTCGACGACTCCCTTACGGTTCGCAAGATCGCTGGCCGGCTTCTCTCGCGGGAGGGCTACCATGTTATTACAGCGAAAGACGGCGTCGACGCCCTGGAGCAGTTGCTTGACGTCGTGCCCGATGTGATGCTCGTCGATATTGAGATGCCGCGCATGGATGGCTTCGACTTGACGCGCAACGTGCGCGCCGATGCACGCCTGAAGGACGTGCCGATCATCATGATTACCTCGCGCACGGCGGACAAGCATCGCAACTACGCAAAGGAAATCGGCGTCAATCACTACCTCGGCAAGCCCTATCAGGAAGACGAGTTGCTTGGCCTTATCGCAGGCTTTACCCGCCAGGTGACCTTCACTACTGCGTGACATTCCCGGCTTGGACGTCGGCGGTTGTGCGGATTACAATGCTGGCGTGGCCCATCAAGACGTCAATTTCACGCACCATTTCCTGATCGCCATGCCAGCCATGGTCGACCCGAATTTTGCCCGTACACTGACTTACATCTGCGAACACAACGAGCAAGGGGCGCTCGGCATCGTCATCAACCGCCCGCTCGACATGACGGTGGAAGCGCTGTTCGAGCGCATCGATATCCCGCTGGAGACCAGGCACTTTGCCGCCCTGCCAGTGATGTTCGGCGGTCCTGTACAGACCGATCGGGGATTCGTGCTGCACCGACCCGTAGGCCAATGGCAGGCCACGCTGCCCGTGAAGGGTGAGCTGGGTCTGACCAGTTCGCGCGACATCCTCCAGTCGGTCGGCAGTGCCGGAGAGCCGGAAGAGTTCATCGTTTCGCTTGGCTACGCTGGCTGGGCCGCCGGCCAGCTCGAGTATGAGTTGGCTCAGAATGCCTGGCTCACAGTGGCAGCTGATACCCAGATCCTTTTCGGTCTGCCGCCCGAAGAGCGGCTGCCAGCGGCAATGCAGTTGCTCGGGTTCGACTTGGCCAACCTGTCGGACGTGGCGGGCCATGCCTGAAATGAATGACTGGCTGCCCCCGCCTTCTCTTTCCGCAGCAGGATCATTTGAAATCAGCTGCCTTACGGCTTGCGTGCCCTGGCAGCGGCCATCCATCTGGCGGGCAGGCGGAGAACCGAGTTGCTGAGCTTGGCGGCATTCAGGAGTAGAATGCCACTTTTAATGGTTTCACCTCGTCCCTCCCCCCCCTCCCGGCCTGCCGAAGACGGCACCGTCTTGGCATTCGATTTCGGTTCGAAACGCATCGGCGTCGCCATCGGCGCAACCCTGCTCAGGCGGGCTAGTGCGCTCACCACCATAGAAGCCGAGACCAATGAGACGCGTTTTGCGGCGATCGCCCGACTCATCCAGGAATGGCAGCCGGCCCTGCTGGTGATCGGGTTGCCGCTAGCACTTGACGGCACAGAACATAAGATGACCGCCCGTTGCCGTCGTTTCGCCAATCAGCTGCATGGACGCTTCGGCCTGCCCGTGGTGCTGACTGACGAGAGGCTGACCTCGGCAGTTGCCGATACCGAGTTGCGTGAAGCCGGACTCGGCTGGCGGGTGCGAAAAGGCAGGGTCGATGCCCTGCATCCGGATACAGCGCTGGTCGGCATCCATACCGGCGGCGTCTGGGTGGCCGAACGCCTGCACGCTGCGCTTGGTCTGGTGACGCCCCTGGGCAGCCTCGATGTTTCGTTCTATCGCGACGACTTCAGCCGTAGCGGGTTGCATGCGCAGTTAAAAACCTCTGACATACCCTTCGAGGTAGAGGATCGCCCCATCGTCATCGTCGATGACGTGCTCTACACTGGCCGCACCATCCGTGCCGCCATGAATGAAATATTCGATTACGGCCGACCTGCCCGCATCGATCTTGCCGTGCTGGTCGACCGGGGCGGGCGCGAGTTGCCGGTCTGTCCGCGCTGGCTTGCGCAAACTCTGCAGATCGAAGAGGGCAAGAATCTCCAATTGGAACGCAGCGAAACAGGCGTTCTTACTCTGAGGTTGGCTGATGCATAATCCGCAACTGAACAAGGATGGGGCGCTTCAGCATCTGCTGACCATCGACGGACTGCCGCGTGAAATCCTCAACGCCATCCTCGACACCGCGGCGCCTTTCACGGAAGTTGCGGAGCGCGAAGTCAAGAAACTGCCCTTGCTGCGCGGCAAGAGCATCTTCAACCTGTTCTTCGAGAATTCAACGCGCACGCGTACCACCTTCGAGATCGCTGCGAAGCGGCTCTCGGCCGACGTCATCAACCTGAACATCGGCACCTCCTCCGCATCCAAAGGCGAGTCTCTCCTCGACACGGTGGATAACCTGTGTGCCATGCAGGCGGATATGTTCGTCGTGAGGCATGCCATGAGCGGCGCGCCCTTCCTCATGGCCAAGCATCTGGCGGACACGCGCCAGGAGCACATCCACGTCATTAACGCCGGCGATGGGCGGCATGCCCACCCGACGCAAGGGCTCCTCGACATGTACACCATCCGCCACTACAAAAAGGACTTTACCCGGCTGGTCGTGGCCATCGTCGGCGACGTGCTGCATTCGCGGGTGGCGCGCTCGCAAATTGGCGCCCTGACCACACTGGGCGTACCAGAGGTCCGCGTGATCGGGCCGAAGACGCTCATCCCGGCTGACGCCGACAGACTTGGCGTACGCGTTTTCCACGACATGCGTGCGGGCCTCAAGGACGTCGATGTGGTGATGATGCTGCGGTTGCAGAATGAGCGCATGCAGGGAGCGTTGCTGCCAAGTCCCCAGGAGTTCTTCAAGTATTATGGGCTGACGGTCGACAAGCTGGCATGCGCCCGTCCTGACGCCATCGTCATGCATCCCGGACCGATGAACCGGGGTGTTGAAATCGATTCGGCCGTTGCCGACGGCCAGCACGCGGTGATCCTGCCGCAGGTGACCTTCGGCATCGCAGTGCGTATGGCTGTCATGTGCATGCTGGCGGGGTCCTGAAGCGATGAAAATCCATGTCAAGAATGGTCATGTGATCGATCCGGCCAACGGCATAGATGCGCAGAAGGATGTGTTCATCGCCGCAGGCAGGATCGTTGGCGTGGGAGCGGCTCCGGGCAGCTTTGCCGCCAATCGCGTCATCGATGCGACGGGTCTGGTGGTCTGCCCAGGGCTCATCGATCTTTCAGCGCGCCTGCGCGAGCCGGGCTACGAGTACAAGGCGACGCTGGAGTCGGAAATGGCGGCGGCGGTGGCGGGAGGCGTCACCAGTCTTGTATGTCCGCCGGACACCGATCCGGTTCTCGACGAACCCGGCCTGGTCGAAATGCTCAAGCACCGCGCCCGCAACCTGGCTTCCGCCCATGTGTATCCGTTGGGTGCCCTGACTGTTGGGCTGGCTGGCGAGCGCCTGACGGAGATGGCGGAACTGTTCGAGGCGGGCTGCATCGCATTCAGCCAGGCCAATGCACAAGTCACGGATACCCGCGTGCTAATGCGCGCCCTGCAATATGCAGCGACTTTCGGCTACAAGGTATGGTTGCAGCCCGAAGATTCCTACCTCGCGCGCGACGGCGTGGCGCACGAAGGCGAAGTGGCGACGCGTCTGGGCTTGCCCGGCATCCCGGTTTGCGCCGAAACGATCGCATTGTCGAGGCTGCTGGCGCTGGTTCGCGAAACCGGCGTGGCCATGCACTTCAGACGCATTTCCAGCGCAGCCGGCCTGGAAGCCGTTGCCGAGGCCAAGGCCGAAGGGTTGCCGGTGAGCTGCGACATTTCCATCAATCACCTGCATTTGTGCGAGCAGGACATCGGCTACTTCAATCCTCATGCGCGGCTGATTCCGCCCCTGCGCACTTCCGCCGATCGCGAGGCACTGCGCCAGGGCCTGGCCGGCGGCACCGTCGACGCGCTGTGCTCCGACCACACGCCTGTCGACGACGATGCCAAGCAACTGCCGTTCGGCGAGGCTGAAGCGGGCGCCACGGGCCTCGAACTGCTATTGCCCCTGACTCTGAAATGGGCAGGTGAATTGCAACTGCCGCTTGTCAAGGCGCTTGCCCGCATCACTTCCGATCCCGCGAGGGTGCTGGGCATCCAGGCCGGCCATCTCGCGGTCGACGCGCCCGCTGACGTCTGCATCTTCGACCCGCATGGCAACTACAAGGTTTCTGCATCAACCCTCAAGAGCCAGGGCAAGAACACGCCTTTTCTCGGCGCCGATCTCTCCGGCCGCGTACGCTACACGCTGATCGAAGGGCATGTCGCCTACGATAGCGGCCGCTAGCCAACCAGTTTTTCGATAGCCTCCTGCGTCACGCCACGCACCCTTATGCGCTTGCGGCGCGAAGTCGTGCCGCTTGTCAGTTCAACCTGGAAGCGCGCTACGCCCAGCTTGTCGGCAATGAATTCAATCAGGCAGTCGTTGGCCTTGCCGTCTATCGGGGGGGCGGCCAGACGGATTTTCAGCGCATCGCCGTGCTGACCGGCGACCTCTGTTTTTTTTGCGCCAGGCTGAATGTGCAGGGTGAGGATGAAATATCCGGAAACCTCCTGCTTCAACCAAGGGGCCGTCATGCGATCATCGGGATCAGCAGGGTACGCAACCAGGCGAGCAGCATCAGCACGACCTGCAGCAGCAGCAGCAGGACGAGCGGTGAGAGGTCTACATTCGCGATGGGCGGAATCATGCGCCGGAAGGGCCGCAGGAAAGGTCGAGCCAGGCTGTTGAACATCGGCGCCAGCGGGGCGTGTGGGTTCACCCAGGAAAGCACCGCCGAGACCAGGACGATGCCGATGATCAGGAATACTGAAAATCGCACCAATTCAAGCAAGGCAACGGCAAGGATGACGGGAATGGCGATACCTGCGTGGGCACCGAAGGAAAACCGTTTCAGCCAGAAGGCAATGGTCAGATAGCTGCTGTGCAGGACAAGCGCTCCGGCCAGGCTCGGCATGTCCAGGCCGAACAGGCCTGGAACGATCCGCCGGGCAGGACGCACCAGCCAGTCCGTGACAGTGACGACGAACTGGCCGAGCTGGTTGCGGAAGGAAACCCGCAGCCATTGCATGTAGAAACGGATCAACAGCAGAAAAACAAAAAAGCCCGTCACAGCCTCGAGAATCAGCAGCAGAAGATTGGTAAGCACGGTTCAGTCCTTTCCCAGCAATTCGCCCAGTTCCTTGCCGCGAGCGTTGGCCGCTTCGATGGCACGCACGAAAGCCGCTTTCACCTGGTCGGCGTCAAGCGATTTCAGCGCTGCCTCGGTGGTGCCGCCTTTGGAGGTGACGCGCTGCCTGAGCACCGCCACGTCTTCCTTGCTGTCCGCAGCCAAGGCAGCGGCGCCGACGACTGTCTCGATCGCCAGCGCTCGCGCTTGCTCATCCGTAAAGCCAAGGTTGCGCGCCGCGTCGCGCAGCGATTCAATGAAATAGAACACGTAGGCCGGACCGCTGCCGGATACGGCCGTGACGGCATCCATCATGGGCTCCTCGGCGATCCACAGCGTCTTGCCGACGGCGCCCATGATCTTCTCTGCCTGGCGACGCTCGTCGCCCGTGACGGAAGGGTCGGCATAGAGGCCCGTGATGCCGGCGCCAATCAGGGCAGGTGTGTTGGGCATGGTGCGAACCACCTTTTGGTAGCCGCCCAGCCAGCGTGATATGTCCCCCAGGCGCGTGCCAGCGGCAATGCTGATGACCAGTTGGCTGCCCAAATTGCCCGACATGGGGGCCAGCGCTTCGCGCATTTGCTGGGGCTTGACCGACAGCACCAGCACATCGCATTCGATCGCAGAAGGTTCGGGCCACATGAAGCAGGGGATGCCGAACGTGGCGGCAAGCCTGTCACGATTTTCAGCCAGCGGCTCGACGGCCTTGATGTCTGCATGGGGGAATCCCTGCTTGAGCAGGCCTCCGATGAGGGCGCTGGCCATGTTGCCGCCACCGATGAAGGTGATTTTCATGTTCGTGCTCTTTCGCCAAAGATTGCCGTGCCCACCCGCACCAGGGTCGCCCCCTCCAGGATGGCCGCTTCCAGATCGTGCGACATCCCCATGGATAGCGTGTCCAGTGCCAGCCCCGCTTCGTTGAGGGTGTCGCGCAATTGGCGCAGCGTGGAAAAGCGCCGCCGCGCCAAGGCCATATCGTCCGTCGGCTCCGGTATCGCCATGAGGCCGCGCAGCCGCAGATTCGGCAGCGTAGCCACGGCTTGCGCCAGTGTCGCCGTGTCGCCGGGGCTGACTCCGCTCTTGCTTGCCTCGCCACTGACATTCACCTGCACGCAGACCTGCAGGGGCGGCCGCCCCGCCCCCCGAGCCCCGGAAAGGCGTTCGGCGATCTTCAACCGTTCGACGCCATGTACCCAGGTGAAATGCTCGGCGACCAGGCGGGTCTTGTTGCTTTGCAATGGGCCGATGAAATGCCATTCGAGGCCGAGTCCTTCCAGTGCAGCGATCTTCGCAAGACCTTCCTGCACGTAATTCTCACCGAAAGCCAGCTGGCCGGCACCGGCGGCCTCGCGTACCTGTTCCGCCGGAAAGGTCTTGCTGACGGCCAGCAAGCCAATGCTTTCAGGAGGTCTTCCCGCCATTTCCGCCGCTGCGGCAATGCGCGCCCTTACAGCTTGCAAGTTGGTGGAAATTGTTGTCATAATGCCCTGAAAAATCGGGGCAAGTATATCATCGCGCCACTACCCCCATTTCAATCCGGCGCTACGGAAACGCACAATGGACATTACCGAACTGCTCGCTTTCTCCGTTAAGAACAAGGCTTCCGACCTGCACCTGTCATCCGGCTTGCCGCCCATGATCCGCGTGCATGGAGATGTGCGTCGCATCAACCTGCCGCCGATGGAGCACAAGGACGTACACAGCATGGTGTACGACATCATGAACGACGGACAGCGCAAGCACTACGAAGAGAATCTGGAATGCGACTTTTCCTTTGCCATTCCGAATCTCGCGCGTTTCCGTGTCAATGCCTTCGTCCAGCACCGTGGCGCCGGTGCCGTGTTCCGTACCATTCCCTCGAAGGTGCTGTCCCTGGAAGAACTGAACTGCCCGAAAATATTCCAGGAGATATCCGAGTATCCCCGCGGCGTCGTGCTGGTGACGGGGCCGACCGGCTCGGGCAAGTCGACCACCTTGGCGGCAATGGTGAATTACATCAACGAGAACGAGCATGGACATATCCTGACCGTCGAGGATCCGATCGAGTTCGTGCATGAATCGAAGAAATGCCTGATCAACCAACGCGAGGTGGGACCGCACACGCTGTCCTTCAACAACGCCCTGCGCAGTGCCCTGCGCGAAGACCCTGACGTCATTCTCGTGGGCGAGATGCGCGACCTGGAAACCATCCGCCTGGCGCTGACCGCTGCGGAAACCGGCCACCTGGTGTTCGGCACCCTGCATACCAGTTCCGCCGCCAAGACCATCGATCGTGTCATCGACGTCTTTCCGGCGGCGGAGAAGGAAATGGTGCGGGCCATGCTCTCAGAATCGCTGCGCGCCGTCATTTCTCAGACCTTGCTCAAGACCAAGGACGGACAGGGCCGCGTCGCGGCGCACGAAATCATGATCGGCACGCCGGCCATCCGCAACCTGATCCGCGAGGCCAAGATTGCCCAGATGTATTCGGCCATTCAAACAGGGCAGGCGCTGGGCATGCAGACACTGGACCAGAACCTCGCCGACCTCGTCCGGCGCAATATCGTGTCGGCGGCCGAGGCCCGCACCAAGGCGGCGAACAAGGACAATTTTGCCGGTTAGCAAAGCTAACAGGCACAATTGCGGCGAACGCTAACCTGCCGCAGTCAGGTTGAGGCAACGCGTTGGCGGCAGCCACAATTTTGCCGGCTGAGCGATTTCCAGCCAGCAACAGGAGGAAGCAAGAATGGAAAGAGACCAGGCACTCAAATTCATGTACGACCTGCTGCGCCTCATGGCGCAGAAGAAAGGCTCAGACCTGTTCATCACAGCTGGTTTCCCGCCCGCCATCAAGGTGGATGGCAAGATCACGCCGCAGTCGAACCAGAGCTTGACACCGCAACACACGGCGGAGCTTGCACGTGCCATCATGAATGACAAGCAGGCTGCCGAATTCGAGTCCACCAAGGAGTGCAACTTTGCCATCAGCCCGGCTGGTATCGGCCGCTTTCGCGTAAACGCCTTCGTGCAGCAGGCGCGCATCGGGGTGGTGCTGCGCACCATTGCCACGACAATCCCCACCTTCGAGAGCCTGCAGCTGCCGCCGGTGCTCAAGGATATTTCCATGACCAAGCGCGGCCTGGTGATCCTCGTCGGTGGCACCGGTACCGGGAAATCGACCTCGCTGGCGGCAATGGTGGACTACCGCAATGAGAACAGCTACGGTCACATCATCACAGTCGAAGACCCGATCGAATATGTGCATGAGCACAAGAAATGCATTGTCACGCAGCGGGAAGTCGGCATCGATACCGACAACTGGGAAGCGGCACTGAAGAATACGCTGCGCCAGGCGCCGGACGTCATCCTAATGGGCGAGATCCGCGACCGCGAGACAATGGACCATGCCATCGCCTTTGCCGAAACCGGGCACCTGTGCATGGCTACGCTGCACGCCAACAGCACCAACCAGGCGCTCGACCGCATCATCAACTTCTTCCCGGAGGAGCGGCGCCAGCAGCTGCTGATGGATCTGTCCCTCAACGTGCGCGCATTCGTTTCGCAGCGCCTGATCCCCATGAAGGACGGCAAAGGGCGCGCGGCGGCGTTCGAGGTGATGCTCAATTCGCCGCTGATTTCCGACCTCATCTTCAAGGGTGAGGTGCACGAGATCAAGGAAATCATGAAGAAATCGCGCGAGCTGGGCATGCAGACATTCGACCAGTCACTCTTCGACCTGTACGAAGCCGGCAAGATCAGCTACGAGGATGCACTGCGCAACGCCGACTCGGTAAATGACCTGCGCCTGACCATCAAACTGCACGGCAAGGAATCGAAGGATCGCGACCTTTCAGCCGGCATCCAACACCTGGATATTGTCTGACTCCAAGCCGCCTTTTTTCCGAGGGAAAGAGGCGGGACATCTCGATACTGAGGGTTGTGTCGCGGGACGGGAGCTTAGTGTCGATCTCGCATTTGCCCGCTGACCATCTTGTACTCCAGCAGGCGGCACTCCAATGCACCGTTGAACAGCGGCGTGCGCTTCGATGCTTTCAGTCCGATCAACTTGGGCATCTGCGGGTCGGCCGAGATGAAATAGCAGCGCCAGCCGGCAAAGCGCTGCTTGAGCGCATCGCCCAGCTTGGGATAGAAAGCAGCCAGCCGTTCCGCTTCCTCAAGCCGAACGCCGTAGGGCGGGTTCGCCACCAGCACGCCTTCCGATGCCGGCGGGTTGCGCAGGAGCAGGTCGGCGCATTCCAGCTGCACGCATTCGTGCATTCCTGCTGCTGCAAGATTCTGTCGTGCCCGTTCTACCTGATCCGGACTGATGTCGCTGCCGAAAATCGGCTGTGGTTCGGCAGGCAGCCTGCGGCTTTCCGCTTCGCTCAATAGCTTCTGCCAGAGTGCCGCATCGAAGTTGGCCAGGCGAAAGAAACCGAACTTGCGTTCCAGCCCAGGTGCGATATGGTGGGCCATCATGGCCGCCTCGAGCAGGAAGGTGCCTGATCCGCACATGGGATCGAGCAGCGGCACGCCCGGCTGCCAACCGGCGAGGCGGAGAATGCCGGCGGCGAGGTTCTCCTTCAGCGGCGCTTCGACCGAGGCATATTTGAAGCCGCGCTTGTAGAGCGGCTCGCCCGAGGTGTCGAGGTAGACGGTGGCTTCCCGGTCGCTAAGAAAAGCATGGATGCGCACGTTCGGATCGACGGTGTCCACGCTGGGCCGCTCGCCGGTCTCTGCACGAAAGCGGTCGCACACCGCATCCTTGATGCGCAGGGTGATGAAGTCCAGGCTCTTCAGCGGACAGCGGATGGCCGTCATGTAGACGCGCAACGTGCGGCGCACGGTGAAGAGGCTATGCCAGGGCACGTCGTGGGCCAGGCGGTAGATATCCTCTTCGCGGCGATACGGACCGTGTGCCACGCGCCATAGTATGCGCGTCGCGAGTCGGCTCCACAGGTTGGCGCGATAGCAGATTTCCCACTCGCCGGAGAACCCTACCCCTCCGGCGACGGCTTCGGTTATCGTTGCACCGGAAGCGGTCAGCTCATCGGCGAGCTGGTTTTCAAGCCCGCGCGGGCAGGTGGCGAAGAAACGCTCCATCAAAATGGCTTGAACAGCGCCAGCCACACCGCTGCAAAGAGGACGACCACCGGAAACTCATTGAACCAGCGGAACCAGACGTGGGTTTTCGTGTTGCGATCCCGTGCGAAATCCTTGAGCAGTTTGCCGCACCACAGATGGTATATGCCCAGGATGCCCACCAGAAGCAGCTTTGTGTGCACCCAGTAGCCCCAGGGGCCGAAGCCCAGCCAGAGCCAGATGCCGAAGAGGACGGTGAAGATGGCGCCCGGCGCCATGATGCCGTAATAGAGCTTGCGCTCCATGATCTTGAAGCGATCGCGGCTTGGCGCATCCTCGCTCATGGCGTGGTAGACAAATAGCCGCGGCAGATAAAACAGGCCGGCAAACCAGGTCACCATGAACACGATGTGCAGCCATTTCACCCAAAGCATGTCAGGCGGCCTCTTCAGTCATGGCGCTGAGCGCGGCAGACACCTCAGGGTACTTCAGGCGTACGCCCAGTTCGCGATTGATGCGGCAGTTAGTCATGCGCCGCGATTCCCCCATGAAGGACAGCATGGCGGGGGAGAGGCGTTGCTCGATCTCGACACGTGGCAGCCGGGGTGCGCGCGGCAGGCCGAGCCGGTCGGCAACCAAGTCGAAGTACTCACCCATTTTCAGCACGGAATCATCCGACGCATTGTAGATCCTGCCTGGCCGGCCTCGTGCGAGAGCGGTCCGGGCAATCATGGCCAGATCGTCGGCGTGGATATGGTTGGTAAAAATATCGTCCTCATCGCGCAGCAGCGGCAGGGCGCGTTCCAGTCGCGCCAGCGGCAGGCGGTCGCCGGCGTAGATGCCCGGTGCACGCAGGATCGCGACGGAGACGCGCCGACTGCGGCCGAAATGACGCAGCCGGACTTCCGCGTCAGCACGGCGCCTGGCCCGTGCGGTTTGCGGCCGAACCCGGCGTGCCTCCGATACCCATGCCCCGTCGCAATCCCCGTAGACGCCACTGGTACTGATATAGACGATGCGGCGTGGTAGAATTTTTCCGGTAGAAAGTGCCGCAAGCAGTGCGCGCGTGCGTTCGTCACGCAGGCCGCTATCCTGCGGTGGCGCGAAATGCAGGATCAGGTTGCCTATGCCGGCCAGGCGGTGGAGCGAGCGTGGTTTGTCAAGGTCGGCGCGAAGCGGTGTCACGCCCAGTTCGCGCAGTTCGCGATTCCGAGAATCGGAACGGACCGCGGCGTAGACGCGGTAATGCCTGACTAGCCATGGGAGCGCGCGCCGGGCAATGTCGCCGCAGCCAATGATGAGCAATCTTTGCACCCGCGCATTCTAGCGGAATTCCTTTTCCATCCCCGACACCATGCCCCATTGCATTACGATCGAATCCAGCCGGCACCAGTTCGACGTCGAACCCGGCAATACACTTTTGCGTGCCGCGCTTGAGGCCGGCATCAATCTGCCCTATGGCTGCCGCAATGGCGCTTGCGGTGCCTGCAAGGGGCGGGTCGTCTCCGGGCAGGTCGATCGCGGCGACTATGCCGAAGGTGCGTTGAGCGAGGCGGAGGTCGCCCGGGGCTACGCCCTGTTCTGTTGCGCGCGGCCGCTTTCCGATCTCGTCATCGCCTGCCACGAGGTTGGCTCGGTGCGCGACATCCCTGTCAAGGCGATGCCCTGCCGCGTACAGAAGATGGCTCTCCTGGCGCCCGACGTGATGCTGCTGCAACTCAAGCTGCCCGCCAGCGAGCGTCTGCAGTACCTGGCCGGCCAATATATCGACATCCTCCTGCGTGACGGTCGCCGCCGCAGCTTTTCCATCGCCAATGCGCCGCAGGACGACGACTGTCTCGAGTTGCATGTTCGTCGGGTGCCGGGTGGGCATTTCACGCGCCATGTCTTCGAGACCATGCAGGAGCGCGACATCCTCCGCATCGAAGGACCGCATGGCAGTTTTTTCCTGCGAGAGGAAAGCGCCAAGCCGATCATCCTGCTGGCCGGCGGTACCGGCTTTGCTCCGATCAAGGCCCTCATCGAGCAGGCCTGGCACCAGCCCATGCGGCGACCGATGACCCTCTACTGGGGCGCGCGCGACAGAGCCGGCCTCTACATGCAGGCCCTGGCGGAAAGCTGGGTCTCGGAACATGACGGTTTCGGCTTTGTCCCCGTGCTTTCCGAGGCCCAGCCAGCCGATGGCTGGCTGGGCCGCCGCGGCTGGGTGCACCAGGCAGTGGTCGAGGACCTCCCCGATCTTTCCGGGCACCAGGTCTATGCATCTGGTTCGCCGGCCATGATCGATGCGGCACGGCACGATTTTATTTCCCGCTGCGGGCTCAAGGATGAGGACTTCTTTGCCGATGCCTTTACTTTTGCAGCGGAATCCGTCAGCCCATGAGCCAGCCCATTTTCATCAGCCGCGAGCCGGTGCTCAACCGCGGCCGAGCCATTACCGCCACCCGGCTCACGGCGCAAGCCCCGGCCGGACCCGATGCCTGTGCCCGCATTTCTGCCGAGCTGAACCGGCTGGCGGACTCATGGCCGGCCGCCCGAACGGTGTTCGTCGGCTTGGGCGGCCTGGCACCTGACGCCGGGCTGCTCGACTGGAAGGTGCCGCAGAACGCCATGATCGAAATACCTGCCGCCTCCATGGGCAATCCGGCAACCCTCGAGTTGATGCAGCAGTTGCAGCAGGCAGGGGTACCGCTCTGCCTGGACGGCTTCAGCGCCGGCATGGCGCTGCCGGCGGGTGTCGATTTCCGCTTCACCCTGGCCGACGCCGCCGCGACGGCCACTGGCGCCCCCGGCCTCCTGCTCGCCAGGGGCCTTAACGACAACGCCCAGTTCGATGCCTGCATCCAGAAGGGCTTTGGCGGCGCGACCGGCTGGTTCTTCCTGAAGGGGGTGACGCCGGCGAAGAAGCTCAACCCCGGCCAGGCACAGACCATCCGCCTGCTCAACCTGGTGCGCGCCAACGCCGACGTCAAGGAGATCGAGGCGGCACTGAAGCAGGACGTCGCCCTGTCGGTGAAGCTGCTGCGCTACATCAACTCCGCCGGCTTCGGCCTTGCCGTGGAGATCCAGTCCTTCCGCCACGCGGTGACCATGCTTGGCTACGAGAAGCTGAACAAGTGGCTTTCGCTGCTGCTGGTCACTTCGAGCAAGGACGCGGCAGCGCCGGCGCTGATGCAGGCGGCCATCGCGCGCGGCCGTTTCATGGAGCTGACGGCGCAGGGTTACGTGGACAAGAACGAGCTGGACAACCTGTTCATCACCGGCGCCTTCTCGCTGCTCGACATCCTGCTCGGCGTCCTCATGGAAACCGCGCTGGCCGACATGCACCTGCCCGACACGATCAACGACGCGCTGATTTCAGGAAGCGGGCCGTACGCGCCCTTCCTGGCGCTGGCCCAGGCGGGCGAGCAGGCTGATCACGCGCGGCTGTCTGCCCGGGCCGCCGACCTGCAGCTCTCTCCAGAAACGGTCAACCAGGCCCAGCTGGAAGCGCTGGTTTTCGCCGACAGCCTGCAGCTCAGCTAGTTTTCAAGCGGCCGCGGATCACGGCGGCAATCGTGTTCAGGATGAATGCCAGCAGCGCCAGCGCGTTGAGCACGCCGCCGGCGCTGCGCCACTCGTGCAATGCGGTGGCGTCGCCGGTCAGACGCACGGCCAGCGACAGGTGCAGCAGTGCCAGCGGCACGTAGAACACCGGATGGTAGGGCACCGTCACGCGCAGCACCGCGGGGAAAATGATCGGCGCATGGCCGAAGACCATGGAGAAGACGAAGCCCAGCATCAGCGCGTGCAGGGCCGCGTCGTAGGCCAGGCTGCCCGGCGCCAGCCCCTCGGCAAGCATGATCCCGCCCGCCAGCGCCAGCCAGGCATAACCGGAGAGCAGGCAGACGGCGATGAAGCGCGTCAACCCCTTGTCCTTGACCGTGCGACGCGCGATATCCTGGCGCAGCAGCCACAGCGCCAGGGCCAGCAGCGCCGCGCCAAACACCTGGGCCTGGAAGACCATTCCAATAGTCAGCCCCGCCAGCACGGCGACGAAAACGCGCTGCGCCACCGGCGAGGGCGGCAGGAAGCGCGACAGTTCCAGGCGCTCTCCGGCGATGGTCAGGACGAGGAAGCCCGCCCACCACGGCACCACGGCGAACACTGACGCACCGCCCAGCCAGAGCAGGTTGCCCAGCAGCCAACTGGCCGCGCCCGCCGCCAGGGTGAATGTGAACAGCGCGCGCTGACGCTGAAACACCGAGAGCGAGGCGAAGGTCAGTACGACGCTGCCGGCCGTGAGCAGCGCCTGGCCCGTCGTTGCGGGTGCGCCGATTATCAGCAGGAATCCGCCCGCGCCGGATGCGAGCGGACCGAGATAGGCCCAGCGCCGCGCCAGCGCCACGGCACGCTCGAGGCCGATCACCGTGCCGAAAAAACCGCTGACCATGAGCGGGCCATGGAGGGCGGCCAGTTCCGTTGCGGGCAGCGGCACCGCCCAGCCCAGCCGCAGCAGGCCGGCGCCCACGCCGATGATGAGGCTGGCGAACCCCAGCACCAGCAGCGGAATGCGGTAGGGGGGGCGGACGTCTGCCATGCGACCGTCTCAGGAGGCCTTGGTGATGCGGACCTTCCACACTTCCGGCCCGGTTTCGAGGTAATCCCAGGCGAAGACCGGGCCGAGTTCGGCCTGGAACTGGTAGTAGAGCGGTTTCGGATCGTGGTCGTTCACCAGCAGGAAGGCTTCGCCCGCCGGGAGCTTGTTGAAGGCGTCGAAGATCATCGGATGGCGTTCGCGCGGAATGATGGTGCGCACGTCAATGGTGGTTTCTGCGGTTTGCGTGGTCATGGTGGTTTCTCCAGTCAGGGTTGAGATGGCTTGGCGGGCCCTCAGGACCAGCCGAAGCGCTGCCTGGCGTGTTCCGACATCAGGGCCGGGTTCCAGGGCGGATCCCACACCAGTTGCACGTCGACTTCGGCGGCTTCCGGCGCGATGTCGCGAATCGCCTCGCGTGCATCCTCGGTAATCATGGAACCCATGGGGCAGGCCGGCGTCGTCATGGTCATGGAAACGCACACCCGATTCGGAGCGATCTCGATGCCATACACCAGGCCCAGGTCGACGACATTCAGGCCCACTTCGGGATCGATGACGCCGCGCAAGGCGGCGCGCACCATTTCCACGCTGGGCATGACGGCTGAAGGATCCGTTTTCATGGCTTCCTTATAAGCAGTACCGAAGATACATCTTCAATATACCACCGGTTTCGGGGATAATCAACATCCACGATACATCTTTTAATTGCGAGACCTTGCTGCCCTATGCGGCTGACCACTTACTCCGACTACACCCTGCGCGTGCTGATGTACCTGGGCGTAAGGCGCGGCGAGCTCGTCACCATCGCCGAGATCGCCTCGGCCTATGGTATCTCGGAAAATCATCTCATGAAGGTGGTGCATTACCTCGGCCGCCAGGGCTATGTCGAGACGGTGCGCGGCAAGGGCGGTGGCCTGCGCCTGGTCATGGATCCGGGGAAAATCGGCGTAGGCGAAGTGGTGCGCGGCACCGAGGAGAACCTGGCCTTGGTCGAATGCTTCGATGCGGACCTGAACCAGTGCAACATCGAGCCGGCCTGCCTGCTCAAGGGCGTGTTCAAGAAGGCGTCCAACGCCTTCTTCGCGGAACTGGACCGCTACACGCTGGCCGACCTGCTGCGCCCGGCACCGAGGCTGGCGCGCATCCTGCACCCCGCGAAGTAGGCTTCGCGCGCTTACTCGCCCAGATAGGCTTCGCGCACTCCCGGATTGGCAAGCAGCGCAGGTGCGCTGTCGCTCAAGGTGATGCCGCCGCTTTCCATGACGTAGCCGCGCGAGGCGACGGATAGCGCCAGCCGGGCGTTCTGCTCGACAAGAAGGATCGTGACGCCTTGAGCGGCGACGGAGCGGATTACTTCGAACACCTTCTGCACCATCATCGGCGCCAGGCCCATCGACGGCTCGTCGAGCAGCAGCAGGCGTGGCCGGCTCATCAGCGCACGGCCGATAGCCAGCATCTGCTGCTCGCCGCCCGAGAGCGTGCCGGCGACCTGCCTGGCGCGCTCCTTGAGTCGCGGCAGCAGGCCGAAGACGCGGTCGCGATCGGCGTCGATCCCGGCCCTGTCGCTGCGGCAGTAGGCGCCCATGTCGAGGTTCTCCGCGACCGTCAGCCGCGCAAAGATGCCGCGACCCTCCGGCACCAGAGTCATGCCGGCGCCGATCAGTTCATGTGCGGGCCTGTGCAGCAGGCTATGCCCGTCGAAATGCAGGGTTCCGTGTGCGGGGAGCAGTCGCGCCAGCGCCTTCAGCGTGGTGGTCTTGCCGGCGCCGTTGGCGCCGATCAGGCAGACCGTTTCGCCCGTCGCTACCTCGAAGCTGATGCCCTTTACGGCGGCGATGCTGCCGTAGGAGACGTGCAAGTCGCGAACCTCGAGGATCGGGGCGGATGCGCTCATGCAACCGTTCCGCCCAGATAGGCCTCAATAACCTTAGCGTCACGCTGCACCTCGGCAGGAACGCCTTCGGCGATCTTTTCGCCATAGTCGAGCACGGCAACGCGATCACACAGCCCCATCACGAGCTTCACGTCATGCTCGATGAGGAGGATGGTGTGGCCGTCTTCGCGCAAGGCATCGATCAGCTTCTTCAGCGACTCGGTTTCCGTCGCGTTCATGCCGGCCGCCGGTTCGTCCAGCGCCAGCAGCTTCGGCTCGGTGGCCAGCGCACGAGCAATCTCCAGCCGGCGCTGATCGCCGTAGGCCAGGTGACGTGCAAGGATGTTGCTGTGCCGATGAATGCCGACATACTTGAGCAGTTCGTGCGCGCGTTGCGCGATGGCGTCTTCTTCCTCCCGCGTACTGCGGTCGCGCAGGATGGCGCCGAAGACGCCGGCGCGGGTGCGTAGGTGCCGGCCTACCATGACGTTCTCCAGCGCCGTCATGCTGCTGAAAAGTCGGATGTTCTGAAAGGTGCGTGCGATGCCTGCCGCAGCAACCTGGTGCGGCGCGCTGATCCTAAGCGGCGCGCCGTCGAAGATGAATTGTCCCTGATCCGCCGAATACAAGCCGGTGAGGACATTGAAAAAGGTGGTCTTGCCGGCACCGTTGGGGCCGATCAGGCCATATATTTCGCCGCTCCGGATGGAGAGCGATACTGCGTTCAGCGCCCGCACGCCGCCAAAGCGTTTCGAGATGCCTTGCGCCTCGAGCAGGATTTCACTCATGAGTGGCGCCCCCGGCGAATTCCTGCCTGTGGCGGCTTTCCGGCCAGAGGCCGGCGGGGCGGAAGCGCATGGTGAGCACGAGCGCGGCGCCGAAGATCAGCATGCGCAGCACCTCAGGGTCGACCAGCATCTGGCCGAAGAGCGCCTGTTGCGCCGGCTCCACGGTGTAGCGCAGCAGTTCCGGCACGAAGGAGAGCAGCAGGGCGCCAGCGATCACGCCCCAGACATTGCCCATGCCGCCGAGCACCACCATCGACAACACCATGATGGACTCATGCAGGATGAAGCTCTCCGGGCTGACGAATCCCTGTATGGCGGAGAACATGCCGCCCGCGATGCCGCCGAAGGAGGCGCCCATGGCAAAGGCGAGCAGCTTGACGTTGCGGGTGTTGATGCCGCAGGCCTTGGCAGCAATCTCGTCCTCGCGGATGGCGACCCAGGCGCGGCCGATGCGCGACTTCTGCAGGCGCAGGTTGATGGCGATGACGGCCAGCAGGATGAGCAGCAGGATGTAGTAGTACTTGGCCGGTCCGGTAAACAGAATGCCCAGCCAGGTGTCGCTGTTGTAAAACTCCAGGTTGCCAATCTGGAAGGGGTCGATGCGGGTGATGCCCTTCGGGCCGTTCGTGATGTTGAACGGGGAGGACAGGTTGTTGATCAGGATGCGCACGATCTCGCCGAATCCGAGTGTGACGATGGCCAGGTAATCGCCGCGCAGGCGCAGCGTCGGCGCGCCGAGCAGTGCGCCGGCGACGCAGGCGAAGAAGGCGCCGATGGGCAGGATGACCCAGAAAGGCAGGTGCAAGCCGAAATGCGGCGATGCCAGCAGGGCGTAGACGTAGGCGCCGACGGCGTAGAACGCGATGTAGCCGAGGTCGAGCAGCCCGGCGAAGCCGACGACGATATTCAGTCCCAGCGCCAGGAAGATGAAGAGGATGGCCAGGTTGGTGATGCGCACCCACGCCGTGCCGACCATCGTGAGCACCAGCGGCAGCGCGATGAGGGCGATGGCCACCAGCGCCACGCCGCACCAGTAGAGGGCTGGTTGCTTGTCTCGAAATTTCATCACGCCCGCTCCGATACGCGTTCGCCGAGCAGGCCGGAGGGCCTGAACACCAGCACCGCAATCAGCACCAGGAAGGCGAACACGTCCTGGTAATTGCTGCCCATCAGGATGAGGTGGCCGTCTGCAGCGCAGCGTTCTGCGACGGCTTCCTTCATGAGCGGCCATTTGCAAATATCGGTCAGATCGCCGATATAGCCCGCGCCGAGGGCCTCTACGAGGCCGAGCAGGATGCCGCCGAGCATGGCACCGGCGAGGTTGCCGATGCCGCCCAGCACCGCCGCCGAGAAGGCCTTCAAGCCCAACATGAAGCCCATCGTGTAATGCGTGATGCCGTAGTAGGTGCCGACCATGACGCCCGCCACAGCCGCCAGGGCCGCGGCGATGACGAAGGTGGCGGCGATGACGCGATTGGCGTCAACGCCCATCAAGCTGGCGACATGCACGTTTTCCGCGGTGGCCCGGATGGCAATGCCGAAACGCGTCCGATAGACGAACCAGGTCAGCGCGGCCATCAAAACCACGGAAAGCAGAATGATCGCGATCTGCACCCCCGTGATGGCCGCGCCGCCGATGGTGAACACCGGGTTGTCGACAATCTGCGGAAAGGCCATCGGATTGCGGCTCCACACCAGCAGCGCCAGGTGCTGCAGGATGATGGACATGCCGATGGCCGTGATGAGGGGCGCCAGTCGCGGGGCGTGGCGCAGGGGTCGATAGGCGATGCGCTCAAGCAGATAACCGATGGCCATGCAGGCCGGAATCGCCGCGGCGACGCCGGCCAGGAGGATGGCCGCGGGCGGCAGCGGCGCGGCGGTCCCGGCGAGCGCGGTGATCACCGAGAAGGCGACCATGGCGCCGATCATCACCACCTCGCCATGCGCGAAGTTGATCAATTGGATGACGCCGTAGACCATCGTGTAGCCGAGCGCAACCAGGGCATACACGCTGCCGGTAGTGAGCCCGTTGATGATTTGCTGAATGAATATTTCCACGGCCTGCTCCTATGGAGAAACGGCACCCTGGGGGTGCCGTTTCGATCGCTTCAGGATGATGATACAGGCTTAGGCTATTTCTTTTCCGTCGGAGCGCTTTCCATCCCGCCCATTGCGGCAGGTTGAGCGGCCTGCTGCGCAGCAGGCTGCGACGCGGCGCCGGCGGCTGTGTACTCGTCGACCGTCATCGACTTGCCGCCCTTGATGATGGCGATCGGCGTGATCTTGCCTTCCTTCATGGTGAAGATCGTCATCTCGGCGTCCTTGCGGTCGCCCTTCTCGTCGAACTGGATGTTGCCGCTGGCGCCGTCATGGCTGATTGTCGCCAGCGCCGGCAGGTACTTTGCGGGCTCGGCGGAATCCGCCTTCTTCATGGCGGCGATGAGCAGATGCGTGGCGTCGTAGGTGAAGGGCGCATAGAGGATCGGGTCTATCTTGAAGGCGGCCTTGTAGCCATCGAGGAACTTCTTGCCCGCCGCCTGCACCGGAATGCCTGCCTGAGAGCAGACCATGCCTTCCGCGGCCGCTCCAGCGAGTTCCGCCATCTTGTCGGTGCAGCCGCCGTCGCCGAAGGAGAAGGTCGCGCCGATCTTCAGCTCGCGCGCCTGCTTCAGCAGCGGTCCGCCGGTGGCATCCATGCCGCCGTAGAACACCACGTCCGGCTTCTTGCCTTTGATCTTGGTGAGCACGGCCTTCCAGTCGATCGTCTTGTCGGTGCCCTTCTCGCGCGGCAGAACAGTGACGCCGGCCGCCTTGAGCTTCTTCTCGACCTCATTGGCGAGGCCCTCGCCGTAGGGCGTGGCGTCGTCGATGACCGCCGCGGTCTTCGGCTTGAACTGGCCGGCGAGGTAGTCGGCAACGGCGGGACCCTGCTGGTCGTCGCGGCCGACGACGCGGAAGACGTACTTGAAGCCTTGTTCCGTCAGGTCCGGGTTGGTGGCGGAGCCGGAAATCATCGGAATGCCGGCCTGGTTGTAGATGGACGAGGCGGGGATGGTCGTGCCCGAGTTGAGGTGGCCGACCACGCCGACCACCTTGGCGTCGACCAACTTCTGTGCGACGGTATTGCCGATCTTCGGGTCGGCCTGGTCGTCTTCGCGCACCAGCTCGAAAGTGACTTTCTGGCCGCCCAGGGTGATGCCGGCCGCATTGGCCTCCTCGATGGCGAGCAGTGCACCGTTCTCGTTGTCCTTGCCGAGGTGCGCGATGCCGCCGGTGAGCGGGCCGACATGGCCGATCTTGACGACCATCGGCGCAGGTGGCGCGGCTGGCGCCTGGGGCGCGGCAGCCTGTTGTTTTGGTGCTTCCTTGCCGCAGCCGAAGGCGACGAAGGCAGATGCGACGGCGAGGGCGATGGTCTTGGCGGTGAATCGCATGGGCGGTGTCTCCAGGAAAAGTGACTTGTTATTCTGGCAAGGCGTGCGCGGGAATTGTGCTGCCCGACCCCGGCGATGTCAATAAAAAAGCCAGCCCGCGGGCTGGCTTTGGGTCGAGCAAGAAAACTGCTTACTTGGTCGCGAGAACCCAGGCGACGAGTTTCTTGATGTCGGCGTCGGAGACAGCCGGGTTCGGCGGCATCGGCACCGTACCCCAGACGCCCGAGCCGCCCTTCTTCACTTTCGCTTCCAGCGTGGCGGCTGCGCCTGCATTGCCGGCATATTTCTTGGCGACATCCTTGTAGGAGGGGCCAACGACTTTCTTGTCAACGGCGTGGCAGCTCATGCAGTTCTTGGCTTTCGCCAGGGCTTCGTCGGCGGAGGCCTGACCGGCGATCATCAGGCCGGCACCAGCGAGCAGCAGGGTCTTGATCAGTTTCATTTCTTTATTTCCTCTTTGGCGTGATTGGAAAAATGCGCCGCTACTCTAAATCAATTCCGGGGTCTTGCAAACCCGTTCCAGGCAAGAGTAGTCATCGATCGGCTCAAGACATTTAACGCCCGAGCAGACCCATGCGTTGACGCGATCTTTCAACGGCTTGTCGAGCGCGGCAGGCACCGTGCCCTCCATGTCGTCCGGCAGCGCAAGCATCAGCACCCAGGGCCAATCATGCGCTGTGTTTTTTCTTTGCCAGTCAGCGAGTTGGACGCGAGGGCCACGTAAAACCATGATGGTGGGAGGGGTGACTGCTTCCTCCAGCGCCATGAGCAGGGTGGCAAATCCGCCTGGCTGGCGCGCCATGTCCGCGTAGTACGAGCGCAGGGTGCGTTCCGCCGCCGCGAGATAGCGTGCTTCGCCCGTCACGTGCCCCAGCCGTTGCAGGGCGTAAGCGGCGACGCCGTTGCCCGAGGGCGTAGCGTTGTCGTGGCCGGTCTTGACGCGGTGGATTAGTGCCTCGTGATCGTGGCTGGTGAAGAAGAAGCCGCCTGCAGCATCCTCGAAATGGGCCAGCAGGGCATCGCCGAGCGCTTTGCCGAAGGCCAGCAGGCCGGCATCGAATTCCGCCTGCAGCAGTTCCAGCACGGCCTTGAGCAGATAGGCGTAATCGTCGAGATAGGCGTTCAGGTGGGCGTGGCCGTCCTTGCAGGTCGCCAGCAGGCGGCCGTTCTTCCACAAATCCTGCCTGATGAAATCCAGCGCGCGGCGTGCCGAGGCGAGCCAGTCGTCGCGCCCGAAGACGCGGCCGGCGTGGGCCATGCCCTCGATCATGAGGGCGTTCCAGCTTGTCAGGATCTTGTCGTCGCGTCCCGGGCGGATGCGCTTCCCGCGTGCTGCGAATAGTTTTTCCTTTGCCGAAATCAGCAGGCCCTCGCATTCAGCGACCGACCGTCCCAGCGCTGCGGCGACGTCGGCGAGCGGCCGCGCCACCAGCAGATGCCAGTGGCGTCCTTCGAAATTGGCCGGCTGGTCAAGACCGTAATGCGCTGCGACAACCGCATATTCCGCCGCCGTGGTGTGGCGGCTGACTTCTGCCGGCGACCACACGTAGAACTTGCCTTCCTCGTGCTCGGAGTCGGCATCCAGGGCAGAGTAATAACCGCCCTCCGGCGCCTGCATTTCGCGCATGACCCAGCCGGCGGTTTCGACTGCAACGCGCTTGAAGAGCGGATCAGCTGTTGCCCGCCAGGCATCGGCATACAGGCGCAGCAGCGGCCCGTTGTCGTAGAGCATTTTCTCGAAATGCGGGATCGCCCAGCGCTCGTCCACGCTGTAGCGGCAAAAGCCGCCGCCTAGCTGGTCGTAAAGACCACCTTGCGCCATGCAACGCAGGGTGTGCAGGGCCATCTCGCCGCAGCGCACATCGCCCGCAGCCGCATGGCGGCGCAGCAGCAGTTCCAGGTCAGCCGGATGGGGGAACTTCGGCGCACCGCCGAAGCCGCCGAAGTCCGCATCGTAGACCTGTGCGGCGCGCTCAACGGCAAGCTGCAGGGGTGCGGCGGTGAGTTCATCGACAGGCGGCTTGAGCAATTCGGCGTTCTGCTGCTCGATGTCGCCGCGGCGCTCGCGCCAGGCTTCTGCCACGCGCTCGCACAAGTCGGGGAAGCCGGCCAGGCCGTAGCGCGGCGCCTTGGGAAAATACGTGCCACCGAAGAAGGGCGCGCCTTCAGGCGTGAGGAACATGGTGAGTGGCCAGCCGCCCGCCCGCCCGGTCAGCATCTGGTGGGCGGTCTGGTAGATCTGATCAAGGTCGGGCCGCTCCTCGCGGTCTACCTTGATGTTCACGAACAGTCGGTTCATCACTGCTGCGACTTCGGCATCCTCGAAGGATTCATGGGCCATGACATGGCACCAGTGGCAGGCGGAATAGCCGATAGAAAGCAGAATGGGCTTGCCTTCCTGTTCGGCCAGGGTGAGCGCTTCCTTACCCCAAGGACGCCAATCCACGGGGTTTTCTGCGTGTTGCTGAAGATAGGGCGAAGTTTCGCCGGCCAAAAGGTTGGGCATGGGCCGAGTTTAGCCGGCGACGACTTAAAAGTCGATTAAAACCGTCAACTATTCACCCTGGCCGTCAGGGTTATCGCCTGAGTCGACCGCTGTTGTTCTGGCATGCCTGCACGCCTGTGCTGCCGGCGCTGCGCAAGCGCTCGCACCCTGCATAGGCTTCGGCTGTGGCGCAGGCGAACTGCCCCGGCACACCCGGGCTGGCCGAACAGCCGGGCACGCTGGCGGTTGGCGCCGTGCGGCCGGATTGCATGGCTGGGGGGGCGACAGCCGGGGCCATCGTGGGCGAGGCTGGCTGAATTGGGGGCGAGGGTGCCGCAGCCCCGGGAGGATTGGCCGCGGGTGCGCCCAGCACGGGGGGCGGCGCCATCATTCTGGCGTTCCCGGCGGGGAACTTCCCGCCCTGGCCGGCTTGGCCTCCGCCCCCAGCCTGCGGCGGCAAGGGTGGCTGCTTGCCCGGATCGATCACCGTATTCTGATCCATGCCGGGCTTGAGCTTTGGCTTCGTGAGTTGGTAGGCATATGAGGCGCTGCATACTTCACCGGAGTATTCGAGGGTCAGGCAGGCCTTGATGTGCAGCCATTCGCCAGTATTAGGATCAAGGGCAAGCTGCTCACTTTTCTGTGCCCATCCATCTGCGCTTGTCGCACCCGCCAAGGATAGCGTTTTGGGAAATGTCTTCTCCTCTTGTCCTGGCCACCCGCCGGAGGACTTAGAGCTGTATATCAGGCGCACTACCTTGTCAGCACTTTTGGCCAGCACATCGTTGTGCACGCTGACACCGATGCTGTTGCCATTGTTGGGTATCTTTACCCAGTTGTGAAGCAGGCCCGGGTGTGCGGGAGAAACGATCTTGATCAGTTTGCCGGCATTGCTCAGGATTTGGTCAACACCTTCTAACCAGGCATAAACACAATCGTCGATCTTGTGGTCGTAACCCGGCGGCTGCCATTGGGCGCAGGCCGTGATTCTCCACTGCTTGTGACTTCCCTTGCCGAAAACGATCGGCACGGTCGCCTGTCCGCCTGGGCTTAGCAGTACCGAGAGGGGGCCGGGGGGCGGAGTGGGGAAAACCTGGTCTGTTGCCTCAAAGCCTTTCCAGGTGAGCGTCACATTTTTCGTCTGCGCCAAGACATTGGGCGCTGCCTTGATGACCATGCTCGCCCCCGAAGGAGCGGGAACCTGCCAAAGTGTTTGGCCGCCGATGGGTTTTTTTGTTGCTGACGTGAAACTGACTGTCAGGGGATCGGCGGCATGAGCGCTCGAAAGAATCGCCAGGGCCAGCAAGGGGGCAATGCGGCGGGGCCGCCGGGACTGGGCATGTGCTGTTTTCAGTTCATCCGGCAAGTCAGTCATAGAGCCTCCGGGTCGAAGTGAGAATATGGGACTAGGGCCTGAGTCGCCCGCCACCACCCTGGCAGGCGCGAATTCCGACTTTGCCTGAAGCGCGCAGGCGCTCGCAGCCGGCATGGGCTTCGCGTGTTGCGCAGGAAAAGTGCCCGGGTTGTCCGGCCAGCGGCGTGCAGCCCGGAACCTGGGGCGGGGGGGCGGCGATGGGCGTGATGGTATTGGTGGGCGCTGCGGGGCCTAGCAGTGGCGGTGGCGCCATGGTTGGCGGGGCAGTCATGGCGGGAGCCGGGACGGCGGGCGCGCCTTGCATGATCGGGGGCGGCATGCCGACAGCCGGCTGCAGGGGCGGCGGGGGCGCCAGCACGCCGGGAATGGCCTCTTTGACCGGGGCGAGCGACGGATCATATTGAAGCGGGGCCAGCAGGCAGGGCGCGTCGGCGCCGTCCTTGTTCGGGTCGGGCAGGCACGATGGCAGGCTGATCTGGTGTTGCGCCGGCAGGCCGGGCTGGCTGCAATGGATTGAAAGCGGGTCCCAGCTTGCTTTGCAGTTCTTCGATGATGCCGGCTTCCAGGTTCCGCCCACGCCCTGGGTCGTGCCCGGTGCCGACTTGGAGCCGACGCCGCCGTTCAGCTTGAACAGGATGTCTCCGGCCTGCTTCGACAGGACCACGAAGGCCGCCATGCCGACAGGTTCGGCCTTGCACTTGACCGTGGTGGCGACCAGGTTCTTGCCGGCCATTTTCTGCAGCAGGGATTTGCACAGGTCGACCTTCCAGGGCCGTGAGCAGAGGATGTTCTTCTCCGGACTCTGGCAGGTGCCGGTGGTGCCGTCCTTTTTCGGGCAGGGCAGGATCTTCACCTCGTCCTTGATGCTGCAGCGTTTCGTGCCGAGTTGGGCGAGGATCTTGTCGGCCATGGCCGTATCGGCCGGGTTCTTGTCCAGGCTGCAGGGCAGCTTGCCGCTGTAGGCATTCTGGCAGGCGCCGAAACCTTCGTAAGTGGTGCAAACGAGCTTGGGCGCGGCGCTGACCGTCTTCTGTTCCTTTTTACAGCCGAGCGCCTCGATTTTCTTGACGGCGTCATTCACCGCCTTTTGCGCGGCCGCATATTCGGTTGCGAACTTGTCGGCCGGCGCCTGGCAGACCTGGGCCCAGGCAGTGGGCGAAGGCACCTGCTTGCCGGCATCCGCCTGGCATTTGGCGTATTGCTTGTCCAGCATGTCCTTGAACATAGGATTCTTGTATATGGGCGATTTCTTGAGGAGTTCGCAGCGGCCTGGAACGGGCGCCGGGAACGGAAACTTCACTTCCATCGCCTTTTCGCATAGCTTGGCGAATTCTTTCTTCTGCCATGCGACAGAGATGCCCTTGCCCCAATCGGAAACGGCCCAGTCCTTGGCCATTTTATTGGCTGAACCGCCATAGACCTCACCTGCCGCCTTCATGGCGGCGCTGAAAGCCTTCACCTCCTTTTCGAATTTCTTGCGCATGTCGCCGCAAGTCTTCTCGGCCGTGCTCTTGTACTGGTTGTGGGAATCGAAATAGGAGACGCAGGGACCGCCGATGGCGGCGTTCAGGCTGCCCAGCCCCTCGCAGTTCTTGCCCAGACAGAGCGAGGTGGCGTAGTGGTACCACGGTTGCCAGTACAGCCCATAATACTTGTCGTAGGGCATATGGCTGTCGTCGCCGAACAGCAGGTTTTCCACGGCGTCGGCGCCCTTCACGACGGCACCGGCGACATCCTCGGCGATTTTCTGGGCGCTGGCGAGGATTTCGCCGATGACGCTGCAGCCGATATCCTTCAATTCGCTCGCCCCGGCCGGCAGTGCGCTGCTCGGAATCAGTTCGCAGACGACTTCCGGACCGAACTGGGCCACCAGGATCGAGACCAGGCCGGGAACATCCCCGTTCTGCAGGGCCGCCAGCACCTTCTTGACCGATCCTGCCTGGTGCTCGATGACATAGCCGATCACGGGGCAGCCGAAACTCTTCACGCCCGGCGGCACGAAGACGGCGCATATCACCGTGCGTGCCAGATAGGGGCCGCCCTTGCTCAACACGACGTCCCACTTCTGCTCGTTCGCCGCCTTGACGATATCCAGGACAAGTTTTACCTCTGGACTGCCGGGGTCGAACGGAAGCGATTTCTTGACCTCCTCCTGCGCCTCCCCCTTGGCCTGGCCGACGTATCCCGTTCCCAGCGATTTCGCGCAGTACTCGACGTCGGCCCCGTGATCGAGCAGGCAAACGACAAAGGGCTTGGCCGGCGCAAGTTCCGGGCTCAACTCCTGGATGACGATATCGAGTATCGAATCCACCGTATTGTCGATGGCCACGGCGGGAAGTGCGGAAAGCCCCAGCACCAGGGCAAGGCAAAAGCGCATGGCGCGTCGCGACGGGGGGAACCAGTTCTTACCGATGTGCATGGTTGCCTCCTTGCGGGCGCTCCATGGCCGCTCATCGAATCGTGACTGAACGCACCAGGGTTGCCGGCGGGCGGTTGGCGCCGGGGTTGGCGTCGATGTAGCGGAAAGTCAGTGTCGCCGGCACGGCGGTGTTGTTGATCTCCACGGTGCCGTTGCTGCTGAAGGGCGGGATGGCATCCTGGCATAGCGGAAGACCCGCTCGCCTGAAGCGTCCGGGCGATATAGCCGTCAGCACGACGCTTTCCCTGTCACCCTGGCTGGTGAAAGCTTCGATGGTGACGCTTTGCAATCCGGCAAGGTCGGGATCGACCAATTCGATGCTGACGGGGAATGTGCCGGCGCATACCGGTATGCCGGCGAACGGAATGGCGCTGGGCATCACCGTCAGCGTTGCCAGCACGCCCGATTCGCTCGAAAACGGGTTGTCGCCCGATACGGCCGCCATCCGCCAGCCGTCCTTGGCACGGTGCATGAGGAAGGTGCTGCGCCCCGTAAACAGGCCCGGCGTGAAGTCGGCCACGCCGAAGAAGCGCTTTTCCCAGGCGGCCTGGATCATGGCGACATCGGGCCCGGCCGTCACGTTCGCCTCGAACAGATGCAGGCGGATCTGCTTCAGACTGGTGCTGTCGCGGCGCATGCCGTCAATGAAGCGCTGGTAGCCGATCATGGCCGGGTCGAGGCGGGCCTGGATCAGGCCGATGTCGCCGGTCTCGTAGGCGCGAATGATTTCGTCGAGGGCGGCCCGCGCCGCCTTCATGTCGTCGAAGCCGGCAACGGCCGGCTTTTTCTCTTCGGCCGGGCTGGACTGCGCGAGTGCCGATGCGGCGGGCAGGCAGGCGAACAGCAGCAGGGCGATGGCGCGGACGGCTTTCATGGTTGTCCCGGATAACATGTCATGTGGATAACGCCACAGGCATCGAAGTGGCCGACGGCGGCTTCAGAACTCATAGCTCACCTGCACGCCGGCGGTCTTGTCGCGGTAGGCGATGGCCGCGCGTTCCTGGAAACTGCTCATCGCGCGCAGATACAGGCGGATGCCGCCGCGCTGACCCAGCGCGCGTCCCGCATCCAGCTGGTACCAGTGCTGCCTCAAGTCGCCGCCGGTGGCATCGTGCCCGCGGCTGCCGCCCAGGATGGCGCTCATGCGACCCCAGCTGTTCCTTTCTCCGCTCAGCACCAGGTTGAGCGTGTTCAGTGTCGCCGTGGCGCCGCTCTCGAGGTTCTGGCGCTGGACGCTGCCGGCAACGGTCGCATTGAGCATCCATGATGCCTGCACGATATCGGTCGCATCGCTCCAGTTGCGGCCATAGGCAGCGGTCCAGGTGTCCGTGCGGCTGTCCGAGCCGGCGGCGATGCTGTTGGACTGCTTGCTGTTCTGGTAGCCGAGCGAGGCATTCCAGACGGGCTTCGTGTAGGTCAGGTTCGCTCCCTGGTTCTGGCTGCGATTGACGCCGTTGCCGCCCGCCGTCCCGCCGCTGCTTTTCCCCCGCGATTCGCCGACCGAGAGACCGAGCCCGAGGCCGGGCACGTCGGGGAAGTTGAACTGGGCGCGCAGGTTGGCGGCGTCGGTGATGCCCACGAAGGGCGTGTAGGGCGTGACCGGGGTGGGCGGAATGGTGGCCGGCGGCGGCGGCACGGGCGGCGCCGCCATCTGGTTTTCCGACCGGCGCACATCCCCCGTCAGGCTCATCCAGGAGGTGGCCAGCCAGTTGGCGTTGGCGTAGGTCTCCTTGATGCCGGCGCCGGCCAGGCCTGAGAGGCTGGCGTAATAGCGCCCCAGGTCATGGTGGCCGAGGCGGAGCCCGAGCTTGTCGCCTTGCCAGCCGCCGTCTGCAATGAACGCGCGATCGCGGTGGCCTTCCAGTCCTTTTTCCCCGAAGCGGCTCAGGCCCGCTTCGGCCTGGAGAAACAGGCGGTCCTCGCGCCAGTTCATGCCGGCAGTGGCGCTGTGCCCGCTGGTGGGCGTCAGTGCTATTGCGCCGGAACCCACCGAGTCGCCGTCCTCACGGAAGCCCTGCACTGTGGCATAGGCCTGCAGATACTGGCTGAAGGGCCGTTCGGCTTTCAGGGCATAGACGTTCTTCAAAAACATGCGGCGCCGGCCTTGGTCGGCCAGCGCTTCCCAGCTCTCGGCGATGACGCCGGCGGAGGCCGACAGCAGCGTTTGCCCGAAGTAGCGCTGCGCCAACGCGCCGCGCAGCGGCGTGTTGGCGCTCAGGGTCGAGTGGCTCACCGCCACGTCGCCGACGGCAAAGCGATAGCCCTGGCCGGCGCGGCCGGCGCTCAGGGTGTTGATCTGCGAGTTGCCGAGCATGAGGACGGAGGGATCGTCCGACTGGGTCAGGGCGAACTGTGCCCAGGCCACATCGCCTTCTGGCGAAGTGCCGCGCAGGTCGCTCTGCACGCCGAGGCGATGGTAGTGTCCGCCGGAATAGGGCGTCAGGATCGCGCCGCCGCTGGCGCTGCGCGAGTAGTAATCCGCGGTTACGCCGCCATGCCACTCGATCTTGGTGGCGCCGTCCTCGTCCTGCACGAGTTGTGGCGCCGGTCCGCCCGCAGCCTGCGCGAACTGGGCGAGCACGGTGCTGTTGTCGGCGAGTTGGGTTGCGGCAAGGGCGGAAGGGGCGGATAGGCCGAGCACAAGACCGGGCAGGGCCGCAAGACGCAACCCTAGAAGAACCCCCTCCTCCGCATGTCGTGAACACTGAATCACGAACCCTCCTCAACCTGCAAATGTTCCGCGGCGAGCCCGACCGACGTCGGGGTGGCTTGCGCGTGCGTTGCGCGCAGCCTCTTAGTTTGATGATGTCATGCTAGACCCGGAAGCGGGTGGAGGCAAGGATGGCGTGGTCAGCCCAGGAAGAGGGACTGCCACCAGCGGCGGCGGCTTTCCGGCAACGGCCCGGTGCGCTGCACTTCGACGGGCGGCACGCGGCTCATGACCCAGCCGGGCGGCGGCGGGTTCTTGCTGAAGCCGCAGGAGACGCCGAGGTTGTTGGGGTCGTAGATTTTCACCATGCGCGGCGCCTCGACGTCGTCGGCATAGACGATGCCACAGTAGTCGTGGTGATGCTCTTTGCGCAGCAGGGCATCGGTTTCCGCGATGAAGCGTTCGACCTCGGCGGCCGCGGCCGGAGCGGTGGGGACCGGCTCGCCGACGGCATAGAGATACCAGCCCGCGCCGCGGTCGATGCGCGCCCAGAAATCGGTGAGCTGCTGCCAGGACAGCAGGCTCCACAGCCGGCCGCAATAAAGGGCCTCGAATTCGCTTTCCGTTTCCTGCGCAGTCATGGCTCGAGTACCGAGAGGTCGAGCCGCCCCGCCTTGAGCGGCGGGCACCAGTAGTAGCCGCCCGTGATG
>PHCS01000052.1 GCA_002840845.1 Betaproteobacteria bacterium HGW-Betaproteobacteria-14
AGAATAGTGTTGTCTGATGTTGGTTTTCGGCCGGCTTTAGGCATATCAAGAATCCATTCAAAAAACGCCCCGAATTAATGTAGAATTTAATCATATTTAATTCGAGGCAATTATGCCATGGGTAGCCTAGCTAACGAGACTTCCAAGAAAGAGGCATTTGTGAGCGAGGCGGCGTTGGTCGAGCAGTTCATGGCCCTACTCCGCGAAGGCGTCTCTCCCTGGGGCGATCTGCTGACAACAACAGAATGGGACTACCGAACTGGCATTACTGACGTACTGGCGCGCACCGCCGATGGTCAGTTGGTCGCATTCGAAGCAAAATTGACGGACTGGCGCCGCGCGTCACATCAGGCCTACCGCAACACGACATTCGCAGGGCGTGTGTATGTGGTAATGCCGACGCGCGCGGCTGAGCGAACCCGCGCACATGAGGCCCTGTTCGCTAGGTATGGCATAGGACTCTGCTCGGTTGATGCTGATAGAATACGCGTTCTGATCGAAGCACCGGACACTGAACCACTTTTGCCATGGTTGCACAAGCGGGCCCATTCTTATTTCGACAAGGTCGCAAGTGATCATGGCGACCAACCTAGAAGGGGTCGCAGTCGAAGTATGCAAACAGCTTAGTGCTTCTTTCGAGCGCGCCCTGGGTGCAGGCGCACACAAGCAGGCGTTTCTAATTGATCAGCGCGGAGTTAAGCGGGCACTCAAAATCGCGCCTGTTTCAGGCGAACTAAAAACAAGATTCGAGCGAGAGTCAACCGCGCTTCTGGATTGCTGCCATCCAGCTATAGCCGTATTGCACTACGTTGCTTCCCATCTTGAAAGTGGATGCGAATATTGGGTTACTGTGGAAGAATATCTCTCCGCGGGAACCCTTGCTCAACGAATGGCCCAAGGCGGGCTATCAGCAACTGAGATACGCCATATTGGGATCGCGCTGGCAAATGCGCTTGCTCACCTACATGACCGCGGTCTGGTACATCGCGACATTAAACCCGCGAACATCCTTTTCCGGAGCGAACGCGAACCCGTTTTGACTGACTTCGGAATCGTCCGAATGCTCGGTGAGCCATCGCTGACCCACGACTTCATGGCGCAAGGGCCCGGTACTCCGTTATATGCGGCGCCCGAACAACTTCTGAACGAGAAAGCGTCGATCGACTGGCGAACGGACCAGTTTGGTCTGGCTTTGGTAATGACGGAATGCATTCTAGGGCGTCATCCCTTCGTGCCGGATGGAGGCAGTCAACGAGAAGCAGTCATGTCTGTGGCAAATCGGGTGCCGCTGTCGGATCAGACGAAAGCTTTGTTAATCGGAGCTCGCTTTGGCTGCCTGATTAAAGCTTTGGCCCCGTGGCCCGTCCAACGATATCGCTGGCCTGCAGAATTCGTGAAGGCGCTTTCCGAGGAGGTGTGAGATGGCTGTTTATCACCAAATGGGACACGACTCCTGGAATCTCATTGACGAAAAGTCGTTGCATGGATATTCCGGGATTGTATTAAGTCCCGTTAATGATCCACCCGAGAACGTGGTTACCCGGCTTAGCAAACTGGGTAAGCGTCGCGATAAGTTGGAAATCATACTTGACCCGCAGTTTTACAAGCCGAGCAGTGATCGTGGACACTTGGCCTCTTGGAGCCACTTTTCAGACGATGTCGACACAGTCAACCTCGGCGACATTTCGTGGTGGGAGAAACGGTGCAACTCGCTCGTCGCGACTGCCCGCGATATTGGCGCCAATGCCATCTGTTCTCCCGCAATGCTCCCACGCGTCTATGACGATGATTATTATCGTTGGACGGTTGATTGCGCACAGCGACTTCAAGATGCAGCCGCAGCGCAGGGATTGGATACCCTTCTTACGGCTATTGTTCGTCTGCAAGAACTGGCAAAGAAAGGAACGCCACAGAGGATTGCCTCGATCCTCACAAGCAATCGTATCTCTCGGCTTTATCTGGTCTTGTATGACGACCTTGGGCCACGGGAGCAACGCACTGATTTTGAGGCGTTGGCAGGTGCCATTAATCTGATCCGCCTACTTGAGGATGCTGGAACACGTGTGTTGGTCGCATTTAGTGGTCTTGACATACTTTTGTGGAAGGCCGCCGGGGCTTCAGACGCAGCTACAGGTAAGTTCTTCAATTTGCGCCGCTTCGTTCCAGGTCGATGGGAGGATGCCTCAGAAGGAGGGCGAGTTGTTCCTTATTGGACGGACGGTCTCCTTATCACGTGGTTACGCGAGGACGACGTCAAGTTACTCGACAAACAAGGTCTAATCGACCGCGAAAGTACAGCTTCGAATCCATACGCGCAAAGGATCCTTGAAGTTATCGACTCCGGGATGGGGGAAGCGTGGATGGCCCTTGGCTGGCGTCAATATCTACACTGGTTCATGGAAGTCGAGGCGGCAATTGACCATAACCATTCGATTGCCCATCAACTGCTGGTAGCTGCAGATTCTCGTTGGGGTGAAGTGAACGGCTCCGGCATCTACCTATTTGATAGACAGAATACCGGAGACTGGATTCGACCATGGCTAAATGCCATTCGCCTTGGACTGCAAACAAATCCTTAGTTCAGAACAGAACGGAAAACGGCCGGTGTTTGTCGTTACTCCCTGCTTAGCCACTCTCGGTGGACTGACGCTGCTTGTAAAACGCCTCGATTCCTAGCCCACAACGCGCATTTAGACAATAATCCTCCCAATCTGCTCCGCCACCCCAATCCTCGCCTCCACACCAGAGTTAAACGCCACAAAGTCCGCCTCGATCCCGTCACTAAAAATCACCCCGTTCTCCGGCATAAGGGAGCGTAGCCTAAGCGGGTGAGCAGCATCGACCAGCCCGTATACCAAGCTCGCCTGCGAGGACTTGCTCGGGAATGGCTCCCTTACTGCGAATTGAAGAAAGGGCGCATCCCACGGCGCCGTCGTGTAGGGACTGAGGTTATCCGCACGTCCGAATTCCGCCGCGATGGCCAGCGACCCCGTCACCACGCTTTTCATCCAGGCCGTCGAGCCCAGCCCGGTCGACACGATCAGCCCGCTGGAGGACTGCACCTCCTTGCGTTGCCCCAGTTCTATCTCGTAACGCGCCGAGGTATGACTTCTCGGCCCGATAAATAGATCGTTCACCGCCAGCAGCCGCTGGCCGTCCGACAGGCGCGCCTCGGCCATCGTCACCGTCTTGTGCTCGCGCTGATCCAGCAGCACTTCCGGCAGGATCGTCCTCAGGTCCCTTGGTTCGAAGGGCAGGAGAATGCCGTCCCAGCGGTAGGGATCCGGATTCACCCCGATGACGGGCTGGCCGTCCAGGTACTTCACTGTATTGGCCACCAGCCCGTCCTGGCCGAGCGCCACCACCACGTCGTCCGGGGCGAAGATGAAGTTAGGCAGGAACCACCGCTCGATCGCCTGGAAGCGCCCGTGCGCCTGCAGCACCGCTCCCACGACCTGCTTGGCCGTCACATAGGTCTCGTGCTCGGCCAGGTAGTCGGAGAAGTCGGCGCCCAGGTGCTCGATATAGAAACGCGCCTGGGCCACCGAGTGGTACTTCGCCACCAACTCCTCCAGCCGGGTGCGCCGGGTGACCAGCACCACCTTGCGTTCAGCGGGGGCGACCACGGCCTTCCTCCCCAGCCTCGACGGCCGCCGGCATCAGGGCCCGCAAGAGTTCCGGCGAGACGTTGAGCTGGCCGATCTTCTCTGCCCGCTCGGCGATGCCGCCGAAGGCCTGGGCGATCAACTGGCCGGGCTGCATGCCGACGGCGGCGAGCGACTGCACCACCCGTGGATCCACCTTCTCCAGGGCGCCCATCACCGCACTGACGCGGAAGGCCTCCGCCTCGGCCAGCTTGCGGCTGTTCGCGGCGTTCTCTTCCACCCAGGCTTTGCGTCGCTCCTCCAGGGAGATGTCGGCCTCCATGTCGGCCTGCCGCAGCTCGTGCTTGCGCTGGCGCAGGCTCGCCTCCGCCTCCAGCTGGGTCTCGCGGATGAGGCGCTTCTTCTGCTCCACGGCCACCTCGGTGTCGAGCTCGTTCTCGCGGATCGCGCGCTCCTGCTCGACGGCGGCGTTGCGGCGGGCGTATATCGCTTCATCCGACGACTTGAGAATGGCTTCCCGCGCCTCTGCCTCCAGCGCCCGCGCGGTCTCCGGCGTCGGCTTGATGCCGAGGATCGACACGCCGAGGATTTCCAACCCCAGGGAGACGATCTCCTTGTGTCCCGCAAGGCCGGCCGATATCCGCTCCGCCACCGACTCGGCAGCGAGCAGCGCCTGCTTCAGCGCCAGCCCCCGTATGGCCTGCTGGGTCATCACCTCCACCAGCGCCAGCACCCGGGTGGGCAGCTTCTCCGGGTCGTCCGACTCGTAGCCCTTGCCCTCCGGCTTCAGGGCGTAGTTGAGCAGGGCGGCGGTCTTGCGCGGTTCCGCCACCCGGTAAGAAACCTGACCCTGCACCGTCACCGACTGGAAGTCGATGGTGAGCAGCTCGAAGATGAAGGCCTGGTCCCGGCTGGCGACGGGCACCGCCACCAGGGAGGACGTCGGCCGGTAGTAGAAGAATGACAGGCCCGCCCCCTCCCGCACCGCCTGGCCGCCGCGGTACTGGATCAGATAGGTGGTGGGCTGGGCCTTGACGAATCCAATGCCGAACATGGTGCACCTCCTTTCAACTAAGTGGGACAGTCCCACTCATTCGTAAGTGGGACAGTACCCCTATTGTGGTAAGCTGTCAACAACCCAAAAGGAGCACGCCATGGCCAAACCCAAATCCAAACCTAAACTCTCGACCGCCGCAGCCCGGCTGGCGGATTTTCCGCGCCCGCTCACCACCGTGGACCTGGCGATCTTCACGGTGCGCGAGGGTGCGCTGCAGGTGCTGCTGGTGAAGCGTCCCGATGAACCCGGCGAACCGCATCCGGGCGCCTGGGCGTTGCCGGGCGGCTTCGTCGATATCGGGCGGGACCGTGATCTGGAGGCCTGCGCGCGCAGGAAGCTGAAGGAGAAGACCAGCGTGGCCAGTCCCTACCTGGAGCAATTGGGCAGCTGGGGCGGGAAGGAAAGGGATCCGCGTGGCTGGTCGGCGACCCACGTCTACTTCGCTTTGATCGCCGATCCGGGCGAGCCGCTGGCCGGGGCCAACGCGCCGGCGGCAGCGTGGTACCCCATTGCGGGCGAGGGGGTGAAGGTGAAGCTGGCTTTCGACCACAGGGAGTTGCTCGCTGCGGCGGTGATCCGTCTGCGCAGCAAGGTGGAGTACACCTCGCTGCCGGTCTATCTGCTGCCGCGGGAATTCACGCTGACCGAACTGCAGCGGGCCTTCGAGATCGTGCTGGGGCGGCCGGTCGAGAAGAGCGCCTTCCGCGATCGCATCAAGGCCGGCGATTTCCTCGAGGAAGTGCCGCGCCTGCGCACCGGCCAGCAGCGGCCGGCGCAACTCTACCGGGTGAAGAAGCTAGGTGAGGTGGTGTTCTTCCCGCGGACGTTCAGTCCGAGGAAGGAGTGATGGGGTGTTTCTGTCTGCTGCGCCGTCCCAAAGGCGCTAACCCTTGAATTGGGCTGCGTTCCGTTGCGAACCTCTTGGCTATCGGATGTTGGAGGTAGGGCTTGTCCTCGACAAGCCCAAGCAGTTCATTGCGCGCCTCGACGGCCTGCTCGAAGGCGCCCTCATACCCGTGCTTGAGTACCGAGAAAGTCCGCGTCATCTCCTTGCCGCCGGGAAGCTTTAATCTTGCCTGCCATGATCCATGAGGCTGGGTTTTCGGTTGAATGAACTGTACGCCGGGCACACCGCTCTGGTTGTTGGTCCGGATCAACTGATGGAATTCCCGCTTGCTGAGCGCCTGCGTTTTGGCGAGCTGACTGTCGCGCCATTGGATTACCGAGCATGAGCGAGCCCGACAAAGCGATGTGCTACCTAACCGATTTCCAGGACTACGGCGCAAACCACCTAGCCAAGCTATACGCGCGTGCAAGCCTTCACGCGACCGACAAATTCTTCATGCAGCTTAGACGCCGTCTATCACTCCTCGAACGGCCAATCCAAACGGCAAGTGCAAGGGCGTACATGGTATGGCTACAGCCCATACAAACCGGAGGTCGTTGAGATATTGCTGGCCATCTTCCGTGTCTTTTACAACTACGTCGCAACCGGCGACGATAAGAAGACACCGGCAATGCGGATTGGGTTAGCCAAGGCGCCAATTGATGTCGAGGATATCTTGTACTACGTTCCCTCCATACACTGATCGGCGCGACATTTACCTCCCATTCTGGCGCGGCCGATTGTTGTGGATGCCGCGCGTGCAATGTGCTCTCAGAGCGCCTGCTCGACGTGGGTCAGTAGCGCATTGAGTAACTCGGCCGTGTCCATCTGATCTTCACCATCGAGCCACTCGTCTTTCACACATTCGGCTTCGGTGGCGATGGTGATCGCAACGGCGTTCCTAATCAGGCGATAGAACGTCGTCGGGTCGTGCGGCGAAATCGCTTTGCGAGTGTGGAACGCGTCAAGATCGATGTCGAGGATGTAGGGCGCCGCTTCTATATGGGGCAGGCCGATGCACCTAGATATTTCGGCGCCACGCGCAAGCTGGTCATCGAGATATCTTGTTTCAATGATTTCGTTCGATTGCTGGACTAAACAATCGTCGTTGTGAGGCTTCACCTTGCATCCTATGAAACACTCGAACGGAAGTGCATAGATGCGATTTGCGGCTGATGCGTGGGTTGACGGCGTCCCGCCCGAATCGCTAAGTTGAATGCAGAAGGCGTTACCAATTGTGTCCGAGCAAGTGGCCGCGTCGATGTGCTCGTCGTGTTTCAGATATTCGATGGCCCCAACGATGCTTTCATCACGTCGCCAGTCGATTTGGGCGACGAGGCCGAGTCGGAACGCTTCTTGATCCGGCGCTCGCCCCCCGTAATTCTCCCAGTGGGCGTGGCCCAAGAACGCCTCGTGGATGTCCGTATGGTGGTCGATCGTGATCAGGTTCGGCGCACTTAGCAGCGACCGACGGACGAGAGCCCACGCCGCCAAGGCCTTGTGGTGATCATCTACGACATAGATGTCCTTGCCTTGAATTACACGATGCTGGAAGAATGGGTTTAGCGACAACTTATCTCCGTTACGTAACCTGCAGCCACAAATGCAGCACCTTAATAGGCCCCGCTGGTCTTGTAGTACCTGGGTACGTCCAATCTCTGTCGTGCAAAGTTGTGTAGCTCCGGTTGCTAAAGCGTGACGGCGAAAAAGCCGTTGGGCCACCCATAAACTTGTAGGTTTCTCGCTTCCCTCGCCGCTGAAGATGATCTGCTAGTGAATTGGGCAGCTGCTGATTCGTTTGGTGGACGTACCCGAACATCATCGCCTGAGGTACCGCCCAAGCATAGGTGCCATCCACGAATCGCAATAATCCATCCCCACAGTACGTTCCCATCGTTCTGCCGGGGTCTATCACCTTTGCCTCGATGAACAAACAGCCATTTAGCACGCTCATTCCAGGCGGCGTGTAGATCCGGCGAAAAGTGAAATCTGGCCGAAACTTCAGCGCGCGGCCGAGATAGTCGACGGCGCCATGCTGGCTATTGAATTCCGGAACAGCTTGGAATAATGTGGCCAAGTCGGAAAGTAGTGTCCGGTCGTAAGCCCAAATGTTGTCAAACACTAGGCACAGGGCGCTAGAGATCTGATCTTCATTGGCCTTTCGGAAATCGATGTTATGGCAATGAGTTCGCTTACCGGCTTCTGCCCATACCAAGCGCAGCGCCTTTTCAACGACTAGCAACTCCAGATCATTGAAGCCGCCATATGGCATTCCGTCGTAGACAGAAATACGTTTTGTGAATCCGCCATCCATATCCTACGCACTGCCCTGGGCAACCACTGCGTCGCCGTATTCACGGATTATGGTGAGAGCGCATAGACGTGCTCTTGACGTTGTCCAGTACCGATACTGGGCAAGCAAGCCAACACCGATGTGGTGCTGAGGGGTGGGTACGAGAATACCGCTGGCACCTTGATTATCAGCAAGCTCACTCAGCCAGCGTTGATCCCAGCCAGCGGGCTCATACCCGTCGAAGACTACATCGAGGAAGGCCCATGAGCCGGCTACAGAGGACCGAGTCTTCACAACGACATCGACTCCTGCAATCTGAAATATCGGGCGCAAGTGTCCCTCTAGCGTTGCGCGGAAGGCTTCGGTTTCTGGCTCACTCGGAGCCCTTTCTGCCCGTTCAGCCGTCGTTGGGTACGGCAGCGACACTGAGAGCGTGTCGGTGATCACGTTTTGAAGTTCGGCGCTGATGCCATAAAGCTCGAAAACGAACTGATCTACCTCAGGCCAAGGCATCTCCTCTCGAGCAATGGCCTCCGAGAGGAATTGGGCCCGTGTTGCGTCGACCTGATGAAGATTCTCGAACGGGATAATGGGAAATTCGTCCACATCCTCCTTTTGAAGCGAGTCTCTTTCCACACCAAATTGCGAACTAGTCATCAGTACGTAGTACCTGAACAGTTTGCTATAGGTCAGCACGTGGAGATAACAGGCCAATGCGTATGGATTGCCGGCTTTGAAGCCGCGCATCGAATAGCCGTTGAACGACTCAGAGTAGGCAACGTCGTTGTCGGAAATCAAACCGACACCCTGATCTGGATCTTCCGGAACGGAAACGGGCAAGATGACAACCGGGCCGCGATAGATTGCTATATCCCGTGGCCTATGAAGCGTACGGCGCTCGAATCGGTGTTTGATTAAGTCACGGCCTGCCGCAAATCGCGGGCTCCATTCGCGGCGCAAATCGACCATGCCGATCATTGCGCTGGAGTCCTGTTGCTTCGAGTCTTCTGCGACCTTGTACCCCTCACCGCACTTAAGGCCATGCTTGTCCATGTACTTTCCGACCGATATCGTTTTCAGAGCAGCCAGATGCTCCATAACGGCTGCATCCATCGCTGTCCCTCGGAATAGGGTCTTCAAGAGATATGGTTTCTGCTTGAATACCGTGAACTGGATTGGCTGAGCACTCTTTTCGTCGATACGCAGGCGACCTTGGCCGTTAAGGCGTTTCTCCAACTCGATGCTGACGAAATGGAAGACATCATGATCGGCAGGCACTTCGTTGCGCGCGAAGAGCAAGCACCACGGCGCATTAACGTTCGGCCAGACGTTCTCCTTACGGACGGCGGCTCCATTGAGAACGCCAGTTACCCGAAGGGCCGTAAAGAGCGCTTCGCGCGCCCGCGAGCCCATGTCAGCCTGCTTAAACAACAGGCGCGCATGGAGAGCCAACGCAATGATTCCCCCGTCGACCGCCCATTCCATCGACCGCCAGACAAATGGCAGATCTGGCACGCCATCGGGATTCTCGTAGGAGTTCGCGATTTCAAGGAGTCCGCTGCCTTGACCGTTGTCGTCTGCCCGGCGGCGCGCAACATCCCGCACAACCTCGTGGAATTGCTTTGCGACTTCTTTTGCGCCCTTAGTGCTGCTCAGGCCGGACCAAGGGGGATTACCAATGACAACATCATATTTCTTGCGATGTTCGTTGCTGATCGCCTGTCCAAGACTTCCGAGAACATAAGGATCATCCTCGGATTCATTCGGCAAGCGAGCGTGCGTTAGCACGGTGTGGACGGTTGCACGGCCTGACGGCTCGAATAGCGGATCAAACGGGATCTCGTCGAAGTCCGTCGGGTTTGGGTCAAGCTCAATAGCCGTGAGATACAAACCGAGCGCAGCGAGCTTCAATGCCGATGCGTTGATGTCGAACCCACGAATCTGCCTATATAAGATTCGACGGATTTCGCGTCGCGTTGGTCTGCGGCGGTTCTTGTCCCACAACGCAGCCACAAGCTTGCGGAATCCGAGGGTGAGAAAAACCCCTCCGCCTGCCGCTGGATCGAGCAGGCGCGCATGGCGTCGCTGCTCAGATTCAAGCCCCGCGAATGCCTCCTCAATCATGAACTCCGCGATGTGACGCGGGGTGTAGTGCATGCTTTCCTTCTTTGCCTTGCCACCAATATGCCGATGCGCATAGCGCTCATAGACCTCGCTGAGCAAGCCGATCGGTACGTGAGCAAAATCCAGATCCTTCCATTCTGATTCGAAGGTAAGCTGCCCCCCAGGGGCACGATGGATGACGTTCGACAAGATATGGAAGACCTTGCTCGCCTCGTCGCCGAACAACTTGAAATAAGCTTGATAGTGCTTGTTCGCGAGCGGCAAGAGTTCGCCGTTGAAAGTGTCGTCCAGCCACTTGCATGTCCGCGCCGCATGCACCGATGACGAGAAACAGTTCTCAGGCGCATCCTTCAGATCGGGGAACGTCGTTCGCGTCATGATCTCCCGGTCGATCAAGAATCGCGCAAAGAGAGCACGCCCGATCAGCGCCAGTACGTCGTCGTGAAGTCCGGATAGGGCGCGCGTTGCGAACAGAGCATCGGCAGCTTCAGTAAGGAGCCTGAAGAGCAACTCATGCACGGCAGCGCGACGGACGCCGCGACCTGGTAATCCTTCGATTGCTTCTGCTACGAGGTCCTGAATCAATGACCGGGGGCCGCTCTGCTGCGTATCCCATGAAATGCTGGTATCAGCTTTGGACTTCTTCAGTTCGATCGGATGGATGACCACACGGCCGAATTCCAGAACTGCAAGGTAGGCCGGATCACCGCGCAACGTTAATGTGCGAAGCGTCTGTGCGAGAGCCTCGCGGGTGACAGTAACGCTGCCCGCAAGACCGCGGCCGTCTACAACATAGAGTAGTGGCTGCCCTTCGAACTCAACGACCGCCTCCGGCCGAATAGACGGCGCGGCACAGTCGCGCCGGGTTACAGACTCGATCAAATCGAGGTACTGGATGTTCTCCGCAGTCGGTTTCGTTAGCCAACGAATGTTGGACTGGGATGCACCCAGCGAGAGCAGATCTTCCGTGGTCACAGATGGGCCCATCATCCCACCGCCTTCTTTCGACCACGACTGACCAGCATGGGGCCAAAATTGAGTTCAGGTGTTCCCCGAACCGAATACGGGTTCTCAAACTTCTTCTTGAGGTGTCCATCTACTCGCTCGAAGATCGGACCAAGCGTGATCACAATTCCTTCCTGCACGGGCGTGCTAACGGCAGCAAGATAGCTAGCGGCGGGCGGATCGACGGAAACAACTAGGCGAGCGTCTCGATTGATCGTCTTCGGGCCTGAAAGCTCCCCTTTTACCGCAGTGACGATTGCCGCCAGCGCGTCGCGGTGAACTCGGACCCTGGCTTCAAGGTGATGAATGACCGCCAACACCAATAGATCAGAACGCGAATATTCGCGCGCTACGCCGGGTGCCGCCTCCAGTTCCGCATACCCCGGAAGCTTATCCAGCAGGCCACGGACCTGGTTCCGCGTATAACCGGTGACCTTCCCGATATCCGCAGCGGTGATGGCAATCGAGCCCATATGCGTATACTATACGCAGTAAAGTGCTATGTCAACGCAGAAGTGCGTATAGTGTACGCTGTACTGCGTATATGATACGCACTCGATTTGCAGCATAGATGAATCCATCCTAAGAAAGCGAGGTAAGAGCCGAAAATTTCACAGCTACGTGGTAAATCGGTTTGATCCTTCTTAGCACGAACCAGCAAGCGCTTGTTCGTAGAGGGCTAGCAGCGTGGCCAAGCAACCCGTTGCATACGACACCTTGCTCTGCTACCGTGACCACTCCCGGCGATAGGCACTTGCCTATCTTCATCGCGTCACTATGTGATATCCGCGGATAGCTTTTTGGCATATTGTCATCATGCTACCTGGTTGGTTTTCTGGTCATGCGCTTCGGCGCTGGGCAAGCCGGGACTTGGATGAGGGGATGATTATGAAGCCATATCATCAACGCCTTGTTCTCGAGTGCGTCGTGCTGGCGGTCGAACTCGTTCGATTTGCCAACAAGGTGATCGCACTCTTGAACGTGACCTTTAACTACTCCGCTTCTCGTGACCCCGAGCTGGCTGTCACGCTTCGAGCTTAAGCCTGGTGCTTGGGTTTTTGTTCCTACTGCCGACACCATCGCGACTGGTCGGGAGATAAAGCAGGCCATCCAGGAGCGCTGGCAAGCGCCTTCCAATTACTTCCATTTGCAGAACGGCGGTCATGTTGCGGCGCTACGGTCGCACATCGAGAATTCGTGGTTCGTCCACCTGGATATCAAGGACTTCTTCGGGAGTATCAATAGATCGCGGGTAACGCGAGCTCTAAAGCCGTTATTCGGCTATGTTCAGGCGCGGGCGATCACCAACGGTTCCACCGTCATCCACCCCGAGCGAGGCGAATACATCTTGCCGTTTGGCTTCGTTCAATCCCCGATCATCTCCTCTATCTGCCTCTATAAGAGCGCCCTCGGCCACTGCCTGCAGCGCCTAGGACAGACCGGCGTCGCGGTATCTGTTTACGTGGATGACATCATCCTTTCCGCGAAAGACCTGCCGCTTATCCAACAAGCGCTCGAAGCAGTCAAGCATTCTGCAGAGCGGGCTCGATTCCGGCTGAACGACACCAAGGAAGAAGGGCCTGCAGACAAAATCACGGCATTCAATATTGACCTGTCGACGCAGAAGCTGGCTATCAGCTCCGAGCGGCTTGCCGAGCTTGTGGCGTCGTACCAGGCGGCCGACTCTTCGCACAAGCAGATGGGGATTCTCGGGTACGTAGCCTCCGTCAGCCAAGATCAGACTAACGAAGTCCTGAAAAGCCCATAAAGACAAACCCCTTTCCGGGTTATGGCCCGACAAGGGGTTCAGGGTAACGCGGGCGGGCGACCGCTACTTTAACAGCTTAACTAACGGCTAGACTAAAAGGTTACCCGGAACTATCCTATTGAGCGATCCGTGCCTGGATATTCGCGTGTTCGCGTAGCAGGTACAGCAGACCGCCCCCATCAATCAGCTCGATGGGTTTGTCCTTGGTGAAGTTGTAGGCATCAGGCCCGTACCCGCTCGTGCACACAAGGATCCCCTTGTTGGCGCCCTCGTTCATCATCGTGCCGTATAGATCCCGCACGGCGCTGACGCCAACGGTATCCCGATATCGCTTCGCCTGAATGACCACTTTGCCGCCCAATACCGGCCGAGTATCGAACGCGACAGCGTCTACTCCTCCATCCCTCGATGCGCGCGTGAGTTTGGTGTCCAGGCCCATCTTGCTGAACAGGTTGGCCACCAAGGTTTCGAATTCGCTCGGCGAGAGCTCCAACAAGTTAGGTCGCGACTCCAATTCCGTCAGTGCATCGCCTTGTCCGATGAACCGCTTATCCACCATGTCGAACTCGACGATAGGCTTGACCGCCTGCAACTCATCCGGCCGCGCCGAAACCTGCGCACCAAGATTCTTGAGGCATACGGCCTTGTCGACCTTGTCCAGGCGAATTTGCGCGAAGTCGGCTTTGCTGGTGCGGACCGACACCACGGGCACACGGATTTCTCGCCCATCCGCCGGGTTGATAGCGTCCACGATACCGGTGAAAGTCAGGATGGCGATGGCGTCCGCCTGATCGGCTTCCGTTACTTCGTGGAGCGTTCGGAGCACAATCGAGGCAACGACATCCTGGTAGAGTTGTCTGATCTCTGCTGGTTTTTGCGGCTTCGACTCGATGGTGTCCTTTGACTTGACGTAGCGGTATTCCGCTACTGTAGGCACGGCGGAAGCCTCGGGCAGGTCGTATTCGATTACGAGCTCCTTGGAGTCCTGGTTGTAGGCAACTCTGAACTTCTGCGGAAACCCCTCGTCCGGGTATTCAGAGCGAGACAGGACCATCTCGTTGTACGCAACAATGGCATCTGGTTCCTTGGCACGGTAGGCCGCTTCGAACTCGTCGACTTCGGCGTTCTTGCGGGCAACTTCTGCCTCGTATTGGGTCCGGCTTTCCTCGTACTCCTTCTTGAGCATGGCAAGCTCGGCAAGCTTGTCCGACTCTTGTTGAGCGAACTGCTTCCGTCGCTCCTCATGCTCGATCCGGACACGAGCGACGGCTTGCTCATGCTTCGCCTTGGAGCCCGGCAAAAGCTTGCGAAAGCCGCTGGGCGGCGGAATTTCGACTTCGCGTGGCGGTATTCCCGGCGCTAGATGCGCCGGCGGTCTGAACGGTTCGAACGGCTGCATCAGCTTCAGTTCCTGGAAGCTGATGCGATCATCGATGGTGAGGGTATGCGCAAGGATTCCTCGAAGCGATTCCAACCGCTCGCTGAGCTCCGCATTGAGATCTTCGGTTTCCGCAACCCGGTCTTCCAAATACTGTTGCTTGGCAAGTTTTTCTGCCTCGCGTTGCTCTCGGGCCTGCTGGGTCCTCGCCATGCGCGCCTGGCGCTCGATCTGCCGGGCTGCCGTGACTTGTGCGCGGATTGCTCGCTGACGCTCTCTTTGCGCCGCAGCCGATGCTCGCGCAGCCGCCCTCAAGAATGCGTTGAATCCACTCCCTCTTGCCATTGGTTTCTCCCAATTTGCATACAGAAGAATACCAAGAGACGACTTATAAGGAAACGAGCCGGGTGAGTTTTCCCGTAAGCCTTCCTTACACCCTTCATTCCCCGGTGTACGCGCCTATAACTGTCCGCATCATCACCCCGATGCAGTTTCGGGGCTTTGTCAGACCAAATCACCCAGCCTGTTATGGATGTAATCGACAAACATTCTGAGGATGCATTAAGGCTATGTTAAAGCAAGGATTATTAGTGGAAGGTTTTGCGGCAAGGTTATGCTTTCTTAAACGAGAAACCGGCAAGGATATGCTTCTCTCGCAGTTGAGATATGCCGTCCGAAGTGATGTGATTTCACCTCATATCGGCAATGATATGGGTCTGATTAGCGGCAAGGATATGGTTCCCGGGACACCAACTGCGGGCCAGCGAGTGCGCATATCGGCCCGTGCCAGTGCCTTCAGGATATATGACCGCCTTGCCCAACTGCCCCCAATGCAATTCCGAATACACCTATGAAGACGGCGGGATGTTCGTTTGCCCCGAGTGCGCGCACGAGTGGCCGAAGGCCGCGCCTGACGTGGAAGAGGAGGCCCGCGTCGTGCGCGATGCCGTCGGCAATGTGCTGCAGGATGGCGACAGCGTTACCGTTATCAAGGATCTGAAGGTCAAGGGCTCGTCGCTGGTGGTGAAGGTGGGCACCAAGGTTCGGAACATCCGCCTGGTCGATGGCGACCATGACATCGACTGCAAGATCGACGGCGTCGGCGCCATGAGCCTGAAATCGGAATTCGTGAAGAAGGCCTGACGGCCTGGTCCGCATCGCCGTCCTGTGGCGGCTGACTTTCCTCCAAGCCTGTTTTCCGCAAGCGCCAAGCCGAAGCTTGACACCTGCGGAATGCCTCCGTTATGGTGTATACAAAATACGCCGCACTGGCTTGATAATCCTTTGAAAACAATAATTAACAACTCTCCGCTGTCGCATCAGGCCGTCGGTTTGCTGCGCGAGCAGATCTACAGCCACCGGCTTGCGCCCGGCCAGCGCCTGGACGAGGCGATGCTTGCGGAACAGCTTGGCATCAGCCGTACCCCGCTGCGCGAGGCCATCAAGGTGCTCGGCGCGGAGGGACTGGTCGAGTTGCGGCCGCGCAAGGGTTGCTTCGTCACGGAATTGACCGAACGTGACCTGGAGGAAATCTTTCCCATCATGGCCGTGCTGGAGGGCCGGGTGGCCTGCGAGGTGGCCGGCAAGCGCACCCCGCAGCAGCTGAAAACGCTCGACGCCCTCCATGAAAAGCTGGAGCGCCGCGCGGCGGCGGGTGACGTGGATGGCTATTACGAGACCAATTACGTCTTCCACGACACCATGCAGGTGTGCGCCGGCAACCGCTGGCTGCAGACGGTGATCGGCGACCTGAGGAAGCACCTGAAGCTGTCGCGCCATCACTCGCTGCGGCTCGAGGGACGGCTCGACGCGTCGCTCTCCGAGCACCGTGCGCTGATGCAGGCGCTGCACGCGCAGGATGCAGAGGCGGCGGAGCGCATCATGCGCGACCACCTGCTGGCGCAGCTGACCGCGCTGCGCGAGTTGTCGAATGAGGCCGCCAGGAGCGCGCACGTCGAATGAACCGCCGATGAACGAGAACCTGTATACCCAGCTGTCCGCCCGGTTTCCGCAGGATCCTGCCGCGCCCTGCCTGATCCTCGGCGGTGGCAGTGCATGGACCTACGGCGATATCGGGCGCGCCTCGGGCCGCATGGCCAACCTGCTCGTCGCGCTCGGGCTCAAACCGGGCGACCGCGTGGCGGCCCAGGTGGAGAAGACGCCGGAAGCGCTAATCCTCTACCTCGCCGCGCTGCGCGCCGGCATGGTGTTCCTGCCCCTCAACCCGGCCTACCAGCGTAACGAGCTGGATTACTTCCTGAAGGATGCGCGTCCAGGGCTGTTCGTCTGCAGGCCGCCCATGCGTGTGCTGGCGGAGGAACTTGCGCAACAGGCCGGCGTGCCGCACGTGCTCGAGCTGGACGACGCCGGGCGCGGCTCGCTGATCGCAATGGCAGCGCCGCAGCCGGACGCCTTCGCGACCGTGCCGAGGACGGATGCCGATCTCGCGGCCATCCTGTACACCTCGGGCACCACCGGGCGCTCCAAGGGAGCGATGCTGAGCCACGGCAACCTCGCCCACAATGCTAGGACGCTGCACCGCTACTGGCAGTTCCAGCCCGGCGATGTCCTCCTGCACATGCTGCCGATCTTCCACGTGCACGGCCTCTTCGTCGCCTGCCACTGCGCCCTGCTGAACGGCTCGGCGATGTTCTTCGAGCCGAAGTTCGATCTTGCCCGGGCCCTGCAGTTGCTGCCGCAAGCGACGGTGTTCATGGGGGTGCCGACCTACTACGTGCGCCTGCTGCAGGACCCCGCATTCGGCCGGGAAACCTGCCGCAGCATGCGGCTGTTCATTTCCGGTTCGGCACCGCTGCTGAAGGAGACCTTCGAGGATTTCCAGGCACGCAGCGGCCACACCATCCTCGAGCGCTACGGCATGACCGAGGGCGGCATGTTTACCTCCAACCCCTGCGCGGGCGAGCGCCGCGGCGGCACGGTGGGCTTCCCCTTGCCGGGCACGGAGATCAGGATCGTGGATGCGGATGGCGAACCGGTGCCGCCCGGCACGGTCGGCCGCATCCAGGTCAGGGGCGAAAACGTGTTTGTCGGCTACTGGGGCATGCCGGAGAAAACGAAGGAGGAGTTCACCGCCGACGGTTTTTTCGAGACGGGCGACCTGGGCAGCCGCGATGCGGACGGCTACATTTCCATCAGCGGGCGCTCCAAGGATCTGGTGATCAGCGGAGGCCTCAACGTGTACCCGAAGGAAATCGAGGAACTGATCGACGCCATGCCGGGCGTCGTCGAGTCGGCGGTGATCGGCCTGCCGCACCCCGATTTCGGCGAGGCGGTATCGGCCATGGTGGTGCGCCAGAAGAACCCTGCCGGCGCAGCCTTGACCGAAGCGCAGATAATCGCTGCGATCAAGGACAAGCTGGCAAACTTCAAGGTGCCGAAACGGGTGTATCTGGTCGACGATCTGCCGCGCAATGCCATGGGAAAGGTGCAGAAAAACCTTCTGCGCCAGGCCTACTCGAGCTAGGGTGTGTTCTCAATCAATTTATCGCACAGATAAATCGATTGAGAACACACCCTGGGCAGCGTGGCAGTCCAAAGCCTATGGACGGTTTGTTTCAACTTCACTGGCGGCGTCCGGTCTGACTGGATGACTGGGATGCTCAAGGTGAAGCGCTTCGCAAGTGCCGCAGATTTTCCTGTCCCCGACAGGCGGCGCTTATCCATATCAATAAACAGCCGGAGGAGATACCCATGAAATCACGCAAGTCAGATTCGAATACGACGAACCGCGCCGCCACCAGGCTGTCGCGCACGCGCCTGCTTCCCGCCCTAGGCGTGATCCTGGCCACCGCATTCTCGGCGCCGGTGCTGGCCGACGACATCGTGCTCAAGGCTTCGCATCAGTTTCCCGGCGGCAAGGGCGATGTGCGCGACGAGATGGTGCAGATGATCGCGCGCGATGTGGCCGCGGCGAATGTCGGGCTCGAAATCAAGGTCTTTCCCGGCTCCAGCCTGGTCAAGGCCAAGGAACAGTGGAAGGCGATGCAGACCGGGCAGATCGACATGACCTCCTTCCCGCTCGACTACGCCTCGGGCTTCCACCCGCAGTTCGGCGCCACGCTGATGCCGGGCCTGGTGAAAGGCCATGCCCATGCGCGGCGCATCAACGACTCGGCATTCCTCAAGGACATCAAGGCCATCATCGAGCAGGGCGGGGTCAAGGTGCTGGCCGACGCCTGGCTGGCCGGCGCCTTCGGCGGTAAGGACAAGTGCATCAAGAAACCCGAGGATGTAGTCGGCATGAAGGTGCGCTCGGCCGGCGCCACCTTCGCCCAGATGTGGGCCGGTGCCGGCGCTTCGATCGTCTCGATTCCCTCCAACGAAGTCTACAGCGCGCTGCAGCAGGGTGTGGCGCAGGGCACCGACACCTCGACCGGCAGCTTCGTCTCTTTCCGCCTCTACGAGCAGATCAAGTGCATCACCGCCCCCGGCGACAATGCCTTGTGGTTCATGTACGAGCCGGTGCTGATCAGCATGAAAAGCTGGAACAAGCTGAACGACGCGCAGCAGAAGGCGCTGATGGCGGCCTCGAAGAAGGCCGAAGATTTCTTTGAGAGCGAATCGAAGAAACTCGACGACAAGATGGTGGAAACCTTCAAGGCGAACAAGGTCGAGGTCGTCACGCTCACCGACGCCGAAGCCGATGCCTGGCGCGCGGTGGCGCAGAAGACCTCCTACAAGCAGTTTGCCGAGAAGGTCCCGGGCGGCAAGGAGCTGATCGAAAAGGCCTTGAGTGTCAAGTAAGCAAATTCCGCCGCTGCCCGCCTGGGCAGCGGCGGTGCACGCGGTATCGCGTGCCTTCGGCGTGTTCTCGGCCGGGCTCATCGTGCTTGCGATCATCGTGGTCTGCCACATGGTGTTCGTGCGCGCGGTGCTCGGCGAGTCCTCGATCTGGCAGACGGAATTCGTCACCTTCTCGCTGGTGGCGGCGACCTTCCTTGGCGCGCCCTACATCCTGCTCTCGCGCGGCCATGTCAGCGTCGATGTGGTGCCGCTGATGCTGGCCACCTCGGCGCGGCGTCGGCTGCACTTCGTCGGCAGTGTGATTGCGCTGCTGTTTTGCGGAGCGTTCCTCTACGGCGCCATTCCCTGGTGGTGGGATGCCTGGACCACCGGCCAGACCACGCCGTCGATCTGGAAGGCGCGCATGTGGATTCCCATGCTCTCGGTGCCGCTTGGCCTCGGCCTGCTGTGCCTGCAATACCTGACCGAAATCTGGCTGGTGCTGTCGCACCGGTCCCTGCCGTTCGGCATGTCGGCGGAGGACAAGTTGTGACGCCGCTCATGATCGGCTTGCTGATCATTGTCTTCACGGTGCTGGTGCTGGCCACCGGCCTGCCCATCGCCTTCGGCCTGGGCGCAGTCGCGCTGGCCTTCATGATCTACTTCGACGGCTGGCACGCCGTCCATTTCGTGCCGGAGACGATCTTCGCCGGGCTCGATGATTTCACCCTGGTATCGCTGCCGATGTTCATCATCATGGGCGCGGCGGTGGCTTCGTCGCGTGCCGGCTCCGACCTCTACGAAGCGCTGGCGCGCTGGCTGAACCGCGTGCCCGGCTCGCTGGTGATCTCCAACATCGGCGCCTGCGCGCTGTTCTCCGCGCTCACCGGCTCCTCGCCGGCCACCTGTGCGGCGATCGGCAAGATGGGCATTCCCGAGATGCGCAAGCGCGGCTACGATGCCGATCTCGCCACCGGCGCCATCGCCGCCGGCGGCACGCTGGGCATCCTCATCCCGCCCAGCATCACCATGATTCTCTACGGCATCGCTTCCGAGACTTCGATCGGCCGGTTGTTCATCGCCGGCATCCTGCCGGGCCTGCTGCTCACCGGACTGTTCATGGCCTGGGCGCTGTTCCTCAGCTGGAAGCGCGGCACCAGGCTGGTCGACAGCGAGCGCATCTACTCGATGAAGGAAAAGCTCCAACTGCTGCCGCGCCTGCTGCCCTTCATCGCCGTCATCGTCGGCGTGGTGTATGCGCTCTACGGCGGCATCGCCACGCCCTCGGAGGCGGCCGGCGTCGGCGCGCTGCTGTGCCTGGTGATGGTGATGGTGATCTACCGCGTCTGGCGGCCGATGGATCTATGGGTCATCCTGCGCGCCGGCCTGTGCGAATCGGGCATGCTGCTGATGATCATCGGCACCTCGATCCTGTTCGGCTACATGATGTCCTCCCTGCAGGTCACGCAGTCGGTGGCCGAGGCGATCGCTGCAATGCAGGTCAACAAATGGGTCATTCTGGCGGCGATCAATGCGCTGCTCCTGGTGGCCGGCATGTTCCTGCCGCCGGCTGCCATTATCCTGATGACCACGCCCATCCTGATCCCGGTGATTCTTGCCTCCGGGTTTGACCCGATCTGGTTCGGCGTGATCCTGACCATCAACATGGAACTGGGGCTGATCACGCCGCCGGTGGGGCTCAACCTGTTCGTCATCAACGGCATCACGCCCGATGTCAAGCTGCCCACGATCCTGCGCGGTGCGCTGCCCTTCATGGGCTGCATGATCCTGGCCATCCTGATTCTGTGCGTGTTCCCCGAACTGGCAACCTGGCTGCCCACCAGGCTGATGGGCTGAGAAGCGCAGCGGACCGCCGTCCCGCGGGGGCTGACTTTTCCCGTGCCCTACCGTTTTCTTCCGAGTGCTGTGCAGCGTAGATCACCGGCGCGACACCTTGCCGCGCCGGTGGGGAATTCAGCCGAGCTCCAGTTCTTCCTGGATGGGCTTGCCGGGCGCGTGAAATGCCACCGGCCCGTCGGGTTGGCCGTCGACGAACTGGCGCACGAAGGGGTCGGTCGAAGCGCGCACTTCGTCGGGCGTGCCCTCGGCGACGATCTTGCCGTCGGCGATGAAGTAGACGTAATCCACCACCTTGAGCGACTCGGCCACGTCGTAGGTGACGACGATGGAGGTGACGCCGAGGGCGTCGTTGAGCTTGCGGATCAGGTTGCCGATCTGGTTGAGCGAGATCGGGTCGAGGCCGGAGAAGGGCTCGTCGTACATGATCAGCATGGG
>PHCS01000053.1 GCA_002840845.1 Betaproteobacteria bacterium HGW-Betaproteobacteria-14
TCCTGCGCGATCCGACGCGCGGCGGGCTGGCCACGACGCTGAACGAGATCGCCCGCCAGTCCGGCGTCGGCATGATGCTGCGCGAGGACGCCATCCCGGTGCGAGAAGAAGTGGAGGCCGCCTGCGAGTTCCTCGGCCTCGACCCGCTCTACGTCGCCAACGAGGGCAAGCTGGTCTGCCTCTGCGCGCCGGAGCATGCGAACCAATTGCTCGAAGTCATGCGCGCGCATCCGCTCGGTGCGGAAGCCGCAATCATCGGCTCGATACACGCCGATCCGCAGCATTTCGTGCAGATGGAGACCGGCTTCGGCGGCAAGCGCATCGTCGACTGGCTCACCGGCGAACAGCTGCCGAGGATATGTTGAAAAAGCGGCTCATGAAAATTCTCTTCCTCACCCACAGCTTCAACAGCCTTGCCCAGCGGCTCTGGGTCGAGCTGACGCAGCGCGGACACGAGGTTTCCATCGAGTTCGACATCAACGACAACGTCGCCATCGAGGCGGTCGACCTGTTCCAGCCCGATCTCGTCATCGCGCCTTTCCTCAAGCGGGCGATTCCCGAAGCGGTGTGGCGCGAGCATGTCTGCCTGGTGGTGCATCCGGGCATCGTCGGCGATCGCGGCCCGTCGGCGCTCGACTGGGCGATCATGAACGACGAAGCGGAGTGGGGCGTCACCGTGCTGCAGGCTAACGCCGTGATGGACGGCGGCGACATCTGGGCGACGCGCCGCTTTCCGATGCGCGCGGCGAGGAAGAGCAGCCTCTACCGCAACGAGGTGACCGAGGCGGCCACCGCCGCGGTGCTGGAGGCGGTGGAGAAGTTTGCTCAGTTTACTGATGGCGACTTCGTGCCGACGCCGCTCGACACCACCGATCCTGCCGTACGCACCCCAGGAGTACTTCCTCAGGGCGGCTTCGCCAGCCCTTCAGGGCGTGGCATCGAGCGTCCGCTCATGAAGCAGGATGAGCGCCGCATCGACTGGACGCGCGATGACACGGCGACGGTGCTGCGCAAGCTGCGCGCGGCGGACAGCTTTCCCGGCGTCGCCGACCGCATCGCCGGCGTGGACTGCTGGCTCTTCAACGCCCACCCCGAAGGCATGCTTCGCGGGACTGATCCCGGCGCGGTGATCGCGCAGCGCCAGGGCGCGCTGTGCCGCGCCACGGTCGACGGCGCGGTGTGGCTGACCCACGCCAAACGCAAATCCGACCAGCCGACCTTCAAGCTACCGGCGGCGCAGGCGTTGCCCGAAGCGGCGATGAATGTGCCCGAGTCGGCGTTGCCCGCGCTGCCGATGCGCAACACCGCGACCTGGCAGGACATCAGCTATGAGGAGGAGGGCGGCGTCGGCTACTTGCATTTTGATTACTACAACGGCGCCATGTCGACTGCGGATTGCCTGCGCCTGCGCGACGCCTTCGTCGAGGCGGCTCGGCGCGACACGAAAGTCATCATGCTCATGGGCGGGCCGGATTTCTGGTCGAACGGCATCCACCTCAACACCATCGAGGCGGCCGAGAGTCCCGCCGACGAGTCCTGGGCCAACATCAATGCCATGGACGACCTGTGCCGCGCCATCCTCGATTGCGGCAGCCATTACGTCGTCGCGGCGCTGCAGGGCAATGCCGGCGCCGGCGGCGTTTTCCTGGCGCTGACGGCCGACCGCGTGCTGGCGCGCGAGGGCGTCATCCTCAACCCGCACTACAAGGGCATGGGCAACCTCTTCGGCTCGGAGTACTGGACCTACCTGCTGCCGCGCCGCGTCGGCTGGGAACGGGCGCATGCTGTCACGCAGAACCGCCTGCCCATCGGCGCGCGCCAGGCAGTGGAGCAGGGCCTCATCGACGATTGCTTCGGCGATGGTGTGCCGGCCTTCGCGGCGCAGGTGCGCAAGCAGGCGGCCGAACTGGCGGCGCGGCCCGACTTTGCGCAACTGATCGAGGAAAAGCGTATCGCCCGTGCCCGCGACGAGGCGGTGAAGCCGCTCGAAGCCCACCGCACCGAAGAACTGGCGCGCATGAAGCTCAACTTCTACGGCTTCGATCCGAGCTACCACGTCGCGCGCTACCACTTCGTGCATCGCGTGCCGCACGCGTGGACGCCGCTGCACCTGGCGCGGCACCGGCAGAACATGTGGCAGAAACAGTCGGTATTGAAAACGAGAGCAGCATAGAAACATCAGAGACCCCCTTTGGAAAAGGGGGTGGCCCGAAGGGCCGGGGGATTTTCGCGGCGAGTACGCCGCTCCCACAGGTTAAGGAGAAAACGATGGCAACATTACCGACAATCCTGGTGGTCGACGACGAGGTCCGCTCGCAGGAGACCCTGCGACGCACCCTGGAAGAGGAATTCGAGGTGCTCACCGCCACCAGCGGCGAACAGGCGCTGGCCGTGCTCGAACGCGAGCCGGTGCAGGTGATCCTCTGCGACCAGCGCATGCCCGGCCTCTCCGGCGTGCAGACGCTCAAGGAGGCGCGCACGCGCTGGCCCGACACGGTGCGCATCATCGTCTCCGGCTACACCGAGACCGAGGACATCATCTCCGGCATCAACGAGGCCGGCATCTACCAGTACCTGCTCAAGCCGTGGCAGCCCGAGCCGCTGCTGCTCACCGTGCGCGCGGCGGCCGAGCTCTACCGGCTGCAGCAGGAGAACCAGCGCCTCAACATCGAACTGCGTACCGCCGGCCCGGTCGTGCGCAGCCGCGTCGAGGCCAAACGGCAGCAGGTCAAGCGCGCCTTCGACACCGACCGCCTGGTGCGCGCGCCGGACAGCCCGATGAACGACCTCTGCCGGCTGGTCGAGCGCATCGCGCCCTACGACATCTCCGTACTCATCACCGGCGAATCCGGCACCGGCAAGGAGCTGCTGGCGCGCGCCATGCACTACCGCAGCGGCCGCGCCGACAAGGCCTTCGTCGTCGAGAACTGCGGCGCGCTGCCCGACACCCTGCTCGAATCGGAACTGTTCGGCCACAAGCGCGGTTCCTTCACCGGCGCCTTTGAAGACCGCATCGGCCTGTTCCAGCAGGCCGACGGCGGCACCATTTTCCTCGACGAGATCGGCGAGACCTCGCCGGCCTTCCAGGTCAAGCTGTTGCGCGTGCTGCAGGAGGGCGAGATCCGCCCGGTCGGCGGCGCCAAGACCATCTCCGTGGATGTGCGCGTGATCTCCGCCACCAACCGCGACCTCGAGGAGGACGTGCGCCAGGGCCGCTTCCGCCAGGACCTCTACTACCGCCTGTCCACCATGACGCTGCATGTGCCGGCGCTGCGCGCGCGGCCGATGGACATCCCGTTCATTTCTCAGCAGGTGCTGGACGCGGCGATGCAGTCGCTCGGCAAGCCGGTGAAGGGCTTCACGCAGGAGGCGATGGACTGCCTCGCCGCCTACCGCTGGCCAGGCAATGTGCGCGAGCTGCAGAACGAGATCCACCGCATGCTGGCGCTGTGCGACGGCGACTGGCTCGGCGCCGAATACCTCAACGGCCGCGTCGTGCAGGCCGCCAGCGTCGAGGAGGAGCCGGAGCTGCGCATGCTCTCCGGCATCAACGGCTCGCTCAAGGATCGCCTGGAAATGCTCGAGGCGCGCGTGCTCAAGGAGGCGATGGTGCGCCACCGCTGGAACAAGACGCGCGTGGCGGACGAACTGGGGCTGTCGCGCGTGGGCCTGCGGGCGAAGCTGGGGCGGTATGGGTTGGAGCGGAAGAACGGGGCGGCTTGATATATAAGGTCGGATTTTGGGCTGCTAACGATAGGTCAGAGACTCAACTTATCTTTAACCAAAGGTGTCGGAGTCGATTTACTCTCTGTCTATACCTTCAATTCCGGGTGATTCTTGGTGAGCCAGATATTCACTTCTTCCAGCAGCCTAGCAGCTTCCGATATGCACGTAGCGAGGGAAGCGCGGTCGATGTCCCGGCCGGAGTAGTCGGACAGATTGCGTTTATTTCTTAGCGTATCGAGCACGGCGACACGCGTGCTTGGCAGGCCGATTGTTTTGGGCAGCGACTGGATGACCGTCTGGTGGTGACCGGGCACCTTCGTGTCGGGGCGGTAGCCGTTGGCCATCAGCGCCGCCAGCGCGGATTGCATGATGCACTTGTAGGCGGCGTCGAAGCGGTTCTCGGTGCTGATGTTTTCCGCATTGGCGTCGGTCAGGTTGCGCCGGGCGGCTTCGATCAGCCGCGCGATTTCCGCAGCGTCAGGCGCGTGCGGCTTGAGCTGGCCGATCTTCAGCAAGTTGTCCAAGGTCATCCGGGGTTCCAATCACGAAAAGCTTGGGTTCCTTCAGGACGCGGGCGATGAAGCGGTCCTTCTCGGCGCGCTGGGCGGCGAATTCAGCGGCCGTCATCACGACGGGGTTCACTTCGCGCCCCAGCCGTTCCCTCAAGGGGGAAAGCGCCGCGACAACCGCCGCGAAGGACGCTCGGCCGATCACGAACACATCCACATCGCTGCCGCTCTTTTCCGTGCCCTGCGCCAGCGAGCCGAAGACGAAGGCGAGTTGAACCTTCTTCACGAGCGGCGTCAGGGCGTCGCGCAGGACATCCGCCAGGCCGGTCGTCTTGCGAAAGATCTCGGCCAGCTCGGGATAGAGCGGCGCGGCACGATTGGCCCGGTAGTGCACCTGGTTGCCGGCGGGCTCGCGCAGGAGGAGTCCGGCCTCGGTTAGGGTGCGAAGCTCGCGGTGCAGCGAGCCGGCCGGCACGCCGGTCAGCCGCGAGATTTCCCGCACGTGCAGGCTGTCGTCCGGCCGCAGCAGCAGCAGGCCGAGCACCTGGCGGCGGTAGGCGGTGAAGAGCAGTTCGATCGGGTTGGCGCCCATGGCGGTTTACGCTGTTCTCAGATGTACTTCAATCGTAGCATGAAAGAGAACAATATGGGAGCGGGGAATCGCCGTGCTGCGGAGACTGACTTTTGTCTGAGGGGCATGCACCCCTCACCCCGGCCCTCTCCCCGTCCGTGGGGAGAGGGGGGATTAGCCGTGGCTGACGCGCTGCCCGTGCTCGCGCGTGGTGTGGAAGCCCACCTTGGTCCAGCGCTCCTGGGTGATCTGCAGGTTGTACTTGTTGCTGGCGAGGAAGACCGCGTTGCCATCGACGTCGGTGGCGAGCGCGGCGGCCTGTTCGCGCTCGAAGTCGCGGCGGGTGGCCTCGTCGGGGTAGGTGAGCCAGCGCGCGGTGGAGATGCTGGCGGCGTCGTAAATCGCGTCGACCTTGTACTCGGTGGCGAGGCGCTGGGCGACGATCTCGAACTGCAGCACGCCGACGGCGCCGAGCAGCAGGTTGTTGCTCACCGTCGCCTGGAAGACCTGGATGGCGCCTTCCTCGCCCAGTTCCTGCAGGCCCTTTTCCAGCTGCTTCGACTTGAAGGGGTCGCGTGGGCGGGCGACGCGGAAGAGCTCCGGCGCGAAGTAGGGGATGCCCTTGAAGCCGAGCGCCTCGCCCTCGGTGAGCGTGTCGCCGATCTGCAGCTGGCCGTGGTTGTGGATGCCGATGATGTCGCCGGCCACGGCGTCCTCGCTCGCCACGCGCTCGTTGGCCATGAAGGTGAGCGCGTTGGCGAGCTTGATTTCCTTCGCCGTCCTGCGGTGGCTGACTTTCATGTCGGGCGTGTAGCGGCCGGAGCAGACGCGGAAGAAGGCGATGCGGTCGCGGTGCTTCGGGTCCATGTTGGCCTGGATCTTGAAGACGAAGCCGGAGAAAGGCGCCTCGGCTGGTTGCACCATGCGCGTGCCGCCGTCGCGCGGCTGCGGCGGCGGCGCCCATTCGACCAGCGCCTGCAGGATCTCGCGCACGCCGAAGTTGTTGATGCCGGAGCCGAAGAACACCGGGCTCTGTTGGCCGGCGAGGAAGGCGGTGATGTCGAAGGGGTGGCTGGCGCCCTGGATCAGCTCGACGTCCTCGCGCAGGCGGCCGATCTCCATCGGGAACAGTGCGTCGAGCTTCGGGTTGGCCAGGCCTTCGATCAACTCGGTCCTGCCGTCGGCGCGCTCCTCGCCGGGGGCGAAGCGCATCAGCTGCTCGTGCAGCAGGTGCCAGACGCCGCGGAAGGCCTTGCCCATGCCGAGCGGCCAGGTGATCGGCGCGCAGTCGATCTTCAGCACCGACTCGATTTCCTCGATCAGCTCCATCGGCTCGCGCACTTCGCGGTCGAGCTTGTTCACGAAGGTGATGATCGGCGTGTTGCGCAGGCGGCAGACTTCCAGCAGCTTGATGGTCTGCGCTTCCACGCCCTTGGCGGCGTCGATCACCATCACCGCGGCGTCCACGGCAGTGAGCACGCGGTAGGTGTCCTCGGAGAAGTCCTGGTGGCCCGGCGTGTCGAGCAGGTTGATGGTGTGGCCGCCGTAGTCGAACTGCATCACCGAGCTGGTCACCGAGATGCCGCGCTGCTTTTCCACCTCCATCCAGTCCGAAGTGGCATGGCGCGCGCTCTTGCGCGACTTCACCGTGCCGGCCATGAGGATGGCGCCGCCGAACAGCAGCAGCTTTTCCGTCAGCGTGGTCTTGCCCGCGTCGGGGTGGGAGATGATGGCGAAGGTGCGCCGCTTCTGCACGTCGCGCAGCAGGTCGGCGGGGTAGGGGGTGCTCATGACTTCAATCCAGGTTCGCTGTGGGAGCGGCGTCCACGCCGCGATCCGGAAGGCGTTCGCGGCGCAGACGCCGCTCCCACAAAGGGGCGAATTATAGCGGCTGCGCCCTCAATACGGCCGCACGCCGATCAGCCAGACATGCAGGAAGCCGGCGAACAGCGCCCAAGCGCCGATGCCGGCGGCGATGGCCATGCCGTCGCGCGCGCCGCTGCCCGTCGCGTAGCGCACGCCCGCCGCGCGGTCGCGCTGCCGCGCCGAACGGAAGTCGAGCACCGCCCAGGCGAGGAAGGCGCCGAACAGCAGCGCGTCGGCGAGGTTGCCGTTCGAGAGCAGGTGGGCGATGGCCCACACCTTCACGCCGGCCACCATCGGGTGGCCGACGGCCGCCTTGATGCGGTTGCCCGGCACGTAGGCGGCGGCGATCAGTATGAAGGCGGGCAGGGTGAGCAGCGCCGCGATGTGCTTGGTCCAGCCGGGCGGCGCCCACAGCACGACCGGTTCGGCCCGCGCCAGGCCGTAGCCCCACACGACCAGGCCCAGGCCGAGTGCGGAGGCCAGCGAATACAGCCCCTTCCAGCCGTTCTCGCCGAACTGCGCGACGCGCGCCGCGCGCCAGTCGTCGGCGACGATGCGGATGGAGTGCATGCCGAGAAAGAGGATCAGTCCGAGGATGAGCAGGGTCATGTTTGTTTTTCCTGTGAATGCCCGGTGATGGCAGGGCGACTGTTGGGAATTTCAAGTGTACACTTCCGGCATCGATCATGGATAAACGCACACAGAACCTCGTCTGGCTCCAGTCCGGTGGTTGCGGCGGCTGCACCATGTCGCTGCTGTGCTCGGGCGCGAGCGCGCTATTCGATCAGTTGAGCGATGCCGGCATCGCAGTGTGCTGGCATCCGGCGCTGTCGGAACAGAGCGGTGCCGAGGCATTGGCGCTGCTGGAGGACTGCGCGGAGGGGCGCGTGCCGCTCGACTTCCTCTGCATCGAGGGCGCGCTGCTGCGCGGGCCGAACGGCAGCGGGCGCTTTCACCTGCTCTCCGGCACCGGCCGACCAATGACCGAGTGGGTGTCGCGCCTGGCGGCGCGTGCCCGCCACGTGCTGGCCATCGGCAGTTGCGCCGCCTGGGGCGGCATGGTCGCGGCGAGCGAGAACCCCACCCAGGCCTGTGGCCTGCAGCACGACGGCGAGATTCCCGGCGGCCTGCTCGGCGCCGGCTGGCAGGGGCAGCGCGGCCTGCCGGTCATCAACGTCGCCGGCTGCCCGTCGCATCCGGACTGGATCAGCGAGACGCTGCTGGCGCTGGCGCAAGGCCAGTTCGACAAGCAGGATCTGGATGCGCTCCACCGGCCGCGCTTCTTCGCCGACCATCTGGTGCATCACGGCTGCGCCCGCAACGAGTTCTACGAGTTCAAGGCCAGCGCGCACAAGCCGTCCGACCTTGGTTGCCTGATGGAGAACATGGGCTGCAAGGGCACGCAGGCCCATGCCGATTGCAACCTGCGGCCGTGGAACGGCAACGGCTCCTGCACGAAAGGGGGCTTCGCTTGCGTCTCCTGCACCGAGCCGGGCTTCGAGGAGCCGGGGCATCCCTTCCACGAGACGCCCAAGCTGGCCGGCATCCCCATCGGCCTGCCCACCGACATGCCGAAGGCCTGGTTCGTCGCGCTCGCCGCGCTGTCGAAATCGGCCACGCCGAAGCGCGTGCGCGACAACGCCGTGGCCGACCACCAGGTGGTCGTTCCAGCAGTCAAGAAAACGGGGCTGAAATGACGAGACTGGTCGTCGGCCCCTTCAACCGCGTCGAGGGCGACCTCGAGGTGACGCTCGACGTGGAAGACGGCGTCGTCGCCGCTGCCCGGGCCGGTTCGCCGCTCTATCGCGGCTTCGAGCAGATCCTGCGCGGCAAGCATCCGATGGATGCGCTGATGTTCGCGCCGCGCGTGTGCGGCATCTGTTCGGTGTCGCAATCGATGGCGGCGGCGCGCACGCTGGCCGACGCCATGGGGCTCGCCGCGCCAGCCAACGGGCGCATCGCCTGCAACCTCGCCCACGCGGTGGAGAACCTGGCCGACCACTTCACGCATTTCTACCTTTTCTTCATGCCGGACTTCGCCCGCGCCGAATATGCGGCGCGGCCGTGGCATGCGCGCGCCGCGGCGCGCTTCAAGGCTTTGCAGGGCAGCGCCACGGCCGAGGTGATGCCGGCGCGCACGGCCTTCCTGACGATGCTCGGCACGCTTGCCGGCAAGTGGCCGCATACCCTGTCGATCCAGCCGGGCGGCTCGGCGCGCGCGCTGGAAGCCTCGGAGAAGATCCGCCTGCATGCGCTGCTGCGCGACTTCCGCCGGCACGTCGAGGCGACGCTCTTCAACGATGCGCTGGAGGCGGTGGCCGCCCTCGATTCCGCCGCCGCGCTGTCAACCTGGGCGGCGGAAAAGCCGCGCGGCGACTTCGGCCTGTTCCTGGGAATCGCCGACGACCTGGCGCTGGACCAGCTCGGCCGCGGCATCGGTCGCTTCATGAGCTACGGCAATTACCCGCAGGAGCGCGGGCTGCTGCTGCCGAACGGCGTGTGGGACGGCCGCCTGCAGGCGCTGGATGCGCAGGTCATCTCCGAGGACCTCTCGCATGCCTGGATGGCGGGCGAGACGCGCCACCCGGCGCAGGGCCTGACGCAGCCGCAAGATGGCAAGGATGACGGCTATACCTGGTGCAAGGCGCCGCGCCTGGCCGGCCTGCCGATGGAAACAGGGGCGCTGGCGCGCCAGATGGTGGCGGGGCATCCGCTGGCGCGCGATCTGGCAGGCCGTGATGGACAGTGTGGCGGCAGCGTGAAGAGCCGCGTCGTTGCCCGCCTGCTGGAGATCGCCCTGATCCTGCCGCACATGGAGCAGTGGGTGCGGCAGATCGTGCCCGGCGAGCCCTTCTTCGCGCCGGGCGAGATGCCCGACGAGGCGGCCGGCGTCGGGCTGGTGGAAGCGGCGCGCGGCAGCCTCGGCCACTGGCTATCGGTCGCTGACGGTCGCATCGCCAACTACCAGATCATCTCGCCGACGACGTGGAATTTCTCGCCGCGCGACAGCGACGGCACGCCCGGCCCGCTCGAACAGGCCCTGGTCGGCACGCCCGTGGCCGATGGCCATGTCGCCGTCCAGCATGTCGTGCGATCATTCGATCCCTGTATGGTGTGTACAGTGCACTGAGGAGCCGTCATGGAACGTTTCACGATTTCCCTGGACGAGAAACTGGCAAAGGAATTCGACCGCCTGATCCGCGAACGCGGCTACGACAACCGCTCCGAGGCAGTGCGCGACATCCTGCGCGAGAAGCTGGAGACAAGCCGGCTCGAGCGCGAGGAGGCGCCCGACTGCATCGCGGCGCTGTCCTATGTCTACAACCACCACGAGCGCGACCTCGCCGAGCGGCTCACCGCCGCCCAGCACGCGCATCACGACCTCACCGTGTCGACCCTGCATGCCCACCTCGACCACGAGAACTGCATGGAGGCGGTGATCCTGCGCGGGCCGACGGCGGCGGTGCGCGCCTTTGCCGACTCGATGATGGCGGAACGCGGCGTGCGCCACGGCGCCCTCAACCTGATTCCGGCCGACCTGAATGCCGGCCGCCAGCACCACCACGGTCATCACCACGGACCGGACCACCCCTACCACGTGCATAGCCGACCCAAGAGCTGAACATGGCGAAGCGGCGCGAGCGCGAAGGCGGCAAGGAAACGCAGGTCTACCTGCCGACGCTGCCCGCGCACGCCCTCGACCATCCGCCCGAGGGCGTCGGCGAGGACGTCTGGATCGACGTCATCCGCAAGATGGACGAGGTCTATTCCGATCTCCTGCAGTACGAGGTGGCGCTGGAGGAGAAGAACGCCAAGCTGGAAGAGACGCAGAAGTTCATCTTCAGCGTGCTCACCTCGATGTCCGACGTGCTGGTCGTGTGCGACCGCCACGGCGTCATCCAGGAGGTGAACCAGGCCCTGGCCGACCTCGTCGGCAAGGGCGAGGCCGAACTGCGCGGCACCCCGCTCGTCGATCTTTTCGCCGACGAGGCTTCGCGCGAGCAGGCGCAACGCTTCCTGCGCGACCTGCACAGCGAACGCATCCACGACTGCGAGCTGCACTTCAAGTGCCGCTACGCGCCGGAGATGCCGGTGGCGGTGAACTGCACGCCGCGCCTGTCCCCGGTGGGCAAGTTCGTCGGCATGGTGATGACCGGCCGCCCGGTGGGCGACCTGCGCCGCGCCTACGAGCAGCTGCGCCAGGCGCACGAGGAGCTGAAGCTCGCCCAGCAGCAGCTCATCCATTCCGAGAAGATGGCCTCCCTCGGCCGCCTCGTCGCCGGCGTGGCGCACGAGTTGAACAACCCGATCAGCTTCGTCCTCGGCAACGTCTATGCCCTGCAGCGATACGGCCAGCGCATGCAGGAGTATCTGGCGGCGCTGCATGCCGGCAAGCCGGCGCAGGAGATCGAGGCGCTGCGCACGCGCCTGCGCATCGACCGCCTGATGGAGGACATGAAGCCGCTCATCGACGGCACCATCGAGGGGGCCGAGCGCACGCGCGACATCGTCGCCGGCCTCAAGCGCTTCTCGGCGGCCGACCGCGGCGAGGAGGAGACCTTCAACCTGGCCGAGGTGCTCGAGCGCTCGGTGCATTGGGTGGTGAAGGCGTCCGGCTCGAAGATCAAGGTTGCGCTGGACGTGCCTAAGGAGATACCCGTGTCCGGCTCTGCCGGACAGATGCAGCAGGTGCTGGTCAATCTCGTGCAGAACGCCATCGACAGCACGGAAAAGCAGGCGGATGCGCAGCTGCAGATCGGCGGGGCGCTGCGCAGCCGCAGCGCGGTGCTCACCTTCCGCGACAACGGGCTGGGCTTCAGGCAGGAAGCCCTCGACAAGATGTTCGATCCCTTCTTCACCACCAAGCCGGTCGGCAAGGGCACCGGGCTCGGCCTGTCCATCAGCTACGGCATCGTCGAGCGGCACGGCGGCCAGTTGAAGGCCGCCAACCATCCCAAGGGCGGCGCCGTGCTGACGCTGACCCTGCCGCTGGCAGTTTAAGCACTTTCCTACTATTCTTCATAACGGCAGCGGTCTTTCCGGCCGGCGCCGCGGCGGTTCGATTCATTGTAAATGAAATCAACAAGATGGAAACATACGGGCGGTTGGCACGAACCTTGATATGAAGAATTATATGAAGTTCATACAAACACTGTTTCCTCTGCTGCTGGCCCTGCCGGCCTCCGCCCACGATCTCTGGCTGGAAAAGGAGGGCGGCGGCCACGTGCTGCAGCAGGGCCACCGCACCGGCGCCCATGCCGGCGCCGAGCGCGTGCCCTATGCGCTGGATTTCGTGAAGCAGGGGCTGTGCGCCGATGAGCGCGGCAGGACGAAGCTGCTCGCCGTCACGCCGGCCTACCCTTTGAGGCTCGTCGGCGACTGCGCCGCGCTGTTCGTCGCGGCTTCCTCCGGCTACTGGACGAAGACCGCCTGGGAGACGAAGAACGCGCCGAAGACTGGCATCTCAGGCGTGATGAAAAGCTGGCGCTCGGAGGATTCCGTCAAGCGCCTCAACCGCTGGAGCGCCGCGCTGGCGAATCCGCTCACGCCGGGCCTGGAGATTGCGCCGGTGGACGACCCCTTCCGCCTCGGCGTCGACGACAAGCTGAGCGTGCGCGTCACGCTCGCCGGCAAGCCGCGCGCCGGCGTGCCGGTGGCTTACGACGGCGCCACGCGCGGCGCAACGAATGAGGACGGCACGGTGGTGCTGAAGATCCGCCACGGCGGCCTGCAGATGATCGCCGCCAGCATCGAGACGCCGTTGTCGGATGGCCAGGCCGACACGCTGATACAGGCGACGACGCTGAACTTCGAGCTGCCGGCAAAATGAAGCGCCTCGTTCTCGCCGTTTGGCTGCTGCTTCCGCTCGCGCCGGCGCTCGCCCACGAGGTGCACCTCGCCGTCGAGGCGGCAAGCGCCGTATCGGTGAGACTGACTTTTGCCGACGGCCAGCCCTTCGCCTTCGAGGCCTTCGAGGTGTACGCGGCCGGCGCCGACAAGCCGTCAGCCGTTAGCCGCACCGACGCGCAGGGCCGCGCCGTGTTCCTGCCGCCTGCGACGGGCGAAGTGCGCCTGCGCGCCTTTGCCGCCGACGGCCATGGCGTCGATCTGAAGCTGAATCCGCCGCGCGGCGGGGAGGCCGCGGTAGCGGCGGCGACCGAAGATCGCGCCTTGAAAATCATCCTCGGCGTCGGCATCCTGCTGGCGCTCTTCGGCCTCGTTCAACTTGTCCTGCGCAGAAAGAAGCACGCATGAAGAAAGCACTCGCCCAAGCACTCGCCCTTTCCCTGTCGCTCGCCGCCGCGCCGGCCCTGGCCCACCACGGCGTAGCCGGCGTCGGCGCCGCCGCGCTGGAAGGCCCCGGCGCGCCGGTCGAATCCGCCACCTCGGCGGTGCTGCCCGAGGGCAGCACCCTGCTGGCGCTGAAGATCGACCACGCCAAGTTCGCGCGCGGCCGCCTGGCGCGCCCCGACGTGGAGGGCGACTATTCGCGCTTCACCATGCTGGGCGTCGGCCACGGCTTCACGCCGTGGTTTTCCGGCTATATGTTCCTGCCGCACAACGTCAAGGCGGACGAATCGGGCGGCTTCAGGACGAGAGGTTGGGCCGACGTCTCGGTGCTCGGCCAGATCGGCTTCCGCCACGACGGCAAATCGTTCTCGCTGGCGCCGAAGAACGAGAGCCTCGACGAAATGGAGGACTGGCATTTCACCGTCTTCGGCGGCGCCTCGCTGCCCACCGGCCGGCCGAACCTGCGCCTGCCCGACGGCGCCATCGACCCGGGCATGTCCACCGGCTTCGGCAAGCCGTCGTACACGCTGGGCCTGACGGCGACGAAGATGCTGAGCGACAAGCTGACTTTCAATGCCGAGGCGTCGATGCTGTGGTTCAAGACCTATCGCTACAACACCGACTACACCACTGGCACGGACTTCACCACGCGCTTCGGCCGCGAAGTGCGACTGAATGGCGGGCTGGCCTACAGGATCCACACGAATCCGGAGAAGAAACTGCGCACCGACCTCAGCCTGGAACTGCAATACCTCAAGCTCGGCCGCGACGTGGTCGACGGCGTCGGCGAGCAGGGCACCGGCGGGCGCATGCTGTACGCCGTGCCCGGCGTGCGCTTCTACTGGGACCGCTTCAGCTTCGCCGTCGGCGTGAAGAAGGCGATTTGGAAAAACCTCAACGAGCAGCGCCTGCAACAGGGTGCCGAAGGTCTCGAGAAGTATCGTTTGCTCTTTAGTGCCTCGATGCTGTTCTGACATGCACATCCCCGACGGTTTCCTCTCGCCCCAGACCTACCTGCCTGCCTACGCGGCGGCCGGCATCGCCTGGGCCTGGGCGGCGCGCGGCTTGCAGCGCACGCTCGACGAGGAGACCGTGCCGCGGCTGGCGGCGATGACGGCGCTGGCCTACGGGCTCGGCCTCGTCATGGTGCCCATCCCCGGCGGCACCTCCGGCCACGCGCTCGGCGTGGCCATGCTCGCGCTGCTCTTCGGCGTGCGCTTGAGTTTCCTCGCCTACAGTCTGGTGCTGCTGCTGCAGTCGCTCCTGTTCGGCGCCGGCGGCATTACCGCGCTGGCGGTGAATGCGCTGGCCATGGGACTGGCGGGATCGGTTGCGGCGGTGCTGGCTTTCCGCGGGCTGCGGAGGCTGAACGAGACGGCGGCGGTGGCCATTGCCGCCTGGGCTTCGGTGGTGCTGCCGGGACTGCTCGTCGCCCTGGCGCTCGGCGTGCAGCCGCTGATCGCCCACAAGGAGGACGGCACGCCGCTGTTCTTCCCCTTCGGCCTGTCGATCACCCTGCCGGCGGTGCTGATTCCGCATGTCTTCATCGGCGCCGGCGAGGCGGTGCTGACGGTGCTGGTGTGGCGCTTCGCCCAGGCGAGGAAGTGGTGCGCGGGATGAAGGCGACGCACTGGCTCTTCGCCTATCTCGCCGCCGTGGTGGCGGTGACGCTGCTGCATGAACCGTGGCTGCTGGCGGGCTTCCTCGCCGCCGCGCTTGCTGCGAGCGGCGCCGCGCGCTGGCGCATCCTGCGCCGCGCCGTGCTGGCGGTGCTGACTTTCAACCTGACGGTGAGCCTGGGCTACGCGGCCGTCTCGCTCTGGCAGGGGCGCTTCTCGGCGGCGTACCTGCTGCTGGTGAATCTCCGCGTGCTGCTGCTGGTGTACCTCGGCTTCTGGTTCGTCGCGCGCGTGAACCTGCTCGAGGCCTGCCGCTTCTCGCCTTCCTTAAGCTTCGTCGTGACCCTGGCGGCGGGGCAGATCGAGGCCTTCTCGCGCGCCTTGCGCGACTTCCGCCTCGCCTTCGTCAGCCGCAATGCCGCTGCCCCCGCGCTGGCGGCGCGCGCCCGCCATGCCGCCGCCCAGGCCGGGCATCTGCTCGACAAGTCGGTGTGCATGGCCGCCGAGACGGCGCTGGCGATGCGCTCGCGCGGCTGCTTCGACGACTACACCGGGCTGCCGCCCCAGCACGCGGTGCCGCAGCCCGTGCCCCTCTGGCGCCCCCATCGTTCCGGCGCCGCGCCCGCCGCCTACAAGAAACCATGATCGAACTCGCCGGCATCCGCTACGCCTGGCCGGAATCGCCGCCGGTGCTCGACGGCGTCTCGCTCACCGTGCGCGAGGGCGAGAAGCTGGTGCTGCTCGGCGCCAATGGCAGCGGCAAGTCGACCCTGCTCAAGCTCATGAACGGCCTGGTGCAGCCGCAGTCGGGCGCTTATCGCTATGGCGGCGAGGACGTGACGCCGGCGCGCCTCAGGGGCGGCGAGTGGGCGCGCCGCTTCCGCTCCGAGGTGGTGCTGCTGTTCCAGCACCCGGAGGCGATGCTGTTCAACCCGACGGTGCGCGACGAGATCGCCTACGGACCGCGCCAGCTCGGCCTGGCCGACGCCGAGGCGCGCACGGCGCGCTGGGCGGCGGCGCTGGGCCTGTTGCCGCTGCTCGACAAGGCCCCGTTCGCGCTCTCCGGCGGGCAGAAGCAGAAGGTGGCGCTGGCCGCCATCCTCGCGCTCGAGCCGCGCGTGCTGCTGCTCGACGAGCCGGTGTCCAGCCTCGACCCGCGCGCCTCGGGCTGGCTGGTGGATTTCCTGCTCGACTGCGGCAAGACGGTCATCGTCAGCACGCACAACCTGTCGATGGCGACGGAACTCGGCGAGCGCTGTCTGGTCCTGGGCGAGGGCGGGCGGCCGCTCTACGACGGGCCGCTGCAGGAGGCGCTGCATGATCGGGCGCTGCTCGAATCCGCCAATCTGGTGCACCGCCACCGCCACCGCCACGACGGCGACACGCACGCGTATATGCACGCCCACACTCATTCGCACGACTGGGAGTCGAGCCGTTGATGGGATAATCCTCCCATGAACGCATCCCCCGGCGCGGGCCGCATCCCGCTGCATACGCCGCTGCTGCGCGGCGACCGGCGACCGCGCGTGGCGCTGGTCGGCCGGCAGCAGGCCGGCAAGAGCAGCATCTTCCAGGCGGCTTCCAGCGCCGCCCCGCGGCACGGGCAACTCGTCGGCGAGTCGGCCTACGAGGAGTGCCTGGTCGGCGTGGGCCTGGAGGAAATCTCCCTGGTCGACCTGCCCGCGATTGAATCCCTGCACCGCCTGCGCGAAGCCGACCGCGTCGTGCTGATGTATCTCCTCTGGGGCGACCGCTGGCCGGAGATCGCCCGCCACGAGCCGCAGCAGCCGACGGCGGCCTTTCGCGCGCCGGACGTGCTGGTGCAGGTGGTCGACGCCACGCAATTGGCGCGCGATCTGGAACTGAGCCTGGAACTCTCGCTGCTCGGCCGCCCGCTGGTGATCGCGCTCAACCGCATGGACGAGGCGCGCGAGAAGGGGCTTTACGTCAATCCCCGCGCGCTTTCGGAGCAGCTCGGCGTGCCGGTGGTGGCGACGGTGGCACACATGGGCATGGGGCTGACCGATCTGTTTGCCGCGGCGCTGGCGGCGGCGCGCGAGCGGGTCTGCCCCCTCGCGCAACTGTGCAGCGAGCATATCCGCGAGAGCCTGAAGCCGCTCAACGCCGTTCTCTCTCGGCCGGAAATCGAGGAAGCCTTCCGCGTGCCGCGGCCTTTGCTGCTGATGCAATTGGCGGAAAACGACGACTGGTTCCTGCGTGAGCTGGAAGAGCATTTCCCGCAGGTGCTGCCCGAGGTGGCGGCGGCGCGCACCGCCGCGCAGGCGATGCTGCCGCGGCCGTTGTCCGATGAATTGCACGCAGACCGGCACCATCGTGCGGCGCTGCTCTTCGAGGCGGTCACCCGGCTCGGCGCGGCGCAGGACAGCGAACGCTGGAAGCGCTGGCTCGACGACCTGTTCCTGCACCCGCGCTGGGGCCTGATCGGCAGCATGGCGGTGTTCGCCCTGGTGCTGTTCATGGTCTTCGAGGTGAGCGCCGTGCTGGACGGACTGACTTCGGCGCGGCTGGCGGAGTGGGTCGGGCAGTGGCAGCCCGACAGCGCGACGGGCGTCATCGGCCGCGCCGTGGCCGATGCGCTGGTGGGCCTGGTCGGCATCGTCGTGCCCTACATGCTGCCGCTGGTGATGCTGCTGGTGGCGCTGGAGGAATCCGGCATCATGCACCGCGTCGCCTTCGTGGTGGACCGCGGCTTCCATGCCATCGGCCTGCATGGCGGCGTCGCGGTGCCCTTCCTCATCGGACTCGGCTGCAACGTGCCGGCGATCTCGGCGGCGGCGGCCACGTCCAGGGGCCGCGAGCGCGTGGTGGCCTCGATCCTGATCACCTTCGTGCCGTGCTCGGCGCGTTCCGCCATCGTGCTGGCGCTGGGCGGAAAATACCTCGGCGTGGCGGGCGTGTTCGCCGTTTTCGCGCTGGCCATGCTGACGGTGGCGGTGCTCGGCCGCCTGCTCGGCCGGCGCTACCAACAGGCCGGACCCGGTCTGGTGCAGGACATCCCGCCCTACCGACTGCCGGCGTGGCCGGCGATGTTGCGCAACACTTGGGCGCGTACCCGCGATATTCTCACCATCGTTACGCCGCTGCTGATCGCCGGCAGCGTGGTGCTGGCCCTGCTGGCCCACTTCGGCGCTGACGATGCCATCAACGCGGCGCTGACGCCGGTCACGGCGTGGTGGCTGGGACTGCCGGTGGTGCTGGGCGTGCCGATCCTCTTCGGCATCCTGCGCAAGGAACTCTCGCTGCTGATGGTGTACCAAGCGCTCGGCACGCTGGACATCGCGCCGCTGCTCGACTGGGTGCAGATCCTCGTCTTTCTGGTGTTCCTGACCTTCTACATTCCCTGCGTGTCGACCTTCGCCGTGATGCTGAAGACGCTTGGCCGGCGCGAGGCTTTTTTCTCGGTGACGCTGTCGGTCGGCGTGGCGCTGGGACTGGCGGGGGTGACGCGGCTGGGGGCGGAGCTGCTGCGCCTGGTCGTTTAGCCGGCGCGGGCGTAGGACACGAGTTCCTGGCGCTCGGAACGGTTGATGCGGTTGCCACGCCGCCACCAGACATCCATGGCGACAAGGCGATTCAGCTTGTCAGGCGCCACCCAGTACTTCCAGTGGTTGGACTGCCCCCTGCCGAGCGTCCAGCCATTCGCTTCCACCACGAAGCATTCGAATGTGCCGGCCGGCACGGTGATGGTTTCGCGGCCGATGACCCTGATGTCGAGCTCGATCACGTCCTCGCTGCCGTCAGAGAAGCGGATGGCGTAGCGTGTCGTCCACTTCTTGCCCAGGCTGTATTCTCTCGCGAAAAATTGGCTGGGGCCAAAGGTGGTGCCGTCCGGCCGCTTGAGTACGTTGCCGAGCAGGTCGGTGACAAGCGCACCGTTGTTGTAAATGACCCGGTCCTCGGTGACCTCGCTGACAGCATTGACGAGTTGCCGTCCTTCGACTTTCGTGAGCAGATCCTGCGTGCGGAAGACATAACGGTCGCCGACGCGGTAGTTCAGGTCGATGACGCCGGTGCCAAGAGTGAATGGGTTGGCTGCCGCATTGACGAGCTTGACCTTTTGCTCGCCTTCCTTCGCCAGCAGGCGGTCGAGGCGCACCAGGGCCAGTTCGGAGAAGCGGCCGCTCGGGAAGCGCCTGAGGTAGGCCTCGACAGGCGCGACCTGTTGCGCCTGTTGGGCCTGCTCCCAGGCCGCGGCTTCCTCGGCGAACTGGCGCGCAAGTTCTTCCTCCGACAGCTTCTTGATGCTGGCCGGCGGCAGGAAATAGAAGTCATCCTCCAGCGAAGTGCTCTCCCAGGGAATCTGCTGGCCCTGCGAGGCGCGCCGCACGGCCAGGCGCACGCGCTTGAAGACGTCCTCGATCTTGGCTTCCGGCGTGCCGATCTCGCGCAGCAGGTTCTCGGTATACAGGCCGTTTGCCCCGCTGCCGTCGGAAGCGACGTTGCCCGGCGCCGTGGCGTAGGCGAGCAGGGTGCCGATGGGGGCGTCCATCTGGGAGAGGCCCTTGCCCGACTTGATGTCGCCGCCGAAGGGATTGTCGCGGCAGGCATCGAGGATGACGATGTTCATGGGGTTGCCGGCCTTGCCGATGCCGCCGAGCAGTGCGGCGAGGTCGACGGTCTGGCGCGGGATGTCGTCGGCGCGGTCGAGCGCGGCATCCACCGGGACGAGGAAGTTGCGCCAGTTCACCTGCAGGCCGTGGCCGGCGAAGTAGAAGAGGCCGACGCCCTTGCTCTTCGCCAGTTGTTCGCCGTAGCTGCGGATGGCGCCTTCCATGGCGGCGCGGCCGGTATCGAGCTGGGCCGTGACGGAGAAGCCCATTTTCCGAAGGTGGTCGCCGATGGCGGCGGCATCGTTGGCCGGGTTCCTCAGCGGCGCTTCCTTGTAGCGGCTGTTGCCGATGACCAGTGCCGTGCGCGGCAGGGCGTTCAGCGTCGAGGCGGCGGAGCCGAAGGCTGCGCCCGGGCGCCAGGGCAGCAGGGCGGCGGCGGACAGCGCGGAGAGGCGTTGAAGGGTGAGGCGGCGGCGAGGGTCAGGCACATTCATGACGACTTGTGACTTCTCAGCTTTTTTTCAGCAAAGCCGAGACGCCGATGAGAATGAGGATGAGCGGCCACCACTTGGCCAGCAGGGCTTTCAGTTCGCCCAGCGGCAGAATGCCCAGGTTGGACAGCAGGAGCAGGCCGCCAAGGACAATGAGGACAACAGGCCAGAACGTGCCGCGCATGTGCGTTACCCCGATGACGATGAAGAGAAATGCAAGCTGGGCGAATGATAGCCCAACCGGCAGGGTCCGGCAGTCCACAGCTTATCCACGGTTTGCACACGACTTATCCACCGCATTTCAGTGTTTATCCACCGGTTATCCACTCGCCATGGATTGGATGCGCGGGTACACTGCTCCACTTAATCGAATACCCATTCCATGGCCCAAGCCCGCGCTTTTACTTCTTCGCAAGGCGACCCGCAAATGGCGGCGCTCAAGCTGCCGCCGCACTCGATCGAGGCCGAGCAGTCGCTCCTCGGCGGGCTGGTGCTCGACAACTCGGCCTGGGATCGCATCGCCGACCAGGTATCCGAGGCGGATTTCTACCGTGACGATCACCGGCGCATTTTCCGGCATATCGCCCGTCTGATCGAGGCCGGCCGGCCGGCCGACGTGGTGACGGTATATGAGTCCCTGGAGAAGTCCGCTGAATCCGAACAGGCGGGCGGCATGGCCTACCTCGGGGAAATTGCCAACAGCACGCCGTCTGCCGCCAATATCAAGCGCTATGCCGAGATCGTCCGCGAGCGGGCGATCCTGCGCAAACTGGTCACGGTGGGCGACGAGATCGCCGCCAGCGCGCTCAATCCTGCCGGGCGTGAAGCCAAGGCGCTGCTCGACGAGGCCGAGTCGAAGGTCTTCGAGATCAAGGACGCCGGCGCGCGCACCACGGAAGGCTTCACCGCCATCCAGCCCCTGCTCGGGCAGGTGGTGGACCGCATCCAGGAACTCTACGACCGCGAGCATCCGTCGGACATCACCGGCATACCGACCGGCTTCCACGATCTCGACATGAAGACCTCGGGTTTCCAGCCGGGCGACATGGTCATCGTCGCCGGCCGGCCCTCGATGGGCAAGACCGCCTTCGCCCTCAACATCGCCGAGCATGTCGCCCTCGAGGCCAAGCTGCCGGTGGCCATCTTCTCGATGGAAATGCCCGGCACCCAGCTTGCCATGCGCTTCCTGTCGTCGGTCGGCCGCCTCGACCAGCACCGTGTGCGCACCGGGCGTCTCAACGACGACGAGTGGCAACGCATGACCTATGCTCTGGGCAAGCTGCACGAGGCGCCGATCCACATCGACGAGACGCCGGCCCTGAATTCCACCGAACTGCG
>PHCS01000054.1 GCA_002840845.1 Betaproteobacteria bacterium HGW-Betaproteobacteria-14
TCCCGGTCGCGTGGCCGGCACCCTGCCGGGCACGCAAACGAAGGACCCCGCCTTCGGCCTGCCGGCCATCTGGATCGAGGCCGGCCTGCGCGACCAGGCGAATGCCCTTGGCTACACCGTGGTCGATGCCAGCACGGTGGTCGCCACGCACCTCAATCATGTCATTCTCAGCCATGCCGCCGAGCTTCTCGGCCGGCAGGAAACCCAGGCGCTGCTCGACCACATTGCCAAGGATGCACCGAAGGTCATCGAGGACCTGGTGCCCAAGCAGGTGCCGCTTGCCGTCGTGCAACGCGTGCTGCAGAACCTTCTGGAAGAAGGCGTCACCCTGCGCGACATGCGCAGCATCATCGAGGTCATCGCCGAGCACGCGCCGCGCACCCAGGACGCGGCCGATCTGACGGCGCATGTGCGCGTGGCGCTGGGGCGTTCCATCGTACAGCAGCTCTATCCGGGCAATGCGGAGCTGTCGGTGATGGCGCTTGATCCTGCGCTGGAGCGCATGTTGCTGCAGGCGGTGCAGACGGCCGGCCCCGACGGCAGCGGCATCGAGCCGGGCCTGGCCGAAACGCTGATGCGCCAGACGACCGCCACGGCGCAGCGCCAGGAGGAAATCGGCCTGCCGGCCGTGCTCATCGTGCCGGGTGCGCTGCGCTGGCTGCTGTCGCGCTTCCTGCGCCGCGCCGTGCCGCAGCTGAAAGTCATCGCGAACGCCGAAGTGCCGGATTCGCGCACCATCAAAGTCACAGCGATCATCGGAGGTAAGTGATGAACATCAAGCGCTATTTTGCCCCTACGGCCCGCGAGGCCCTGCGCCGCGTCAAGGAAGAGCTGGGCGGCGATGCAATCGTGCTGTCCAACCGCAGCGTGGACGGCGGCGTGGAGATCACCGCCGTCCTGGCGAGCGAGATTCCGGCCGAACCGACCCCCGCGTTTGCCGCGGCGCCGCGCGTCGAGCGCGACGAGGACTTCACCGTCAGCCTGTCCGGCGGCGCGCGCAAGCCGGCGGCGTCTGCCCGCGCAGCCGACACGGAGAAGCACGTGCGTGCATGGCAGCCGGCCGCGGCCCGGCCGGAGCCGGCACGTGTGCGTCCCGAGGCGCGGAAAACGGAGTTTCAGGGCAGGCCAACCCGCGATGGCGGGTTAAGCGAAGCGGCCGGAACTGAAAGTCAGCCGCTGGAAGACGCCGCGGCGGCGGTGCAGAGCGACGGCCGCCTGATGCGCGAACTGGCCGGCATCAAGGGCCTGATCGAGCAGCAGCTGGCCGGCTTTGCCTGGAGCGGGCTTGGCCACGAGGCGCCGGCCAAGACCTTGCTGCTGACCGACCTGCTCGACGCGGGCTTCTCCGCCCAGCTGGCGCGGCGCCTGGTGAGCAGCCTGCCGGCCGGCGCCTCGCGCGAGGAAGGACACAAATGGCTCAAGGACGTGCTCAACCGCAACCTGCATACGGTCGGCGCGGACGACGAGATCGTCGATGCGGGCGGGGTATACGCACTCGTCGGCCCGACCGGCGTCGGCAAGACCACCACGACGGCCAAGCTGGCGGCGCGCTGCGTGGTGCGTCACGGCGCCGACAGCGTGGCGCTGCTCACCACCGACGGCTATCGCATCGGGGCGCATGAGCAGCTGCGCATCTACGGCCGCATTCTTGGCGTGCAGGTGCATGCGGTGCGCGATGCCGCCGACCTGCGGCGGACACTGGCCGACCTTTCCGGCAAGCACATGGTGCTGGTCGATACCATCGGCATGAGCCAGCGCGACCGCATGGTGGCCGAGCAGGCGGCGATGCTGGATGGCGCAAGCGGCGTGCGGCGCCTGTTGCTGATGAATGCCACCAGCCGCGGCGACACGCTCGACGATGTGGTGCGCGCCTACGGACTGGATGCGGGGGGCAGCGAACTGGCCGGCGCCATCCTGACCAAGGTGGACGAGGCGGTGAGCCTGGCGCCGGCGATCGATGCGCTGATCCGCAACCGCCTGCAGCTGTACTACGTCGCCAATGGCCAGCGCGTTCCGGAGGACCTGCACCTGCCCAATCGCGCCTATCTGCTGCACCGTGCCCTGAGAAGCCTGCCGGAGAATTCGCCACACCGCCTCATCGGTGACGAGGCCGGCCTGCTGCTGGCGGCGGGTTCGGCGCGCAGCGAACGGCCGCGCGGGGCGTTCCATGGTTAGCCTTTTCGACGACCAGGCGGCGGGACTGAGAAAGCTGTTTGCCGGCCCGCGCGGGCCGGCCACCATTGCCTTTGCCGGTCCTGGCGGCCTGCACGGTGCGCGCAATGCCATGGTGGCCGATCTTGCGCGCGGCCTTGCCGCTGCCGGAAAGGAAATCCTCGTCATCGACGAACGTGTCGGCGCGGACAGCGTGGCCGCCGCCTTCGGACTGCGCGCGCGCTACGATCTGATGCAGGCGCTCAACCGCGACGTGCCCGCGAACAAGGTGCTGCTGCAGGCCGAGACCGCGATTCGCCTTCTGCCCGCAGCGCGCGCGGCGCGGCAACACGAACGGCTCGACGCGGCGGAGCGGCGCGCCCTGGCGGAGTGGCTGCGCCGCCTGCAGAAAGGCGTCGATTTCGTGCTGGTGGATGCGGCCGATCGCGCAGGGGCGGAATTTTCGCCGCTGTTGCCGCGTCCCGAACGCGTCGTTGTCGCGCTGTCGCCCGACGTTTCGTCCATCACCGAAGCCTATGCGCAGATGAAGCGCCTGGCGCATCGGCACGAATACCGGCGCTTCAGCATCGCGGTCCTGCGCGCTTCCAGCCGGGACGAGGGACAGGCCATCTTCGCCAACCTGTGCGCGGTGGCGCGCCGCCACCTGGGCGTCGAGCTCGATCTGGTCGGCAGCCTGCCGGCACAGGGCGATCCGGCCGCCCTCGGTCATTGCCTGGAGGAGTCCTTCCTGAATCCGTCGCGGCGTGAGGCGGGGAATGCTTTTGCCGTTCCTCGGCAGAGCCTGCAGGGTTCACCCCAGGAGCACTTCCTCGAGTGGGGCAAGCCCCGCCATCGGCGCGCGTCGGCGGCGTAACAGGTGGTATAGTGGAACCCCATTCCGGCTCGCATGACAAGCACCTTGGAACTAGGCGGATGTATACCGCAAGCGGCAACCTGGACAGGGACCAACTCATCATGCAGTACGCGCCGCTGGTCAAGCGGATCGCGTATCACCTCATGGCGCGGCTGCCCGCCAGCGTGCAGGTCGAGGACATCATCCAGAACGGCATGCTGGGCCTGATCGACGCCGCCGGGCGCTTCGAGTCGGGCCTCGGCGCACAGTTCGAGACCTATGCCGTGCAGCGCATCCGCGGCGCCATGCTCGACGGCCTGCGCGAGAACGACTGGCTGCCCAGAAGCATGCGGCGCGACATGCGCCGCATCGAGGCCGCCGTCAGCCAGCTCGAACAGAACTACGGCCGCCAGCCGACGGAAGGCGAACTGGCCAGATCGCTCGACATGGCGCTCGGCGACTACCAGAAAATGCTGCAGGACGCGCGCGGCTACCAGCTGCTCCACCTCGAGGATTTCGGCGGGGACGATGACGACGATTACCTCGAGCGGCACCTGCCCAGCAGCGAGGCCGATCCGCTTGCCGCGCTGCTCGATAAGAACATGCGCGACGTGCTGATCCGCGCCATCCAGGAATTGCCTGACCGCGAGAAGACGGTGATGGGACTGTATTACGAGGAAGAGCTCAACCTGCGCGAGATCGGCGAGATCCTCGGCGTTTCCGAATCGCGCATCTGCCAGTTGCACAGCCAGGCGATCGCCCGCCTGCGGTCGCGCCTGGTGAAGAAATGATGCCGGGCCACATGCGGAGCTGAGCGGGCGCCATGGATGTCATCAGCATCGTCGGCCTGCTGCTTGGCCTGGCTGCCATTCTCGGCGGGCAATATCTCGAAGGCGGCCACCTTTCCTCGCTCGTCCAGACGACCGCCTTCGTCATCGTCATGGGCGGCACGTTCGGCGCCGTCATGCTGCAAAGCCCCTTTGCCACCTTCATGCAGGGCATGAGCATGGTGAAGTGGGTCTTCACGCCCCCGGTTCTGGGCCAGCGCGAACTGATCGACCGCATGACGGAGTGGAGCCACACGGCGCGCCGGGAAGGGCTGCTTGCCCTGGAAGGCCATCTGGTCGAGGTGGAAGATCCCTTTCAGCGCCGTGGCCTGCAGCTGCTGGTGGATGGCGCCGAACCGGATCGGGTGCGCGAGGTGCTGGATGTCGAGATCGGCACGCAGGAGGGCCAGCTGAAGCTGGCGGCAAAAATCTGGGAGTCGGCCGGCGGCTATGCGCCGACCATCGGCATCATCGGCGCAGTGATGGGCCTGATCCACGTCATGGAGAACCTCTCCGATCCTTCCAAGCTGGGCGCCGGCATTGCCGTCGCTTTCGTCGCCACCATTTACGGCGTCGGCTCGGCCAACCTGATCTTCCTGCCCATCGCCAAGAAACTCCTCGCCCATGTCTCGCGCCTCACCCTCGTGCGCGAGATGTACGTAGACGGCCTCATCGGCATCGCCAATGGGGACAACCCGCGCATCATCGAAAGCCGACTTCAGGGGTATGTCGTTTAAGGCTCCCAGTGCGATTCGGCGGGGCGCTGGATGCGCGGGTTGCGGCGAAGGCTAACTTCGCGTAGCGAAGTTAAGGCGCGCAGCGCCGGCCGCAGCCACAACCCATTCATCGAAAGCCGACTTCAGGGGTATGTCGTTTAGGGTGAAAGTCAGCCGCTGCAGCACGGCGCGCCCTTCAAGTTTCCGCCATTTCAGCCGTTATGCCAGTCTGGCCCATCCGATCAGACTGCCATGCGCCGCCGCGCCCACGCCGAGGAACACGAGAATCACGAGCGCTGGCTCGTGTCCTACGCCGACTTCATCACCCTGCTGTTTGCCTTCTTCGTGGTGATGTATTCCTTGTCGTCCGTGAACGAGGGCAAGTACCGCGTCCTGTCCGATTCGCTGGTGGCTGCCTTCCGCAATGTCAATGTCAACAGCCGCGGAGAGCAGATTGCCGCGGGCGTCAAGGCTCCGGTGGCGATGCCGGCCCTGCCGCAGCTCAGGGCGAGGCCGGCCGTTGCGCCAGGCGATGCCAGGGAAGAGGAGCGCAAGCGCCAGGTGCGCGAGAAGATGCGCCAGATGGCCAGGGAAATCATGGAAGTGCTGTCGCCTCTGGTGAAGCAGGGCAAGGTCAGCGTCACCGAGGGGCTGAGGGGCATCACGGTCGAAATCAACGCCAGCGTGCTGTTTCCGCTCGGCGAGGCCCAGTTGCAGCCGGCGGCGGTCAAGGCGCTGCGTGCCGTGGCCGAGGTCGCGGCGCCTGCCGACTTCCCCATTACGGTCGAGGGCCATACCGATCCGACGCCCATCGCAACGCAGCAGTTTCCTTCAAATTGGGAACTATCTGGGGCGCGGGCCTCGAGCGTCGTGCGCCTCTTCGTAGACGCCGGCGTCGCCCCGCAGCGCCTGACCGCGACGGGATATGGCGAGCAGCGGCCCGTGGCTTCCAACGACACGCCGGATGGCCGGGCGCGCAATCGTCGCGTGACGATCCTGATCGAAGCGCAGAATCCGGACGATTTGAAGGAACTGCCGATAAAGGAATAGTCGTGCTTCGTCTGTAGGTCGGGCTTCAGCCCGACATGTGACGCAGGACAAGCGTTGTTGTCGGGCTGAAGCCCGCCCTACACCGACCTACACCGAACCGAGGCTGCGGCCGCCGCCCACGGGGTGGGCCTGGCCGTCCGGGCCGTAGAGCGAAGCCTGGTTGGCGGCCGCCAGCAGGGCGGAGAGCGCCTGTTGGTTATGTGCCAGGCGCGTGGCGATCAGCTCACCGTTGGTCTGGTTCAGGGCATGGGCGTTCTTGGCCAGGGCCAGCAAATCCTGCCAGTCGCGCCGGGCGCCGCCCAGATCGGGATGCTGCCCGAGCCAATGCTGCATGCCATCCCGATCAGGCGCCAGGCCGGCTGCCGCCAGCGTTGTGGCGCGTGCTTCGCCCAGCTTTGCCAGGCGTCCGAAAACCCCGGTTTTCTCTGTGGCGAGCGCAAGGAGCCGTTCGACATCGCCGCCGACGAGGGCCTTTTGCTCGTTTTCAAGCAGAACGAGGAAGCCGCGCAGCTGCGCGACTTCCTCGCTGAGGAGGTTCTGCAAGGTGGGTGGGGAGGACCCGCCGCGGCCGCTCACGCCCTGCGCGCTTGCGACGCAATCATTTGCTTGACGCTTTCGATCAGGCCGTCGGCGACCTTGCTGGCATCCACCTGGAACCGCCCTTCGGCCATGGCCTGCTTGATTTCGGCGATCCGGCCCGAATCGGCCACCGGCACATTGGCAAGCGCGGCCTCGACTTCCTGCATGCGGGCGGCCAGCGAGGACAGCTCCACCTTCTCGCTTGGCACCTCGGAGGACGGGGTTGAACTCTTGCCGGGGCGCTGGCGGGATTCCCCGCTGGGCACGCCCCCGACAGAACCTACTGAATTGTCAATTTTCACGGTGTTCTTCCTTGATCTGGATGACCTCAGGTGTTCCTAACGGCACGATGCGGAAAAACTTTAGTCCAAAACCACAACGATCTGATTCTACGCCCATTTCCACCGCATGAGTCAATGGCCGACCTCCACGGTGCCGTCAGCCTTGGCGATGCCGGAGAGCGTCTGTCCGGATGCGGTGCGCACCTGCGCGACTTGTCCGACGGCGGCATTGTTCAGCGCCTTGCCCTCGGCTGCCACCTGGAAGCCCTTGCCCCTGGAGACGACGCGCACGCTCTGGCCCTGCTGGACCACGAACGGAGCGCGCAGGATGTCGCTGCGCAGGATCTGGCCGGACTGGACGCTGATGCTGAGCGTCTTGCCGATGGCCTGGGATTCCTCCGTGACGATGCCGGAGGGCAATTGCGCCAGGTCGCCCTTGCGCCGCGCCAGGTCGCCGGCCGCAATTGCCTGCCCTCGGGCCAGCGGCTTGGCCGTGACGAAATAGTCGCCCATGACCTTGACCTGGGCCGGCACGTAGAGCGACCAGCCGCCCTCCAGCTGGCAACGCACGCCGACGCTGATGCGCCCCCAGGGGCGGCCGCCTGCAGGCAGGAAAGCCTCCAGGGCCGGACAGGGCGCCAGATTGTTGTGCGAATCGATCATCCCCACCGTGAAACTGGCCTGTCCCGGCAGGCCGCGGGTCTGCACGTGCAGGAAATCCTCGACGACGCGCTTCACCACGTCCGGATCCTGGCGGGCCTGGGCGATCGTGGCGAGGCAGAGGATCAGGAGGAACAGAAATCGCTGCATGGAGAGAATCATGTGTGATCGACGCAAGACATGGGGGATTCAAACATGGGCTGCGCCTTCTGGCAAGGCTGCATGGATGGTGCGGCAATTTTTGCCGTCGTGCGACAAGCGCTGCCGCCCAAGCCGGAGATAGCCTGCAGTTTCCCCCGCTTTTCGGCAATTCATTGCCAGGTCCGCAGGCATACGATGCCTGGCACGGATGATGCAATGAACCAGGCGTACTGAAGTCAATCGAGGCGCAAATGATCAACCAGGTCAATGATGCATTGGGGTTCCACCAGAAAGCGCTGGCCCTGCGCGCCTATCGGCAGGAAGTGCTGGCGTCAAACATCGCCAATGCGGACACGCCGCACTACAAGGCGCGCGACATCGATTTCAAGGCCAGCCTGCAGGGGGCCATGGGCGGCCAGGGTGGACTTGGCGGACAGTTCGATCTGGCGAGGACCTCGGCGCGGCATCTCCCGTCGTCCGGCAGCGCGCCGGGCGGCGCGCGGCTGCTCTATCGCGCGGAAAGCCAGTCCAGCGTGGACGGCAACACGGTGGACATGGATGTCGAGCGCGCAGCCTTCGCCGAGAACGCCATCCAGTACGAGGCCAGCATCACCTTCATCAACGGCATGCTGCGCACCCTCCAGACAGCCATGCAGGAAAGATAAGGAATGACACAATGAACCACCCCCACGCTCACATTCGTTCGCTGCCCCCCGAGGGGGCGCATGCCTCCCTTGGGACGGCCCGGCGGGAGGCATCATGAGCATGCTCAACGTCTACAACATCGCCGGCTCCGCGCTGTCCGCGCAGTCGATGCGCCTGAATGCCGTGGCGAGCAACCTCGCCAACGCCGACTCGGTCGCCGGGCCGGACGGCCAGCCCTATCGGGCCAAGCAGGTGGTGTTCGCCGCCAAGCCCGTCGAAGGCGGCGCCATGCACGCCGGCTCCGCCGTGGGCGTGCGCGTCACCGGCGTGGTGGAGGATCTGGCGCCGCCGCGCATCATCTTCGACCCGAAGAACCCCGCCGCCAACGAGCAGGGTTTCGTCACCATGCCTAACGTGAATGTGGTCGAGGAGATGGTGAACATGATTTCCGCCTCGCGCGCCTACCAGAGCAACGTCGAGGTGATGAACACCGCCAAGACGCTGATGCAGAAGACACTGGCCCTCGGCCAATAAAGGAGATTGATTCATGACGACCGCCGTGCAGACCGCAAGCAGCGATCCAACCCAGGCCATCTACGCCGCGCTCAACGTTTCGCGCGACAAGTCCGTCTCCAATGAGGTCAGCTCGCAGGATCGTTTCCTCAAGCTGCTGGTGACGCAGCTGAAAAACCAGGATCCGCTCAATCCGATGGACAACGCGCAGATGACCTCGCAACTGGCGCAGATCAGCACTGTGGATGGCATCGAGAAGCTGAATGCCACGCTGCAGATGCTCGTCGCGGGCAACAACGAGAACCAGGCGCTGCAGGCGGCTTCGCTGGTCGGGCATGGCGTGCTGGTGCCGGGTTCCGGCCTGGCGCTTTCCGGCGGCGGGGGCATCGGCGGCATCGAGCTGGCCGAACCGGCGGACCGCGTTTCCGTCGTCATCAAGGACGCAAGCGGCATAGCCGTGAAGACCCTCGAACTGGGCGGCCTGGATGCCGGCAGCCGCGCCTTTGCCTGGGACGGCACGACCGACAGCGGCGCGCAGGCGGCCGACGGGGTCTACTCGATCGCGGTGAGCGCGCAGCGCGGCGAGGACAAGGTGAATGCAACGACACTGGAGTTGGGCATCGTGTCCAGCGTGGCGCGCACCGGGCAGAGTGTCAGCCTGAATGTCGGCACGCTCGGTACCTTCAGGATGTCGGATGTCAGGGAAATACTGTAACTCAAGGAGACCACGATGAGCTTTCAGCAAGGTTTGAGCGGACTGAATGCGGCGGCCAAGGGGCTGGACGCCGTCAGCAACAACGTGTCCAATGCCGCCACCATCGGCTTCAAGGGCGCCTCGGCGCAATTCGCGGATGTCTTCGCCGCGTCGGTCTCGGGCGGCGGTTCCGCCCAGAGCGGCATCGGCGTCAACCTTACCGCGATAAAGCAGATATTCACCCAGGGCAACATCAGCGTCACCAACAACCCGCTCGACGTTGCCATCAACGGCCAGGGCTTCTTCCGGCTGAGCAACAACGGTGCGATCACCTTCTCGCGCAACGGCCAGTTCCTGGTCGACAAGAACGGGTTCATGGTCAATAGTGCCGGGGCGCACCTGACCGGCTACCTGGCCAACGCCAGCGGCGTCATCGTGCCCTCGAGTCCGGTGGATCTCATGGTCAGCAGCGCCGACCTGACGCCGAACGCAACCACCGCCGGCAACATCGGCCTCAACCTCGATTCGCGTTCCACGGTGCCGGGGGCATTCAACTATACCGATCCCACCACATACAACAGCTCGACGGCCATGACGCTGTACGACAGCCTGGGCAACGCGCATATCCAGTCGCTGTATTTCCGCAAGACCGCGGCCAACACGTGGGCGATGTACAGCATCCTCGATGCGAACGCGGCCAGCCAGACCGGCCCGACGGCGCTGGCCTTCGACAACACCGGCGCACTGACCACCGGCATGCCGCTCGCCGCCTTGAACTACGTGCTGACCAACGGTGCCGCCAACCTGTCCGTCGCGCTCGATTTCAGCGGTTCGACGCAGTACGGCTCGACGTTCGGCGTCAACCGGCTGACGCAGGACGGTTATACCTCGGGCCGCCTGTCCGGACTCAGCATCTCCCCGGACGGCATCGTGCAGGGACGCTATTCGAACGGCCAGTCGCGCGACCTGGGCCAGATCGTGCTGACCAACTTCGCCAATCCGAACGGCCTGCAGTCGCTCGGCGGAAACCAGTGGGGCGAGACGGCCGCCTCGGGCCAGCCGCTGGTCGGCGCACCCAACAGCGGCAGCCTTGGCGCGCTGCAGTCGGCCGCCGTCGAGGAATCCAACATCGATCTCACCGCGGAACTGGTGAACATGATCACCTCGCAGCGCAACTATCAAGCCAATGCACAGTCGATCAAGACGCAGGATGCCGTCCTGCAGACGCTGGTCAACCTGCGTTGAACGATAGGCGCGACGCGGCGGACCCAGGGGGGTGGCGATGGACAAGCTGATCTACACGGCCATGAGCGGCGCCAAGCATATGTTCGGGCGCCAGGCCTCCGTCGCGCACAATCTCGCCAACGCCGTGTCCACCGGTTTCCGCGCGGAAGAGCACCGCCTGCGCGCGGTGCCGGTGGTCAGCGAGTCGATGCCGACGCGCGCCTTCGCCGTCGATGCCAGCGTCGCCAGCGATTTCAGCCCGGGCCCGATTACGCAGACCGGCCGCCAGCTGGATGTCGCCGTGCAGGGGCAGGGTTGGCTCGCGCTGGCGATGCCCGACGGCACGGAGGCCTACACGCGCAACGGCAGCCTGGAGATCAACGTCAACGGCGTGCTGCAGACGCGCAACGGCATCCCGGTGCAGGGCGACGGCGGACCGATCTCGATACCGCCGGACAACGAGATCACTGTCGGCGCCGACGGCATGATCTCGCTCAAGCCCTCCAGCGGGGCGCAGAACACCGTCACCCAGGTCGGCACGTTCAAGCTGGTCAATCCGCCGGAAGCCGATCTGGTGCGCGGCGCCGACGGCCTGTTCCGTCTGCGCGACGGCTCTGCCGCGCCGGTCGATCCGAACGTGTCCGTTGCGGCGGGATTCCTCGAGGGCAGCAATGTCAACGTGGTGGACCAGCTGGTCGCCATGATCTCGCTGGCGCGCCAGTACGAAACGCAGCTCAAACTGCTCTCCACCGCCGAACAGAACGACCGCGCCGCGGCCCAGCTGCTGGCCACCCGATAATCGGAGAATGCAATGATTCGCTCACTCTGGATCGCCAAGACCGGCCTCGACGCCCAGCAGACCCAGCTGGACGTCACTTCCAACAACCTCGCCAACGTCGCCACCAACGGCTACAAACGCGCGCGCGCGGTTTTCGAGGACCTGCTCTACCAGACCTTGCGCCAGCCGGGCGCCTCCAGCTCGGCGCAGACGCAGATCCCCTCCGGCCTGCAGATCGGCACCGGCGTGCGGCCGGTGTCCACCAACCGCAACTTTACCCAGGGCAACCTGACCCAGACCGGCAACAGCCTGGATATCGCCATCCAGGGCGATGGCTTCTTCCAGATCCAGCTGCCCGACGGCACGCTCGGCTATACGCGCGACGGCGCCTTCCAGAAGGACAGCCAGGGGCAGATCGTCACCTCCAACGGCTATCCGCTCTCGCCGGCCATCACGATCCCGTCCAACGCGCTGAGCATCAGTGTCGGCACCGACGGCGTCATCACGGTGCTGCAATCCGGTTCGGCCACCCCGGTGCAGGTCGGCCAGATCCAGCTGGCGAACTTCGTGAACGTCGGCGGCCTGCAGAGCATGGGACAGAACCTTTTCCTGGAGACGGCCTCGAGCGGCACGGCCACGCCGAACACGCCCGGCACCAATGGCGTCGGACTGCTCAACCAGGGCTATGTCGAGACGTCGAATGTGAACGTCGTCGAGGAACTGGTGAACATGATCACGACGCAGCGGGCCTACGAGATCAATTCGCGCGCCATCCAGACATCCGACCAGATGCTGGCGCGCCTGACGCAGTTGTGATTGCCGTAGGTCGGCCTTCAGGCCGACAGCGGCGGTGAAGTCGGGCTGAAGCCCGACCTACGAAAGGAAAGTTCATGAAGCAACGCATCGCGGTCATTGTCCTGTTGGCGCTATCGCTGGCCGGCTGCGTCACCAGCACGCCGCCCACGGCGGTGCACCAGCCGATGACGGCGCGCCCTGCGGCGCGCAACGAGATGCTGCCGAACAACGGCGCCATCTACCAGGCCAGCTTCGCCCGCCCGCTCTTCGAGGACCGGCGCGCGCGCATGGTCGGCGACACCCTCGTCATCAACATCGTCGAAAAAACCCAGGCGGCGAAGAAGTCCAATACCGGCGCCGAGCGTTCGCAGGACATCGGGGTCAGCGTGCCCACGCTGTTCAAGGTGCCGGGCAAGTCCTTCCAGGGCCTGAACGTCGAGGCCAGCCACGACAGCAAATTCTCCGGCAAGGGCGAATCGGCCGCCAACAACACCTTCACCGGCACCATCACCTGCACGGTGATCGAGGTCCTGCCCAACGGCAACCTGCTCGTTTCCGGCGAGAAGCTGGTGGCGATCAACCAGGGCGAGGAATTCATCCGCTTCTCCGGCGTGGTCAATCCCGCCAATGTCTCCGCCGCCAACACCGTGACGTCGACGCAGGTAGCCGACGCGCGCATCGAATACAAGGCCAACGGCTTCATCGATTCGGCTCAGGTGATGGGATGGCTGGCGCGGTTTTTCCTGACCTTCATGCCGTTTTAGCGCGGCGCGAGGAGAGGATGTGAGGAGAACAGCATGAAACCGGGAAAGCAGTTCGCAAGCCTTCTGTTGGCGATTTGCCTTGTGCTGGCGAGCCCGGTCCGCGCCGAGCGCATCAAGGACCTGACTTCGGTGCAGGGCGTGCGGCAGAACCAGCTGCTGGGCTACGGCCTGGTGGTGGGGCTGGACGGCAGCGGCGACCAGACCACGCAGACGCCCTTCACCGTGCAGAGCATCATCAACATGCTCTCCAACATGGGGGTGACCCTGCCGCCCGGCACCTCGCTGCAGCTGAAGAATGTCGCCGCGGTCATGGTCACCTCGTCGCTGCCGGCATTCGCGCGCAACGGCCAGCAGATCGACGTGACGGTGTCCTCGATGGGCAATGCCAAGAGCCTGCGCGGCGGCACCCTGCTGATGACGCCGCTGAAGGGCGCCGACGGCAATATCTATGCCGTTGCCCAGGGCAACGTGCTGGTCAGCGGCGCCGGCGCCTCGGCGGGCGGCTCCAAGGTGCAGATCAACCATCTTTCCGTCGGCCGCATCGCCGCCGGGGCGACGGTCGAGCGCACCGTGCCGACGCCCCTGGGCGAGGGCGAGTTTGTCTTTCTCGAACTGAACAGCACCGATTTCGGCACTGTGCAACGCGTTGCTGATGCGATCAACCGCAGCGTCGGTGTCGGCACCGCTCACGCCGAGGACGGCCGGCGCATCCGCCTGCGTGCGCCGCTTGAACCGGACATCCGCGTCGCCTTTCTTGGGCGCATCGAGAACATCGAGGTCCAGCCGCAGCAAATGGCCGCCAAGGTGATCGTCAATGGCCGCACCGGCTCGGTGGTGATGAACCAGGCGGTGGCCATCGACACCTGCGCCGTGGCGCATGGCGGGCTGTCGGTGACGGTCTCCTCTGAGCAGCAGGTGAGCCAGCCGGCGCCGCTCTCGGGCGGGCAGACTGTCGTAACTGAGCGCGCCGACATCCAGGTGGCGCAGCAGGCGGGCAGTCTGCTGACCCTGAAGGCCGGCGTCTCGCTGTCCGAAGTGGTGAAGGCGCTCAATGCCATCGGCGCCAGCCCGCTCGATCTCATTGCCATCCTGCAGGCCATGAAGGCCGCCGGCGCGTTGCGCGCCGAGCTTGAGATTATCTGAGCGCGCCGCCATGACCTCGGCCAGCATCGCCAACCAGCTCGCCCTCGATGTCAACGGCCTGGATCAGACCCGGCGTTTGGCCAAGGACGATCCGCGCGCCGCGCTGAAAAGCGCCGCGCAGCAGTTCGAGGCGGTGTTCCTGCAGATGGTGCTGAAGGCCATGCGCGACGCCTCGCCGAAGGAAGGCATCTTCGACAGCGAGCAGTCGCGTCTCTACCAGTCGTTGCTCGACCAGCAGATGGCGCAAACGCTGTCCGCCAAGGGCAGCACCGGGCTGGCAGCCCTCATCGAGCAGCAGCTGGCGCGCGGCCTGCCGCCGGTTGCGGACGTGCCGGCAAACGCAGCTGCATCGCCGCCGTCGTTCCGTCTGCAGCCTTCGCCGCCGCCGCAGATGCCGCAGCCGCCAGCAATGCCGGCTGCTCCAGCGTCCGCAGCGGTAGCGCCGGCAGCCGATGCAGCCGTGCCGGCCCCGGCGCGGGAGTTCGTCAATCGCCTGTGGGCGCATGCCGACGAGGCAAGCCAATCCACCGGCATTCCGGCGCATTTCATGATTGCCCAGGCGGCCCTGGAAACCGGCTGGGGACGATCGGAGCTGCGCTTCTCCGACGGCGCACCGACGCACAACCTGTTCGGCATCAAGGCCGGCCGCAACTGGCCGGGCGCGGTCGCCGAGGCGACCACCACGGAATACGTGAATGGCGTGGCGCAGAAGAGCGTGGAGCGCTTCCGCGCCTACGCCTCCTACGCGGAAGCTTTTCGGGATTACGCCAATCTGCTGGCTTCCAATCCGCGTTATGCGGAGGTGTTGAACCAGCAGGATGCGGCGGGATTTGCGCGCAGTCTGCAGCGGGCCGGCTATGCCACCGACCCGATGTACGCGGCGAAGCTGGAACGCATCATCGGCGGTGCGGCGCTGCGCAACGGATTGACCGGATAAGGCATTCAGATCCTCCGGTTATCGCCGTTAACGCTTTGAACGGACGAAATCATGGGCACAAGCATATTCAATATCGGCGTAACCGGACTGTCGGCGGCCCAGGCCGGGCTGCTCACCACCGGCCACAACATCAGCAACGCCACGACGCCAGGCTTCAACCGGCAGCAGACGGTGCAGAGCACCAATACGCCGCAGTTCACCGGCGCCGGCTTTCTCGGCCAGGGCACCAGCGTCGTCACCGTCAAGCGCATCTACAACCAGTTCCTCGCCGCCCAGACGCTCAGCGCCCAGACGCGCCTGTCGGAACTCAATGCCTATGCCGACCAGATCCGCCAGATCGACAACATGCTGGCCGATTCGAGCAGCGGCCTGTCCTCGGCCTTGAATGAATTCTTCCGCGGCGTACATGAGGTCGCCGCCAACCCGGCCTCCATCCCGGCGCGGCAGTCCATGCTCTCCACGGCCCAGGCGCTGGCCGGACGCTTCCAGAGCCTGGACGGCCGCCTTGAGGAAATCCGCGACGGGGTCGACACGCAGCTTGCCGGCACCATTACCGATATCAATTCCTACGCCACGCAGATCGCCGAGCTGAACCAGCGCATCACCCTGGCCCAGGCCGCCGGGCCGGGCCAGCCGGCCAACGACCTGCTCGACCAGCGCGACAATCTGATCGCCGAACTGAACCAGCAGGTGCGCGTGACCGCCGTCACCGATTCGGACGGCAGCCAGAACATATTCGTCGGCAATGGCCAGGCCCTGGTCATCGGTACAAGCGCCTTCGGCCTGACGACGCTGCAGTCGGGCGAGGATGCCTCGCGCATGACGGTCGGCGTCCGCCTGCCCGGCGGCGGCACCGCCGCACTGCCGGAAGCGATGGTGACCGGCGGCACCCTGGGCGGGCTGCTGGCCTTCAGAAGAGAGAGCCTGGATACGGCGCAGAACGCGCTGGGGCGCATCGCCATCGGTCTCGCCGAGACGTTCAACGCCCAGCACCGGCTCGGCCAGGATCTGACCGGCGCCCTCGGCGGCGATTTCTTTACTGCGCCGACACCGCAGGTACTGTATCCCACAAGTCCGCTCAACGGCGGCACCGCAGTCATCGGTGCGGCGGTCGTCAGCGCGAACAGCCTGACCGCCAGCGACTACCGGCTGACCGCAGACGGCGGCGGCAACTACACGCTGGTGCGCCTCTCGGACAACGCGACGCTGTTCGCCGCCTCGGCGTTGCCGCAGACCGTCGACGGCCTCGCCATCAGTTTGGGCGCCGGCGCGGCCAACGCCGGCGACAGCTTCCTCATACAGCCGACGCGCACGGCTGCAGGCAACATCGCGGTGGCGCTGACCGACGCGCGCAGCATCGCCGCCGCAGCACCGATCCGCAGCTCGGCCAGCACCAGCAACACCGGCACCGGCGCCATCAGCGCCGGCAGCGTGAACGGACCGCCGCCGGTCAACGCCAACCTGGCGCAGACGGTGACCATCACCTTCGACAACCCGCCGACGACCTTCGATGTCAATGGCGTCGGCACCGGCAACCCGGCAAATGTCGCCTACACTGCAGGCGGCAGCATCACCTACAACGGCTGGACCATCCAGATCAGCGGCACCCCGGTGGCGGGCGACGTGTTCACAGTATCGGCCAACAGCGCAGGCGTGTCCGACAACCGCAACGCGCTTCTGCTGGCAGGACTGCAGACGGCCAAGGCGCTGGCCGGCGGCAGCGCCAGCTACCAGTCGGCCTACGCGCAGATCGTCAGCGACGTCGGCAACAAGGCGCGCGAGGTCCAGGTGACGGCGACCGCCCAGGAAAACATCCTCAAGCAGGCCAACGAGGCGCAGCAGGCCCTGTCCGGGGTGAATCTCGACGAGGAGGCGGCCAACCTGCTGCGCTACCAGCAGGCCTACCAGGCGTCCGGCAAGATGATCGAGATCGCCAGCAAGCTGTTCGACACCCTGCTCAGCATGGGCAGATAACGGAGGCGGAAATGCGCGTATCCAGCAGCATGATTTTCGATGCCGGACTGGCATCGATCCAGAAGCAGACGAGCGCGCTGCTGCATACGCAGCAGCAGGTGGCCAGCGGCCGCCGCATGCTGACCGCAGCGGACGACCCCGTCGCCTCGGCGCGCGCCCTCGAAGTCGAGCAGGCGCAGAACACCAACGCACTCTATCTGACCAACCAGAAGGCGGCCGGCGAGAGCCTTGGCCTTGTCGAGTCGAGCCTGAACAGCGTCGGCGAACTGATCCGCAGCGCGCGCACGCTGGCCGTGCAGGGCGGGGGCGGCGCGCTCAGCGACAGCGACCGGCGCAGCATCGCGGGTGAGTTGCGCAAGCGCTTCGACGAACTGCTCGGCCTGGCCAACGCCACAGACGGCAACGGTCAGCACCTGTTTTCGGGCTACATGGGCAATACCGTCCCCTTTTCGGGCTCCGTGGCGGCAGGGGTCGCCTACGCCGGGGACGACGGACAGCGCCTGCTGCAGGTGTCGGCCTCGCGCCAGGTCGCCGTGAGCGATTCGGGCAACGATGTCTTCATGCGCATCCGCAACGGCAACGGCATGTTTGCCGCTTCTGTCGGCGCGGGCAATGCCGGCAGCGGCGTCATCGATGCCGGCGCGGTGACGGACCCGGCGCTGTGGAATGCCGCCGGCAACAACCGGGACTTCAGCGTCGTCTTTGCGGTGGATGGCGCCGAGCCGCCGGTGACGACCTACGACATCATCGACAACGTCAGCGGCAACTCCCTGCTCACCGGCGCCGCCCCGGCGGCCGCGCCCCATCCGCGCGTGTTCGTCCCGGACCAGGCCATCGCCCTGAAAAGCCAGGGGGCGGAACCGGCCTTCGACTACGGCGCCCAGTTCGTCGTGTCCGGCAATCCGGCCGACGGCGACAGTTTCGACATCGACGCCAGCAGCAGCCAGAGCCTCTTCGACACGTTGTCCGATCTGATCGGCGCACTGGAGGCGTCGACTAGCGTCGTCGGTGGCAAATCCGTGCTGGCCAACCACATCGGTTCGGCCCTGACGAATCTCGACCAGGCGCAGGAGAATGTGCTGCGCGTGCGTGCCGGCGTCGGCGCGCGCCTGAATGAGATCGATGCGCTCGCCAACGCAGGCGAGGACCTCGACCTGAACTATGCGCAGACCCTCTCCCGGCTGCGCGACGTGGACTATGCCGAGGCGATCTCGCGCCTGACCCAGGAGCAGGGCTACCTCGAGGCGGCGCAGAAATCCTTCCTCCGGGTGACCGGCTTGTCGCTGTTCAACTATGTCTGAGCGCCGCAGCACGATTCGCGCGGGAGCGGGCGCCGTCCTGCGGCGACTGACTTTGTGCGCCGCCGCCGCGCTGGGCGGCGGCTGCTACCACATGGCCGAGCAAGCGGGCACCGCCACCGACACCGGCCTGGTTTCGCGCAGCATCGATGCCAGCGGCAACCCCAAATACAATCTGCCCGCAAGCCCCCTCCTGCCCAATGCCAGCCTGCGCCTGACGCCGAATATCAGCCTGTCTCTGGAAAACCTGCTGATCGGTGCGGCGATCTATTATTTCGTGGACCCGCTGTCGCCCAACTGGGAGGGGGAGATGCGCCGCATCTCCGACGACACCTTCAGCATCGCCATGCGCGCCAAGCGCTTTCGCAGCACCGGCGGCGACGGCGAGGCGGGCCGGGTTTTCCGGCGCAATGCCGAGCAGATCACGCGGGAAGGCGGGTTCGCCCGCTATGACATCCTGAGTTATTCAGAAGGCATCGAGTCGGAAACATTGGGCGCGGTGCGCTTTGCCGAAGGCATGATCCGGATCTCCCGCAAGTAGCCCGCATCCGCCGGCCGGGCTGCGGCCTCACATGCCCGAGGCGGCGCGCATGACCGCAATGGCTGCGCCGTAGCCATCCCCGAACAGGCGCTCCAGCGCGGGCGCGAAGTAGGGCAACGTCAGTGCCAGCATGATGAACCCGGCCATCAGCGTCAGGGGGAAACCCACGGCGAAGAGGTTGAGCTGCGGCGCCACCTTGGTGAGCACGCCGAGTGCGACGTTGGCGATCAGCAGGGCGCTGATGAGCGGCAGGGCCATCAGCACGCCGATCGAGAAGATCGTCGCGCCCAGGCGCAGCAGGGTTTCCCAGCCTGCCACATGGAAAGAGCTGGCGCCGACCGGCAGCACGATAAAGCTTTCTGCCAGCAGCGACAGCATCATCAGGTGCCCGCCCAGGGCGAGGAAAATCAGCAGCGCCAGCAGGCCCACAAATTCGGCCACGATGGGAAGCTGGGCGGCGTTCTGCGGGTCATAGAAGACGGCGAAGCCAAGGCCCATCTGCAGTCCGATCAGTTCGCCGGCCAGATCGATGCCGGCGAAAAACAGGCGCATGGTGAAGCCGAGCGCAATGCCGATCAGCCCCTGCTGGACCAGGATGGCCAGCCCGGCCCAGGATGCCGGCGCCACCTGCGGGAACGCCGGCAGGGCGGGCGCCAGGGCGAAGGTGATGGCCAGCCCGATCGCCAGCTTGATGCGGGCCGACAACGCGGCGTTGTTGAACACCGGCGATGCGGCGATGAGGCCGAGGATTCGCGCCAGCGGGAAGAGGAAGGCGGCCAGCCAGGCGTCGAGTTGCGCGTCGGTGACACTGATCATTGCGGATTAGCCGATCATCCCGGGGATCGCCTCGAACAGCCGCCGCATGTAATCGATCATCAGCGTCAGCATCCAGGGCCCGGCCAGCACCAGGGTGATGAACATGGCGATCATCTTCGGCACGAAGGTGAGGGTCATTTCGTTGATCTGCGTCGCCGCCTGGAAGATGCTGACCACCAGGCCGGTGACGAGGGCGGCGAGGAACATCGGCGTGGCGATCAGCAGCGTGACCTCGACGGCAACGCGGCCGATTTCGATGACGGTGGATGGGGTCATTGACTTGCCTCTTTCAATATTGGCCGGACATCAGGCCGGCAGCGGAAAATGTCGGGCTGAAGCCCGGCCTATCCGAAGCTCTGCACCAGCGAACCGATCACCAGGTTCCAGCCGTCGACCAGCACGAACAGCATGATCTTGAACGGCAGGGAGACGATCACCGGCGACATCATCATCATGCCCATCGACATCAGCACGCTCGCCACCACCATGTCGATGATGAGGAAAGGGATGAAGACGATGAAGCCGATCTGGAAGGCGGTCTTCAGTTCCGACGTGACGAAGGCCGGAATGAGGACGCGCAGGGGCAGGTCCTCCGGCTTGTCGACCCTGGGTGCGTTGCCGATGCGCGAGAACAGGCTCAGATCGGCCGTGCGCGTCTGCCTGAGCATGAAGGCTTTCAGCGGCCCTGCGCCGCGCTCGAGCGCCTCGTTGAAGCCGATCTTGTTTTCCGCCATCGGCAGGTAGGCCTCGCTGTAGATCTTGTCCGCCACCGGTGCCATGACGAAGAAGGTGAGAAAGAGCGCCAGCCCGACCATCACCTGGTTGGGCGGCGAGGTCTGCGTGCCGAGCGCATGGCGCAGCAGCGAGAGGACGATGATGATCCGCGTGAAGGCCGTCGTCATGAGCACGACCGCCGGCAGGAAGGTCAGCGCCGTGAGGAACAGCAGCGTCTGCACGGACAGGGTATACGTCTGGCCGCCGCCCGCCGCCGGCGTACTGGTCAGTGCCGGCAGCCCCTGCGCCAGGGACGACAGGGGCAGCAACAGGAGAGCCAGTGCGAACAGGCGGCGGCTAGGCATTGCGGCGCTCCTTCATTAACTTCAGCCATGCGCCGAAATTCTTGCCGGCAGGGGCGTCTGGCGTTGCCGCCAGCCTGCCTTTCGGCATCTGGTGCAAGGCATTGACCCGTCCCGGCGCGACGCCGACCACCAGCCAGGTGTCCTCCACCTCGACAATCACCACGCGCTCGCGCGGCCCCACCGAGGCGCCTGCGATCACGCGCAACGATCCGGCTAGGGCGCCATGCGCGGCGGATATGCGCTTGAGCAGCCATAAACCGCCGACCAGTGCGGCGATCACCACGCCCAGGCCCATCGCCACCTGAAGCAGGCTGGTGCCCGCGTCCGGCAGGGGCGCCGACTGGGCAATGGCCGGGACGGGCAGGGCGGCAAGCGACAGGTGGAAAATATTTCGCATGGCGGCAGATTACTGCCGCCCGTGTCGTATCGAGGCGGGGATTAGGCGGCGGAAATTGCCGCTATTCGAGAACTATTGGGA